>NZ_OY762552.1:0-600000 GCF_963666025.1 uncultured Methanobacterium sp. | reverse complement strand
TTCTCTGCCACTGCAAACAAGCTTTTCAAAGTACCGGTCAGAATATTATCTGCCTTTTCATTCTCCTTAACAGTCTCAGCATTGTTCAACTTTGAACGAGCCCGGGCAACTTCCTGGAAGGTGGTTTTTTCATGTGCTGCGTAACCTTTCACAGTTTTCACAAGATTATCAATCAGGTCAGATCTTCGCTCCAGCTGTACATTTATCTGTGACCAGGCACCTTCAACCCCGTTTTGAAGTTTAATCAAACTGTTGTAGATTACAATAATTATGGCAAAGAATATTACAATTATTAAGACTACCAGTCCAAAACCAATTAAGTTCCACATTAAGACACCTTTATCCTCATTATTACCTAGTAATCCAGTTATGTTGTGTTTTATTTAAATGTTTTTAAATCCCTAGGCAATAGTTTTAAAATTCACTGCAGACTTTTTAACAGACCATATTCAATCGTTAGTTACGGTGGTTAAAGAAGAGTTTGAATGAATAAATTAGTTAAAATTACAGAAAAAATTCTAAAATAAGTTATAATTTAAAATAAAAGGAAGAAAATGGTAAATAGGGTAAAAAAAATGAGGTAATTAATACCAAATTTACCATTGCTCCAGCTATATGGTATCCTAAACTCACCATATAAATTTTTTGAAAAGCAGTTTATTATTACATTTTCAGAAGATGTGATATCAAAAATCAAGGAGTAACTAAAAGGAGATAAGAATTTATTTTCAAATTATAATGTCTCAGAATATACTAAAAGTTAAATAGAATATGAAAAATGAGTAATAATGGGCCCGCTGGGATTCGAACCCAGGACCTCACGGTTATCAGCCGTGCGCTCTACCGCCTGAGCCACGGGCCCCTTAAATGTCAGTAACAGCTTTTAAAACCTGAATTTCATGAACAAATCAAAAACTGCAGGGGTAGATTCTTGATTTAGAATTCATCCTATATATACCTTTGTGGGGGTATCATTATCAAAATAGTATTAACTTTTTTTGAGTACCTATTTTAAATTTCATGATTTTTCGCACAAACGTTCATATACACTAAGATAACGTTCATAGTTAATGTATCTTAGTTTTTTTCAAACAGGAATAATAAAATAATGGGAAGGTTAGTTATAGTGAGATCTATCCCCTCTTAAACTCGACTATGAGCAATCCATCCCATGGATTCATTTAACACACTACCCATGGATGGGTAATGCTAAAATCAGAGATTATTTGTTGACCATTTCACTGATGGCATCAGCCATCATATGACCTTCAACCTGGACTTCTGCCTTGTCGATTCCTTCCACTTTCTCAGCAGCTACACGAGCTTGCATAGCCATGTTGGCAGCACTCATGCAACCGGGGTTGGTTGGTTTTATAATGATTTTGGCAGTTTTATCAGCTTCATTAACCTCTATATCGGACACAAGGCCCATTTCCACAATACTAATTCCCATGTGGGGATCAGCTACCTGAGCCAGAGCTTCTCTAATTTTTCCAACTAATTCATCACTCATAACAATACCTCAAATGATTTTTTTATTTTTCACACTTTTTAGTGCGTTATAATGTATAATTACTTTAAAAAACCTTCATATACATTAAATAATACTTTTATATACATCAAATAATTCATATACCTTAAATAAAGGTACTCTTCTATTTCCATATTTATGCTATTTAAACTTATTTATAATCTGGGAACTTAAGTCAACCGATGTCTAACTCGAACCGCCACACCTTTTTCTCCCTTTTTCATTTCTTTACCGGTCATGATAGCTTTACCCACCCCTATAACTTCTCCTTTTCGGATGATGACCACTTCATCCTTTGGAATTATCCCTGGATGGGCGTCCACCACTCCCGGAGCAAACAGGGTATTGGTTTTCATGTCAAAATCTATTTCCACCCAGTTAACACCAATCTCATTCAGGATGATGCCTCCTTTAATGTTTAGGCTGTAAAGCCCGTTGTTATGGTGTAAGACTGCTATCTGTTCATCACCCTGCATCAACCGCCGGTCAAACCTTCCCCTTAATTTATAATCATCCGGCACCAGCTGGTCAGCATCACGGGTGTTAAACTGGTAACGGGCTATGGAGCGGAGCATGTGGGGTTGGCGGGCACGACTTTTGAGCTTATTATATTTTCTAACCTCATTTTTGAGGTTAGTCATTGAATCAGGGGATGTGGCCTTATTATCCTGACAGGTAAAAGTGGCCTGTGGCAGATATTCCTGACAGACTTCCAGATAACCTTGGGCCACATGGGCTATGACCTCATGGTCTCCAATATACTCTTTTAGACATTCCCCTGTGATTTTTATTTCTTCACGAGACCAGTCTCCAACTGTGGAAACATCGTAGGACTGGATTGGATATGTTTGTTCCATCTCACGGGGACAAACACCAAATGGTGATGTTAAAATCGCTTCCTGCAGGCCCTTGGTGGCCTGAATGAATACATGGTGTGACTTACTGGCAGAATAAGGTTTACGCATACTGCATGGTAAGACCACCACCACCTCGCCCAGTGGCTCTAAAAGTTTCATTCTCTCCCTCCAGCGACGTGCTTCAGGACGGTTAAGTGAGGTTTCAGTGGTACATAGTACTTTGATCATTATATTACTCCTTAAATCTGCTCTATAAATCAATTATATTATTTATTTTTAATTTTTTTTAGTTAAATTATTGTTAGTTTAGTTAGTTTATTGTTTAGGCTGATTGTTAGTTTTTCTCCAGTTGATGTTTTTTTCGTGGAAATATTTCTTCTGTAGAAATATTTTAAGAAGAATCACCTGAAAATTATTGAAGAAAATTTATCAGAATTTATACATTCACAGCAGTTAATTTATACATTCACATAATTGGTAAGTTGATTCTTTTATTCAATCCTCATATTATTATATCCTGATGAGTTCAATATATTTTTATATATTAACTGGTATTTTGTAACTGGTAATTTTTTTAAGATATCGATTTTATGAGGTATACATGAATGAATACAAGATAAAGGATCCGGAGGAAAACCAGACTTTTGTAGTCACTCCATCGTATAAGAATCTGCTTTCAACCTTCCAGAAACTGACTGATCACAGGGGGAGTATTGTGCATGTGGTAGGTGCCCCTGGGACTGGCAAATCCACCAACATTTACGCTGCAGGTACTGAATTGGGCCTAAATTTGTATGAGGTCAAACTACCACTTCCTTCTTTGGATTTAAATTCACGAGATGTATTTAATTGGATGATAAAATCCATGAAAACAGATCTGGGAGTCAAATCCCATGAAAATCTGTTTGATGTTTTAAAAAGATTTGATGTAGTTCTATTTGCGGATAAATTCCATGATTATCATTTGATCAATGAAGAATGTGCCGGTTTCAGTCAATGGACAGATTATGCTGGTTTCAAATCATTCAATTTTTATTTAATGTGCATTTATGAGTATTTAAGACACAGGAATGATTTTAAGGATATGAATATGGTATTGCAGACAGCCTGGAGGATTCATAGGGGTGGTATGAAGAAGGATCTGTTCACTGACATGGGTCCCTTCTCCAGATTGGCGGTTTTGCTACTTGAAATTCCATTTGAAGTGGTGGAGATATCTTACTCAGAAGAGGAAACCATAAATATAGTAAAAAGCCATCTAAGTGATACCGCTGATGATGAAATAAAATATTATATAAAAAAATATGGTAACAAACCCCGTTTTATATGTCAGGCCATAAAATCCGGTTTATAATGTATTAATTATTTTATGTACCTGTATGTTATCTGTATTATAAAGGGAGTTAAAATGATAGGATTATTTGCATTTAATGGATTAAAATGAAGGATTTGCATTTAACTGGCTAAAAGGGTAGGATTATCTGTATTTATGGATTAAAATGAAGATTTGTATTTAATTGAGTTAAATGGTAAGATTATCTGTATTTAATGGAGTTTAAAATGATAAAAACCCTGATAAAGTCCACCCGTATGACATGGGCATCTAAAAATGCCAACATGTTCTTACTGGCACTTACCTATGCCTATTTTTTTAATATTCCCATTAATAATCCTCTTGAAATTTTAGGTGGTCTGGTTCTGGTTTCTGTTCTGTGGGGTGCTCTTTACACCCTTAACGATCTTACAGATCTGGATATGGATAAGAGGGATCGTCAAAAGCAGGATCGTGCTTTTATAAAGAACAAGGTGGATAAAGAGTTCATACTCCTATTTGTAGGGGTTTTAGTCTCAATTGTATTCATAATATCCTTTGCTGCATTCCCACCGGCTTTCACAGTCATAATGTCTTTGATGTTAATCAATCAATTAATATACACTGTTCCACCCATTCGCCTCAAGGAAACAAGTCTGGCTCCTTTTTTCAGCACTGCCACCAATTCGGTGCTGCGCCTGGCTTCCTGTGCAGTGCTACTGGGGAATGTTTTCCTGGTGCCTATTTCAGTATACCTTTTTATGTACCTGGCGGGTATGGGTACTTACCTCATGTACAAGTCACAGTCCAAGGATGCCAGTCTGGTGGCGATTATGGGGGGCGGTGTACTATTTTACATGCTTTACTCGGGAGATATGAATTTAATACAATTTGCAGTTGCTGTTTTGCCATCTTTCCTGGCAGCAGTGCCTCTTTATTTGTCACTGTTTACAAATAAGGAGTCCATGTTCCATCTGGCAGATATACTTTATCACCAGGTGGCCATGGTATTTTTCATAATCTGTATACTGGTGATCGTTTTTTAGTAAATTGAATATCATTTTTTTAGTAAATTGATTTTTTAGTAAATTGAATTCCTTAAAAAATAGTAAAAAATAGGAAAAGAAGAATTATAATAAAATATAAAATAGAAAAGTTAAGGCAAACGCCTTAATACACGGTTAAATCTCTTAAAGTGCGCTTAGAACAATTTTCCTAACTTTAAAAGAGCTTTTGGTGAGATTTTAACCAGTTTTCTAACCATTTCTGCAGTATTGATGGTTTCAAAGTCACTGTCCTTGAAAACATTGGCAATTTCATCTAATTCCTCATCAGAAAGGCTTAAAAGGTACTCTTTGGCTTTCAAATACTTTTTGAATGATTCTCCCAGTTCATCTTCGCAGAGTTTTTCGTATATTTTAAGGTTTTTATGGGAATAATCTCCATCTGCAACAGCCTGAGCAGCAACCTGACCCGCTATACGGCCTCCCAGCATACCACTGATTATACCTCCACCAGTGAGCGGGTTTACCATACTGGCAGCATCTCCAGTGACCAATACGTTATCTGCTACTTTTTTCTTGAGTAATCCACCTACTGGATCACCACCAACGTTGAGTTCTACGGGTTGAGCATTTTGGGTGGCAGGGTTGCTTTCCACAAACTCTAAAAGGTGCTGGTATGCGGTTTTGTCGGTTATGGTGGTTAAAACACCAAGGCCCACATTGGCTATGTCATTTCCTTTGGGGAATATCCAGGCGTAACCTCCAGGGGCTGCACTACCAAAGTGAAATTCTATACAATCTGGTTCTGCCATTTCGACTCCTGCCATTTCAAACTGTGCGCAGGATTCCATATTTTTAGGCTTAAGAGCAGTTTTAAGTCCAGCCCATCTACCAACACGGGATTCAGGACCATCAGCAGCTATAACAATCTTAGCTTTGATTTCCAGTTCTTCTCCCATGTTCTCGACAGTAATCACGACCTGGTCTTCTTCTCTTCGCAGGCCAGTGGCCAGAGTTTTTACCATGATCTTGGCACCGGCGCGGCCGGCATCCATGGCCACATGTTTATCAAAGACCTTACGCTCCAGAATATAACCTGCTTCAGGGAGTTTCACTTTTTCCTCGGTGAGATTCACTGCAGTGCCGTTGGGTGAAACCATTCTAACTCCAGTGGCCTCCTTGGCCACCCATCGTGGGGATGGTTCAATTCCCAGTTTCTTAAGACCGTCTTTGGAGACACCTTCTGCGCATCTTTTGGGTGATCCTATCTCCGATTTTTTATCAATTACAATTACCCGGGCGCCATTAAGTGCAGCGTGTTTAGCTGCTGTTGAGCCGGCAGGACCGGCACCTATAATTAGAATATCAGTTTCCATCATTTAATCATCCCTTTTTTCCAGAGCATTAACTGGACACGCCTGGAGGCATATTTGGCAGTCTTTACATTCTTCTTCGTTGAAATTTAAGCTGATTTCCCGTACTTCAATGAGGTTACGGGGGCAAACACCCGCACATTCCCCACAGTACATGCACCATTCCTTAACTATCATATTTCTCAGTCCTATCATTATTCTTTCAGATTAAGTGATTGAATTTTATCTTCAAACATAACTAATCTTCAAACATAACTATTATCAAACATTTTTCTTTTTACATATTAGTTTTACTTTTTTAAACCTTTTTACTAAATTGTTTTAATAGAGTGATAGATCCACAAAAATCGGATTATTTTTCATGAAAACCCAGATACTCTTTTTCGTGAAAACCACAGTTAATCCATTAATTCATGAAGAACATTAATTAGTTAATGATTTGTTATAAAATTAATTCGTTTAATAAATTTAAAAAATAGTTTTAAACCGTCACATTACCGTTTTCATCTGAAGGGTTATTTGTGGTTTGTTCCTGTGTTTGGGTGTTAGTTTTTTTGGTTGTGGATGTACTGCTTGATGTTGTTTTTTTAGTACTGGTAGTTGTGGCTTTCTGTGATGTTGATGTCTGTGGGGTGGTACTATTGTTGGTAACTGTGGTTGGTGTGGATGTATTGGTGGATATATTAATATTGGAAGTTTGGTTGTTGTCTGGTGACACAGCAGGACTGTAACCCATTCCTACCACTGATCCAGCTATCACTCCAACCAAGAGTATGGGTATAATAATCAAATCTTTCCTCATCATCAAATCCACTCTGTTGATTATCTGATTATGATCATATTTATATTTTTGCAGAGTTTAAGGGAAATTCAGCCCATATTTTCTGGTTACATTAGCTTAAATCTCCAATTAATTCAGGATTTTGTCTTTTTAATGATGGATATGATTGTTAAAGATTTCATAAAATGTGAGAATATTTTTAATGTGAGAATATTTATTGAAAGAGAATATCTAATGATAATCAGGCCTAAACTAACGTAATTTCACAATAAATTCACTAGCAATTTAGAATTAGCAATAATATTGTAATCCCTCTTTATCTAGCTTTTCCGTCCATGCAAAAATAACCGGGTGGTTCTCCACTTAACAGGTTGTTTTCTTTCCACACCAGACATTTATCGCACTGGCATTTCTGGCTGGCTGTTAAATCCTTCAAACCTTTTTCATTTTCTTTGGCACAGTATATTGCCGGAATTCGTTCCTCTTCAATCATCATCCTGGAGTCCAGATCTTCCTGTGCAATTTCCTGCATCATTTTCATTTTATCCAGAGCACATTTTGATCTACTCTGAACTGGACAACAGTCACAAAGGCATTCAGTAAGGTTTTCCAAATTGAATTCAACTTCCATTTAAACATCCCCCTTATCCCTTCCTTTTTTATTTATCCCTTTTTCTATATATTTTATAGAAATTCTTAGAAATACAATTATGTGCTTACAGGTTGATTTAAAAATATATTTTGATTTAAATGAATATGTGAATATATTCATCGTGGATTGGGAGGTGATGAGAATCGGTGAGATTTTCAAATCATTGTTATTCTTTATTCTAGCAGGGTTATGTGAAATAGGTGGAGGATACCTCATATGGCTCTGGTTAAGAGAAGGTAGGGGTATTGAATTAGCATTATTAGGGGCCCATTATCCTGGTACTTTACGGTGTCATCCCCACCTTACAACCAGCTAATTTTGGAAGAGTCTATGCGGCTTATGGTGGTGTTTTCATTGCAATGGCTTTGATCTGGGTTGGCAGATAGATAAGGTAATTCCTGATAGATTTGATATTATTGGTGCCAGCATAGCACTCGTTGGAGTTTTTATCATCATGTACTGGCCTCGAAGTTAATTTTTGGATTAATTCAAAGTTAACTTTTGGACTAATACTATAAGTAACTGCTGATTGATAAAATATGAATGTTTAATTACTGGATTGATTAACCTGCAATGGATATGCTGTTTTAAATTAGCCAAAGTAGGGAATGATAATTTAAAAAGAGTTTAAAATAAAAAAGTTTAAATAAGTAGGATGAATTCCCACTCATTTGTTCTTTTTAACTTCATCTTCACGGGATTTAAATACATAACCACAGTCACTGCATGTCAGGTTCTGGGTGGTGCCAAAGGCACGATGTTCAGCATCTAATCTCCGATTAAGGGTTTTATCTTTTGAACCACATTTTGGGCATTTTTCATTTAATTTACCTAGATTCATTATACAATGCCTCCGTTTAAAGTTAATCTATCGCTTTATACGTATTAATATTTGATATACTGAGTGATATGCTATTTTTTTTTTAAATGATCAAACTTCACGTTGTTGATGTGGAGGTAGTGGTTGTTTGATTTTGAGTGTTATTTTGTGTAGTATTGCCATTGTTGGTAGTTGTATCAGTAGTTGTTGTTGATTGCTGGCTTTGAGCTGCCTGGCCCGACTGTGTCTGGTCAGCTGAAATAGGATTTTTCAAAAGGGTGAATTTTGTGGAATTGTTAGTGGTATTGTTACTTACAGAATTGGCTTCAGCGAAGTAACCCAAGGCAACTACTCCTAAAATCAGTAGAACGCCTATAATTACCGGTGTACTTCTTTTCATATCAGGTCATCTCGTTATTTTTTTTTATCTTGTTAGTTTATTCTTTTTTAATATTTTAATTCTTTATAAATGAAAAATAATCATTTGATTATTTATGAATAATTTTTATTTAATCTTTTTGAAATTATAACTTTTTGAAATTATAAAATTGTTGTGATACTAATCAATTCTTTAATAATCTGGGATCCTGAATAAATCTAGGAAGGTTTAAGCATTATGGACATTATCCCTTTTTTTGATTTTTGATCCATACCCGATGCATCAGGGACCATACCCATACTGGATCCCAGCATTTCCTTGGTGGCTCGCTTGGTTATTTCCTTGAAAATCATCTTATAAGCAGTGCAGTGGGGGTCCACTCCATTAATTTCAGCTTTACCACTCTCTTCATTGATGGAAAGAGCATTGTAAGGGCATCCACCCCGGCAGAACTTGATGTAGGAACATTTTTTACATTCTGAATCCACGTAATCTGAAAAATCATGGAGAAGCTTCCATGCATCAGACTGGGAGAGATCCTCCATACTGGGATGGTCTTTTACGTTACCCATAACGTATTCCTGCATACCAACGAAACGGTAACAGGGATAGATGCTACCATCGGGACCAACTGCAAAGGTGTCACCCATGCAGTCTACAAAGGTACAGACCACTCCTCTGCGGATAAAAACACACTTACAAAGGTGGTCAATATTTTTAAGCTCAATTTCATCCATATGTTCCAGATACTGATCCAGGAGATAGATCAGAAGTTCCCCGTACTCTTCAGGGGATAAAGCCCATTTTTCAGGATTATCATCCCGTAAAGATGGGAGAGCAGGGTGTAACTTAAGGTTCAACCCATTTTCCAGGAAGAAGTTAAAGATATCCTCTTTGTACTGTATGGAGTAAGAGGTGAATGTGGAGATGAAACTAACCTGCAGTTCATGTTCTCTGGCAAGTTCATATCCTTTCATGGTCCTCTGATAATATCCTTTTCCCCTCTGCAGGTCATTGAGTTCCTCAGGACCATCCAGACTGGAACCAATGGGTATATTGTACTCTTTGAATAGCTGGGCTATTTCAGGGGTGAGGTTCCACAGGTTAGTCTGCAGGGCGAAAGCCGGTTTAAGATGAGCTAACTCCTGGGCCAGGAGAGGCAGTGCTTGGGAGAAAAAATCATATCCTGCCAGCAATGGTTCTCCACCATGGAAAGTGAAGGTTACTGGTTCTTTTCGGAAGTTTTTAAGCCATTCCACAGTCTCTTTGATTATATCTATATTCATAACTGGAGATCCTTCCTCCGAACTCCAGCAGTACTCACAGTTGGATGGACAACCCAGGGTTGGGATTAACATAACATGAAAAGCCATTAAAGTTCACCATATTCCTTAATTCACATGAACATTATTATTTGCAGAAATTCTAGTTCCTCTCACTGTTTTTAAGATGAGAATCTTAGTTCCTATTATTTTTAAGATGAGAATATTATAATCAAAAACGTATCCTCAAATAAACATTAAATAATCAATATAGGTGGGTCCTGTTTTTATACCTTACTCTGCCCACCGGTATGTTTGGAATTTTAGGAGTTAATGCTGAAGGTTCTAATCAGACTTGAATCACTTAATCTTGATTTTTTCTAAAAATCATGCTTTGTTATCCTCTGAAAACCTCTTCTGGATACTCTGATTAAAACTCTTCTGGAGTTACAAATTTTGCATGATTAATAATCTAAGAAATGTTTTTATAGGATGATGGTAAAGATTATAAACTTCTATTACCCTACCTATCTATTTGTTAAATTAGCTGGATGGTTTTAATGATTAAAGGTGCAAGAGAAATTTTTAAAAATGATATCAGGGCTATAAAGAATAATCCCGTGGTTTTAATTGTTCTAGCGGCGATTATTATCATCCCATCAATGTACGCCCTTTTGAATATTCAGGCAACATGGGATCCCTATGCTTTAACCTCTAACCTAAAAGTGGCAGTAGCCAACGAGGATACTGGTTCTAATCTTAATGGGACCCAGTATAATGTTGGCGATATGATGGTTGAAGACTTGAAGGGTAATAATAAATTCAACTGGCAATTTGTCGATGAGAAAACAGCGCGTGATGGGGTTAAAAATGGAGATTACTACGCAGCTCTTATAATACCCGGTAATTTCAGTCAGACCGTACTATCCATTGACACCACCAACCCACAGCAGGCCAGCATAGAATACGTGGTTAATGATAAACTGAATGCTATCGCCCCTAAAATGACCAACACAGGGGCTGATACCCTGCAAACAAAGATCAACGACGAAATTGTGAGAACTATCGATGGTATTATATTCGGTAAACTCAGTGATGTAGGGGAGCTGGCCAAGGAGAACAAAGCAACGTTTCTTAAAACTAAATCCATGTTAAATGAATTAAATGGGAAATTAGGAAACATTGATACTGATCTGGCTCAGGCTAACTCGGTCATGACCACTGTTAATGGGATCTGGCCCAAGTTCAGTGCACAGCTACCAGTGATGAAGAGCGAGGCTGATGAGGTCAAATCAAAATATGATACTCTGTATAATTACATTCAGAGTGACCATGCAAAGGCCCTTTCCACAGTTCAGGATATGGAGTCAGTTGATACTAAAATCATAACTGGTTTAAAATATGTTGATGCCTTTTTAGTTGCCCTTTACAATCAAACCGGGGATGAAAGTCTAAAACCAATCATCACCCAGGTCGAAGATGCCACTACCAAAGCAACTACGGTTTTAACCATCTTAAAAGAGGTTGAAGCAGACATAGCCAGTAGTAAGGACCCTTCGGGTAAGTTAAATCAACTTAAAACTTCCATTGACCAAATGGACAGTGCCCTTACGTTACTGGCAAACAACAGGGATAACATTGATCAGGCCATCAGTACTGCATCAGCTAAACTGGCAATGGCCAACTCCCAATGGCCAGAGGTTAGAAGTTCCATCCAGACTGCAACTAGTAAGGTTAATTCAGTGGATGAAGCTGATCTGGACCGTTTAATTGCATTCTCTGAAACTGATCAAAATGGAGTGAAAAACTACTTTGAAAGTCCGGTGAAACTGGATAAGACCCATATTTACCCGGTTGATAACTATGGTTCTGCACTTGCACCGTTCTATATTGCAATCTCTTTGTGGATTGGTTGTATAATAGCAGTAGCAATGATCTCCATGCGTGTTAAATCCCGGAAGAAGTACAGTGCTGAAACAGTGTATATGGGGAGAATGGGCCTGTTTTTAGTAATAGGTTTAGTGCAGTCGTTTATAGTTGCAGTGGGAGCCCTACTCCTAAATATACAGGTCTCATCCCAACTTTTATTCCTGTTTACCACCATCTACATTGGTCTGTGTGGTATGATTGTGGTCTACTCCATGACCTCTGCCTTTGGAAATGCAGGGAAAGCACTGGCCATTATAATCCTGGTTCTGCAGATAACTGCCACCGGAGGAACCTTCCCAGTGGAGCTTTTACCATCTTTCTTCCAGGCCATACACCCTTATCTACCTTTGACCTATGCTATAGGAGCACTGCGTGAAGTGGTTGCTGGTGTTTTATGGAGTAATTTCTTATACTGCATTGGAGTACTAGCCATATTCCCAGTTGTAAGCTTTGTTCTAACCTTGATCATCAAAGAAAAAGTTGATAAACGGGCACAGTGGACTGAAAGTAAGTTAAAAGACAGTGGATTATTCTAAAATTTATTCCTTTTTTTTATTTTTCTATTTTTTAAATTCAACTTGTGTTACGGTTATTTATTCAGTTTTTCATGATTTTTTTCTAGCTTTTTTACTCGTTTTTTGATTTTCTGATGTATTTTATTGTTTATTTTAATACTCATCTTCTCAGTTACTTCTCAATCCCTCTCTACCTCAATGGCCATGACCATTGAAGTGCATAGTATTTCACCCCCAAGAGGAGGAAGGTGATAATTTTGAGGGTAAGTCAGGGAGTGCTTTACGGACGGAAAGTCCAGCTTTATCATCCGGAATTATTCAAAGAACAGGAAGAAGTTATTATATTCACACGGGAAGAGTTCAGGAGAATGTATGAGTCCATGATACTGCAAATAAATCACATTACCCAACTGGACATGGCTTTGGATCGAAACAAGGAATGGAGCGTGATAGGGCTCTGGCCGAAGATCATGGATGGTGTCCGCCTGTTAGATTTGAATTTAGAAACTATTTTCAGTAACAAACCATTACAAACCTATCTGGATACCTATGTCTACGATAACACTGAACTACCTGAAATAGTCACAGAATCCTTAAATGACTTGGTTACAGTAGAATCATGGGGTACGGGTTGGTTGAAATAGGTTTATGGTCAAAATAGGTTTATGGTCAAAATAGGTTTTCATATGGGGATTATTATGGGAATTGTTAGTTTATAAGGGGGGTGATGCTTGATTTATAAATGGATTAACGTGATTTAGATGAAGTACAGTTATGGTATAGTGGACTTGAAGAATATACGGGTATACCAACCCCATTTGTTCCAGAAAAAGGATGATCTCCTGGTTTTCCCCGGGAAAGATTTCCGGAAATGGCACAGCAACCTTAAAGAGTACTTGGACGGAATCTACCAGATCAACGCCCATAACTGTGAAAACGGAAGAAATGCAGTTATCACAGATTTAAACCTGGTACAGGGAATCCTAAATGAGATCACTTATGAAATGGAAAACATCTTCAACCCTGAAAAAGAACTGGATCTATCCTATTATTACATTTCAACCATGGATAATCATTACAAAAAGATTAAAACCAATTTTTATGGAAGATACCGGTATAAAGTTGATAGAAAAGTAATTAACATCACACCTGAGTTAAAATACAGGCATATGATGGAAATCGTGGATTATGCACATAAATTGGGGAGCCAAAACAGAGAACGGAATCGTAAACTGAAAATGGTGGAAAATGCAGGAGATTAAGAGAATATCAAATACTAAAATCGGGAATATTAAATACTTAAAATTGAAATCAAATACCTAAAATTGGGAATTTTACCCAAAATATCAAATACCCAAAATTCATTTTTACAAGACCCTTTACCTAATGAACTCTCTTTTAGAATCAGCCAAATCACATCTATAACAAATTATTACTCCTTTTTATAACATATAATATATTGGAGATGTTTGGGGAGATGTTTTATGAGGAATAAATGGGGGATGTTTTTATGAGAGGGATGGTTTTATGAGATCAATCTGGTCAGGCTCAATAAAATTCGGAACTATTTTTATACCCATCAGACTGTACGCTGCAAGTGAAAACCTCCATGTAGGGTTTCATCTGGTTCATAAAACAGATTGTGGTAGAGTTCATTATAAAAAGGTTTGCGAAAAAGATGGTAAAGAACTTGAACCCCATGAAATTGCCAAAGCAATTGATATTGCCGGAGAATGCATACAGTTCACCGATGAGGAGATTAAAAACCTCCGCCCATTCTCCACTAGAACCATGGAAATAATGGGATTTTGCGAGTACAGTGAAATACCTCAAATTTCCCTGTCCAAACCTTACTATCTGGGAACTGATAACCCCAAGAAGGGAGGTACAGGTCAGAGTTTCCATTTACTCAAGGAAGCTATGGAAAATAAAGAGAAAGTGGCAGTGGTGAAATGGGTTCAGCGCAACAACGAGTACATTGGGATGTTACAATCTCATGAGAATGGATTTCTCCTGAAACAGTTGCTGTACTTTGAACAGGTAAGATCACAGGAGGAAGTGGAGATCATTCCCAGCGAAGTTGACCAGGATCTCCTGGAGAAGGCAACCCGAGTAATGGAAAGTATGATCTTTGATTTTGATTGGACTGATTACTCTGAAACCTACACTCAACAGTTAAAGGAACTAATTGAGAAAAAATCTGCTGGTGAAGAATTAATACCAGAATTAAAGCCTCCAGAAACCAGATCACTGGAAAAAGAACTGGAAAAAATGCTGGCAATGATGGAAGATTAGGTTAATTTTTTTCGGGGGATATTTATGGAAATGTTGGAGCCCATGCTCAGTAAATTAGCAGAGGGTGATGTTTACCTGCAAGGTGTCTGGATCAGCGAGCCTAAACTGGATGGTGAAAGGATCATAGCGATGCGTGAAGGGGATGTTATCAATATGTGGACCCGTCGCCATGTTGAAGCTTCATATAAATTTCCTGAAATCGTTTCCAGTCTTAAAAAAAATGTTAAAGGGGATGACTGGGTTTTAGATGGGGAACTCACAGTTCCAGGAGGATTTCGGAAACTTTTAAAACGCAATGTTGAAGATAAACTGAAAATTTCCATCCTATCCCGGAAACTTCCTGCAACTTTCAACCTGTTCGACATTCTCCGCTTTCAGGGTGAATATATCACTGGTAAGGTACTGATTCAGCGCAAAAAAATATTATTGGATGCAGTGGATGTGGGAAATCATATTACCATAATTCCCTTTAAAAGAGTAACCACAGAAACAGTCAAAGACCATTTTGAAGAAGCTATCAAGAAGGGTTACGAAGGAGTGATCATTAAAAATGCCAGTTCAAGATATGAATCAGGTAAACGATCTGCGAATTGGTTGAAAATAAAGAGATCGGAGACCATAGATGTTAATGTGATTGGTGCAACAAGAAGCACAGGAAGCATAGCTTTTGGGGCTCTGATTCTGGAGAAGGATGGTCAGTATTTTGGTAAAGTGGGCACTGGATTCAGTGATCTGGATCGAAGGGAAATAATGGAGTTTTTAGAAAAAAATAAAGCAGAAACTGATATTTCAATTCCACCAGTTCTGGATGTACTTTTAACCACCCGCCCCCTGCCTGCAGAGATCAAGGCCAATGATATTGTAAAGAATAAACCCCGCGCCCCGGTATGGGTGAGATTCAGATGGGATTAAATAAAAAAAATTCAGATTCCTTTTATCAGAATCCTTTTTTATAGAATTTATTTTATTAAAATCCTTTTTTATAGAATTTCTTTTATTAGAATCCTTTTTATAATATATAAAGTGATTTTCTTAGTTTTTCATAAATCATTAGTTTAGACTTTTTCTCCACTGGAAGTGGTGGTGAGTTTGACGTGTTCCACACCTTTGAGTCTCATGATCTTTTCAGTGAGGTCCCGGATTTTTTTGGCATCTCCTTTGACTACTATAACTTCCAGACAGTTTTTTTCGCTCAGGTGTATGTGCATGGTGGCATTTATGTAATCCATGAAGTCGTGCTGGATATCGGTGAGGTCTTCCATTACTCCAGTGTAGTGATGGTCGTAGATGACAGCCACTATCCCCACTCTGTCCCCTTCCACTTCTTTCATCCATTGGTAACGTACGATATAATCTTTTAAGGCATCCCTAATACCTTTAGATCTTGAATTATATCCTCTGTCCTTTAAAACCTCGTCAAATTCACTTAAAAGTTTTTTTGGTAATGACATGCTTATTCTGATCATATATCCCACCCACTTAATATGCTTGTTATAACTATTATTAATTTATTAATTAATAAATATTTCTCCCCAAGGGCAATATTTTTATTAACTTAATAATTAGCAACTGAATATTATTTTATCAGGGCACGTCATTATTACAGGGTAAGTGTCTATTACCGGGAATCTTAGTTTTAAGATCGGAGTATCATTATGGTGTTTCAATCCATCTGGAAATTTGTGGGGATGTTGTGTGTAAATTTTTGCTGCGTTTAAATAACACGATGATTTCAATACTAAAGAATACATTGTTTTAATGGATATAAACTGTTCCGTGGCATAGAAAGGTTCTTATATTTAACTATTAGGCAAAACTAATATTATTAGGTTCTCCTAAGATTAAGTAAAGATTTATAAAGTTTAAAAATAAATCAGGACAGGAATAAGGAAGTTCTCTTGATGGAAAAATTTACAATTTTATTTGCCTGTTATTGAATTTGTAGCTCATATTAACTAAATGGGGCTTATATTAACTAGATATGGATTATATTAACTAAATTCTGTGGAGTGGATGATTTAATGAATGAAGACCTGGAAAGGGAAAATATAGGTCGAAAAGCCTCGATGGTAGCTATCTTGGGTAACATACTCCTGACCCTATTTAACTTCATTGTAGGTACCTTATCAGGCAGTACTGCACTGGTTGCTGAGGCTGCTCACACCCTTTCTGATGTGATAACTTCTATACTCGCTTTTATTGGGTTTAAAATTGGAATGAAACCCGCTGATAGGGAGCATCAATACGGGCATGGCCGGGCCGAACCAATTGTCGGGTTAATAATTGTAGTGTTTCTGGTGGTAGTTGCCTACGAAATACTTTCCGATGTTTATGTTAAGCTTTTAATGAACGAATCCCTTCAGGCGCCTGATTGGACTGCTGCAGGAATGGCAGTGATTGGGATGATTGTTAATTATGCCATGACCACATATCTTATTCGTTCTGGGAAGAAAATTAACAGCCCTGCCCTGATTGCAGATGGCCAACACCAGAAAGTGGATATATTCTCCTGCGGAGCAGTACTGGTGGGAGTAATCGGTGCGCAACTGGGATTCACCATGTTAGATCCTATAGTGGCCATATTCATTGCAATCATGGTCATTAGAACTGCATTTATCGTTGCACGTGATAATATCAATACTATTATGGGAAAACTACCTTCAGAAGAAATTTTAGAAGAAATACGGGCATCAGCCCTGTCTGTTGAAGCAGTTAAAGGAGTCCATGATTTGAGGGTGAACAACATGGGGCCGTATGCTTCGGCAGAGTTGCATATTGAACTTGATGGGGATTTAAAACTTAGGGAATCCCATGAAATTTCCCATAAAGTTGAAAAACAGATCATAAACGATGTTGGACCTATAAAAATGGCCATTGTCCATACCTGCCCATTTGAAGAGGGTTGCCAAAAATAGGTTGATTTGGTTTACTGGTATTATTGTTGCCCTGGAGTAAAAAACCGACGTATCCTAACCCTATCCTAAAAACTTAACCTTATCTTAAAACTCAACCCTATCTTAATACCCAACCTATCTTAAAACCCAACCCTAGCTAACCAATTAATCCATTGTGAAGTGTATCACATTAACTGGTTTTCATGCTTATCATGATGTGAACCTATATTTAGATAGGTGAATTGGATTTGTTATGAGGTCGTTATCATGGGTAACCTGTTTAAAATAGCGATATTTTTTGGTTTTGTATTCTTAATCATATCACCTGTAGCCGCTTGGGAATGGACTGCCCATAAAAAAATAGTGGATGAGGTACAAGCCAACCTACCTTCGGATGTCGCTAAAAATCTCAAACCTTATATTCCATTGATGAAGGAAGGATCCACCTATCCAGATACACTCCCTGGAGATAAAGTCAATCATGGATACCCTGGTAGTTACCCTAAAACTAATGAATGGTTGGATAAGGGGAAAGTAGCCTACGAAAAGGGAGATTATAAGGAAGCCGCATGGTGTTTTGGGGTTGCATCACACTATATCTCAGACACCTACTCTGCACCACACTGTGGATGGATCAATGATAAGGATAAGTACTGGCAAATAGGAAATACTCTAACTCCTAAAAAACACGATTTTAAGTATTCTAATCTGAAAAACATGCTTAAATACGGAAATGAACGGGGAAAAGAGAGTTTGGAATCTTGGAACAAAAAAGAAGAGGGGAGTATTGTACAACAGGACTTAAACCGTGGTGTTTCAGCGGCCTATATTGCTATTCTTTACCATGCACACCCGTCCATGATTCAAAGTCCTGAATACCAAGAAGACAGTTAAGGATATTCACAGTAAGAATTTTAACTCATCAGGATTTGCATTCTCTTTAGGATATAACTCTTTAATCTAATTTATCTCATCAATATATTATCATCAGCATCACTTTGCAAGTATTATCATTCAGCAAGCACACATCACATTGCAGTATCACTCCACAAGCAACATCACTCCCCTTAAATTAATCTCTTTTTTGATATTGATTTTATTAATGCAAAATAGTAAATATCTGGAAGATATGCCCCAACTCTCTTTTTTAATTAAGGAATTCTCATTTTGCTAATTAACTGACTTTTTAGTGAAAAATGAGGTGGAAAATAGAAAATTAAATAAATTGGTGAACCAATATTAATAATCACATTGGTGATTACTTACATTATTTAAAAATGCCAAAGCAGGTGTTTCGAAAATGTTGATTATAACCTCCCCTGTCATTGAAGGGAAAAAAATAAACGAGTACTATGGTCTGGTGACTGGAGATGCCCTATTGGGTGCCAATCTGTATAAAGATTTGTTTTCAGGAGTGCGAGATGTGGTAGGGGGAAGAACTTCTAAATATGAAGAAGAGCTTACCACCGCCCGAAACTTAGCTCTCACGAGCATGACTGAAAAAGCTGAGGAAAAAGGTGCTAATGCAATCATAGGGACTCGTGTAGCCTATCATAATCTTGGAGGCACCATGGGCAACACCATAATGGTCACGGTAGTTGGAACTGCAGTTTCATTTCAGGAATAATTGATCCCCAGAGATACCAAATTCGAGGTGACATGGTTTGACTGATACCGAGAATAAAAGTTTCATCCTAAAGAATAGATGGGCAATTATTTCCATATATCTAGGTCTGGTTGCAGGAGTCCTTTCTGCTGTTATTTGTTTAAAATGGCAGTTGATTATATTTGGATTCAACATCATGTACATAGTATCTCCCTTACTGGCGGGATTTGTGGAAAACTACGTTGCAACCAGAAAGCATGGTAAAAGTACAGGTGCTATCAGTGCTTTATTAACCTTCATTTTAATCAATATTTATGGCTGGGTTTTACCAGGCTGGATTTTCCCCAAAGAACCAGCTACCCTTAGTTTAATAACCATAATTGCCTTAATACTGACTATTCAGGCGGCATTCCCTATATTTGTCAATCATATTCTTTTGGTGGTAGTCCCAGGCATAGCATCCAGGATTATGAGGTTACTGTTGAGGACTCCTTCTGAAATAATCCAGGCAACATCGGGGGTTGAAGGGATAACTACCAAATCTGCCGATGAAATTTTCATGGATGGGTTAAACATGCCCCTAGTGTCAGTTCCCAATGTAAATGGTGGAAAAATAAAGGAATATCTAGGTTTGGTTATTGGAGAAGCCCTAGCTGAAGAGAATGAAACCGAGGGGCGGCTTTCAAAAATAGTAAAGATCATTGAACCAGTTCAACTGGATGACTTCAATTTAGGGACAGCAAAAAAAGTTGCCTTCTCTCGAATGCTGGAAAATGCAGAATCAATGGGGGCTAATGGGGTAGTTGAGGTCTTAATCGACTTTGTGTCCATGGGTGGGTTACAGGGCAGTGTCACCATCGTAACTGCAACTGCAACTGCAGTTGTATATGAGGGAGAAAATAAGTTAATTATAGATGATTCTGAAGGATTGGGAAAGAATACTTCTGAAAAATTAAAGAAGGACTCATCAGAAGATGATAATAAACCCTCAAAAACCGGGAAAGATATGTCTGGAGAAGGTTCCAGGTCTGCAATAACTGGGAAAGATGTGTCTGGAGAAGGTTCCAGGTCTGCAATAACAAGGAAAGATGATGTTCTTATCAATGAAATGGCAGATGATAATAAGCCCAAAATGAAGAATAATGTGTCTGATAATGCATTAAAAGTTTATAATTCATCAAAATCGGATAAAAATGCATCAAACGAGTTATCCATAGAAATCGAACAATTTGTCAATGGAGAAATGAACAAATTAACAAAAGACCTGGAACTGGCTACTAAAACTTATCTCAATGAAGAGCTTGAAAGAAGATTCTTAAGGGTATCTCAGGATCTGGATGACCTTGGATCTGGATGACCTTGAAAAAAATTGAAGGGATAAAGAGGTGACTGATATGAGAATAAAAGAAGAAATGATTGGTAAAGAAGTGGTAGACATTAATGCAATGATACTTGGCAAAGTTACAGATTTGGAAGCCAACTTTGAAAGTAAAACCATAGAATCATTCATAGTAGGTGGAAATGGGGGTATTTTAGATAGTCTGAGAAGTTCTAAAAATGACCTTATAATCCCTCTAAATATGGTGGTGGCAATTGGAGATAAAATAATCGTGAAAAGCGAAAAATAATTTGTATAAAATTATTTGATGAGTTATGGGATGAAAAAAGGAGCCAAACCCTAACTAACATTCTAAATGATTTTTTAAATCAAATGGAATTGGCTTTGTGGTAAAGGTAATATTCTATTTAACTGTTGATATTCACTAAGAGGTTAAATTCACAGCGAGGTTAATATTCACAGGGTGTTAAATTCACAACGAGGTTGATACTCACTGCGAGGTTAATTCACTGAGTCAGTCATGTTCATGGACAAACTTAAAGGGAGGTGAAATCATGGAAAATGTACAAATGAGTGGAGGCGCAATGTTAGTGCTGGGAATTATTATTGCCATCATTATCATCTTATTACCCGCGTTCATATACATCTATGCCTGGTTAGCAGCGATATTCTTGATTATTGGTGGTCTTGTAACAGTAATGCAAGGAAAATAATTCCAGGTGAACTTGAAACCTTCCGGAGAACTTGAAAACCTTTAAATCTTTTTTTTTATTTACCACTTATTGCCATTGCATCGATCTCAATCAACCAATCAGGATTTCCCAGTCCCGCTACAAATATAACCGTTATCACAGGATAATTTGGATTGCTACCCCATTTTTCCTGGAAAACCTGAAATCCCTCTTGTGGATTCTGTCCCGGAACCAAGTAGATGTTAAATTTAACCACATTCTCAAGTTTAGCATCTGTTTCTTTCAAGATCTTTTCAATATTGGTTAAAACCTGTTCTGTTTGTTTTTTAAGATTATTTTTACCTACGAGAGCTCCGTTTTCGTCAATTGCATTTTGCCCACCAATGTAAATGGTCTGGTGATTCCCAGTAACTGATACAGCGTGGGAATACCCTCTAGGTTTTGCCATATTTCCTGGATTGATGTAGTCTATTTTTTCCATGGGAAATCTCCTCATTTTATTATTTATAAATTATTATTTATTCTTAAATTAATTTTTTTAATATTCTGATTATGGTGGGGAGAATAGAAAATTTAAATAAATTCAAAACTATAATTATCCAAAGAATATTTTAAATCACAATCTGGCCAGTATTAAGTGTACTTGTGAGAATTCTCTAATCTTTATACAAATTTAGGGATTTAGGATAAGAGATAAATCAATGTCAGGATTTAACCTTAGATCAAAAACGTACTGGTGAAAAAGAGTGCGGAATCTGTTTTTAGGTTAGTTATCGGAGTTTAAAATTGTAGGAGAGATGATCCAATTGGAAGAATTTAAAATACCCTCATTTATGAGGCAAATCAGTATCATAGCCATTATTTTCATTGCGGTTATTGGAATGAAATACAGTGCTGAAATTTTAGGACCTCTACTCCTTTCAATATTCATCAGCATAATTATCTACCCTTTCCTAATGTGGCTGAAGAAAAAAGGCCTTTCTTACAACCAGTCAGTTATACTAACTTTGATAGCTACTTTTGCCGTGGGAGTTGGAATAATATGGTTCCTGGCGGTTTCATTGGCGCAACTGATAAAAGAACTGCCTAACTTAACCATAAATTCCGGTGGTATTCTGGCACAGTACGGGAATGAAATAATAAAATTCCTCATAACTCATTTACCCCTATCTGATATTACTGGACTTATTTCCATGGGAATTTTCATGCTGTTTGCAATTGTATTCTTGGTCTATGAGCTTCCCCAAATAAAAGTAAGATTGGTTAAAGGATTAGGTGGGGATAGCTCTCTTTTAAGTCGAATGATTGAAATCGTAGATGCTAACATCAAATACTTCATAATCCGGGCTAAAGTAAACTTCCTATATGGGTTGGGTGTTTCAGCCATCCTTTTTGTCTTTGACATTAATTTTGCAGTTTTATGGGGATTGTTAACATTTGCCCTGGGTTTTATCCCCTATTTGGGAATTATAATAGCTGCCATACCTCCAGTGTTAGTGGCCTGGGCCAAATATGGTATCTGGGGAGCCATAGGCATGGGACTGTTCTTTGTAATTATTAACACCGTAGCTGAAAGCTACATATTCCCTAAACTAGCTGGAAAAGGACTTCAAATGTCTGTTTTCGTGGTATTTGTCTCATTATTTGTATGGGGATGGATTATAGGGCCCACTGGCTTCTTAATCGGTGTGCCTTTAACATTGATCGTTATAAAATACCTGGAAAACTTTGATGAAACCCGCTGGTTGGCCTTACTAATGGTAAGTGGAGATGAGGAAGAGGAAAAACAAGAAACAGATAAATGAAACTGAAGTAATCAAAATAAAAATTAATGGGTGACTTTATATTCACTCAATGTAATAATCTAAAAAGGTGATGTTACATGTTTAACCCGGTACTGGCAAAAGGAATTAAATTAGGTGGACTTGGAGCCATAGCAAAACTAGGTATACTTGGTATAATTGGAGTTGTAGTGCTTTTAGTGATTATTTTACTTATAGTGGGGTTCATATACTTTAAATTCATGAAAAAACCAAGGTAATCTTTTTTAGTTTTTTAATAAAATACAATAAAATACATTTTTTTTATATGTTGAATTGGAAATCTGATTTGTAATTAAAAGCTATAGCTTAGCAACCGTATCATGTTCCTAAAATTTGGAATTAGGTACATGATTTTATAAATCAAACGGTATTTTAATGGAAGCTTATGCATGAATTTTGATCCCATAATCGACAAGCTGGAGATTCTTTTAAGCTTTGAATTTAATACATCCACTTTTTGAATGTCATCAACCGCCCATTTATGTTCTGCCCCGGTTGTCTTTTTAAGACTTTTTTGGCCGGATTCTATGGCAAATGAGTTCATAACATCAAATATAATTTGTCCATGGGAGAAATGATCAGTTAGTCTGTTGAGCAATGTTTTCACTTCATATTCGGTAAGGTATTCCAGCACACCTTCTGCAACTACCATTACCGGTTTATTGTTTGGAATTTTCTCCAACCATCTTAATTCAGTTAATGATGATTTTACCATCTGGTAATTCTCTTGGTTTGAATAGAACCTTTTTCTTAAGTTTATAACTTCCGGGTAATCCACATCAAACCAGCATACATCTTTTGAGGGATTTATTCTTGATACTCGAGTATCTAAGCCGCAACCAAGGTTAAGCACAATTACATTGGGATATGTTTTGAGAAACTCTTCAATCCATGTATCTATCTGTTTAGCCCGGATAACCACGAGATTGGCACTATTTAAATCTTCAGGGGGAATCAGTTTCTCGAAATCATAGTCTATTGCTTTTACCATTTCATCAGCTTTCTGGTCACTGAGAATTGGTTTTTCAGAACGGTTGTCCAGAGCTTTTGCGTAAAGAGTGATAAGAAGTGTTTCTTTTTCCTTGGTCAAATGTACTCTTTCTGTTTTACTGCATTCAGGTTTCATATTCAACTATCTCTTTTCCACTTTAATTTAAAAAAAACTTTCAATACTTTAATTCACCGTTTATGTGTTTTGTGAATGTAATTTTTTCTTCTGATGATATTGCCGGTATATGATTATGCGGCGGCTGATCATGGTTCCAAGGGTAATGGCCAGGAATATTGAGGTTAAAAGATCCAGGCTCAGGATGTGGTTTGAGTTGAGATAATTTTTGCCCAGGACCTTGAGGGTGATTATGATTCCCCAGATGATAACCACCAGAATTGACCCTTTCATCACAATTTTCCCATCTTCTTCTCGGAGTTTTACTTCCATTAAAGAGCCCAGAAACACTCCCAGTATCAGGCCCACTATCAAGCCAATGATTACCATAAGTAATGGAAACCATCCCATGCTTGCTTCAGCAAAAAAGAATGGTGAGGATGCGATAGTCATTATAATTGGCATTATAAGCAGCCGAACCATGGAAACCTTCCGTTCCCTAAGCTGAAGCAGCAGGATAAGAAAGATCACAAATAGAAAAGCATCACTGTTAATGAATACATCTCCGCCAACTTGCATATTATCCTCTCAATTGTAATAATCCAAATAGTATGATTTAACCAAATAGTAAATTACTATCTTGTGAAAATCACTTTTTAGCCTTCATTTTAGCCTTCATTCCAATTAATCCACCTAGGGCCCCTAGAATTGTGCTTATGATTATGGATAACTGACAGATAATGTACGCTGCCACCACAGAATTGGCCCCGGGCATTATTCCAATTTGGAGAGATATTAAATTTATAATGGTGCTAATGGCTTCAAAGCCTATAATCAATATTAGTGTGATTAGAAGGCCACCAATAATTCCTGAAATTACTCCAACAACCGTTCCATCCTTTAAATCCATTTTATCGTAATCTTCGTATCCTCGGCTAAAGTAAGAGGCCAAAAATCCTCCGGTTAATGGACCTAAAAAGAAAAGAGGGAAGAAGATTACAATTAGAATAATGGTTAGGGTTGCGTTAATGAGTCCACTTAGTCCTATAATTTTCCAATCCGCCATTTTAACTCCTGTAATTTGAGAATAATTTAGTATTATATCAATGTTATTAATGATTTAAACATCTTCATTTAGCTTTTTCATTTAGCTTTTTCATTTAGCATTTTCATTGTAATTATTTTCAGAATATTATTAAGCATTTTTCAACAGTTCTAAGTATGGAAAATCTTTCAGTTCGATTACTTGGGCCACAGAATATTTTTTTATAAAAAGAATGATATAATATACCTTTAGAAGTATTAAATGTATACCTTGGAGTCAATTTATCATCGGAGTATTCAAGGGGGTATTTGAATGGAAACTTATGTTCTTGTTCACGGTGGCAACATGTCAACAAAGACCTGGAATAAACTATCTGGGCAGAATATTACCACAGATGATGGTTATATGGGTGCCAGGTACTGGGATGGAACAGTAACTGCACTTGAAGCAGCAGGGAACCGTGTTTTTGCACCAACTCTAGGGGATGAATTCACAAGTAACCTGACTGATCATATCCAAGAGATATGCAGGCTGATTGTTGAGAACGACCTGCAGGATATTATTCTGGTGGGACATAGCTATGGTGGATTCGTCATTACTGGCGTTGCAGACAGGATGCCCGAGAGAATTCATAGTTTAGTTTATCTTGATTCGGCATTGCCTGATCCTGGACAATCCCTGATTGATATCCTGAATCTGGCATATTCACAGGAGGATTCTGCAGTCCTGCCGGATCCAAATCCGCCGTATGTGGAAAAACTGCAGTACAATCCAGAAACAATTGCAGGGCTTAAAAAAATTTATATACGCTGCACAAAGAGCGAGTTTGTGGATATTTCTAAGTTTGCAAAGGACAAAATATATACTGCAGGCGGAAGGTGGGTCTATTTTGAGTTACCATCTTCACACGTGCCAATGGCGGACCTTCCAGATGATTTTTACAAATTACTATTGAGCATTGCTAAATTGTAACTGTTTTGATAATATTGTAACCGGTTTGATAATGAGTTATCCTATTATATCCTATTATTATCAACAGTTACCTATACTTCCGGTACTGTTCTTCCAGTAATTTCCTGCTGTTTGGAGTGCCATGGCCTGGTAAAAACGTATCACAGCCGGTTTTCAGGAGCTTCTCCCAGCTTGTGATCATGGAGGGCACATCATCGGCAAAAGCAGGAAAAACTGACCACCAGAATATTCCCACCATGGCATCTCCAACCAAAGCCACTTCATCATCGACTATTAAACTCATTGAACCTTTAGAATGGCCTGGAGTATGAATCAGGTAACACTTGGGAGTTAGATGGTGCTTTTCACCTACTAAATAATCCGGTTTAACTGCAGAGTACTCATTGAATTGCTTAATTTTCCTTCCAATTTTCACCAGAAGACGAGTAAGGGGATTAGTTCCCTGTGGAATTGGCGTTTTTCCGCGTTTTAGGTTATTTGCTTCGCTTTCTTGAACTATTATTCTGGCTTTATACTCCTCTTTTATTATGGCTGCATTTCCAACGTGATCAAAATGGGTGTGGGTTAAAACTAGATATGGTAAGTTCCTTTCACCTAAAAGGTGGTCCAGGTTTTTAATGAGCTTTGTTTTTGAGTTTTCCAGTCCGGTGTCTATTAAAATGGAGACATCATCATCCAAAACCAGATAACTATTGGATCTGCCTTCATTGACCTGGTAAACTGTGCAACCACTGTTTGTGATCCATTTTTTCATTTTCAAGTCCCTAGAAATCATCTTAGCACACTAAATCGCCTAATTTATTAAATGCAATGCTATTTTCGTGTATGGCGTTGATCTTAATAAAATTTACTAATAAAATATCTTACTTTACAGCAGTACATTGTTAGACAAACTAGTTCTGCCAATGGATGATGTGTGTTGGCAAAAGAAGGTGTTATTTAATTTAAGAGTACTGTTTTAAGAGTACTTTGTGGTTTCAATACACACAAATAGGATCAATAATATATTATATATGGGTCATTCCAATGGTGGATAAGAAAATTCTTCTGGTAGAAGATGAAAGCATAGAAGCCATGGATATTAGGCGTACTCTGGAATCCTTTGGTTATGAAGTTCCTTATATCGCTACCAGTGGTGAAGAAGCTGTAGAGAAAGCTTTAGAAATCATGCCCGATCTTATTTTGATGGATATAATTCTAAAAGGTGATATTGATGGTGTTGAAGCGGCATCTCTGATTAAGGACTTAAACATACCTCTCATTTATTTAACTGCTCATTCTGAAGAAAATACAATTGAAAAAGCCAAACTCACCGAACCATATGGGTACATAATCAAACCTTATGATGTTAATGGGCTCAAGTATGCTATTGAGCTGGCAATTTACAAGAATCAGATGGAAAACGAATTTAAAGAGTCAGAAGCATATTACCGGACAATTTTTGAGCACACTGGGACTGCAACAGTTATCCTCGAGGAAGATACAACCATTTCACTGGCCAATGCAAAATTTGAAAAGCTCAGTGGTTACACCCGGGAAGAATTAGAGGGTAAAAAAAGCTGGACTGATTTTGTGGTGAAGGATGATCTTGAAAAAATGGAAGAATATCATAGTCTTCGCAGAAATGATCCTGCTTCTGCACCGATCTTTTATGATTTCAGGTTCATTGATAAGCAGGGCAATATTAAAAACATCCAATTAGATGTTGATGTGATACCCGGTACTAAAAAGAGCGTATCATCTCTTCTGGACATCACCCAACGGAAGCAGGCTGAACAGGCCTTACGTGAAAGTGAGGAACGGTATAAATCAATCTTCGATAAATCCATTGATGCAATCTACATCCATGATTTCCAGGGGAATTTTATTGATGCCAACCCTGTTGCTATTTCCATGCTGGGTTATAAGAAAGATGAACTGGAAAACTTGAGTTTTGCTTCCCTGTTATCTCCTCAACAAATTCCCAGAGCATTCAAGATCATCAACCAGATCAAAAATGGTGGTTATCAGAAAGAAGTCTCAGAGTACAGGTTACAAAAGAAAGATGGTAGTCACATCTATGTGGAAACCAAGAGTTCTTTACTCAGTTTTCCAGGGGGAAAAGATCTAATCCAGGGTATTGCAAGGGACATAACTGACCGTAAGCGGGCAGAAGAAGCATTGAAAGAGAGTGAAAGGAGTTACAGGAATATATTTGAAAACAGTGGAATTGCTCTTTTGACTTTCAAAAACGATGGCACAATCATCATGTTTAACTCGGAATGGGAACGACTCAGTGGTTATTCCCGTGAAGATGTGGAGGGTAAAATGAAATGGATGGAAATTACCCATCCGGACTACCTGAAAAAGATGATGGAGTACCACCAGCAGCGGGTAAAAGATCCGGACTTGGCACCTCAGGAATATGAAACAGTTTTCATTAAAAAAAATGGAGAAAAAAGGGTGGCGTATATCACAGTTACTGCTCTTTCCGGTAGTGAAAAGTGGTTAGCATCGGCCACAGATATTACAGATCTTAAAAAGATCCAAAATAAATTGGAAAAAAACGTTCTACGTTTCCGTGCTTTGGCTGAATACAACGTAGATGGCATATTAACCACTGATGTCAGTGGTAAAATTTTATATTTCAACAAAAGCCTGCTTGAAATGTTCGGTTATTCTGAAGATGAATTAAAAAACAGGGAACTCACCGTACTAATGCCTGAAAGATACCGGGAAAGTTTTATGAATGGTATTAAAAAATACCAGTCAACTGGAGAGCACCGCCTAGCAGGACGAACCCTGGAAACAATTGGACTTAATAAGATGGGACATGAATTTCCCTTTGAAATGTCCCTGACTAAATGGGAAGCAGAGAAAAAAATATACTTCACATCGATTATAAGGGACATAACTGAACGTAAAAAGTCAGAAAAAGCCCTTTCAGAGAGTGAACAAAAATATAGTCATTTATTTAGCAGCGTTCCGGTGGGAATTGGTATTACTGATTTAGATGGTAAAGTTATTGACATTAATAAAGCTATGCAGGATATAACTGGTTATACTCCCGAAGAATTGAAAAATACCTATGTCAAAATTTCTTTTGCCATACCTGGAGACTATGAACAGCTATTAGAATTACAAGAATCCGGTAAGGTCCGAGATTATGAAGCTACACTTAAAAGGAAAGGCGGAAAGATTTATCATGCCCTCCTAAATTCAGAATTAATTGAAATCGGAGGGGATGAAGTTATCCTTACCACTGTTCGAGATATCACTGAAAGAAAAGAGACAGAGCAGTGTCTTATTAATAGTGAAAAACGATACAGGAAACTTTATTCTTCTATGAACGAAGGATTAGCTGTTCATGAAATAATTTATGATGATGCAAATATTCCGGTAGATTATGAAATAGTAGATGTTAACAAGGCCTATGAAGAAATCTTAGGAATCAAAAGGATAGAAATTCTGGGGAAAAAAGCATCCAAGATATATGGGGCTGGAAAAGCACCTTATGTTGAAGTTTACTCAGAAGTGGCTGAAACAGGAAATCCAGCTCATTTTGAAACCTACTTTGAACCATTGGATAAATATTTTAATATATCTGTATTTTCACCATCAAAGGGAACATTTGCAACGGTATTTGAAGATATCACCTCTCGTAAAAAGGCAGAAGAAAAAATAAAAAAATCTTTAGAAGAAAAAGAAGTACTGCTTCGGGAAATCCATCATCGGGTTAAGAATAATATGCAAATTCTCTCCAGTTTGTTGAATCTGCAGATACAGTATGAAGATTCAGATGAGACTATAGGTGTTTTGAAGGATAGTCAGGGCCGGGTGAAGAGCATGGCCATGATCCACGAGAAATTATATCAATCATCCAATTTCTCCAACATCAACTTCAAAGAGTATCTGGAGAGACTCATTTCTGGTATCTTCTATTCCTATGAGATCACCACCGGAAATATTAGATCAGAAATAGATATTGAGGATGTTAATTTAAGTATTGACACTGCCATACCACTGGGACTTATCATCAATGAGCTGGTGACCAACAGTGTTAAACACGCATTTCCCCAAGGGGAAGGAACTATATCCATCAAACTAAAATCCCTCCCTGAACAAATGGAGCTTATAGTTGCAGATGATGGAACTGGCTTGCCTGAAAATATTGATATTCAAACCCCAAAAACACTCGGTCTTCAGCTAGTTAAAAGTTTAATTGAACAATTAGATGGGAATATCCGGGTGGATAACTGTAATGGAACTGAATTTAGGATTACTTTTAAAGAATTGGAATACAAAGAAAGAATGTAATAATTGGATTAGAGTTATGGAAAGAATGTAATTTGATAGAGTTATGTTTATTTTAGTTTTCACTGTCAGTTTCCTGGTACTGGGTGAGTAATTTTTCCTCTTCCTCTTTTTTTGGAAACTTGAAGAATACTATGGCCGCTCCAATTAGGATAGCAACCATCCCTGCAAAGTAGGCCCAGTGATCTCCTGCTAAAAATGAATATTTTGCAGCGGTGATGATCTGATTGGAATATTGTGGATTCTGTTGTGCAAGGGTCGCAGCACTGGAGAATGATTTTTGAAGTGTTACTTCTATGCTGGTGGTTATTTGCTGTTGGGCAGAGGAGGGTAAATTGTTAATTTGTGAGGCAATTGATCGGGCATAACCGGCTGTAAGTAGCGCTCCAAATATGGAAGTCATTATTGCACCACCAAAATCACGCTGCAAGTCTGCGGTTCCCGAAGCCATACCAACCCTTTTCACCGGAACAGAACCAGTGAGGGAATGGGAAGCTGGAGTTCCGGCCAATCCCACCCCAATTCCCACAAAAGCGTAAGCCAATCCCACTTTCCAGTAGGGGATGTGATCCTGCCATAAAATTAGCATGGTCAAAAATCCCAGTAAGCAGAACACGTAACCTGCAAGGAGTGTAAATCGGGATCCATGGGACTCAACCAGCTTGGCAGATTGTGGTGCTACTATGATCATGAGCAATGCTGCCGGTAAAATCGCAAGTCCAGAATCCAGAGTGGAATAGCCCAGAACGTTTTGTAAAAACTGCTGACCGATGTACATGGCACCCATTAAAGCCCCAAAAACTATTATCCCCGCGCATGCTGCTACCCAGAAGATGCTGCGCCGAGCGACTTTAAGATCATAAAGGGGATTTTCTACACTGCGCTGGCGTTTTATAAATAAGATTCCTGAAGCCGCGGCGATGATTAAGAAACTAAGTATCAGACTTCCGGAGTTAGGTACTGGGGCGAAGTTAATGGCTAGAATCAATGTTCCCAGAACAATGAGGGACAGTAATCCGCCAACATTATCAACATGGGCTTTTGTCTCGTTGATGTGATCGGGAATGAACTTAATTGCCATGATCAGTGCTACTACTGCGAGAGGTAGTGTAATTAGAAATACAGAACCCCAATCAGCAAATGTTAATAAGTATCCGGAGAGTAAAGGTCCTAAAGCGGCAATAGCAGCGCCTATAGCTGACCATAATGCAATGGATTTTGTTCTTTTTGTACCGGACCACAAAGCAGCTATAAGTGCTAAAGTTGTTGGATAAGCCATTCCTGCAGCTAAACCACCAAGGATACGGGCCGCAATCAGGATCTCAACAGAAGGAGCAAAACCCGCAATCAATGATGAGGGTATGGCCAGCAGGGTACCTAGAATTAGCATCAGCTTTCGACCGTGGTGATCACCCAATGCACCGAACCATAAAACTGATGCAGCCAGACCCAGGGAGTAACCTACCGCCACCAGATTAATCTGAACCTGTGAAGCGTTAAAAGCAAAACCTATGGAAGGAAGTGCCACGTTAGCCACTGATAAATTCAGGTTTGCAACTGCAGCTACCAGAATGAGGGTGGCTAGAGCTATCATTCCTGTTTCAGCATTTTTGTTGGTTTTATCCATTTTTTATCACCATGGCATCTATTTAAGGTAATATTATGTTGTAGGATGATGTATATATCTAATCACCGTAGTATTAGATTTTTTTATATTCTTTATGTGTATCAAAGACATGAATCATAGTGAAATTTGGATTGAGAAAGATAAGTAGTGTACTGTTCACATTATATGGAAAGTGCTGGTTACAATTTCAAGATCTTTTTCAATGCTGGTAAGATTTTTACCGGGACTCGAAACAGCATAAATCGTGTAAATGGTTCCATTTTTCACAAACCATGTTTTTATCAGTGGATTATTCTCCTGGTTAAGTGCTGAAATTTGATATGCTGGAAGACCATCTACAGTAAGTTCTTTTTCGGATGTTATGGTCCAGTTACTGAGTGGAATTTCCTTTTTTTCCGAACTAATGTATTCTGATAAAGTACGATTGTAGGCACCTGCGTAGAAATGAATAAAGTCCATATTTTCATCGGTTCCTTTACTTATGGAAAACAAGTAATCCCCTGATGTTTCATTTTCCATTTTATAAAAAGACCAATTATTCGAAGAATTAAAGGATATACCTTCACTTTCAAAATGTTTTAAACCATTAGATTCAGTTTTATATACATTATCCAGTGGATCATTTGAGAGGCATCCTGATACAACCACAACACTAAAAATAAGGAGTACTAATCCAAGGGAACTAATTATTTTTGGCAACATATATTTTACGATGGGATAATCTGTCTAAAATAATTTTTCTTGTAATTTAAATTATCCTTCGGGTTTATTTAATCATTCATAGTTTGGTTTTTAGACGGTCTAAAATTATTTTTTTTATTTGCTCTCGATAATAATCAATATTCAATTTACATGCATTAGTATGATTGCGGGGGTGTAATACTTCAGAAGTTATTATAATTCATTGATAATTATAAAAACTACTGCACCGGGTTTATGGTTCAGTTGAAGGGGTTATACATTTTGAAATTAGATATTGATAAATGGAACAGCTCAATTTTTTATTAAATATGTCTCCAGCTTTGGGGAATTTAAATCGAGTTTAAAAAAAGAAAGAATAGGGATTTATGTTTAAATCTACTGGGTGTTTGGATATTTGAAACCTATTTTTTTGGAAGTCCAGAACCATAAAATGGCCATGAACACTAAACCAAAGGCCAATCCTAACAATCCACTTTCTGGACTAAAAATGTTGGTCATTTTAATCCCTAAAATACCAATGGTACTACCGAAGCCAAATAGAATATAAACTATGGTATTCCAGAGGGCATGAGAGAATGATGACACAATGATAGAACCGGAAATGTATCGTAAGAGTCCAAAGGTCACCCCTCCAATAATTCCACCAGTAATGTAAATGGGGAGCATACTCCAGGTGAATGATGGATTAAGGAAGAAGAGTGGTAAATGCCAGGAGGCAAATGCTAAAGCAGTTAACAGTAGAACTAATTTAGGATTAATTCTGTCCCGTTCCAGTATTCCAAAGAGCCACCCTCTGAAGAAGCCTTCTTCAGTAGCAAATGCCAGTATGAGTGTGTATAAAAAGAGATAAGCGATTTTTCCTAATGTTTCATTAGTGTACTTAAATTCACCCATGTTCCCAGTTAACATGGCAATAACAATAATCACTAGACAAATGCTCAGAGGATACAGAATAGCCCACACATAATCTCTTAGACTTCCAAACTTCAAACCCAGATCTTTACCATTCATTTTAGTCCAATAGACTAAAATTAGGATTATGGGGAATATTATTAGTGCTTGGAGTTGTTCATTATGGAATATTATTGGGGCTAGTGTACTGCAGATCATAACCAGGACATATCCTATTAAACCGTTTTTGTAAGCTTTTTTCATGTGGCACGCTCCTAATTCTATTTAAGTATGTGAAAGATAAAACACCAAATCTATCCATCAAATACTCATTTAAAAACTATTTCTAACCTAATTAGAAGGAAAATATCGATTTTTTTTAAAAAAAATCCTTTCCTCCTCAATAACACCTTATTCTAATCCATATGTTAGTGATAGCCCTCTTTAAATATTACTATTAATTTCTGACTTACTAAAAATTTACATGGTAACCGGCGATCCTAGGGAATTGAATCACTATCCAAACCGAAACTAGGTGAAAATGGTTTTATAAAGCCCCCAACCCTATGATAAAGAAGTTTTTCAACATTCAATTTTTAACATTCAACTAATTAAGCAGAATCACTAGAAAAATCAGGAAACACAAAAAGAAATCAGGAAATAAATGATTGATCCATAAAATTAAAGACAGATTGTGAAGACATACTTCCTAACTATCCTGAAGAGTTCAAAAAGGTTTACCTAAGGTATATAGAATACCTATCAGTCAAAGACTCCACGGCAGGAAAATATTCACAAGATGAGTTCCGTGAACTACAAAGACAGAACAGTATGTCATGTGATATAGTTGCGGAGATGAAGAAGGAGTTAAAAGAGTTGAAGGGAGAGGTTTAGAGGGTATTTTTTTTGATTGAGAAGATTGATAAATTAAACCAAATCTACTTCAATACATATTCAAATTTAAGTTTAGAACCATCTGGATCTACATTCCATTTTATTAGTTTTTTAAGCCAGATATACTTCATTAGAACGTTATCATCTGTTTCGTCTTTTTTCAAACGCCTAATTTTTCTTTGTAAATTATCAAATAAACTTATTTGAATTATGTCATAATATTCAAATAATAGAAAATAGCACAAAATGCACTAAAACACTTTAAATGGCATCAAACTTCTGCATCCTGTTCTGCAATGCAAAATGGGCACAATGCCAGAGGATTGTTATCGTTGTTATCTTTCACCGGGCAAGTGTACTTATCTCCCTCTTTTTTAACCGTGAAACCACCCGGGAATAGTGTTCCCACCTGATGGATGGGTTCATCCTTGATGAAAGTAGTGTATAATGATATGATTGAATATATTCCCAGGGCTACTGGGTCTATGTCTATCATGTCTTCTGCCATTTTTTCCTGTTCTTCAAGAATGCCAATAGCAGTATTCAGTTCCTCCACATCCACCTGGCCAGTGTAATGAAAAATATCATCTTTAACCTCTTGGATACGAATTAGAAATCCGGTTTCGGCTTTTATATATTCCTCTTTGTAACTGGTATGTATGCACTGGGCTTCCTGTTGAATTTGAAGACTGCAACGTACAATATCTTGAAGATTAAATTTCCGGGCATCTTCCTTAAGTACGCATAAAAGCTCGTTTTTGGTGGTCTGACCCTGAAAATTCAAACTTTTCACTTTGTTTAGCATGCTGCAACTCTCTTTTTTTAAGGATTATGTTAATTATGATGGAGGCCATATGAATTATTCAAAAAAAAATAAATTTTAAACCCTTTATTAATTTCCTGCCCATCCCATGGTTTTCATTAGCTGATCTCCTAAGAGTTCCTTCAATGAATTCACTTTTTCCTGGTTTTCAGCCTTTAGGAGCGGTTTGCACTCATTAAGGGTGCTGTCTCCAGATAGAAGTTTCATTGAAAATGCCATGCAGGTAGCTGTTCCACATTCTTCACAGTTGGTTTGAGGCAGGCAGTTATAAATGTTTAATGGACCTATCTTTGACAGTTTTTCAGATAGATCCTCGCCACCATCTCCACTCTCAATTTCCAGGTAACATTGGTTTATTTTTTCCATGAACTCTGTTATTATTTTAATTCCTTCTTCAGGGTCCCTGGTATTCATCATCATGATCCTTCCAGACGGGAAAAATGTTATAACCCTTTCATGTGTATTTAGTGTCAGGATTTTTTTGTGTGGGATATAATTTACTTTTCCTGGTGGGAATTTACTTGCAAATGTGGGCATTACCTGATCTAATTTGGAATCAAGTTGCATTGCTAATTTAACCCTTCCCTCTTCTGCCATACAGGGCATTATTTTGGTTATGGAAACACTACTTACAAGCGGACCATCTTCGAAAATATCATATTTCAGTTCTTTCATTTCCATTTTAATTACTCCTCTAAATTTTTATGATATGTTTTTTTGATTTTGAAAGCTCGTAAAGAGTTTTACCATCAATAAGTTCTGCTATTTCTATCAAATCCTCATATTTAATTCCTCTACTAATTAAAGAGTCCAAATGTACAAATAATGTTCCGTTTGGGAATATGGAATACAATAATTCGCTTACTGATGGATATCCAATTGTTTTTTCTGCCGATTGATTTTTTTGGGCGGCGTAAACACCATCTCCCATTAAAAGAACATCAGAGTTAATTCCTTTATCTAAACTTGCTATTGCAATATAAATTCCACTTAAAGCATTTTCATGCCCGTAAGGGGCTTTATCAATGATAATTAATGATGACATTTTTAACTGCCCAACATTATAACTTTACTATTTCCACTCATCCAGTCTGCAAGATCATAGACACTGGTTATTTCAACACCTTCTAAATAATGTGATTCATCCACGTATCCTCTTGCAGCTGCACATCTTATACATGCTTTAATTTCACAGCCTTTCTCAATTAATTCTTCGAAAATCCGAGAGATATTTGGCAAATCACGTGGATTTTGATCCCTGTGGGGTATGTACACACCATCCATGTATAAGAATATTTTCACTCCGTATCCTAACTTTATGGCAGTTTTTGCCATGTTATATCCAATATCTGCATATTGTGAAATGTAAGGGCCATCTGATAAGACAATAATCATCATTTTTCCATGGGATGATTTTTCATTTAGGGTTGTTGCCATTTTCATCATCTGACTCCTGTTAAAAGGCTACTACTTGATTTAAATTCTCCATGACATCAATTATCATATTGTCGTATTGAGAAAACATGATCAGACTCTTTTTCACAGGTTCCTCTCCAATTCCTCTTGCTTTAAGGTCATTGATGGACACATAAACTTTTGAACTTTCAAAAAGCACTTCTATATCGGGATTAATATAATTTTTCCTGGCACAATAGACTCCGTTTCCAACAAGATAAATGGAGATCTGATCATTATTGATATATAATTTTGAGTAATCAATAAATGTCTTAAATCCCTGTTCTGATGGACTTTTTGTTAATATGAATCCTATATGCATCTTTATCACTGTGAATAAGATTAATTAATGTTTTTTTTAATGCAGGTAGTTTTTGATAGGATATCAATTATCGAGTGGTTTGTCTATGATTCCTTAAAATAGCGTTTTTGGAAGATTAAAGCGACATTTACCAGACTTATTAAGACGGGAACCTCTATCAGGGGCCCTATTACTGTGGCGAATGCCACTCCTGATCCAATTCCAAAGACTGCTATTGCAACTGCTATTGCCAGTTCAAAGTTGTTACTGGCTGCTGTAAAAGATATGGCTGTGGTCCGGGTATAATCAGCACCCAATTTGTATCCCAGGAAAAATGTGATAAAAAACATTACCACAAAATATACCACTAGAGGTATAGCTATGATGACTACATCTAAAGGTATCTGGACAATGTAATCTCCTTTTAAGCTGAACATCACCACAATGGTAAATAGAAGGGCTATCAAAGTTATGGGGCTTATTTTTGGTATGAATTTTTCATGGTACCATTCTTTTCCCTTGATTCTAACCAGGAAGAACCGGGTAAAAAAACCGGCAATGAATGGTATACCCAGGTAAATGAAAACGCTTTGGGCTATCTGCAGGATATTAACATCAACCGCAGTTCCCTGAATTCCTAATAATGGTGGTACTACGGTGATGAAAAACCAGGCGTATACACTGTAGAAAAGGACTTGAAATATGCTGTTTAGAGCCACCAAACTGGCAGCGTATTCATTATTCCCTTTTGCTAGTTGGTTCCAGACCAGGACCATGGCTATGCAGGGGGCTATTCCAATTAGAATCAATCCCACCATGTACTCGGGATAGGCCGATAAAAATATTATGGCCAGTGCAAACATCAATAAAGGGGCTACTATCCAGTTCTGGAACATAGCTAATCCTAGAACTTTCCAGTCACGGAATACATGGGGTAACTCTTCGTAACGAACCCTGGCCAGTGGAGGGTACATCATGAGTATGAGACCAATTGCAATGGGTATGCTGGTGGTTCCAACCTGAAATTGGTTCACTATGCCCTTAAAAGCAGGTAAGAAGACACCCAGAGAAATTCCAAGGACCATTGCAAGAAAAATCCAAAGAGTTAAAAATCTATCCAAAAATCCCAATTTGGGAGTATCACATATTTGATCAGTAACTTGACCAGTAACATCGTCTTTCATTTATATCTCCATCAAATTAGCTATTATATCAGCTCATCTAAAATGTCCATAATTTTGGGATTGGAAAGACTATAATGTACCCAAACTCCTTCCTTACGCCATTTCAAGAATCCTGCTCTTTTTAAGATGTTTAGATGGTGTGATATAGTTGGTTGTGGTTTTTCCATTGCGGTGATGATTTCACAAACACATAATTCGCCATGTTTTAATAAGTGGATTATTTTTAATCGGGTTGGATCTGCAAGGGCCTTTATGGTATTTGCATCTTCGTATAATCGATCATCAGCAGGGATTTTAGATGTTATCTTTTTCAGCCTTTTAATCTGGTCTTTGTTGGGCTTTTCTCCCTCACCAATTTCACATGATTTCATGAAATTTTCTTTATAATATGATATATTTAAATATATGGATGTTTTATCTATTGTTAATGAAGGTGACAGTACCAAAATTTAAAAAAAAGGTTCTATTCATTTGCAACCACAACTCCGCACGATCCCAAATGAGTGAAGGACTTCTAAAATCATTGTATGGAACATATTATGATGTTTACAGTGCAGGGAGTAATCCTAGCAGTGTAAATCCATATGCGGTGCGAGTCTTAGAAGAGGTGGGTATTGATATATCAAATAATCGTTCCAAAAGTCTCAAAGAATTTGAGGGATTGGAATTCGACTATGTGATTACTGTATGTGGTGGGGAAGGTGAATTATGTCCATTTTTCCCTGGAGGAAAAACCTATATCCATAAATCATTTGAAGACCCTTCAGCTGTAGATGGAACTGACCATGAGAAAACTGATGCTTTCAGAAAAATTAGAGATGAAATTAGGGGATGGATCAAAGTAACGTTTTTGATAGGTGAGTGAATGATTAAAGTTGCAATAGCCACTGACGGACCATATGGCGATCGGGCCTACGATACTATAAAAAAAGAATTTGACACAGTCTTTATAGAGCTTGAACAACCTACTTCCATGTTTATGGATGACATTGAAATAGCAGAAGAAAATGTCAAACAGATTGAAGATGCTAATATACTCATAACTTACACTACACATCCAGATCTAACGTTAGAACTGGTTGAAAGATTTGCAGATAAGGTTGATTGGATAATAGTTGCAGCATGGAGGGGTGACGGCTTCAAAAACCAGTTAGAAACACATGAAAATGTCGTTTGTCCTTATATAATGTGTGAACTTGAAAAAAATGGAGATCCTATCTTCGATAAGTTTGTATCAGATATAGGGAAGCCTTCAGTTGTTCTGAAATTAGATGGAAATAAACTTAATGACATTGTGGTTTTAAGATCCTCTCCCTGCGGATCAACCTCTTTTGTAGCTGATTACATAAAAGAGAATTATCTGGGTAAAAAATTAGACCCTGAAGAACTTCCAACAGAAGCGGGACTGAAATTACAACATTATCCATGCAGAGCAGCAAAGATGCGGCTTTTTTCTGATGAGGAATGTAAAAAAGAAATGGCATCCGGACTTCACAGGGATGCCTTTGAAGAAGCAATTGCATTTGCCAATAGGCGTTTGGAAAATCGTAATTTAAAAATATAAAAAAATATTTAAAAAATTAAAAAAAAATCTAAGAAATCGAGTGATATTAAACTTTTTTTCATGTTTCTATTATCAATTTTTTACGGAAATATATGCATAAAACTAATACTATGAAAAGAAATGTAACTAAAATAGCTGCTAAATTCACATTCAAGAATATATTTATCACCGGAATAATTTGAGTTTGTTCATAAGATGATAATTTAAAGATATTTATTATATCTGGAAGAGTGTATTGGCTAAAAGTAAGTATTATACTGATTAACATTACTGTGTAATAAATTAGAAGTCCCCAAAAAGCCAAAATATGTTTTATCCAAATACCGTAGGTTAGAATAGCTAAAATAAATATTGCACTGGTCAAATAAAGAACTGCTTCTCTATGGAGAATAATTTTACCAAAAAATGGGAAAATAAACTGAAATAGGGCCCAGGAATGTAATAATAAAATAAAAAGAACGTTCAAACTACAAATTAAAAGTATTATCTGAGGGACTGCATCTATCCAATTCGAATTTTTAGGTTTAAATACCAGTTGAAAACTTCTACTATTAAATATTTTTATTAAAATAAAAGGAATCGCAATTCCAGTTAATACCAGAAGTAATGTAATTAAAACGATGGTTGATAAGTTCAGTTTTTGAATCAATTGTGGTATTGATAAGATAAAGCCACTCAATATACTAATTCCAAGAATTATCCAAATATACAATAAATTTAATGAAAGTTTCAATCCCCAATTTTTTAATTTAAAAAGTCCCAGACCAATGGGTATTAATAAAAAAGCTATTATATAATAAGCTGAATTTTGAATTACCAAATAAGCAAAAAACAATGAACCAATTTGGAATCCCTCATAATAAAACTTTCCTCCTTCAGAAAACATATAGAAGCAATAAATTTCCATTGGCCCGTAAAAAAGACCTACTAAGCCAATAAATAGTAAAAGTAAACCTAATATTTTAATAAATCTTTCATTGTAAAGTTTAGAAGCTAATTCCATGATTATGCTCCTTGTTATGTGTTAATTTTTTATTATTATTTCTTGTTGCATAATAGATTATGATCTATCCTGTTTATAATATGATTGATGCTGTGTGGCAATTCAGCATTACTACCCTGAATTGAACCGTTTTCTTGGTTGTGCCTGATTAGGTGGGTTCTACAAGGCCACCAGCCACATGATGCGGAAGTTTTTCAACACCCCGCTAATTAATGCAGGGATGCCATTGGAAATCCGGGAGCATATGATGGGCCACAAGTTAAAGGATAGGGTCCGTGAGGCATACTTCCTAGCTGACCCTGATGACTTGAGAAAAAGTTACTTGAGGTATATTTGATTACTAAAATGTGAAAAGTCTCACGGTTAATTTTTCCTTGGATGTTGGGAAATACAAATATGGGTTTAGGAGATGAAGGAGTTAAAGGAAATATTTTTCCCAGGGAAAACTAAAAAACACGTCGTAATACTCAAAATCTTTATATAATCATAAGTTCATGAAAAAGAAGTTTTGTAATGTTTTTGCCTAATCAAACAGTTTAACCCATTTCATAGAAAGATTGATCACTTATGAAAAAAAGATTCCAATGATTTTTTGGATTAACATATTATCATCTGTTACATTGTCCTTTTTAATAACTAGTGTCTCTGAGACTTGATTGAAGGATGTTTTACTTGAAGGATCGAAAATTACATTCAATGTAGCGTTTTCTGTTAGATATATGGCTGCGCTCGGTCTTACTTGATTTTCTCCACTAGGTAGGGTTTTAAAGTCGTAATCTCTTAATGTTTTTCTTCCCGCTATTGTAGAGTTATAGGATTCTGACAATGGAACAATATTATCAATTTTAACGATTTCATTATATAAACCACCGATATATTCACTTCCATTGTAAACATTGATTTTAATGTGTTTATCAGTAGAATAATCTGTTATTGTTAAATTGGAAGGATAATTAAATTTAACCCACTGATTTTCAAATGAACCACCTGTACTATTGACACCGGCTTGATCGTCTGAATTAAGTGAACTAGAATATGTTAAACATCCAGAAGTTAAAATAACAAGAATCAATAAGCATAGTATTATCCCAATGTACTTTTTTGAAACCTTCATTTATACCGCACCAAATAACTTATTTTTATATAATAAACTTTATTTCAATGGGGATGTTGCTTAAGGTACTCATCAACTACACCATCGATTTTTTTTAGTTCTTCATCTCTTTTTTTTATATATTCCGCATATTTTTCATCTTCGGTCATAGTTGAAGTTTCCGTGCTGACAGAAGCACTGTCGTCGTTAGATCCTTCAGAATCCTTCTCATAACTAGTAGATGAATCTGTGGCAGAATTCACTTGATTATCATTAGAACTTGAAGTGTCAGATGTAGCACTGTTATTGGTGAGATTACTACTAGAATTTGAAACATTTTGATTCAGGGATTCATTTTGGAGAGTGGTGTTATTTATGGGGTTTTTAAATGCATAAACTGATAAAACTACCCCAATTATTACTAAAATTATAATAACTAAAATTAAAATATATTTTTTATTAAAGATTTTATCACCTTCTTTTTAAGCTGATTCACGTTCAGGGCTATTTTTGATTTGGAAAATTGTAATATATTTTGACTGAAATAACTGAAAGTCATTTAACACTCTAAAACTTAAATTGCCAGTTTTGTTTTATAAGCATAAACATTGACTGTACCTTTAACTCCATTTCCTGAAATTACAATGCTCTTGATGGCGGAATTATCTATGGCTATAGTTCCATTTTTATCGTTATGATCATCGTCCGAGAAGGTAACGCCTTCATTATAAATTATATTTCTATTATCCGGGGCACCCCAATGAGAAGTTGTATTGGTGTTATAACCCATTATTATCATACCGTTAACACCTGCAAAAGCAGGAGTCCATGATAAATTGTATTCTATTGTAGCCTTTGTTGTTCCGGGTGGTATAGCAACAAATGTACCTAATGTGCGTGGTGAATCCAATTGACTTGCATCATAAGACCCTATTAAAGTTTTTTCGGTGGTTACAAAAGTATTTGGTGTGTTCTGGAGCAATATAACTGGTATTGCTATGATAATAAGAGCCAGTACTCCAACCAGGATAAAAGTCTTTTTTCTTTTTATGAAACTGCGTACATCAAAGTTTGAGCCCTCTGTTCGCGTATCTAATTGCATGTTTGTGGTATGTTTTAAAGCACCCCCGCACTGGCACTTTTCGAAATCTTCAGGGGATTCACCAACTTGTAATTGGTAATATCCTCCGCAGTTTTCGCATTCTAAAAACCCAGGATCATCAGATAGATAAAATAATGCAGTTGATCTAAAAAGGTAGATGCTTAGGAATGGAATTGCAAATAAATACACTAATAAAACTCCAATGACTTTTAATTGGATCAAAAGGAAAAGAAACTCAATTAAAGCCCCTGAAACAACTAAAATTAAAGAAGCAACTACAGTAACAACATACCATACTATGAAACTATCCCATCCAATATTGGAGATTTTTTTTATTATTTCACCGAATCTAAATGGAGCTCCCAGATCACCGTCGTAAAAAGCCATATTTACTAAAGACATTAACAATAGCGGAAAAATGATGGCAATGTATAAAATTACAATAATTAATAAAATACCAAAGAAAGAACTAACATTTGTCGTTTCCGGACTTCCGGCAGATAATACAAAAAATACTACTCCTAAGAATAAAATAAAAAAGTAAGGAATGAAATACACAATACAAACTATAATAACTTTAATACCATTTATAATCAGGTCATACCAATTATTAAATTTAGGAAGTTCATCAATACCAATTAATGATGATTTCAGAATTCTAAATTGATAGCCACAAATTATTAATCCAAATATCAGTCCAATAAGCGCCCATCTTGTTGATAGTGCTAGACCTATGCCTGATGCACTATTGATACTATTTACACTACTAAAAACTAAGAAAACTCCTAAAATCAAAAAGGATATCCAATTTGAAAAAGGATATCTAATAGAATCCTTAACAATTTCCCCAATTTTCATGTATGAAACTCCCCTCTGCCAATTTGACCCTGATTTCCAGTTAATTGAATGATAATGTTATAATCATCCTGCAATCGCCCGATGAAGTATTGAATAATTTTCACGGTTCTCACAAATCAAGTACTTCATTTAATACTCCTCCCTATTATGTGACTAATTAGTGAAATGAACATATAAACATTTTTTTTTAATTTTCAATTATAATTTTTTAATTAAAATAGCTGTATATCTCAATTTAGGTATAACGCAGGGTTTATTGTCTGTTATTAGGGATTTTACTGTAATTTGATCCTTTTAAATATGTTTTATAAATTTAAAAAGCAGGTAGCAACCATGTGCATACTTCGAACACTGGATACGTCTGTAGCTGGATTAATAGTGGGTTGGCTGAAATAGGCTCTGTAAATGAGAAGTGCTGAAATAGCAATTATGAATATGGGTATTATAAAAATGAGAAGCAATATTTTTCCATGCAATTTAGCCCTTTTATTGTCCCTTGTAATAAGATAAATGGCCATTATAAACGATGCTGGCCCGCAAAATAAAAATGCAACATAAGCTATTAATATTTCTGTTCCATACCGTTTATGCTCATATTCTTCTTCTGATAAATTTGATTCTGGAAGCAAAGAATCATTAGCGCTTTGCACTAACTGACCACCACATTCACATTCTGTATCAAAATCTTTCCAAGATTCACCCTGTTGTAATTCATAATATCCCCCGCAATTATTACATACTAAATAGCCGTTTAATGACTTCCCCTCTCTCTTATTCCGCAGCCTCATAGTAATTTCGTCATTGGAAACCATTTAATCATCTCAAGTTAGTAGCTAAATAATATTAAACTTTATAATATAAATACTCAATTAGTTGCCCTGATCTGAATATTTACTCTGAAATAACAGGCTTAACTCCGCCTGAAATTTGAAAATATCAGACTTAAGTGAAATATTCAGAAAAAAAATAATGATACTGATGAGCCCTTGCAGGATATGTCAGTTAAATCTTGAAAAAAGAAAACAAATGGTATTCATAGATTTTTAGTCTCTTTATTATCTAAACGGACTCTTAATAAGCTTGCAATATATCCTCCAACATATCCGAATATCAGGAAAGAAATTACAAATAAAAAGTAAGTGTTTTGTCTGGTTACTGTTCCATAGAGTACATAGGGTAAAGACCATACCATTCCAAAAAATGATCCGTATACTGTTTTATTATTTTTCGATAAGAACGTAGCTATAAATCCGCCTAAAATAGCAAAGGGCACAATTAGTATTAAACTGTTTATTAAGGATGTACCCGGTAGATTCCATGTAAATAAACTAACGATTATAATCGATATTATTATTGATATAACTGGATGAAATCTCATTAAAAATACCCAAAAATAATGGGCAAAAAGTACTATTTATTACTTTCTATTCATATTTGCATCAATGTGAATAATTTTACAGGACCGGATTCAGTACAATGTACTTCCTAGCCGACCCAGAAGAGTTAAAAAAAGATTACCTAATGTATATAGAATACCTATCAAGACTCCACAGCAAGAAAATATTCACAAAACGAGTTCCATGAACTACAAAGACAGAACAGTAAGTTATGTGATACAGTTCGCAGATGAAAAAAGAAATAAAAGAATTGAAGGGTAAGATTTTTTATAGGTTATTTTTTCAGCATTTTTTTAATAAAATCTACTTTTAAAAAAAAAGAAGGGAATATAATTCCCTTAACAAAGCGTCTTAATTTTGATAATTTATATCCTGTGTTTTTAGATAAGGGCATTTGATTACTTCATCACCATCCAGGTCTTCTTTATGCATATTAACCGCATTTATTCGGCTATTTTCATAATTTTTGTAATAATAGATGCCGTTTTGTTGATCCATACAAGCAGAATAGGTTGTTTTTTCTGCCATTCCCTCTGTTAAAACCCCTGCTTTTACCATTTTTACATAGTCAAGCATGTGCATACATTGGGTCACAGCACTGATATCATCCTCCAGAACTGGCATATGAGATCGGGCATAGGCAATTCTTACAAATCTTGCAACGCTATGCGAGTCTCCTGGTAGTCCCAGAGTACCAGCTCCAACACCATGAATCTGCAACAACTGGTCATTCCACTTGACTGGTTCAGGTTGATTGGGATTAATAGATATGTATCTGTTTAGATTCATCAAATGCCAGTCAAAGGTGGGTTGATTGGTCATTACTCCCACAGGGTTATCATAGACTGCGAGTTGTTCTTTAGTTTTTTCAACTACAATTGACGAACCAGTTTTATCAGTTATCATCCAGTGGAGTGTGGGTACTGGTGTCTGGTCATTTAAGGGCACATCTACTAAATCTATGTTAGAAAGAGCACTCTTAACTTCATCAATTGTATCGTAGTTGGAGACTACCCAGTAAATGAAGTCGTAAGGTGTGATATTTGTTTTTTCAGGTACTGGTTTTTCTTCAAAATGTGCGAATCCTTCAAAATTCAGACCCGCACAGACGAGTCCATTTTCATTCATGGCATCAACCAGGGATGGATGGTCATCAATTACCGTCCCAATGCCAATAAGGGCTTTGTCAGTCGTTTGCATATTTCCAGTAACTTTATCTTCCATCAAGTAATTTCTCGGAAGAATTAGGGGACATTCATTTACATTATATGCCAAATCTAAATTTCGTCCAACAAAATTATTTCCATCTTTTGTTTGAATACTAAATGTTGTACACATTTGTTTCACCCTATTTTTTTTTATTTTTTTAAATTTATATATTTTTTTTTAAAGGAGGATTGAGTAAATAGGGGCATGTTTGGGCCCCAAATTGAAAGACAGGGATCGGGGGGCATACTACCTAACAGGCCCAGATGACCTGAGAAAAACTTATTTGAGATATATCAATTACTTGAATGTCAAAAATTATAATGCTATGTTGTTGTTTTAAAATTAAATCCCACATATGCCCTAGCATTGCAGAACAGAGGATTAAGTGAATAGAAAAAACAATAAATATTTTTTTTTAAATTGAATCTATTTGGGCCTTATTTTGTTTTCTATAATTCATTCTAATGTAACCAAATATGATTAAATGTAGCAATAATGCAAAAAAGATAGAAAGAATAGAGATTATCGTCGGAACGGCAATATTAGAATAAAATACTATTAAAGCATATGTCCCTACTGGAATCCCTAATATTAGGCTTATGATGAGCCCGGGATTATATTCCCGATTTCTTATAGAAAAAATCACATGGCTTAAACTATTTAATACTGCAAAATAAGGAATCCATAGACCAAACATCATGTTAATAGAGGATAAAGCTGCGAAAGTAGGCATTAATATCCAAATAATTGGAATATTTATCCAAAGAATGTTTTTGTCATTTAGAGGAAAATCTCCTTCTTGAACCTTGAATACTTTTTTATTTATATAATTTTTAAAACCATTCTGTGCATGTTCCTCAAACTGATGCAATAAATAAACTGGTATCTGTATCCAAATCAAAAATAGAACAGTATTTTCGGTTTTTATGAAAACAATGATAAACAAAGTAAGAATGATTGCAAGTAAAACACTTAATTTTGCCCAATTTTTATAGAGCCAATTTACCATATATAATGCCTCAATATTAGTAGGTTTAAGGTAAATCAAAAATATCTATATTTTTACCATTACCTCATTTTTCCTGAAAAAACCAGGTACAGCAGGATGGTTGTATTGGGCAATGATGAAATTGGATTTTGGTTTTATATCATTTTTTTCAAGCCAATTTTTAAGTTCTGCCATTTCTTTATCTGCTAATTTATGATTAACCCTACCTTTAAATCTTAAAACCGCCATCTTTTGGTTTTTAACCTCTTTAAATTTTATTCTTTTATCTTCAGGTTCAGGTAATGTTTCTAATGTGTATTTAGAGGGCATTGTAAAAGAAATACGGTAAACATGAGAATCGGATTTTTCTTCAGTAACCGGGACTCTCATTGGGATTTTTTCAGACTCATTAACAGATTCCTCAGTTACTGGTGCAGTCATAGGTATCTTTTCTGAATCGACACTTTCCTCAGTGACGGGTACGGTCATGGCGATTTTCTCAGATTCAGATAAATTTTCACCAGACACTGGGGCAGTCATAGATATCTTAGATTTTTTCCTATTGCCACCAAAAATGTAATTGGCTAAAATAGAAAACCCCATTCCAATTGCTTTATCGAAATCAGCTTTCACATCTGTTTGAGCCAAGATATAACCCGGATAAACCCTAATTTCAATATCCCCATCTTTACTTTCCACAGTATAAGCAGGACTTTCAGTCATGTAATTAATTCCCCCCCCCCCCCTTAAAATTAATTTATATACTTTATATATTGATTAAAAATAATAAATTTTTTTCCAATTAAATAATGATTTAAAAAGAAGGATAAAAATCAAGTTTCATATAATACTAAATTACTACATTTTATTCATTTTTATTCAAACTTTTTCAATATATCCTGCCATTATGTTTATTAAGTCTTTGTTGGTGGATTCTGAGGGTAAATTAACACGGACAGGGTAGTAATATTTCCCGTAAACTGTTATTGTGTCATTTATGTTGTAAGGTGTGGAGTCAGCATATGTAACGAGAATGTAAGGTGGATCTGAAAGCCCGGGAACTATAATTAATAAACCAGTTTGTGTTTTGTTAAATTGGACATACTCTGTTTTGTTGAATATTTGGCCAGTTATTTTTACATTTTTATCATTTAAGGCAGAATAATCAAATGAAGTGGATATGTTAAGTTCAGAACATGAATTTTTATAGGTAGGGATATTATCTCCAGTAACTACAGGCACATAGAACTCATTCTCACTATCGTTATAAAACAATACTGGAAGTAAGATGTATACTAACGATGCCGACAGAAAAATAAGAAATACTACAAGAATAACATTATATTTTTCCATTTAGTGTAACTCCTTCATTATTCAATCTTTTTATATAATTATTATTAATACTATTTTAACTTTTTTAGATCCAATCCAAATACATTTCACGTAAGTTCTTCAACACCCAGTTAATAAATGCTAAGAATGCCCTGGGAAATCCGGGAGCATATGATGGGCCAGAAGTTAAAGGATAGGGTCCGTGAGGCATATTTCCTAGCTGACCCTGAAAAGTTAAAAAAGGTTTACCTAAGGCAATACCAATCAAAGACTCCACGGCAGGGAAAATATTCACTAGATGAGTTTCAGGAACTACAAAGACAGAACACTAGGTTATATGATGAAATTTCAGAGATGAAAAAGGAGTTAAATGAATTGAAAGGTGAGGTTTTAGGGGTTTGAGGGATGTTATTAATATTAAGTTTAATTTTTTTATACGCGGGTAGAAATCTTCTGATGACTGTTAATGGTTACATTTAACAATATGGGCTGTTATGATCTTTAATCTTAAGGAATCCTCAAGATTGTTAACATGATGAATCATGTCATTTTCACTATTTTACCTTTATTATGATTACCCCAATTGATTTGGGGATTACCCAAATAATAAAGCTCTCCATTACTATTCATTTCAACATTTAACAGATCTGTAACTTTCACTGTTACTTTGCCATTTCCATCTACATGCACATCAGCAATTTTTGATTCCAGTTTATCCGCTTGGTATATTGAACCACTCCCTGTTGTCACATTTTGAGTGTTCGCACTGCCGATTACATCCATTTTGGAAAGCTGATTCAGTTTTATTTCCAGTTTGTCAACTTTAATATCATTCAAACTGGAATTACAATTGGCTCGTTCAATGCGAATTATCAAATTGTCGCTGGTTATGTTGTTTAAAGAAGTGTTACCTTCTCCAAAAAAATTCAGAGTGTTCAGTTTTTTGCATGTAATATGGATAAGAATAGGTTTTGTCGGCTTAGGCATGTTAGCATCATATTGAATTGATAAAAAGGGTTCTGTAACATTTTCTGTCAAAAATTCAGTTTTTATATGGTGTATTATATTATCTTCAGCTTCTATTTCAATCAAATCTTCATTTCCCTGATCAATGATTAAGTTGGTTATGAAAAAATCATCATGGAAAGAAATATAATTGAATCCAGTTATATATCGGTCTTCCTTAATTACATTTCCCGAACCATTTTCTTTAATCTGGTCCAAATATTTCTCACGATCATCCTTAACTATGCAGCCAGAAACTAAAATAAGCAGAACAATGATTGCTATTCCTAAAACGTTATAGAACTTCATTTTTACACCTGGCTGATTGTCTTCTTAATTCTCAACAAAGGCTGGGACTATTCCTAATCTCAACATCAAACCTCAATTAAAAATTAGATGGATATGTTATTTAAATATTGTAAAAAATTCATAATATATTTAAAATGGTTCACTGTTGTTATAATATTTAATTCATATAATGAAACCAAAAACTCCTTCTACTTACTTTTTAACCAAAAAAGAAACAGAATAAAAGTTTGTTGCCCCCCCCCCAATAATTACTACTTCAACAAAAATCTGATGGAAAATCCTTGAGTATTAATTTATCTTACTAATTTTCCTTTTGATAGGAATATATTTTCCTGACATTATTTAATCATTCAATTTATAAAATGAAAGAGTGAAAGCACTTTAATTTTTTTTGGCTGTTAAAAAACTCCCTAGAACTATTAAAAGAGCCAGGATGATTGCGTTAAAGGGCATTCCTGTATTTTTCATCCCTACAGTTTTCACATTACCGGCATCCACAGCTTCAGTTTTATCCTGTGCTTTAACTGTAATGAACAGGGCCTGTATTTTTTGATTTAAGTTAGGGTTAAAGCTGGCAGTGGTTATTTCTGGAGTTATAATAAAGTTCCCAATACGATTTACCATAAATTGGACATAAGCATAAGGGTCACCCACTGGAACATCTCCTAGATTCCATATAACCATCCGGGTAGCAGGATCGTAATAGATGGTGCCATTATCTGCCCAGGTATTTATAAATTGCATGCCTTCCGGGATTGCAAACTTCAAAATGGTTTGGTAGGCAACGTTGGGCCCATTATTTCCCACTTTCAGGGTGGCTGTGACTATATCACCTAATGTGGGATTTTGATTATTTATTGATGTTAAAAGGTAAATATCTGAAGCTGGAGCCATAAAAGCATAAATTATTGACGTATAAGTTACCAGTTCCGGGGAACCATCAGAAAATGTACCTCCGCCATATAGGGTTCCATCTTTTGCTATGGCTGGTTTAATTGATGATGGTATATTAGAAGTCCATTTTAAAGTTCCATTGGGATTTATGGCATACAGGGAGGACATGAAAGACATAACATATAGAGTGCCATCGGCTCCAATTGTGGGGGACCACTCTAGGTTATTTATGGGATATTTCCAGACTAATGAAGCTTCACTCCCTAAATCTGTAAATGCGTATAAATTTCTCTCTTTTGAAACTAAATCAGATGCAGCCAGGTATATAGTTCCATTTGAAGATATAGCCGGGGGAGCCATTATTCGATCAAATTCACTTATAATCCATTTCACCAGCACGTAACTGCCCTTATCTTCAAAAGCATAAAGGTAAGAATTCCAGGAGCTATCTTGGGCCAGTTTTTCAAATCCCACATAAATAGTGCCATCAGGGCCAATGGTAGAATATCCTACCGGGTAAATTCTGGCATCATCCCTTATTGTGTAGCTCCATTTACAAATGGCACTGTTTTGGTTATCTTTCAAGGCATAGAAGACGGAATAAGAATCCAAGTATTGGCCTACCAGCGCGTTAAAATAAATAGTGCCGTCCTTGGACAAACTCACTTGACCCACCAAGTGGCTGTTATCTCCATCTGTAACTGTGTAATTCCACTTCTGTGTTCCGTTCAAATTCAGTGCAAAAATAACCAACCTGCCATCATCAATGTTCATTTTAGCACCGAAGTAAATGGTCTCGTCATCAAAAATAACTGGTGATGGAATGGCTGATGTACCAGTGGAAGGATCACGAAGCTCTAAAGGCAAAATGTATTCCCACACACATTTTGCTTCGGTTCCCGTATCTTTAAGGGCCATTAACGTTCCCTGATAGTAAGACATATCACCATTAGACTTCAGGGTCACATAAATAGTTCCATCAGGACCCAGGACGGGGAAAGATGTTATGACTGATTTTTCAGGATCTGAGAAGGTATAAGTCCATTTTGTAGTTCCATTGGGGTTCAAGGCAACCAGGCGGTAAATATCATAGCTGGTATCACCAACGTCATCGTAAGCAACATATACTGTACCATCAGAACCAACGACTGGTGTGGATCCAAATAACACACTATTACCTTCAAAAACAGAGTTATTGGCCGATGAATAATTCCACTTTACTGAGTCATTTTGAGAAGATAGATAAGGCGATTGGCTGGTTTTTTGATTATCATAAGCCTGTTGCGGCCACTGGTTATCTGATTCGGCTGCGCTAACCACAGAAAGAGAGATTAAAATAAAAATTCCTGTTAATATTATTTTTAACCCTGTTTTTCCAGATACTGATTTTATTATGGAACTCCCCCCATGTAAAGGTAAAAAATAGTATTTCAAAAGCAATATTTAAGGGTTTAGATTTTCTTTATTAGTTATTCTACAAGGCCACCAGTCATAGATGTGGAAGTTCTCACAACACCCAGTTAATTAATGCTAAGAATGCCATGGGAAATCCGTGAGCATATGATGGGACACAAGTTAAAAGATTGGGTCCGTGAGGCATACTTCCTAGCAGACCCAAATGAACTTAGAAAAATCTATTTAAGTATATGGAACACCTATCCATCAAAGACTCCACTGCAGGAAAATATTCATTAGATGAATTCAGAGAACTACAAAAACAGCTATTGGAGATGAAAAATGAGTTAAAAGAACTTAAGGGTGAGGTTTAGAGGGTTATTTGATTGGGGATAAGAAAAATAATATATAATAATCAGACATTATTATATATGGAATCTTTTGAAGTTCAAGGTCTCTGGTGGTTACCAAGTGACAAAGAAAATAAAGTGCCTGGAATGTTAAGATTTGATCCCGTTCAAGGTACTATACTTCAACTTTTAGGGTCATTGACATTAAAAGAAGCTCATCTTACTCGTACTAATGACTTAATTCCTTATACAGATATTATAATAGGAAAAACACCTTCAGAAAAGTTTACTCTTTATAGATGTCATGAGAATGAATCTGGAATTAAAAAGTCTGGTTTTGATGTAGATTTTATCTTTAAAAATTATCATTTTTACGAGAAAAAAGATATCATTTTCAATAGAGTAACCTTAAATTATCCTAATTTAAATAAATGGGCAAATCTGCCCGCTACTTACTGGTTAAGCGCAAATTCAAATGAAATTTCAGATGATAAATTTTTCTTTAAGAAAAATGAAGATATTATCGCTAATATTAATAAATTTATAATAATACTTTCTTTTACCCAGTTGCCGATTCCCAAAATCCCAAATGAGTTGGATTTAGTCCAAAATTGTCATATAACAATTAAATTTAACGAAAAAGCTCATTTTTATGAATATAAAGATAAATGGGCTATTTTGCAAGACTTTTTAACATTTGGAATTGGGAAAGCTGTTTCTCCTTTAAGCATAACTGGATATATTAATTCAGATAATGACGTAAAAATATTCTATAATGTCAATTCTATTATTCCGCCAATAGAAGATATTCCTCAAAAAGATATGTTATTTTTTTATTCTAATATCTCTGAGGGTTTCGAAAAATATCTTAATAACTGGTTTAATAATGCAAAGAGATTTGGCCCTTTTTATGATTTATATTTTGGAACCTTACGTATGCCCTCTATGTTCTTAGAACATAGATTTTTAAGTTATATTCAAGCAATAGAAGCTTATCATAGTAGATTATGTCCTGAAAAGTCCAAGAAAAAAAGAGAATGGTCTTTAAGAAAACGACTTGAAAACATTTTTTTAAAATATGGTGATTTGTTAAATCTTTTAATCCATGATAGTGATAATTTCATTGATGAAATTGTAAAAACAAGGAATTACTATACTCACTATAGTGAAGATCTTGAAAAAAAAGTTATAACTGATGTTAATCAGGGATTAACTAATATTGAAAAACTTAAATTCATTATAGAAGTTTGTTTGCTAGCGGAAGCCGGAATAAATACAGAACAAATTAAAAAAATAATTTTTCAATATAATAATTACAAAGATCTCAGAACTTTGAAAAAAAATCATGAATCTAAATCGTGCTCAACGCATATGGGGGTTTTATTATTGGAAAATTTATTAAATGAATCAACTTCTGAATAACATTTCCCATCTTTAGTTTATCCTAATTTTCTATTTTAATATCAAGGAGTGTTTAATTTGCAAGATGATTTTATTGAAAGGTTTATTGAAGAAGAAAGGTATCTGCAAAATGAACCTTTGAGAATTAAAGATTTCATTGATTTTTGCAGCAAAAGGGGAGTAAGGACAAATGAATATGAGTTAGAGTTTTTTGAAAAAGAGGGGCTATTATACCCAATATTTTGTGTTGAAAACCCTAAAAATGGAATTCCTCCACATAACTATTTTCATATCTCTTTTTCAAGTTATGAAAGAGATTTAATCCAAAATCTACTACAAGAAAACAAAATATTTGACATCTCTAAATTGAATTCATTGTACTTCGATTTATTGGATGATTCTAAAGAACTTAAGAAAAAAATTAACAAATATTATTCATCTTTTCAAATTCATTGGTTAGTTCTACTAAAAAATAATTATATTATTAATGTGGATTTAGCAGGAGATAAATTGCATGTTTCATCTACTTTAGAACGTTTAAATGGATTCAGATCCTCTGATGCATTCATAATTAATGATTTTAGTGAATTTGATGAAAAATTTAAGGAAGCTTCCAATTCTAGAACAATTTTTGGTGATTATGTCTTTAATTTTGAAAATAAGAAAAAAGAACTAATAAAAATGCATCAATATTTTGAAAAAGTCTTGGGATTTTTGTTGTCAATTCAATCGATTTATGCTCCTTATGGTCGTTCAAGTTCTAAAAAAATAATTATTAAAAATGATAGGAACTGGCATGAAAAAAGGAACAAATTTGACCCCAAAAAAGAGTTAGAGATTTTGGATTTTACTATTGAAGAAGTAGGAAATTTATATGCTATTTTTTCAAAGAAAACAATGAATATGCTCGGAGTAAAAAGGGATGACTGGATACATTTATGGAAGAGTATTGCATGGAATAAAAAAGATGAACTTGAGGGAGATGTCAGATTAGGAATTGAATATTTGCAATGGGCCTTAATGCTTAAACGATTTATTGAGGATTATTGTAGCAGAGAAATACTTGACATTGATGAAATAAGTAATATTAGCCCAAATGATATTTTAAAATTCAATCCTCCTAAAATGGATCAATATGGAGTATTATTAAGAGCTTCGCGAAATAAAAGGTATTTTGATCCTGAAGAAAATAAATTTTATCTTAAGGATAAGTATAAAAGACTCTTTTACTTTGCCAATGACTTTGATTTAAATTATCCGCCGAGAATAATGGTTTTTGTTGAGGGAGAAACTGAAGAAGAAATGTTTCCCATTATTTTTGAATGGTTTTACAATAAACCTGAAAATTTGGGAATTGAAATTGTAAATTTTAAAGGTGTTAGCAAACTATTATCCACTTCTCAAAATGCCGAAGAACTCCAAAAATGGATAAGGAAACTTCAGGCCACATATCATGCCAGATTTTTTGAATCAAATACACAGGACAAAAAGTTTAGCCAGTTAATAAATAATTTAAAAAAGATAGATATCATTACCTCTAATTGGACTTCATTTATCAGTTATAATCTTGAAAAATGGCAAATACTCCCTTTTTTTGTTTCTGATGATGAAGGTGATGTAAGACACTTTTTAGATTCTGGGAGACCAATCAACTTCAAAAATAAAAATTATAACATTCCAGATGATTGGAAGTATTTATGGGGAGTAACTAATGATAATCAACCTTTTAAGGGAAATAATTTTGAATTTGCTAATTTTTCTGATGAAGAAATCGTATTAGCTATTAACAAAGTACTTCAAGATGAAATTGATATTAAAAAAGTCAAAGATGTCCGGGAAAGATTGGAAGGAATAAAAAAAGTTGACGATAGACTTCTTGAGTTTCAGAATAAACGAAAGGTTGTAAATGTCCTTTTTGATAATTTATTCAATCAATATGAAAACACTAATGATGATTCGATTTTGGAAAGGCCTATTTTTAAGTTAATTGGAAAAATTTTAGATGTTTCAGACTTGAATCATCTCCCTGTGGATAGAAGTATTGAGATTATAAATAAGGAATACATTTTGAAATTATTAAAAGGTGAGCAATCATGGGGTGATGATTAAAAACCCCTAACTCAAAACTCTTTCTACTTACTTTTTAACCGAAAAAGAAAACAAACTAAAGGTTAGTCCGCCCCTAACAATTTATTCATTCTCCAACAAAATTCTGATGGAAAATCCTTGAGTATTAACTTATCCTACTAATTTTCCTTTTGATAGATTAAGAATAAAGGCGTAATACCAAAGATTTATGTATAATCAAAAGTTTATGAAAAAGAAGTTATGGCATGTTTTTGCCCAATCAAACAGCTTAACTCATTTTCAAGATAGATTGATCCTTATGAAAAAAAGATTCCAATGATTTTTTGGATTAACATATTATCATCTATTACATTATCCTTTTTAATAACTAGTGTCTCTGTGACTTGATTGAAGGATGTTTTACTTGAAGGATCGAAAATTACATTCAATGTAGCGTTTTCTGTTAGATATATGGCTGCGCTTGGTCTTACTTGATTTTCTCCGCTAGGTAGGGTTTTAAAGTCGTAATCTCTTAATGTTTTTCTCCCTGCGATTGTAGAGTTATAGGACTCTGGTAATGGAACAATATTATCAATATTGACCATTTCATTATATAAACCACCTATATATTCGCTTCCATTGTAAACGTAGATTTTAATGTTTTTATCAGTAGAATAATCTGTTATTGTTAAGTTGGAAGGATAATTAAATTTAACCCACTGATTTTCAAACGAACCTCCGGTAGTATTGACACCTGATGCTTGATCTGAATTAAGTGAATTAGAACTGGTTAAACATCCAGAAGTTAAAATAACTAGTACCAAAAGGCATATTATTATCCCAATGTACTTTTTTGAAGCCTTCATTTTTATACCGCACCGCTCTTGTTTTTTGATTGAGAATATTAAATTAAGTTATCCAATTTTTCCTATTGTCTATTTTTTTTATCATATCTTCTGATTAGCCATATAATTGCCAATATGATTACTAAAAAAACTATTAGACCGATTAATAAGTAAGTTGTTGTAATTGTAGTGGTTGCAATGGCAGCATTTGTCATGATTTTAATCTCTGAGTAACAAATTTAAATCAAAGATTAGGTTAGTTCATATGATTAATAACCTTATTCAATGAATGAATATGGTAATTTCAAAAACACCTTTTTCCCGCTTCATAACCAAAAAAGGGTAATAACCTAGTAAAAATTAAAATGCATTACCTATTTAATAGGAGTGAGAAAAAAACAATAATAGTCCCACTGTTATTGATATAATAGCTATGACAGTTATGTTTCGGCCATGGAACTTTGCATTAGGATTTTCCAATGAATAAAGATACCAACCGATAAATAGACCAATAACACCACCTGAAATGGCAAATATATAACCTATAATCAGCACTATCAGGGATGTTTTTTTGGCTTGCCTTATCTTACCTCCACATTCGCATGTGAGGTCATAATCCTCGGGAGTTTCTCCTGGTGAAAGTTCATAGTAGCTTTTACATTTATCACAGACGAATGTACCTTTTATAACTCCTTTATCATTTCTTCTATTTTTAATGTATATTCCGATTATTCCCCCAACAATACCGGCTATGATATCTTGGAATAAACCTATTACCCATTCAGACACTGACATGTAACCCATTCCATAAATTGAATATCCTAATAATCCGCTAAAAATCAAAAGTAGTCCCCCTATACAAACAGCGACCGTACTATTAATAATACCATCTTTATATCTTCCCCCAGCTATAAGACTTGTAACAAAACCAGCTAAAGGTATTAAAAAATTAAAAGGAACTAAAAAATATATTATTGCTCCAACTGTAATTGCAATAATTCTTATCCGGAAACTAGATTTATTCAAATCTTCAGATTTCTTATCTGATTTAAATGGTTCTTTATATTCCAGTTTACCCCCACATTCACACTTCGCATAATCTTCTGGAGTTTCATCATCTTTAAGCTCATAATACCCTCCACATTTAGTACAGAGTAAATAATCCTTACATTTCAATCTGGATTTTAATCTCCATTTTTGCATTGCACTTATCATTTTTTGGATAGATACTCCAATAATAGCTCCTAATCCTCCTAATAATATGCATATAGTCCATAATAGAGTTGTTTCAAGTGGTTGGAGAGAAAACATGGTGGGATAATAAATTAAAAGTAGAACTGGAAAAAATATTAGAGAAGTAATAAATGTTGATGTTATTCCATTTATTGCCCCATCAAGATAATTATCAGCAATCCAAAGACCTACCACCAACCCACCGAGAATACTAAAGATTAAAACATCTAAAAACGGTGCGAAACATAAAGCAGCAAGAGTCCCTACAATGATTGCCTTAAAATTTAAATTCATTCTGTAAACCTCATATAATATTCTTTAAATCTTAATTTGATTTATTAGACGTCCGTTTTTGTCCTTTGGTGGTTTCCAGGGTATTTTAGGTCGCTCTATATAGTTAGTTATAATCCTCTAAGCCAAAGTGTTATATATCCCAATTTTGGTATGACTTGTGGGCCATTATTTGTATTTACAACTTTGTAGGTAATCTGATTTGGCGATACTAATTCCGGGTCCGGTTTAGGGTTATTATCTCCTTTAAGTTCATAACGAATATTTCCATTGGAATCATTTTGTATTGAAATAACTCTGTGGATTACTGGATCTGGGAACCAAGTGGCATTATAAATAATTATATCTCCAATCTGAATATTAGTTGTATTTTTAGTAACAATTACTATGTCTCCTCTGTGGAAAGTAGGTGCCATAGTTTCTGAGACAACAACATTCATTTCTGTCTGATCATTAGTTGTAGTTCCGGAATCAACGCATCCTGATATTCCAATCACTACTAAAACAAGTATAATCAAAATATATTTCCTTTCAAAGATGTTATCACTTCCTTATCAATATATTATAATTAGGTTATTTTTAAATTAAGTTTTTATATTACTTTCGTCCAACATGACCATAATAATTGAAACTTTTTGGTGTTTGATGTGGAAAATAGTGATTTCTGGCAGATAGGCTTATTAGGAATTGTAATTTGTGTTGTTTTTCTATCAGGATGTATAACATCTCAAGATGTTAACCAAAATTCTCAAGATTTGGATCAAATATTTTCACAGAACGGTTTAACTTTCAATTATCCTAATGACTGGTTTAATGTCACAAATGATAGTAATGAGGTTAATGGTCATTCACCTTATGTTATTGGAGTTTTTAACAGTCCTAACAATGTGAATTTACAAGTATCCCAATATAATCTATCTTCATCTACTAATGCCACTATTGAGGGTCTGAAAGATTCAACTCTGGAAGGTATTAAAAATAATATTAATTATAATTCAGCTGAATTTATAAGTGATTCTAAAACAACAATCAATGGAAATGTTATTTATGAAATTACTTATACCGAGAAAAATCTAGGGGCTTTTTTATTTATTTTTTCCGTTGTTGATGAATACAAGTCATTACTGGTTATAACTGGTAAAGATAGGCATGTTTATATATAATGCATTTCAGTGCAAAAACCAGTAAATTTGATAAAAACAGAGAAATAATTGATAAAATTGTAGGTACCGTAAAAATACAGTGATTTTATTTCTTTTTTTCATGTAAAACATGATTCCTGTGAAGATTCTTTAAATTTTCGCTAGGTTTTCACTGCGACATTTTATGAATTCAGGGAACTACAAAGACAGAACCGCAAGTTATGTGATGAAGTCTCAGAGATGAAGAAGGAGTTAAAAGAATTAAAAGGTGAGTTTTAGGGTTATTTTTTTGAATCAGTTTTATTTCAATCTTTTATCCAATTTTTTGCTATTTTTTACTTTTTTTAACATATCTTTTAATTAACCATATAATTGCCAATATAATTACTAAAAAAAATAGTAGACCAATTAATAATTGAGTTGTTGAAATGGTAGTAGTTGCAGTTATCGTATCGGCCATGATTTGCACTTCATTAACCTCTTTAGTGATGTAGTCTCATAAAGAATATTGTTAACTGGTTGTGTTTGACAAAAAAAATATTAAAAGTAGGAGAGGCGTTTTATAATGTTTAAATGTCGTCCAGAAAAAGATGCTGATCGAAAAGCTATTTTTGAGATTAACCGACTTGCATTTGGACAGGAAACTGAATCTTGTTTGGTTGATATGATTAGGGAGTCTGAAAATTATGTTAATGGACTTTCATTAGTAGCAGAGAAAGAGGGGGAAGTTGTTGGGCATATATTATTTACTAAAATATCTCTGGAGCCTCCCAATGGTGACTTCGTTGGTCTTGCACTTGCTCCGATGGCGGTAAGGCCAGATTTACAACGACAGGGGATAGGATCTAGCCTAATTATCGAAGGACTTAAAGCATGCAAATCAAGGGGATACAAAACAATAATTGTTATTGGACATCCGAATTATTATCCGCGTTTTGGTTTCTCTTCCGCCAGGGAAAAAGGCCTGGAATCACCCTTCCCTGTTCCTGATGAGGCTTTCATGGTGCTTGAGCTAGTCCCTGGATCCCTGGATGGTGTTGAAGGGATAATAACATTTGCACCTGAGTTTACTGAGGTTGAATAGAACCCTGGTGGATTTATGCCTGTTTTATAATTAAATGTTTTTAAGGTAGCATATGGTGAGTTTGGTTAGGTATTGGAGAGTGTTTAATTGGATAATTTGTTAAAAAAATTAGGATGGAATGCTTTTTTTGGGGAACATTTTAGGGAGTATGTGGGATTATATGAACCAGCAAGGGTTTCAACAGTGTACAAAAATGGTTTTAATGTGTATACTAAAGATGGAGAGGTTCGTGCCAGAATTTCAGGTAACCTACATCAAAATGGAAATCTTCCCGCTGTAGGTGATTGGGTAGTTGTATCTAAAGATAATGTTGGGCCTGTAACTATACATGCCATTCTTCCTCGAAAAAGCAAGTTTTCTCGCAAAGAAGCAGGAAAAGTTACCGAAGAGCAAGTTATTGTCACAAATATTGATACCATTTTTATTGTAACCTCACTTAACCGGGACTTTAACTTAAGAAGGATAGAGAGATACCTTGCCATAGCTAAAGAAAGCAAAACAGAGCCTGTAGTGATCCTGAATAAATCAGATCTTTCTAAAGATGTAGATGAGAAAATAAATGAGGTTCTGGAGATCGCACCTGGGATAAATGTGGTTGCTATTAGTGCAACCCGCAATGAGGGCATAGAACAATTATCACCTTACCTTAAATATGGTAAAACCGTTGCATTACTGGGGTCATCAGGTGTGGGGAAATCTACACTCATCAATGCCCTTGAAGGTTATAAAAGACAGAATATCGGTGAAATACGGGAAAAAGATAGTAGGGGAAGGCATGTTACCACTGAAAGGGAATTGATCATGTTGGAAAAAGGTGGTTTAATTATAGACAATCCGGGCATGCGGGAATTGCAGCTATGGGATGCTGGAGAAGGGATGCTGGATCTTTTCAGTGATATTATCGAACTTGAAACGCAGTGTAAATTTTCAGATTGTATGCATGAAAGTGAACCTGGATGTGCAGTTAAAAGAGCCATAAGTGACAAATCCCTCTCAGAAAAAAGGTTAGAAAGTTTCAGGAAATTACAGAGAGAAATGCGTGCTGTTGAAAGGAAAAAAAACCCTCAACTTGCAGGAAAAAAGAGATGGAAAGAAATTGCGAAAATGACCAAAGAGATTAAAAATGTTAAGAAACGTTAAATCATTAAACTATTCCCAAATCTCAAAACTCATTCTAATCATTTATTCTCCGAATAAAAATTCAATCAAAAACTTAGACCACCCCTAAGGATGGCTTCAACAAAGCAACCAGCCACATGATGCGGAAGTTCTCACAACACCCAGTTAATAAATGCAGGAATGCCATGGGAAATCCGAGAGCATATGATGGGACACAAGTTAAAAGATAGGGTCCGGGAGGCATACTTCCCCCCTTTTTTTTAACAAGTACAGACTGATTATGGATAGTATTATGAAAAATAGTATTGATATGTTTATTTATTCATTTTTAACCAGTCAATGTTGTTATAATACTTGAGTTTTCCTCCGCATTCACATTCATTAATGAAGTCATCGGTATGTCGTTTTATTCCAATTCTATTGTGTAAATTACAGTGGTGAATATTACACCATAAATAATGAGTATTGAAGAAAATAAGAGGTCTTCGGTTAAGAAAATATTTAACAATGCCGTGATTGGAATAATTGCAGATATGAGTAAAATTAAGATAATAATCATTTCTTTAGGGACAGGAAGATCAGCGGTTCTTAAATTCTTTTTTAAAACAAGATACACTGGGATCATAATCAAAGCCATTAAAAGAAGTATTATTTTTATAATCATTGCATAAGAAAGCGTTTGCTGCTGTAGTTGGCTTAGAGAGGAGTTTACACCAAGATCTGGGAAAAGATACAGAGTAATTATTCTCTGAATAACAATAAGATAAAATAATGCTAAAACTACTATGATAAACTTTTTATTAAGTTTCATTTTTAAAATATCCCTCAAAATTATTCTGTCCCTTTTTGTCATAAATTAAACCATCATAATCATCATGACGTAATTTAATAAGGAACATATCTGGATCTAAATTGTTGTCATTGCAAAATTGGACTCCAAAGTCAATTAAGATTTGTACTGATCTTTTTAGCTCTTCATCGTGTCTTTCCCCTAAAACTCTTCTTCGGTTCATAATAGCAAATGAAAAAGCCAGATATATAAGTGGTATTCCAATTAGTATTATTATTAAACAACCTTGCAATATACTGAGATAATAAAATCTGCCTATTCCAATCGGTATTCCCAATGTAACAAATATGACAATGGCCAAAAAAATACTGGGCAGTCTTATTTCTTTTGGATCAACGTTAGTATCCGTCCTAAAATCACGCATCTCTCTTGAAATCTTCTGTTTAACTTCAGGATTATTTTTGAAAAAATAAGATTTTTGTCGTTCTTTCAACAATAATTCCATTGTCACAGAAAAGGATTGAGAGCTAACTCCAAACCTTGAAGGAGGTCGCAATGAATCTAACTCCGTTATATACGCACATAATCCTCCCATCATTTTACTTGGGTTAATTTGATGTGTTTTCATGATGTTCAACCTTTTAACGTGTATATATTCTATATATACAATATCAAAATTAAACCTAGTACTATTACTCCAATTTCAAAAAGTAGGAATAATGATACACCGAATCCTATTAACGCCCAAACAGTGAAAATTGCCCATAATAGAGTTTCAGCATATCCCATAACGAAAAGAATTGTGCATATGTCTCCCAGTATTAATAAGAACTGTAAGAATATTTGTAAAAAAGGTGTTCCATCATTAGGATCTGTGGATTCATCTGCACTTCCTGCTACGGCATCACTTGAACTTCCTGATGCTGATCCAATTGACGAAGATCCAGTTGATGAAGAACCATCCACCGGTTCATTATTTGAACTTCCTGGATCTGAAGGTTTACTAAAAGGATTTTTTACATTTAAATTTCGGTATACATAATACATCACTGATGATTCCGCTTAATTATTACAGCCCTTTGGTTTACATGATCCTGATTGTATTTTCTGGAATAATACTAATCTATACTTTTCTACTCAAAACAATATTTGTCTCAACTTTTGAGTATTATGGTGCTGTCGTGATTTTCCTGATTTATGTGTTTGGTTTCGTTTATGGGTATTATCGCAGAGAGGGACTTTGGAAAGCTCGTAATTAAGCCATTTCATGTGATTTAAGATAAGTTCATTCATACTTGCTAAACTATTTACACCCGTGGGCCACAGCACTGGCCAGTAATGAAACATCTTGTTAATGCCACGGAAATAGAACTTGCCCAGTGGGCTGTTACAGATGAGACAGGAACCAGTATGTTGGGTCTTACTCAGGCTGCGAACAGAACTGGATTAATTGCCAAAGGATTCATAATAACGACACAAGGTACCCTTAATGATAATTGTCAATTATAATAAATGTGCCACATTTAAGGTTGATTTTGCACTTGATCTAAAAATTGAAATTATATTCTGAGAAATAAAGAAGAATAGGTTATTTTTTCTATTTTGTGGCATGTAAATCTGCAAGAATAAACAAAAAATTAATAAGCAGCCCTTATATTCATAAAAAAGGAATTATTTAGTTTTGCTCTATTTTGTGAATTTTCTAGAAATTTATTTTTAATAATTTATGAAGTGATTCAAAAGTTTTGTTTAACATTTAAACAGATTCGAAGAATAGAAATTCATATAATGTGGTCTTGCATGTGGATTGTTTTTTAAATTTATTTTGAAGACATATAGTTAAGTATTTAATCAGGAATGATCTGATTGATAATTATCAATTGTATTAAATGTGCCTCTTTTAGAGCTATTTTTGACATAAGGAATATGGAAAAATTGTTACTTATTTATTCAATATTTCAAGGTTTTTTTCTTTTTTTGTCTCCATAAATACAAATGTAATTATTAACATACCTTATTTCAGGTTATTCCTATGGTAAATAAAAAAATTCTCCTGGTTGAGGATGAAAGCATAGAATCCCTGGATATTAAGCGCGCCTTAGAATCCTTTGGTTATCAAGTACCTTACGTTGCTTCAAGTAGTGAAGAAGCTGTAGAGAAAACCATAGAAATTATGCCGGATCTTATTTTGATGGATATAGTTCTTAAAGGAGATAGTAATGGTATTGGTGCTGTTTCTAAGATTAAAGACTTGAATATTCCCGTTATTTATTTAACTGCTCATTCTGAAGAATCTACCATTGAAAGAGCTAAACTCACAGAACCCTATGGTTATATTATCAAACCATACGATCCCACCGAACTTAAATACGCTATAGAACTCGCCATTTACAAAAACCAAACGGAAAAAGAATTAAAGCAGAATGAAAAAAGGTTCCGTCACATCCTAGAAAATTCATTAGATGTAGTTTATAGACGGAATTTAGACAGTGATGAGTATGATTATTTAAGCCCAGTGATTGAACAGGTCCTAGGTTATTCTACAGAAGAGTTCATTTCCATGCCCTCAACAGAGGTTGTGGAACTGATCCATCCCCATGACAGGGGAAATGTAAGTAATATTTTTGCTAATGCTTTTTCTGGAAAAACAAAGACATACAACATTGAGTATCGTTTCAAACAAAAAAACGGACACTATAAATGGGTAAACGATTTTGGGTCTATGGTGAAAGACGGAGACATCATGTTCCTTATTGGTTCAGTTTATGACATTACTGAAAGAAAAAAAGGTGAAGAAAGAAGAAAAAATGGTGAGAAAGCTCTTAGGGAAAGTGAAGAGAAATATCGGGCTATGATGGATTATTCCAGTGATGCAATTGTTTTAACAGATTTTGAGGGTAACTTTGTTGAATGTAATAAAAACGCAGAGGAATTATTTGGTTACTCGCAAGAAGAACTTATTAAACTAAATTTTAGGGATATACGCCCGTCGGAAGAACTTGAAGTAGTTCAAACATCCTTTAAAAAGATTATAATGGATGATATGGGCACTGTTGATACATTAGTTTTAACCAAAGATAATAAGAAAGTTCCTGTGGCCATAACTGGAAGTTTAATAGAATATGGGGATAAAACGATTATACAGGGAATGTTCCGAGACATCACTGAAAGGAAAGAATCAGAAGAATCACTGCTAAATATCAACAAAGCTTTGAAGAAACGTGATGAAGAATTCAAGTATTTTATTGATAGTGCCCCTGTTGCTATTGCCATGTTTGATAAGCGGATGAGGTACATTGCCGCTAGTTTACGTTGGATTGAAGATTACAATCTGGAGGGGCAGGAACTTCACGGCATATCACATTACGATATTTTTCCAGAGATTACTGATGAAGTGAAAGAAGTGCATAAGCGTGCTCTTACCGGATCTATTGAGCGTGCTGCTGATGATAAGTTTGTTCGTGCAGACGGACGAGTTCAATATATTAGATGGGAAGTTCATCCATGGTACTTATCCTCCGGTGATATAGGTGGTATTATAATCTTTAGTGAAGATGTTTCAGAACGTATAAATGCAGAAAAAAAGTTTAGGGATAATGAAGAAAAATACAGGACTCTCTTTGAATCTAATCCGGATTACACTATAATCGTAGGTTTGGATGGTATAATTCTAGATTTTAATGTGGCGGCAGAGCAAATTATTGGCATATTTAAAGATGAATTGATTGGAAAACATTTCATGGATCTGGGAATTTTCCCTAAAGATGAATTAGACTTGTTGGAAGAAAAGTTTTCACTTTTAGTTAAGCATGGAGAAGCAGCTCCTTTTGAGTTCCGAATCATTGATAAAAATGGCGATATTCGATGGGGAAAAACTTCATTAACTTTGATAATGGGGGAAAATGGGCCAGCTTATATTCTGGTGATTTTCAATGATATTACAGAACGTAAAATAGCCGAAAAAAAGTTGAGATCAAGCCAAATTCAGCTGGTTAATGCAATGGAAATGTCAAATTTGGTTAATTGGGAATATGATGTAGCCAGTGATACATTCACTTTTGATCATCGGTTCTATGATTTATATGGTACGACTGTTGAAAGGGAAGGTAGCTATTTGATGTCTTCGGAAGTTTATGCTCGTGAATTTGTACATCCTGATGATCATGATATGGTAGCAGATGAAACTGCGAAAGCAATAGAAACTTCGGATCCTGATTATGTATCCATGGTGGAGCATAGAATTATCAGAAGGGATGGTAATATTCGCCACTTAGTGGTGAGAATTGCGATTACGAAAGATTCTGAAGGACGTACCATCAAAACTCACGGTACCAATCAAGACATTACCGAACTTAAAGAAAAAGAGGAAGAGATTAAAAAATCTCTCGAGGAAAAGGAAGTTCTTCTTCGGGAGATCCATCACAGGGTTAAGAACAACATGCAGATTATCTCTAGTTTGCTTAACCTACAGATTCAACACGTTGAAGACAGGGAAGCAGAGAATGTTTTGAAGGAGAGCCAGGGCAGGGTGAAGAGTATGGCCATGCTCCATGAAAAGCTCTACCAATCATCCAACTTCACTAACATCAATTTCAAAGAGTATATAGGGAGACTTGTCTTTGATATATTCTATTCTTATGGAATCAAAACCGGTTCCATTGAATCAGAATTGGATATTGAAGATATTAAAATTGGCATCGAAACTGCCATACCAGTAGGACTAATCATAAATGAATTGGTGACCAACAGCATCAAATATGCATTCCCCAAATATAAAGGAACAATAAAAATCGAATTTAAATCATCAGAGGAAGGATTAGAACTTATTGTTGCTGATGATGGAATTGGATTACAAAAAGACATTGATCCCAAAAACACAGAAACACTCGGTCTACAACTTGTAAACAGTTTAACTGACCAAATTGACGGGAATATTGAGCTGGATAGAAGTAATGGAACTAAATTTAAAATTACTTTTAAAGAATTGGATTATAAAGAAAGATTATAATTGAAGCATATATGAGAAACTTCCTATAATGAAAAATATGCATCTTTTTGTAATTTTTTTATTATTTTGTAGAGTTATTAAACTGGAAACTGAAACCGTATATTACCCAAAATAATTTAACATGAATAATCTGATTGATTATTGTAAAGTGTAATAAATGTGCCATATTTAAAGTTGATTTTACACTTGATTTAAAAATTGAAAAATATTATGGGAACTAAAGAAGAATAAACTATTTTTTTCTATTTTCGATATGTATCTGTGCAGAAATAAACAAAAAAGTAATAGGTAGCCATTATATTCATAAAAACTGAATTATTTAGTTTTGCTCTATTGTGTGAATTTTCTAGAAATTTCTTTTTAATAATTTATGAAGTGATTAAAAAGTTTTGTTTAACATTTAAATAGATTCGAAGAATAGAAATTCATATAATGTGGTCTTGCTTGTGGATTGATTTTTAAATTTATTTTGCAGACATATAGTTAAGTATTTAATCCGGAATGATATAATTGATAATTATAAAAACCGGCTCCGGCGGCTTTATGGTTATTAAAGAATTATTCAATAGCATATTTTATAAATACGTGCTCAATATTAATTAAATTATAATCTGCAGGTATTTAATATAATTTACTTCATTCGGATGGTTCTTTCGACCATTAAATCCAATTTTTCTTGAAAATTTGTGTCTTCTAAATTCTTGCCCAAATTTTCATGACCAATCCAAGTGTGTCCAGAAATATCTGAAGGAATGATTGGACTATCTTTGTTTCTTAGGGGTAAAACTCTTATTCCCCACGTCAATGCAACTCCCAGTTCTATCATAACATTAGGGTTATGATCAGAAACTTCAAAAATAGCTATATCTGAACCGATTATTTTTCGGGCAATGTTATTGAATAAATGTTCTCCAAATCCTGCAGTTAACTTTTCAAATGTTAGTTCCACTTGCATATCATCATTTTTTGAGTTAAAATTTACAATTGATTCCCCAAAATGTTCTTTCATTACTTTAATGATCTGATCAGTATTATAATAATTTGATTCATATTGTAAACCAAAAACAACGTTTAAATGATTTTGATCTTTCTTCATTAAAGTAGCAGATTCCCAATCATCCTCAGTAAAGCCGTAAGGAGAACCTAAAATATTAAACGGTCTTTTTGGAAGGGATTTCATAGAATTAAATCCACTTATAGAGTGTTCATCTATTATTGATCCGCGTTGGTCTGAAAAAATCTCAAAATATAAGTATCTACCTCTTGATGTAACTATAACACTATGAAAATTGTATGGGGCTGTGCCAACGGCTTTTAAAACATCTACTGCATTTAAATCCTCTAAATAATCTATGGCATCGTTAATTGTTTCAGCATCAAAATCAGTTTCTTCTTTAATTTTTTTACCTGATGCTCCATTTATTTCCATTTCTACCAATATCTTCAAGATATACAGTGCATTTTGTTCGATCGGATTCATATTATTCGACCCCCTCTCTATAAAATAAAATAATTAATTTAAAAGCTTATCTTTTTGAGTTAATGAAAGCCCCTCCAGTCCATACATTCTTTAGAAGATCCGATAAAAAAAAGGAATGATTAATTAATAGCTTTTTCAGCTTCTTGTGATAAACGGTCGATTTGTTCGTTAAGATTGGAATTTTGGAGCTTTATCTGGTCCTTTTGATTATTCAATGTTTCAAGCTCTTTGTTAATGTCATCCAATTGTTTAGATATTTCATTAGCTCTGGTAGTATCTGAAAAACCTTTGTATGTTAATAAATTAATATATTCCTTTAATAATTTCATTTTCTCTAGGGCTTTTTGATTGTATTTTAATAAGGCTTCTGCATATTTCTTATGAACATCATCAGGGGCGTATTTTACCATTTCTTGCTCGTAATAGAGTGATTTATTAGTATAATCAATTGATTTCTCTGAATCATTAATCGCTTGACTTTTTAAATCATCAAAACCCTGTTGAGTTGTATAAGTTTTATTCATATCGCTTAATGTTTCGTTCCAATAATTATTACCATTAGTTACAGCTTGGTAGTGTAATTTGAAGTTATCTTCGAACTTCTGGTTCTGGTAATAGCCGTAAGCGTAATAGCCTCCCACTAAGACAATAGCAATAACTACAACCACCAAACCAATAAGCAAATATTTTTTTCTTTTGGGTTTGGGACTACTACTTGGGGCCTTGGTTTTTGGAGCAGTATTTTGAACAGGTTTTTTTACATCTTTTTTATCTGGTTTAATATCAGAAAGCCTTTCGATGTTTTTTAATTTACCCCCACATTCGCAGGTTTCAAAATCATTTGGTGATTCCCCTTTTTGTAACTCGTAATACCCACCACATTTTTCGCACTTTAAATAACCCACTAAAAATCCCCTCCCCATTAAAGAAGTAATAACTTGTTAAAATATAATATCTGATAAGCAATATTTAACTTTTTATATAAAATTATTATTGGGGAAGTATGGTCGAATAAAAAAGAAATTCTAGTCCCTTAATCCATCTTATATTATCGCCCTTCTCTCAATACGATGATATTTTTAGTTAATTGTTCATTGAGACGTTTGAGTTTATTATTTTCTTCTTCAAGTTCGTTTATTCTTTTTAAGCTGGATTCAATCATTAAAGTGCAATCTTCCATATTTTTGAGAGATTTTGTCAGTGCAGTTTTTAGTTCATTATTATGATATTTTTGTAATTTTTCTAAATTTTCCTTGGTAAAAATAATGACATCATCTCCCTCGTTATAGCTTAACCCCGCCCCGTAATTAATCACTGGTCGATTATGAAAATAAATGATCGTCCCAGGGGTTGCTGTTGTTATGGTGTTATCCTGACTGTCTTTAAAGTAAATCATTCTTTTTTCTCCTCATTGAAGTTAAATAATGTTTTTTGAGTTTTTAATTCCTTTTTCATTCTTTCGTTTTCTTCTTTTAACTGTTCGTTACTTTTTACCAGGGCTTTGATTATCTTAATGTATTTGTTGCAATGATAAGAATCAAGTTTCATGTAGTATATGATTTGATTATAAAGGTGTTCGATGCTGCCTTTGCTTAAAACATGCACATATTCATCTACGGAAAAGTTATCCAGGATTAACTTGTTAGTTGCAATATACAAACCATTTCGATCACTGGTTATTTGGCCTACTCCATGTCTTTGTTCATGTTTTGATGGCTCTTCTGGTTTTGTAGAAAATTCATTTACATACTCTTTTTCATTCATTAAGATCACTCCTCACTAATAGAGTGTATTTATACAAAAAAGTATTATAGAATATTTTACAAAAAGAAAAAAAATATTTTATGGGGGTTAAAATGGTAAATTTAGTTGATTCCAATCTAATTTTGGGTATTTTGGCTGCTATTAGTGCTCTTTTGGGAGCTTTGCTTGGTTCTTTATCCACATATATGATTCAGAAGTTTAAAGAGAAGAGAGATGATAAACGTAAACTTGATTATTCATTACAAAAATGTTTGGATCGTTTGGAAAAGATTGATGACGTTTTTGATAATAAACCTAAAATGGCTCTTAAGGAAAAGAATTATCTTGGCGGAGATATGGATAATTATTTTGCATCTATTGTATTCACGGGAAGACCTAAAGAGCATCTAAAAATCTACAAATATTTAAAATTAATCCTTTTAAATGATGAAGTGGACATTAAAACTGTTAGGTGTTGTATTAACCATATTAAAAAGGAAATTAAAGAATAATTTAAGTGTTTGTCCATAATTTCCATTTCTTCAATTCGTTTAATGCAGGAATGACTAAGTAAAATTAAAAATTCATTTCACAAATATCTTTAACATTACAATCTTGGCATTTTTGGGGGCCACGACAGAAACAGTATGTGCCGCAGTGTAATTTACTGCAATATGCATATAATCCTTTATTAATTTCTCTAAGGGTGTAATGCAGATTTAAATCACTTAAAACTTTCACTGCATTTGCTTGGTTTAATTCAGAACTTTTAATTATCCCTGTTTTTTCTAAAAACCTTTCATTAGCAGAATCTAGTTTATATGAGTCTTTAACAAATTTCAATTCTACAATGTCCCCCATAATATAATCAAATACATTTGCTCCGACTCCATAAAGTTCATTCCAAGGTTTTTTGTGCTGTTTGAATTCTTCCCATTCATTCGTTGAGGTTTTAAAGAACTCTTCATCGGATATATTTTTTATATTTTTATAATCAGCGTATTGTGACTTTAAATAGTTTGAAAAACTGGCGTTATAATTTACTTTAATGTAGTTGCAAGCTACAAGCATATACCATAATAATTTGAAATATGCTGCTCCTTTGCCTCCATTAAACTCTTCCACAGATTTATAGAAACCTTTCCCTTCTGATCCATATGTCCCATTTTTCATATCTTGATAAAAAGGTGAGTTTAAGGAACCAGCATGCTCACGGTTGTATTTCTTTTCAAATTTAGTGCCATTTAATATTGAACCGATTTTTTCGATTGAATATATATCGTATTTATTGAGAAAATCAACAAAGAGCCAATCGTCAAAACCCATTTGGTCATAAGCCCTACTTAAGAAAATTTTGTCAATATCTTCCCAGTGAACGTCCCATCCACTCCAAGTAGGTTTAGTTGTCTCAACTGCATTTAAAATTATCTTCCGAGCATTTTTTTTATTCAAAAATAAAACCCCCTCCTAATTAATCCATATTCTCAATAATAAAGTCTTTTCAAACTTTCAAATAATTTCGTCATCCGGCGAAATGACAAAACCCTATTATAAAATATCATATTTGCAGCAATATTTTCAAAGCCCGACCCTAACCCTTAGGGTGAAATAGTATGATAATAGTCATTAGGAGTTTGAAGTAGAATGCATGAGACAAGAATTAGGATTTTAAAAATACATTATTTTTCCAATTCAAGTACCTCACTTATTTTCTGTTCTCGAACTTTTTCTTCATCAGAGGTCAATAAACTTTTAATATACTTTTCTTTCATTTCATTAAACTCATCTTCAGTTATTATGCCATCGTCTTTGAACTGTTTTAGTTCTTTAAGATTCGCCATTGTTTCTGTTTTTAATTTCTTTTTTTCTTCTTCTACTACTTTAAGTTCTTCAGTAGTGACTTTTGGTGCCTTGGTCCTTACAAGTCCCTCTATAAAATCTGTACCTGCATAACCAGCAGCAATTACAGCAAGATAAAACTCTGCATTCATAAGCATGCCAGTTTCAGAAAGAAAGAGTGATGCTAAAGCTCCAGCAACTGCCCCAATAAATAAACTAACGAAAAACTGTTTGTTATTCCAGAATGTAGAAATTTTATTAGTTACTGTTTGCGGATTTTTAGTATTTGGATTTAAAATAGCCTTTGTTGTTGTAGCACTTGATGCAGTCGGATTTACAGTTGAATCATATTGTTTTTTTACACCTACAACTACTCTAATTAGTTGTCCAATAAGACCCAAGATAATTCCAGCAATAAGATACCAATAAGTTTCCATTTCATTCCCCCCTCATATTATTAACAAATTTATAAAATGACTTCTACAACGATCTGTCATAGTATAATATTTGTAGTTTTTATTAAAAAGTATATGTTAAAAATAGGAAATGAAAGAAAACTGTTAATAATTCAACACATACCTGTAACTTCTCGAAACTTACGTTTTGTGGGGTATGTTCCTGATTCTTTGACTTTGATAATAATATGTAATAGTGGTGGACTTTAGCAGTACTACAATGTTCTGTTGGGTGTATAGGGAGGATTGTTGTCAGCAGGATCTCATGGGGGATACCATCATCAAAATATAGAATGCAGCTATAGTTGCAGAATGATTGGATAGAGCTATCTTCCAAAAAAATAGTTATGAAATTTTATTTTAGGAATATTTATATATAATAATAACTATTTTAAATAATATATTAATAAAGGTGATAATATGAGAATAGCATTGTCATTGTCAAAAAAATTGGTAAACGAGTTTGATGAAGTATTGAAAAATAAAGGGTACAATTTAAGGTCTAAAGGGATAGAAAAAGCTCTTGAAGAGTATATTGTTAATAATAAAAATAAATAGATATTGTTAAACGATATAGTCCATTTACAGTTTTCCTACTGCTTTAGAAAATTCAGCATTAGTTAAAACGGGTTCAATACCTTTAAGGGAAACATCTTCTTTTAAATTAGCATACCTTATAGCTCCAGGAGTGGGTTCAGCCCAGTAAGGTTTTTTAAGAGTGTAAATCCTTAGGGCCCAAATGTAAGCAGTTTTACCGGACATATAGTTTTTCACATGGGTCCTTGTCCAGATGTAATTTTTATCTGAAGGTATTCTGCTTGTAGGCTTCTTCATAATCTTCTCTACAATTGCAAAGTATTTAATGAGGATTTTATCCCCTTTCTTATCTGGTAGAGAGTTTGACTGGACAAAGTCTTGATATTCCTCCTGGAAACTCCCTAGATAATCCTCCTTCAAAGCATAACTCACAGTAGGATACAATAAAAACTCAGTAACGTTAGTTTTGTAGCTACGGATTAAAATAGTCTGTTTTCCCTGTCCTAATGCTTCGATGGTTGCATTCCATTCCTTAAGGGATTTATTAGTTACGTCTATCATAATAACCAACACTTAGTCTTTGTTTTTAGTTATATAGCGATATTCGTTTTCATAGATATATTTACCTAAGACGGTAACATAATATTTTTCTGGTGGAACTGGTCTTTTGAATTTTTCAAAATTATCAAATTCAATAATGTTCATTTCAGTTCGACCAGATGAATAATCCTTTAATTCTTTTGCAGTGATCATCAATTTATCATTATATTTTTTTATTATTTCCGCGGGCTTCATTTTGCCAATAAATTTAATATCACCCCACCCCGTATATGCCCTTTCCCCGTGGGATTCGTATAATATAAATTTATCTCCCTTTGAAACTTTCCCCAAATATGATTTTCCAACAAATACGTTTTTATTTTTATTATATATCCTCTTAGCGAATTCTGTTGGTATCGGATGTGAAACTCCTTTTATTTTCATTCAATCACCTCAATGACAGCTCATTACACGACATTCCTGTTATTATATGGTGTTACTATTGTATATCAATTTAATGTCAAATAGGAAAATTTATTATTAATATTGATCTGTACTTTACTATGAAAACTGATCCATTATTGACAGAGACTCTTTCTAAAATTAAAAGAGATTATGAAAATGCAATTCTCCGTGGAGGTAGAAAAGAACAGTCTTCACTTATTAGAACTAAAAAGTTGATTAATTTAATTCATGAATATATCAAAATAAAATTGGTTAATAATGGAATTGAAACTTCAAAAATATTCCCTCCTGTAAATCAAACGCGGGGGGAACTAGTAATGTGTGGTTTATTAAAAGAAAAGAGTCAAGATATTTCTATTTTGCCCCGTAAACCTATAAATGGGGGCATAGTTAGTGAAGGTGTTTTAAAAGGTGAGATTGATAGGTTAGAAAAGAATATAATGAGTAAAAGTATTTCAATCAATATTAGGAGTCAATTAAGTAGTCTTGCCAAAAACTTTGATACTCTATATGAAAGAACATATGCAGAAGCACTTAATCTTCATTTAAGGGTTCCAAGTCTTGTAATGGGTGAGGTTTATATGGTGCCGCTTAAAGCTTATGACCCCGATCTTATGAAAGAAAAGAAAATAGGTTGGAAAGAAAAATTACCATTAGAAAAATACATCCCTGCTTTTAAATATCTAAATAATAGATCATTGGAAAGTTCTGAACATTTTAAGTACGAGAGGGTAGCTTTATTAATTGTAGACTTTATGGAAGATCCGCCTAAAGAAATAACTTCATCAAAATACCTAGTAAAAAAAGGCTATATCGAACCTGAGATGTCTGATAAATTATCTTTAGAGGGTTTAAGTACTTCCAATTTAGTTTCGGATATTTTAGAAATTTATAAAAAAAGGCATGGAAGTTTAAAACCGTTTTTGGAAGATCAGGACACAATTGTTTAAATTTTTAATTGAGTTAGATTGTATTTTTTTACAAGAAACTCATCTATTTCATCTTTTTTTCCAAATCTGATTATTTCATTTTCTTCTTCTGTTAATTCAGGTATTGAAAAGAGTTCAATAAAGTTTTTTTGGAAACAAGGAAATCCTCCTTCTAAATGAACACTTGTTTTTGTAATGTAATACTCCATTATAATTGAATTTAATATGTTTCTTAAAATTTCCAAATCATAATCATTTTCATTGTTAAAAATTCCATATCCATTACTAAAAAATGAACCTTCTTTCCAGTCGATCAGAAATCTTGGTTTTTTACTAAAGGTAGGTGTCAAAATTCTTGCCCCATAATTTTCAATTCCTTGTCTTCTGCCATAAGCGTACCAAGTTTCATAAGTCTTTTTACCTTTATCTCTAGTAGCTAATTCATCTCTAACTGCCAATAAATAAGAATAGCACTTAGGATACTTTGTTTTAAGCTTATCCTCTGGAATTATCTCTGTTTTATCATTGGTTTGCCAATAAGGAAAGATCATTTTTAACTCATTGTTTTGTATATCATTTTCAGTTCTAACATTTGAAATTTTGATAATATCTCGAGTTATATCCTTTTCTATGGGGTATATATCTCCTTTATAATTTTTTAAATAATAATTGTCTTTAGAATTGGATCCATCGACAAAATAAAGTTTATCTTTTAAAGTAGCAATGCTGGCCTTTATTTTTGTCAATTTACCTAAGGGAGTACCTATGTTTTCAATTTTTTTAATATTAATAAAATCTTCAGCATTTAAAAGCCTCCATTTCTTAGGATTCAACTCGTCAATGTTAATTTCAGTAAAATTCAAGTTATATAAACTTTTAAGGTCTTTTTCATTTTCAACAAGCCTATAATTAAAGCATTTGTTGTTAGAATTTCTTAAAATTGTGATACAAGTATAAGTTGTCACATCTTGGAATAGTTGGAGATGATTAAAATCTACTATTTCTTCAATTTTGTCTTGCATCCAAATTCTTAAATTTTTAGCAGATAATGATGTAAAAAAGTTATTAGGCACAATATAACCCAATAATCCATCAGATTTCAATAATTCAATACCTAACTGGAAAAAAGCAAAATATATGTTGAAACTGCCTTTATTTATTGTACTCCATTTTTCAATTAAATTTTCTTTAACTTGATCACTTAAATCTTGAATTCTCAAATAAGGAGGATTACCAATAATAGCATCAAACCCTGATTTTTTTGGATTCATTTTAAAAAATGATTCCCATTCATTAGGGTCATTTAAATTAGGAAACTTTTCATTCCAATCTAATAATAAACTATCTCCACTTATAATATTAAACTTAATAACTTCTTTATCCTCTTTATTTTCAAGAGCAAGCAAAGATAATAAGATCTTAGTTCTTTTAACACTATAATCTAGTATGTCACAGCCATAAATATTGTTCTCAATTGTTTCAATAATGCTTTTACCAGTTATTTTGTGAATTTTTCTTGTTGCTCCAACTAAGAATGCACCGCTTCCACAAGATGGATCACAGACGTTATCGTCTCCCTGGATTGTTTTGTTAATTATGTATTCGACGACAAAACTCGGAGTATAAAAAGCGCCATTAAGTTCACGGTCATCTTTAGGAATTAAAAGCTCAAAAACTCTTTCAATAAACTTTAAATCAATATTGCCAAACTTTTTTAAACGAGTTTTTATCACGGAAGTTTTATTAGATTGCTTAATTATTTCTTTTATGAACAAATTGTCAAAATCATATATTTCATTTTCTTCTAAGAAAAGTTCAACAGTAGAAGATTCAATTTCTTCAATTGAATAATTATCTAATAACTTATCAATGTCTTTTTTCCGTATGTGATGCTTTTTTTCTAAAGTAACCATCATATCTCTCTTAATATTGATTATTAATAGGTATTATGATATTAGGGGGAATTTAACAGTTGAAATTGCCATTTATTCCAGAGTATTCAACAATTTAAAATTTTCCCCACAATTTAAATTTATATTAATTATTTTAGTATTTAACTATTTTTAGTCCTAAAACGCTTATTTTGAAATTAGTTAATAATGAGTTCATAATATTAAAAACAGGAATCATAAAATCAAAAAAATCATCTAAAAACATTAATTAATAGATTAAATTAATATTATAATTCAATCCACACTTTATTAAAGTATAACTAAAAATAATGGGTCTACTTGGATTCAAACTGGTCTTCCGGGTTATAGAGCCGTGCACTTTTTTTTACTTGAGTCACGGGCCAAATTTTTATAAATATTTCTTAAATAGTTTGATGAGCTTTATAAACTCTGATTTATTTTAAATATTATTTCACTCATGCTATCCTTTTTAGTGTAATTGATTTTTGAAGCCTATAACCATTTTGGACAAAAGGTATTACTTTAGTTCGGAAATAGTATAATACTAAACTTGGACTAAGTGATACTAATGGCAAAAGATAAAAATAAAACTTGGTGGAGTAATCTAGGTGCAGGTAAGCAGTTTTTAATAATTTTCTGTGTTACGATCCTGTTTTTCCTACTTGTGGCTATGACTGCTTTTAAGATGGCACCAAATGATACTTCTGTTAATTCGACTCCTGTTGTTAAGAAGAATGTGACTGAGGAGGAATATGTTGTTTTGGTGCAGAATGCAACTTCGGCTGCGGAGGCAAATAGTGCTCTTGTGAGTATGACTGCAACTGAATACCTTCAGGGTATGGTTACCCAAAGTGAAGCTGTGAAGAGTATAGATAAATATTATGGTGAGGTTTATCATGCGTATAACATGATGAATGGTGTGAACCCTCCGGAGAAATATATGGAGTCTCATAAGTCTTTGACAAGAAATTTATTGATACTTGCAAATGATATTTTTTTTATAAGGAATGATGTGTCAATGGGAATAACGAAAGATATTCAAGATGAATTAAAAAGGTTGGCGGAGGATGAGGACACTGTTGTAAAGGAGGGTAACTGGATACAGTAATCATCCTGTTCTCAATAAGAATGCATTAACCTTTAATGGCAGGGGTTGGTTTCTTGTTTTCTTTTTTTAATTTTTTAAAAGGTTTGTGTGAAGTTATTGTTTTTTCCTCCTTTGGTATATCCCAAATGGGAAAATAGGGCGGTGGTTAGTTCAATTTAATCTTCTAAAGGATGGTTTTTTGGGTAATTACAGCAATCAATCAGCTCACATTTATCTTCGTCACATTTAGGTGTTGCTGTACACACATCTCCATAATTTTTTGCCCCGAATATGTAGAAAATGTTATCTAGGTATGTTAGGGGATAGCCAGTTGCATCTGAAAAGTCTTCGAATGATTTTATGATCTTATCTATTTTGTTTTCACTGAAGATGGCTAATCTTTCAGGTCCACATATTCTGATAACATGAACATTTGGTTCAATTGCATCAATTCCAACATTTTTTAAGTATTCCATTGCAAGTGTTAGGCCGAATTGTTTGATTTTATATTTACTTGGATTTGAAAGTAGTTTTGCCATCTTCAATGGTTCATAAATTGTAAGGAAATTATTTATGGCACCATAGTCTTCCTCGATTATCCTTAATTGATTTATATTATATTTTAAATGCTTCATTTGGGAATTGATAGACCTATTTCCACACCCTATGTCTTCAATTTGCTCAACTAATTCTTGAGGGTCAGCTTTTTCTAGTTTATCCGGGTCATAATTGAGAAAGATCTTATCGATATTATACATGTTTTTTTCAATTGGTGCCCATGGACGATTGTTACTTAACATTGCATGAATCATTCCCTTTACATGGTCATTTAGTGTAAGTTCTTCTCTTGATTTTGATTTATCCTCTACCTGGCCAAGTTCTTCTATCATGCCTTCATAATCAACACCTTTTTTGGTCAGGGTGGATTGTAATTTTTCAATAATTATGTTAGGGTCTTTTTTTGTCATATGAGTGAATTCAACATTATTAAACTTAAATTAGTATGATCTTTTTTGGTGGGGTAAAAATACATGTAAGTATTTTAGATGCGTGAATACGCATCTAAAAAAGGAAGCTGAAACTTGTTATTTTTAGTTTTTTTACCACACCAAACAAGGTTTATTTTATTAAGAATGAGTGGTTTTTTTTGAGAATATTTCCCGTGTTTTTGGTTGGCCATTTAAGGCTGGTAAAATTGAAATAGTTGAATTTTGAACAATTATTTTAGTTAATTTTTAAATATTAAGTGTGTATAGTACGTGTGAGGTGAATATAACTGGTGTTAGTCTTTATTGGGGATATTTGACTAAAAAATATATTATAATGTTTATTAAGTGTTGGATTTGAGTTAAGGTGAATGATTTCTTTTATGGGATTGCAATGTGTTATTTGGTGTTTTTTGTGAATTTTTAACTAAATTTTTGTTGTAAAATGTGTTTGTTACTGTTTTTTTGAGTAGATTCTTGTTAGGTGGCCGTTGGTGAGTTGTCTGGAGTTGGTGAATGATTTATAGGTGAGTAATTGTTCGGCTCCGGGTGGTATGTAGCCGAAGTTTATGACGGTTTTTTGGTCTTGTATATGTGCCCCGCTTCTTAGTATGGTTTGTAGGTGTTCGTCATAGAGTAGGTATAATCTGGTGTCTTTGAATGTGTTTTGTTGTGGGACTGAGATTTTGGCTCCGTTTATGGTTTCGGTTTTCCAATTTTTGAGAGAATTGATTGGTAGGTATTCGCCGGTGATGGCGTAGTTTTTGTTTAATATGCCTATTCGTGGCATGTTGTATGTGCCAAGTATTGTGAGCACGTCCACGTCGTCAAAGTCATTTTTTCCACGGTGGGCGACGAAGTGGTCGGTGACATCAAAGTCTGGAAAGTCTTCTTCGTATTCTGTAAATGTTATTAAGCCTGTTTTTAGGCCTTTTTTATTGCAGAAGCGTGTTATGGTGTTGATTGTTTTGAATATTTCTTTGCCATATTCTTTTAGTCCACTTCGGGAGCAGCTGCGTCCTTGTGGATGTTTGTAATTGAGAAGATAGCTATTTTTGTTAATTACTGGAGTATTTATTATTTTTTTTATTTTAGGCAGTGTTTGGGGGTATTGGTTTTCTAGTTGGTTGTATATTGATTGTTTGAATGTTGCGTTGGCTATGATGAGGTTGGATCCATATTTTTCTAGGATGTCGAATGCGTAATGTAAATATGGTTTGTAATGTTTTGGCCGGTACTCGCCGGTTTCATAACATCTTTTTGCCCATTCAACTGTTTGGTAGAGATTAGCCATGAATGGAAGTACTCTATTTATTTTTTTCTTTTCCTCAAATTCGAGGCTGTTTAGTTCATGTATGGTTTTTATGAGTATTCTATCCGAGCCGAGGTATTCTGCGTCTTCTTCTAACATTTTAATGATTTCATCGTCTTTTAAGGTGAAGCTGGAGTCTGATATTATTTTGATGTTGTCGTATGCGAAGGCTATTTGTGCACCATAATTGAGAGTATTGATTAGATTTGTGTCTATTTCTGGGAGTGTTGGTTCTATGGGTGCTGCTTTGACCATGTTTTCGTCGAATATCATGAAGTCGAAGGCTGTTTGTATTTTGGGGTTGGGGAGTGATTCTTTGGCTATTGTGAGTATCAAATCATTTTCTGGAAAATTAAATTGTTTGTTGTAAATGCAGCTTTTCCGGGTGCTGCAATACCTGCAGGCTAGGTTTCTTTTGAATTGTCCGTTGAAAAAGAATTTTAATTGATTTTTATCTGAATTGGGAGTTTGGTCGTCGTTTAATTTTGGGCATATTTTTGCTGCACCTTGTATAACATGCATTTTGTCAAATTTCACGGCCATTTGACTCATTTGTTCGTGGACGTCGCTGACATATAGAGAAAAAGTATTTTCTGAGTTGTTAAGGTATTCAAGTAGTGTATGTGTTTTACCTAGTCGGGGGAGGTGATTTAAAACTACTATTTCTTTATAAGATGATTTTAGGTCATCTATTACTTCTTTTATGTTGTTGGAGGTTATTGTTTGGTATTGGGAGTCACCAAAAAACTTATACCGATTGTCCAATATATTAGTATTAACCATTTATTTGACCCGTCCTTGAACCGGGGAACCGCACAAACTCCCCGTAATTCAATTTTTTCTACATAAACAATAATATATAACCTTATACTACGTAAATATTGCCCTATGCATTGTAATTGCCTAAAAAAATAGTTTAATGCAGAAAAAAAGAAAAAATAGGGATTAGTTTACTTGTTCTTTTACTATGTTGTATAGGTCGTTGGTGAGTTCGTATTTTTCTAGAAGTTCGTATTTTTTAAATGATATTATTTGTTTTATAGCTTCTTTTTTAGATATTATGTAAGCTGCTGCGGGGCCTGCGAAGATAAAAGTTTCAACTATTTGGCCGTCATCAAGTTGTGTGAGCCCCCATCCTTCAGGGAATTCGTCTTCTTCGGGGTCATACTGGTATGGGGATAAGTTCCCAGACCACTTGACTTTAGGAGTGGATTTATTTCCATTCATCACTTCAAGTAAAACTTCACCATTCACTACTTTAGAGTTAAAACTGTCTGTACTATCATTTTCTAGGTTTGACATATCTAATCACCTTTCTTATCTTAGTCAGAAGTTTTGTGAATGTCACGATTCTTCTGCTAAACAATCTCTATAATTGCTCCTATATAAATATTACTATATTTTAAGGTTTCTTTTGTAATAATAAGAATTTTCCTACTGTTTAAGAAGGAAAAAACTTGTTAGGGCAGTTAAAATTTTCTTGCTGATCCAACAAATAAAAACTTGCTGTAATTTCAAACTTTTTCTTAGGGTGAGTAAAAAGCAAATTTTGTCCTTATTCAGTATAATGATAAGTAATACCTAATGTTTATAGGGTATGAACTATATAAATAACTATTGGTGATACTGTAATGACAATTTTAAAGCCAACAGTTGATTTAATCAAAACTCAAAGGGTAGTTAAGTCTTGGTTAAAAGATTTAAGTGCAAACTCTAAAGAGAGTTACCTTGAGGCACTTGCTGAGTTTTGCATAGTAAATGATACAAATCCTGAGAAAATGTTAAAAATAATTCACAAGGAAGAGGAAGAACGGTTACCCGCATGGGATCGCTCAATTAATGTCTGGTTTGAGGATTATGATGAATGCTGCAAAGAAAAAGAACGCTCCAAAAGCACTAGGGACACTCGGCGTACTATTGTGAACGCTTTTATTGGTTTTCATGGTATGCCTCAGTATTTGCAAAGAGGGCGCAGACGTAAAGTTGAAGGATTGAAAGACCCTAAAATCCGTGCAAACTTGACAAAAGATGACATCAGCCAGTTGATCGGAGTTTGTAAGTCTTTTAAAATGAAAGCTGTTATCCTGGCACAAGCCTCCTCTGGCCTGGCAATATCCGATCTTCTCAATTTGAAACTTTCAGACTTTAAAGAGGGTATTCAGAAGGTTTATGATGATAATGATGAACCATGCAGAATATGCCAGTTAAGCTTAGAACGGAAGAAAACTCACGTAAAATTCACTACATTCTTTAGCGAGGAAGCAGTTGAGGCTATTGAGACTTATTTGGAGTTTGAAAGGTTGGATGTAAACGATGATGGTGCTTTATTTTCAAGGTATCAGTCTGGTGGCAACCATATGAGTACTATGGCAATCCAGCACTCCTACCGTGAGTTGAACCGGTTCCTTGGTTGGGTACCTGATGAGGGCGGGTTTTATAAAGCCACCAGCCACATGATGCGGAAGTTCTTCAACACCCAGTTAATTAATGCAGGAATGCCTTGGGAAATCCGGGAGCATATGATGGGACACAAGTTAAAGGACAGGGTTCGTGAGGCATACTTCCTAGCTGACCCTGAAGAGTTAAAAAAGGTTTACCTAAGGTATATAGAACACCTAACGGTCAAAGACTCCACGTCAGGAAAATATTCACAAGACGAGTTCCGTGAACTACAAAGACAGAACAGTAGGTTATGTGACACAGTCGCAGAGATGAAAAAAGAGTTAAAAGAATTGAAAGGTGAGGTTTAAGGGTTATTTAGCAGCCCTTTTTTTAATCATTATTTAAAAAGTAAAAATAATTATTTTCCTGCTGATTTAGCTGCTTCTTCGACCCAATCTCCTAAATTATTATATCCTTCATCTGTCTTCCATTCATATTCTTTATACTTATTAAAGAAATAGATTGGATTGCCTTCTTCATCTTCACCAATTGGACCAAAATAACAGTTTCCTTTTGAACAAGTATTCCCCTCGCTATTTTTTAATTCATTAATATGAATTGCTAACATGCCTTTCCCAAGTTCGTGGCTCCTTTTAACCTCATATTTAACCCATTCTCTACTGGAAGTTTCAGCACCTATTAAAACAACTGTAACAGATGTTCCTTTCATTTGTTCATTGATCCAATCCTTAATTGCCTTATCACCTCCTTTTTTTATTTCTTCCCATTTTGCCGCGTCAATGAAACCTGCGGATTCTCTATCTTCTTTGGTTACCCAACTGTTTCGAACTATTGCAGTTCTCCAACTGTCTTCCTCATAGTGGAAGCTAAAAAAAACTTTTCTTACCATTTAAATTACCTCCTATTTTTTTTGGAAACGAATAATTTTAATTTTAAATTAAAAGGACATAATTCCTTTAGAAATTAAGTAAAGAATAAACGCGTATACTATTAAGATTATCACTATTGAACCATAAAATGTGATTAAGGTAATTGAAAACGCAATTTTAATTTTTGAATCAACTTTATAGTCTTTATCTTTTTGTAGTCGATCAGTGTCCATGTCTAGTATAAATTCAGAAGTTTCCAGCCTATTTTTTATTACCCACTTATGTAACTTTCGGTATTTACGTTCGGTTTGTAAAAAGAATGTATCTAAAATCCAAAATGCTAATAGTGGTACAAAAGCGATCAATGTTTGATAATTATTTCCTTTCAAAAGTAATGTGGCAACAACAAGGGTAATAGCCCATCCTTTAATCATAAACGAATTAGAGGCCATTCTATTAATAATACCTTGAATGATGTCGATTTCTTTTAACATACATTCCTTTAAATCTTCATATTGCAAAGAATTTCTATTTTCCATTTTTTGACCACATTATTGTTATATTTCACTTATACTACTACATATTAAAAATTATGCTTTCTCTATTAAATTATTATTTCTTCCCAGATGCTCTCAATAATAATATGGTATATGATTTGTATACTCACAAACATCAATCAATGGGGTGATAAAATGGGGAAATTTCAGGGAGCTTTAATTAGAGAACAAGGTGTTGAATTTGCAATTGTGATTGTTAAAATGCATTTTTTAAATAGTAGTTCGAGGGCACAAGAAGCCATCTTTGCTTTTCAAAGATTTTTTCCAGGGAAGCCAGTTATATTAATGGCACAAGATAGTAGGAGAATACCAAAGTATTATGGTATAAAAGATATTGTGAATTTCATGGCTAATGTACCAATTGAAGCAGTTCAATGGCAAGAATTCACTGTCCATTAGTCCAATAAGTCCTTTTTTTATTTATTTAACTTTGATAATGTTACAGATATGATATGAACCGTTTATGTGTATGGTCTCTGAGATGAAAAAGGAGTTAAAGGAACTTAAGGGTGAGGTTTAGAGGCTTATTTTTTTTTGAATGTAGATTTCTGATATTTTATTTGATTTGTGCAGATAGTACTAAATTACATTAAGTGGTAAAATTAATCTTTTATATAATTAACCATATGAAACAAATTTAAGGGGTTAAAATGTCAAAAAAAGAAGGGAAAATGACAAAAATAGTCTATTTTGATGAAATTGGAGCTACTGATTATTTAACAATAAATGGGGAATTAATAGAACAAATTATAACAGAATTGAGCGAAAATAAAAAAAACCTTGAAGCAGGAACTAAATTAAAAGGGTGGGTAAAAGCATCTATTTGGCCTTTCGTTGGAGGAAGTGTAGAGGGTAATGTTAAAGCGGGCATTGAAAAAAACAATTCCAATATAGTAAAAACAACTATTTCTAATTCTTTATTAAGTGATTTTCTTGAAAAAAGAGGAAATGATATTGAAGAATTAAATAATTATTATTTAAAACCTTATCCAAACTCAATTGCATTTTTTAAGATGTTCACACCTTATTTAAAAATGTTCTCAAAAGATTTCAAAATAGATGATGGAGCACCTCTGGAAATGCATAATATGGATGACGCATTTGAATATGGTAAGGGATATTATGAAATGATAGCAAATCCGAAAGTAGAAGAAGAAAATGAAAATAAAAAAATATTGAGATTTAATATTAAAGCATTCCGAAATAACTATACAATTGCTGATTTAACAAAAATGGATTTAACATATTATATAGTGAAAGTTGGGCGAGCAAATGAAGATTCTTTAGACATAAGTAAAGAATTTAATATGGGTGAAAATTTAGTTTCATTGGACGATTTGGAAAATGGAAAAAACGGCGATGAAAAAGCTTTAGATGTTTATGATGTTATTCTTGCAGGAGTAAGCATTAATGAAAATTAAAATATATTATGGTCCAAAATCAGGTTTTGAAGAGTTAATACCTGAAGAAAAGACCACACTTTCTGAATTGGTTATTGAATATGACGCTCGGAGAAATAAACATATTATGGTTATAGATGGTCAAGAACCTGAAGAAACTGAGAGAGATCCCATAAAATGTTTAGTTGCTTACTCAGAAAGTTATGCCAGTATTTCTGAAAGTGCTGTTCTGAGTTTTAATAGTTTGATTAATGAAAGCAATATAGAAAATTTATATTTACAAAATCCCCCAGTTCATATATCAAATTTACTCAAAGATTCTTATAGTAAAAATATAACCTATAAAAAATATGAATACAATTCATTGGATAAAGATAAATTTTTAAAAATAAACGATACATTTGAGGATAGCATAATAGGGCAAAATCAGGTGAAAAAAGATTTATTAAACTCTTTTTATTCTTTTTTAAAAAAATATAATAATAATAAACCAATAGTTTTAATGTTTTATGGAAATTCAGGTATTGGTAAAACTGAGACTGCAAAATTTTTAAGTGAAATATTAGGTCAAGAGCTTTTTAAAAAAGAATTTTCAATGTTTCAAAATATTAAATTTAGCGAATACTTATTTGGAGGTAATCATGCACAACCTTCTTTTGCTAAAGAGCTTTTAGAAAGAAATTCAAATGTTATATTATTGGATGAATTTGACAAAGCAGCTGATCTCTTTCATGAAGCTTTTTATCAATTATTTGATGATGGAATATTCGAAGATAAAAATTATAAAGTCAAGTTATATAATGCCATTATAATTTGCACATCTAATTATCAAAATGAAAAAGAGATAAGAAAAAATATTGGCGATCCGCTTTTCTTTAGATTTACTAAACTAATTGAATTCAAACCTCTTGGTATTGAAGCTATAAAAAGAATAATGGAAATTAATATAGAAAAAAAATATAAAAAATTAGATGATGATGATAAAGAAATAATAGATTTAGATCAATTAAAAGAATTGTTTATTAGTAATGCATCTAAATTTAAAAATGCACGAGAAATATCTAATTTAATAGATGAAGCTATAAATTCACGATTAGTTAAAAATTTTATTGAAAATTCTTAAAGTAAGTATTCATACTCCCTAAACATGAAAACTTTTTAGGTCATGTTAATGATAAAACTGAGTCTTGGTTTAATTACAGATTCCATATTAACGATGACCGTAACCGTGAAGTTAAATTGGCTGTTTTAGTATTTCCTATTCCGGAATAATTTATTGTAATGTGTGACATTGAATAGTTTTTAAACTCAGTTTCTAATTTTATTCCCAATCTCAAAACTCCTTATAATCATTTTATTCTCCGAATAAAATACAAACAAAAACTTAGCCCGCCCCTAACAATTTATTAATTCTTCTCAAAAATAATACATGAAAATTTCGGAGTTTTTACTTAGACTAAGTATTAATCTTTTGATAGACTAAGAATAAAGGCGTAATACCCCAAATCTTTATATAATCATAAGTGACAATTAATGATAATTATAAATAATGGTAGATTTAAACTTAATTCAGATAAAAATATAACTTAATAGATTCGGTGATTCCAAATGCTTACATCAGTTCAGAAAGAAATACTACAGAGTCTCATAAACTTATACCGCAATTCCGAAGGCAGATCTGTTAAAGGGGAAGAAATAGCGGAATTAATGAAGCGTAACCCTGGAACCATCCGTAATCAAATGCAATCTCTCCGTAGTTTAGGGCTGGTAAAAGGTGTGCCTGGACCAAGAGGGGGATACAAACCAACTATTAAAGCTTATCATACCTTAAACATACAGGATACCGATAAAAAGAGCCAGGTACCAGTATACAAATCAGGGGAACTTGTCAAAGATATTACTGTGGCCAAGATAGAATTCACCAGCATCCCTCACCCTGGAGAATGTGAAGCAGCCATTAAAGCAGTAGGAAACATCAAAACCCTGGATCTGGGAGATAAAATACGAGTAGGCCCCACACCAGTAAATAAACTGGTAGTAGATGGGGTGGTAGTTGGTAGAGATGATATGGACAGCATTATCCTTCTGGACACTACTGCAATTCGCAGCATCCCCAAAAAAAGAGTAATAGAAGTTGCAACACCTACTCTAATTACTCTGGATGGATTAAGCACTATCCGTGATGCGGCTCGAGTTTTATCCACCAACTCAATTGAAGGTGCCCCGGTAATGGATGAAGAGGAAATCATGGGAATGGTAACTTTATCTGATATCAGCCGGGCCCTGGCAGAGTCACGTGAAGAAATGAAAGTGGTGGATATAATGACCAAAAACACCATCACCGTTAACGAAGATTTGATGATCGCCGATGCCATTGAAATCATGAATAAAAAACATATCGGCCGCTTAATAGTGGTAGATCCTGCAGGAAAAGCACGGGGTATCGTGACCCGCACAGACCTTCTTGATAAAATTGCAGGTTTAAAATAAATATTAATTATTCTGAGGATTTGAGTTTATTTCTTATAGAGTTTATTTCTCAAATTAAACTCTTTAAAGGTATTAATTTCAACTTTTACCTGAAATAATTCTTATTATTTGTATGATTTAATTTCACTTAACTGGGGGAAACTAATTTTAAATAAACCATTGAATAAATTAATTAAGATATACTTTTTACTCTTCCTTTAAACTAAATTTTTAGATCATTTAAATTATATCAGATCTAATTCTTACCTTAGAGGGAGTTTTATCCATATAATCATAATAGGAAGTGGAGAAACTGAAGATTCAACACATGAAAATAGACCCGGGAATGACCACCCTCCAGCTAATGGAAGAAATGGGAAAAAGCGGAGTTTTAGGTGCGGGTCGACTTTACAGAGCTACAGAGCTCCTGGCAGAACTTATCAAAGATGAGGAAACCACGGTCTTCCTGAGCATTGCCGGGCCAATGGTCCCAGGGGGCCTTAGAAAAATCATCAGGGATCTGGTAGCCGATGGCCATGTAGATGTTATTATAAGCAGCGGAGCCAACCTCACCCATGACCTTTTGGAGTCATTTGGAGGTTCACACTACCGCGAACATAATGAAACTGATGAAAAACTCTGCCAGATGGGTATGGGTCGTATTGGGGACATATACACAAAATCAGAAGATTTTGAAGTGTTTGAAAAAAATATCAACACCATCCTGACTGAAATTGCCAAAAAGGAGAATCAGCTGAATATCAGGCAGTTTTTAACCGAGATCGGGAACCATATCCAGGATCCTGAATCCATAATTCACACGGCAACCGAGAAAAACGTGCCAATCTTCGCACCGGGTATTATTGACTGTATGCTGGGACTGCAGCTGTGGATGTTCACCCAGGAAAACCAGCTCACCCTGGATGCAGCCGGAGACATGAGCGAACTATCAGACATAGTCTACGGATCCAAAAAGGTAGCTACCATAATCCTGGGAGGAGGACTCCCAAAACATTACGCTCTGGCATCTAACATACTAACTGGTGGAGTGGACGCTGCAATACAGATAACTCTGGACCGCAGTGAGGCAGGAAGTCTGAGTGGGGCCCCACTCGAAGAAGCTAAATCATGGGCCAAGGCCAAATGCGGATCCAAACTGGTGACTGTGATTGGAGATGCGACCATAATATTCCCAATGATGGTGGCTGGTGCCCTGGAATTAATTAACAAGAACGATTCAAAAAGCGATTGAAGACATTAAAATAGTGCATAATGTGGTTTGATTGAATATAGGCACTATAATTAAATAAAATTAAATAAATTGTAATAATATTAATAAGGAGTTTAAAAAGTCATGTTATTGGAGGCAGTTCTCTACGCATTATCGGGATTTTTCATGAAATTCTCGGATGATGCCCTGGATGTGGAGAACAATACTATTCTAGGTATTATCGGTGGAATAATCTGTGTTATAGGAATTGGATATTTATCAGTGAACTTCACCGATGCTGCCACCATCTTCCTGGCCATACTACTGGGAACCATAGTTTCCGGTAAAGTGGATAAAATTGGTCACCTGGTCACTTTGGGGATCTTCCTGGGTATCCTGGCCATATTTGGCATACCCTACATTGGATTGGGGGCACTGATTGTCTGTACCATTGCTGCCTGGTTGGATGAAGTGGGAAATGACCGGGAAAGTTTAAAAGGAGTAAAATTTCTAGAAAACTTCTTCAACTACCGTTGTGCCCTTAAAATAGCAGTTCTAATACTGGCGGTTCTGGGAGGTCTGCAGATGATTTACCCTCAGCTTATGATTCCCGGAATGAACTTTTTCCAGCCAGTAACCTTCATCTATTTCCTGCTCTTTGACTTGGCCTATGAAATGGCGGGTTCAAAGTTCAATAGAATCTATGATGGACTCAAGGACTTCTACCGGGTCCGGGGCTAAGTATATACTCCGGCCAATAATCAGTGCATCTGCAAATTTAAGGGTATTTCTAGGATCTCCTCCCTGCACACCCACACCAGGGGATATCAGGAATGAATCCTTACCTATTATCTGTCTTATTTTTTCCAGACGATCCAGACGGGTGGATGGACCAACGTAGTTAGTGATACCCATTTCCACACCCATACGGGCTATGTCCATGGAAACTGGCTGCAGGAATCGGGATGCTCCAGGATGTGACATTTCAGTCAGGAGAAAAATTTCTCCACCATAACCTTCAGCAGATTCAAGACAGCTTGCTGCACTGTCATCTCCCACAAAACCATGTACAATAAGGGCATCGGCACCAGTTTGGAATGTTACATCCGCAATTTTCTGGTTGGTTGCAGGTATATCTGCCACCTTGAAATCACAGATAACCTTACAATCATACTCCTCTTTAACCCGACTCACAGATTCCAATCCCTCAGCTAACACCAGGGGATAACCAATCTTAACCGTGTCCAGGTAATCGGAAACCTTATCCATTAATTCCATGGCTTTTTGAATGCTGGGAACATCCAGGGCCAGTATGATCTCATTTTTAACATCCATAATGGTAATCTGTTTTTGATCTTTAAATTATTTTGCAATGATTCAATGAGGTCCGGGAAGTGCTACTTCATGGAAGTTATACCTTTAATATCCCTGATTTTCAAGTCAATGCTTTATTTCATTATCCCTGAAAGTTGACCTTACATTTATTTAGTAGTTAGAACCATTTTGTTACTATTTGCATTAAACTCATTCACTCACTTAATTCAAAATTTAGTCAAAATGGGCAGAGAATTAAACATACCTTTATAAGCCCCTAAACCAATATAAAGTCAGCCATTTTTAATGGCAAATTTGGAAGTGAATATATATGTTCGGAAATGATTACGGAAGAGATGAAAGGGAAAATTCTTCTCCCATCAGTGAAGGAGAAGAATACGATGTTAAAATTGAAGATTTAGGTAGAGATGGTGACGGCATTACCCGTATTGAAGGGTTTGTGGTTTTCGTTTCAGGAGCCAAAGTTGGAGATGAAGTTAAAATCAAAGTGAACTCTGTTCGCAGAAATTTTGGTTTTGCAGAAGTGGTGGAATAAACTAGTGAAATGAAATCAATTCTTGAAGCGAAATAAAATCAATTTTATTAAGTTTTTTAAGAATTCATATTTTTAGTCTTTTAAGGCAAATTATTTGGAAGTGAATACATATGTTCGGAAGTAATTACGGAAGAGATGAAAGGGAAAATTCTGCTCCTATTAATGAAGGGGAAGAATACGATGTTAAAATTGAAGATTTAGGTAGAGATGGCGACGGTATTACCCGTATTGAAGGGTTTGTTGTCTTCGTTTCTGGAGCTAAAGTCGGTGACGAAGTTAAAATCAGAGTTAACTCCGTCCGCAGGAACTTCGGTTTCGCAGAAGTAGTCGAATAAGTAATTAACACTTATTCATAAATCTTCGGAATTTTTTAAAGGAAGGGAATAAAATTATTTTATTCCTTTGAATTATTTTTTCTTTATTTACGAATTTTAACTCTTAATTTTATCTCCTATTTTTAGTCCTTATTTTATCCCCTAATTTTAACCCCTAATCGTATACTAGCTTTAAATCCATCATTAACTCGATTGCAATCTTTCTTAAATTTCAAAAATTATTTTATCTATTTTGAACAGGTCATCTAAGTTATGTGGAGTGTTTTATTCTCATTTTTTATAATCATTATTCGCGGAATTATTATCCCTTATTCAAAATTTATCCGAATATTATCAAATTTATCAAATTTATGTGTTTTTGTAGAGCTTAAATTGTATTGGCACGCTGAATTCTTGCATTAATTTGGGTGAAATTGGGACAAATTTGGGAAAATTCATTTAAGTGATCAAGGTGAAGTTAGTTATTGTGTGGTGTTCATTTTAACACTACACGCCCCCCCCCCCCCTTAATTTTAACAGAAGTCTAACCATCGCATATCACAACGGTACTTTTTTTTAAGATTCATACTGACTGTCTATTTTTAATTTTTCTAAAAAAGTATTCTTTCCATGCCTTCAGACCATATTCATGGCTATTTTTTTGAGAATAAATACTAAATATCTTGAATTATCCATGATTTTTGTAATTATCCATGATTTTTGTAATTATCCATGGTTTTTGTACTTGTCCATGATTTTTCTAGATTCTGGCTGTAACTATTTTTTTATAATTTTTGAGTGGATGAACTGGTGTAAATGGATTTCAAGGCACATAATTAAAAAATCAAGTTTTCATGATTTTTTTTAAAGTAAAAGTGAAAACTTTATATAGGCTTTGTTCTAAAGTGAGTTACAGTGTGTGAAGATTTTAAAATAGCAGTAAGTTTGTTTGTTCTAGCAAACAGTTAATATCTATTTGAAAAGTTTGAATAAGAAAATAATTTAGATAAATTGTTTAAAATGAAAGGAGGATTTAAATGCATATTATGGAAGGTTTTCTACCCTGGCAATGGTGCCTTTTCTGGTACATAGTAGCTCTGCCAGTGGTGGCTTACGGTGTAGTACAGATTAAGAAGATAACTGATGAACATCCCGAATCCAAACCGTTACTTGCAGTTTCAGGGGCATTTATATTTGTTTTATCATCATTAAAACTACCTTCAGTTACTGGTAGTTGCTCTCATCCAACTGGTACTGGTTTAGGTGCAGTATTATTCGGCCCAGCAGTTACCAGTGTTTTAGGGGCTATTGTCCTTGTTTTCCAGGCACTGCTCCTGGCCCATGGTGGACTAACCACTCTTGGTGCCAACATTGTCTCCATGGGAATTGTAGGACCTGTGGCAGGATGGCTGGTCTACAAAGGAATTAAAAATGCCGGTGGATCTCCTCTTTTGGGAATATTCCTGGCAGCATTCTTTGCGGATCTGTTAACCTACGTGACCACAGCAATCCAGCTATCCCTGGCATTCCCGGTACCTACCTTTACTGCAGCATTCACAAACTTCATGATCATATTCGCAGTCACCCAGATACCACTGGCCATAGCTGAAGCACTATTAACTGTGGTGATATTTGATTACATCATGAAACTCAGACCGGACATCCTGGAACAGTTGAAGGTTATTGGGCCTCGTGTTAAGGATAAAGTGAAGGCGGTGGTGTAGATGGAGAGTAAGTACTACATCCTCATCCTGGCCCTGGTGGCTTTAATTGCCATCATACCCCTGGCTATGTACAATGGAATGGGTGAAGAACAGGGTTACTTTGGAGGGGCCGATGATGCAGCCAGTACAGTCATTGAAGAAACTGGATACCAGCCCTGGTTCAGTTCCATCTGGGAACCACCCAGCGGTGAAATTGAAAGCCTCCTCTTTGCACTTCAGGCAGCCATAGGTGCCATTATAATTGGTTACATTCTAGGATATTATAATGGACAGGCAAAGGAACGTAAGCGGATTGAAAAGGAAATTGAAACCAAGTCTGGTTTGAATGGATCTGGAAAGTCAGAACCTGAAAACTAAAAAAATAGGTAGAGGTAAAGGTGAATCAGTACTAAAGTAAACTGGAAAATATATAAAGTAAAACATATTAAATAGAATTTGAATATGTTTAAAGTAACTTTGTACTGATTGCAGGTGTAGGTTAATGTTTGAAAACACTCTGGATAACTACGCACACTCCAATGGCCTTCGAGATATCAACACCCTTTTTAAGGTTTTGTTTGGAATTTCAACCATGCTGGTGAGCCTGATATCCACATCACCTGTAGTACCTTTACTGATAACTATTTGTATGTCTGCTTTAATTATATTCCAGGCCAAAATCCCCTGGAAATTTTACCTTAAATTTTTAACCATTCCACTTACCTTCGGATTATTATCATTTGTTTTTATGTCCCTTTTTTTCGGTGTAGGGGCCCACATCCTGGATCTGGGGATATTCAATCTGGCAGTTACTGAGGATGGTTTCAATCTGGGTCTGCTTCTTTTTGCCAGGGTAATGGGCGGTTTTACCTGTATGGCCTTCCTTGCACTTACCATTCCCATGACTGAACTATTCAGTGAACTGGAACGCATTAAAATTCCTCAGATAGTCACGGAACTGGCCATGTTAATGTATCGTTACATCTTCCTATTTCTGGATGAGGGTATCAACATGTACCATGCCCAGGAGACACGTTTAGGATACTCATCCTACAAAAAATCCTTTAAATCAATGGGAATGCTGGGAAGCAACTTATTCATCAGAACCTGGATGAAGGGTGAGCAAGCCCATCTGGCTATGGAATCAAGATGCTATGATGGTTCCATTAAAACAATTAAAGAACCTGAAAGTATAAAAAGCATAGGAATTCGTAATATATCTTTACTCATACTTTTTGAGGCAGGTCTTATTTTTATAGTGTATTTAACTGGAAATTTCACTGTAATTTAAATTTTAAAATATTTATTTTTTATTGAGGGGTTATGGTTATATGAGGATGTTAAACACAATTGTGTATTACTCAATACTTAAAGAAAAGGTTTGAATGTATTACTAATATTAATGTGGTAGATAATCATGAATGTTGTTGAAACAGTGGATGTCACTTACCAGTATCCTGATGGAACCAAAGCACTCAATGAAATAAATTTCACAGCCCCAGAGGGCAAGATCATTGCACTTTTAGGCCCCAATGGTGCTGGAAAATCCACCTTATTTCTGCATTTTAACGGGATCTTAAAACCAACCACCGGGCATGTGAAAATAGAGGGAAATCCTGTAAATTATGAAAGAAAAGGATTAAAAGAATTGAGGCAGAGAATTGGAATTGTTTTTCAAAATCCTGATGATCAGCTTTTTGCCCCTACAGTTGCCGAAGATGTGGCATTTGGTCCCCTGAACCTGGATCTGCCCAAGGAAGAAGTTGAATCCCGGGTTGAGGAAGCCCTGAAACGTGTGGGTATGGAAGGTTTTGAAAATAAACCGCCACATCACCTGAGTGGTGGACAAAAAAAGCGGGTGGCAATTGCAGGAATCCTGGCAATGCAACCCAAGATAATGGTTCTGGATGAACCCACCAGTGGTCTTGATCCAAAGGGTGCATCCCAGATAATGAAATTACTCTACAAACTAAACCAGGAAGGAATTACCATTATCATATCCACCCACGATGTTGATCTGGTCCCCCTTTACGCCTACCAGGTTTACATAATCAGTGAAGGTAATATAATTAAGGAGGGATCACCTCAGAATGTTTTTGCTGATGTGGAAACCATCAGAAACGCTAACCTCCGTCTGCCCAGAATTGCACATCTCATGGAAATACTACAAAAAAAGGATGAACTTCCCTTTGATAAACCATATCCTTTAACCATCGGAGAGGCCCGTAAAAAACTTTTAAAACATTTTTAAAGAGTAAATTTAATTATTAATATCAAAACTCTTTAATTATAATATTAAACCTCTTTAATTATTAATAATATCAAACCTCTTAATTATTTGATAATTATTAAATCATGCTCAATTTAGCATTAAATGATTTTAAATCTAGTTATTAAATCATTAAATAGATAAATTTCAATATTAAACTAAATTTTTAGATATTAAACCAAATTTTCAAAATATTAAATCAAAAACAGGTGTTCTGATGGAAAAACATAGGGTTGCAGTGGCCCAATGCCAGTCTTATTCTCCAGAAGAAGTTCAACAGGCAACTGGAACCTGTATGGATTTGTTAGGTGGTCTGGAATCTTATATCAACCCTGGTGACACAGTACTTCTTAAACCTAACCTGCTCCAGGCCAAACCCCCTGAAGAGTACATTACCACCCATCCAGCTCTGGTGGAAGCGGTTATCAACCTGGTGAAAGATGCCGGCGGAATACCTCAGGTTGGAGATAGTCCAGGGGCTTCCCAGAGGGGTATGGAAAGATACTGGAAGGTTACTGGTCTTACCGAAGTGTGTGAACGCTTGGATGTGGAACTGGTGAACTTTGAAACTGCAGGAAGTTACCATAAAACTAGAAATGGTAGGGATTACCACATAGCCAAACCAGTTCTGGATGCTGATCTTTTGATCAACTTGCCTAAGATCAAAACCCACGGCCTTACCATCTTCACCTGTGCCATTAAAAATCTCTATGGTACTGTTCCAGGGTTAACCAAGGTCGAGTACCATAAACAGGCTCCTCAACCATCTAAATTTTCAGAAAAAGTGGTGGACATCTTTGCATTAAACCAGCCCTGTTTACATATTGTGGATGGGGTAATCGGGATGGAAGGTTCCGGCCCCTCCTCTGGAGATCCCCGGAAACTAGGCATGGTCCTGGTAGCAGAGGATGGTGTGGCCCTGGACAGTTTCATCACCCATACATTGGGCCGGGACTCAATGGAGATACCCACCAACCGCATAGCCTATGAGCAAGGGCTAGGTGAGGTAAATATTGATAAAATAGAAGTTCTGGGTGAAGTTCCAGTTATCCATAATTTTAAATGGCCACCTAACATTTCATACACTCTGGAAATGATCCCATCCCCTCTGGCCAGGGGATTGATGAAGTTCTGGTGGACCAGACCCGCCATTGACCCTGAAAAATGCAATCAGTGCAAAAAATGCCAGGAAAGCTGCCCTACCAATGCCCTGGGAAAACCCGGACAACTGATAGATGACCAGAGGTTATACATCCCGGAATTTGACTACGGTGATTGTATTAACTGTCTCTGCTGCATGGAAATGTGCCCCCAGAAGGCGGTTTACCAGGATAAGAGCATTCTCTACAGGCTCACCTCTCTGTTTTCAGATTCACAATGAATCATTAAAAATAAAGTAAAATGGAGAAATTCAGGAAATATCTCCTGAAAATACTATTTTTTAGCAACTTGGATTTACTGTTGTGTGTTCCCTTTCAATTCGGTACCTTCTGGAGAATGTATACTAATACAAAGAGAAGGAGTCCATTGATAATGAGGATTCCTGGAACAAAGTTGCTGGGAATAAGACCCGGTAGGAGCATGGATAAACCAAAGGCAATTGCAAGAAAATTCAACACAGTCTGGGTAACCATGATTTTTTTGGCAATGGATGGGACCTCAACTTGTTCGGAGGGAGGGTGCCTGATTTCATGTAGTATGGGGATGAACCGTTTAATGAGTAATATAACTCCTCCAAGGATGTTTAACGCTCCGAGAAGTGTTTGAAGCATGTTAGTCAGAATTCCGGGAACGATGCATGAAAAAGCTCCCAGGGTCGCAAATACAATTCCAAGTATTACCATTAACCATGAGCGATTATATCCTCCCATGGGGGTTTCTCCCAGGACGGTCATCTGAATGGCCATTATTACCATTAACAGGCCAAGCTCTCCATCTGGAGAAAAGGGAATAGTTCCCTGGTTTATGGGGAAAAGAAGAGCTCCAAGGAGTGTTAAAAGAACCCCTACCATGATTAGTACTGAAAGAGATAGGGAGATAGAGGCGTGCCTAAAGAATCTGAAACCATCTTTAGAATCAGAATTAATCAATTCTGTATTTTCTTCCGAGGGATAAACCCTGCCAACCTTCTGGATACACCATGCCAGATAAAAGATACTGATTCCATAAATTATTAGAAGCACTGCAGTCTCAGGGTTAGTGGTGATACCCGGTAGCAGTGTTAACAGACCTAAAATAATTGCCACTCCGTAAACCAGACCACAGGCAAGGGTCAGGTGTTGCAGTAGTCTGGATGTTTTGATCCATGTTTTTGCCTTTTTTTCAGAGGTAAACAGCTGCAAAAGGAGGGATATTCCACCTACAAAAAGCATTACTCCCACCAGAATACGAACGATCTCGGTTAGATACCCTGGAATGAAACAGGCGGCCATTCCAACAATTGCCGTACAAATTCCAATTATAAGGATTGCCCAGGACCGGCGAAGATCACCGAAGGGGGTTTTGCCCATGGTGATGACCTGGAAAGAGACAATGATCAAAAAAAGTCCGTAGGTGCTGTCAGGGGCATAAGGCAGTTCTCCGGTATGGATTTTAAAAAGAAGAATGCCAAAGAGAAACATGAAAACTCCCAGGATTAGCAGGATCACTACCTCCAGGGAAAGATCAGATTCCTCCCTCATTTTAACATAGCTCTTGTTTTCTTCGTTATTGGATATCAAAGAAATATCCTCCCTGAAATGGGCAATATTTAAATTTTATCAGTGGTTTCCATTAGTGTTAGTTTCACTAGTATCAATTTCATTAGTACTAGTCACTAGTATTAATTTTATTAGTATTATTTTCACTAATATTAGTTTTACAAGTGTAGTTTCCACTAATATTAGTTTTCACTAGTAGTAGTTTCCCCCTTTTTCATAGGCTGCTCTGCGGTCACGTGCCATTTTCATCATGATTTCTTCCATCTCCTCATCTCCCTGGATGTATTTTTTCCACATTTCAGTGTAGGGTTCTTCTGGAACCACAATGATTCCTTTGTATTCTGCAACCCTGTCCAGGATAAGTTTTGCGGCCTTATCCACTGGATATGCATCATCGGGAATCTTGATTTCATCATGGGTGGTGCCGTCAATTGATTTTTTGAAGATGGGTGTGGCAATGTTGGCTGGACAGATAGTTGAGAAATGAAGGCCTTTTTCTGCATATTCATACCTTAAACATTCAGTGAGACCGGTAACACCATACTTGGTTAGGGAGTAAAGTGCCTGGAATGGTGGGGGCGTGATTCCGGCAATGGAGCTGGTGTTAATAATGTGACCGTAACCCTGTTCCAGCATGATGGGCACAGCAGTGTGAACACCGTAAATAACACTCCACAAATTGACATTAATAATGTTTTTCCAGTCTTCCATGGTAGCAGTTTCAAACTGGAGGGTACCACCAACACCAGCATTGTTGAATAAGAAATCCAGCCTACCAGTTTCTGCTACTGTGTCATTAATGGCATTTTCAACCTGTTCCTGGACTGTTACATCCACAATGATGGTATGAATATGATCCTTAAATTCTGAGAGTTCCCGAGCAGCCTCTGCAACCTTTTCTGGGTTGCGTCCGGCCATGTAAACAGTTGCTCCTCTTTTTAAGAGTTCTTCACTCAATGCAAATCCTATACCTGAGTTTGCACCGGTCACAATACAGATTTTGTCCTGATAGTATCCTGAATTACTCATAATATCCACTCCATTTGTCCCCTTTCTTATACTCTTATTTCCATTACTTCTCAGCGATATATTGGCATTTTTTCCCATTCCAGTTTTCGCATTCATTCCAGTTATTGCATCATTCCAGCTATATTTATTCATTCATTCATTTAATTGCTAATTTCATCCCTATTTGCATTCATTTTTCCCGTTCAGCCCATTTAATTTTATTCAATGACCCTAGCACCCATGGCACGGAGTATGGCCTGCCCTTCCAACAATATGGATTGAGTTACCTTTTTTATAGGCAGAGCTGCGAGGCTGTTTATGATCCAGAACTGATTGGGATTCTGCATCGGTGTCATTTCAGTCCATTTAAGGTTCCCTTTCCCACTTTGAGCGGTTTCCACCTGAATGCCCTGGGGATAAAGTACAAACTGACTTAATTCTGCCCCCGGTGCTCCAACCTTTGGAATGTATCTCCAGCCTAGAGTGTTTTGGGATATAAACATTGATTTCAGGGTTTCCAATTCATTACCGGATATTTCCCCTTCTGCTTCAAAGTCCATATTCAGGAAGGTGTTCCCTTCATAACTGACATTGGTGGCATAGTGCGGCTTTAAAATGTGCAGGTCTTCAATATCTGCAAAGATCTTGGGGATTCCAGTCTGTTCTCTCCCGCCCAGTATAGGTGCGGTTTTGTTTTCCCAAACCACCAGGGTGTAGGATCCATCCAGTTCATCCGTTTTTCCATGGAAACGGACTGGTGCTGCCACGTTAATCAGATTGTACTGTCCACCCTGCAGCCAGTTGATCTGGGAAAACTTACTGAAAACCACCTGGACTTCGGGAGCCATTAATTCAAACCCTTCTGGAATGTAATTTTCAAGAAGTGCCTGATCAGTTTCATAATTAATTGCCAGAGTCTGTGTTTTCTGGATGATCTTGGCATCCGGATCAAATTTCCCACCACCGAAATGGACGGGCATTAAGTAAGTGAAGTCGTTTTCCATTTTAAACATTATACTCCTCCAGGGTATCTTACTTAGATACTTAATGAAAAAGTATAGGGATTGTATTAACTTAAAGATTTGTATTTATGAGTTTATTAGGTAGAAAAATTTCTTATATTGGCGTATTTTACAATTAACGTGCATTTTTGTTATTCTTCACTAATTAGTTCAACTTAAGATTAATAACAAGCATAAAGGGTTATATTAATTATTTAAAAGATATATTAACTTTCTAAAAGGCATATTAACTTTTTAAAAGATATATTGGCTACTTTAAATACATGTTGGCCATCTAAAAACGTTTGCTAATATATGATGCTTGCCACCTTAACGATTTTTAAATCTTAAAAAAGAGAGCATTAACTTAAGAAAAAGAATTTTAACATAAATAAAACCTGAAAATAAATAAAAGGGGATTTTTTAATCAGCAATTTTAATTGCCTTGGTAGGGCAGGAAGTAGTGCAGAATCCGCAACCAATGCATTTCTGGTTGTCCAGTTCCACAGTCCAGTCTTCATCCATTTTGATGGCATTTACTGGACACAGGCTGATGCATTCACCACAATCCATACATTTTTCTTCATCCTTTTTAACCACTTTCTTAATGGGATTAAGCTGGATACCCTCCTTCTCCATGTACTTGATTCCTTCTTCTGCTTCACTGCCACTGATTTCAATGAGCATCTTACCCCCTTTGGGGGTGATATCTGCTTTTAATATGTTGAAGGTCACGTCGAAGTTCTTTATCAGGTCAGAGATCACGGTCTTATTCACTATACTGGGGGAAAAGTTAAGCCAGGCTTTCATTGGGAACCACCTTCCTTGTTGTTCTGTGAGCAAAGTAGTCTGGAGATGTCCTCGGCAGTAATCATGCCTTTAACCCGGTTTTCCCGGTCCACTATGGGCACACCGGATATTTCATGTTTATCAATGCGTCGGGCAATTAACTCCACTGGTTCATCCTCCATGGCCACAATCACCTTTTTGGTCATTACATCGGTGAGCTTCCGGCTATCCTTGGCCACGGCATGGGCAATATCCCAGCTGGTTACAATACCCATGAGTCGGTCTGCATGGTCCACCACTGGCAGGTGGTTGATGTTGTTTTTCACCATTTTCCGGGCAACACCAGAAATAGCTTCTTCTGCCCGGGCAGTGATCACTGGTTTGATCTTCAAGTCTCGCACCATTATGGATGGTCGTTTAATCTCAAGGGGTTTGACTGTGAATCCTGAGGATGGTAAATTATTCACTGGATTGGTCAGGAAGAATTCACCATTATCAATCCATTTTTTAAGTTCCTCTGCTACTTCCAGTGCCTTTTTAAAGGAGGAAAGTGGGGATGTCTGTATATCATTTCCATTGATTTCAATTTTACCGGTTCGAAGATCCTGGTAATTTGTTTCGGTCACTGCAGGACGGCTCCGGCGGGGAACACCATAATCATAAATATTACAGGTTATATCCTCATCACTGATACCGGTACGACTGGCAATATCCTCATTTAAAACTGGAATGGGAATACCAGCCCCCACGTATAATGTGGGACCGTACTTGGGCATGGTAGCTCCACGAAGATAATCTGCATCCATCTTTTTAAGGTCACCCTTGAGCATCAGTGTACCGGCTGAATCTACAGGAACACCATTCCTGCGCTCACCATCAGTGGCGTGCTGAGTTCCCTCTCCCATAATATACCCCTGGCTTCCACACAGGAATATCCTGGTGCCCAGACCAATGGTCTGGAAGTAGGGGTCATTTAAAAGTGGGCTGAGCTCCCCGGCACTGGAGTAACTCACATTACCCATCTGGGGTAAGAGGGTGCCCATGTAAGTGTAAATGGTTTCCTCAGTGGAGTTGGTGGCTGCAGCGTAGTTCTGATAACAGTTCCTGGGGTTAACCATGACTGCCTGGTTAAGGTTTTCCAGACTGAGGAAAGTATTAACATTGGTACGGGGATAACAATCAGTTCCGTAGGCTTCTGCCACCAGTTCAACCTCTTTTCCCCGGACCAGATCTTCCAATAGATGGGCACCACCATAATCCAGACCAATATCAGGGTTACGATGGGGTTGAGTGGCCCCAACATAGGCATCCACAGCAGCCAGACCAGAATAAGCCTCAACACCATTTAAGTAAGTGCGACTCATCTTTATAGGTGGATCAGAGTGTCCAAAGTTGAAAAATGCACCGGAAGAACACATAGCACCGAATGTACCGGTGGTGACAACATCCACCTCTTCTGCAGCTTCTCCTGCACCTTTCTCCTGTACAATACGGGTCATCTCACTAGCAGTAACCACCACTGCGTCCCCGTCTTTAATTTTCTGGTTTATTTCCTCTATGGTCTTCACTTTTTTCACATCCGGTGCGTTTTAATAATGATAATCCCTCGATGGGGGAAAAATAATAATATCAAATGATTTCTAAGCTATCTAACCCACACATCATATATTTATTTTTCCATAATAATTTTATGCCATCATTTTATTCAATTTTTTTATTCCATAATAATTTTAAGAGCCCCTAAATCTTATTTCAAGCAAATGAATGTTATTCAAAGCAATGAATGTTATTCAAAGCAATGAATGTTATTTAATAAATGAGTTTACTCTAGCAGTAGTTTTACTCATGTAAGTAAATTAACTAATGAATTTACTCATTAACAAAGTAATATTACTCTTTAAACAAAATTCCTTTAAGTTCCTCTAAATTCATGGTAATTAAGTGCTCTGCTTGTGGGTCTGCCAGTATTTTAAACTGTTCCAATTCGGTTTCCAAATAGAGTTCGTTCAATACATTCTGAAGTTCGGGAACTGGTTTATCGATGATTCTCCTTATGTCCTGCAGGTTTTCATCAGACAACTTGGGTATATATGCCCTTATTCCTTCTTCGTATGATTCAACCCCGTTTATGTCCTTGGAAACATAATCATTAATTACAAATGTGGGCATGGTCTCCACTCCACGTAGTATCCTCCACATATCATTGGTTTTAACCTGTACTCCCAACAATTCCTCCACACATTTGGATGCCTTTTTGGCCCGGTCATTGCTCCCACGACCGTAAACTACTGAAGCAAGAACTACGCCTATTAAAACAGCAAAGAACACGTATAATTGGTGTTCACCAATGGATGAAAGAGGATATCCTGCAAAATAGAATATAATGCCTACAAAGAATGCAGTTCCACCTATGAATGTCAAAACTGCTAAAATAATTGCGATTGGTTTATTTTCGATCAATTCTTACACCCTTTACTATCATTTCACTGTTTATTTATATATAAAGCCCTAAATTTAATTAATCTTTTAACTAAATTAATTGATCTTTAAAATATTGATCTTTAAAATTATATGTCAGAAAGAACATATTAAAAGTGGAGATAACATGAAAGAAGAGTTAGATCTGGATTTACTGGAAAAAACACTGAAATCAGTGGAAAAACATGTTGACTACGCTGATATGCGGGTTAATGAGAGTGAAAACACTGTTATTGTAATGAAGGATGGAAAGATCCAGGAAATCAGATCAGGATCAAATCTGGGGGCATGTATCCGTGTATTAAAAGGCGGGGCATGGGGATTTTCATACACCACCCGGCTGGACCGTCTTGATCACGTTGCAGAATCTGCACTTAAACTGGCCAGTGCCCTTTCCAGTGATGTGAAACTGACACCGGCTGAGGTAAAAACTGACAAAATATCTTCCAATGCCCGTATTAAACTATCTGATGTGTCTCTTGAGGATAAAAAAAGTGTCATGACCGAGGTGGAACAGGCTGCCCATCTGGATAAGGTGGTAAGCACCACTGTCAATTATGTAGATTCTGAAGGGACCACCATCTTCCTGAATTCGGAAGGATCCTCAATTACCATGGAAGAAAACAGGGTGGCTTTGTTTTTAAATGCTGTAGCTGCATCAGAAAGTGGCATCCAATTTGGACACAAGAGCACTGGTGGTGCAAAGGGTTTTGAAGTTATTGAAGCCGAGGACCTGGAACTAATGGGAAGAACCGCTGCTACCAAGGCAGTCCGGTTACTGGATGCCAGTCTACCTCCATCCGGACGCTATCCTATAATTATGGACCCGGAACTCACCGGAGTCTTTATCCATGAAGCAGTGGGTCATGCCTCTGAGGCGGACCTGATACTGCAGAATGACTCCATTTTAAAGGGAAAAATGGGAACTCAAATTGGCTCACCTCTGGTTACCATTGTAGATGATGCCAGTATGGATGCATTTGGCTATTATGCTTACGATGCAGAGGGTACCAAGACCAGTGAAAACGTACTGGTTCAAGATGGTGTGTTGACATCCCTTCTAAGCTCCAGGGAAACAGCAGCCAAACTCAACATATCCTCCAGTGGAAACGCACGCTCTGGAGTGGGTGATCAACCCATAGTCCGTATGAGCAACACCTACCTTAAACCCGGCCAGATGAGCTTCGAAGAACTAATTGAAGATATGAAGCATGGAATATACCTTAAAGGATCACGGGGTGGTCAGGTAGACACTGGTAAAGGTGTTTTCCAGTTTAATGCTGCTGAATCATTCCTAATAGAAAATGGTGAAGTTAAAGATCCCCTCCGTGATGTGTCTCTATCTGGGAATATTCTGGAAATACTGCAGAAAGTGGATGCGGTCGCATCTGACTTCCATTTAGGAGTAGGTTTCTGTGGTAAAGCCGGTCAAACCGCTCCAGTTGGAGATGGAGGCCCACACACCCGTGTCAGCGAAGCAACAGTTGGAGGGGCCAGCTGAGATAAAAATCAATGTTGATGGTTCAGTTAGGGTACATATCATCCTGATGGTTCAGTTGGGTAAATGTCAAGTGTGGATGGTTTAGTTGAGGTAAATGTCATTGTAGATGATTTAATTTAAGGTAAAAATTAACATTTGGAGGGATATGGTGATAAGTGATGGAGAAGGGGAATTTTTGGTAAAATTAGCAAGAAACGCCATTGAAACTTACATAACTCGTAAAGAGATCATAAACCTTCCTCCTGATCTTAATCCTATCTTAAATGAGGAAATGGGGGCATTTGTAACCTTAACCCGTAATGGGGATTTAAGGGGTTGCATTGGATACCCCGAACCGGTAAAACCTCTGGCCCATGCAGTAGTGGAGGTAGCTATAAGTGCAGCCACTGGAGACCCCAGATTCCCACCAGTCACTGCAATAGAGCTGAAGGAGATCCAAGTGGAAGTCAGTGTGCTCACCAAACCAGAACTGATTGAGGTTCAAAAACCTGCACAGTACTTAGAAAAGGTAGAAGTGGGCAGGGATGGGCTCATTGTCGAGAGGGGGATGTATCGTGGTCTGTTGCTCCCCCAGGTTCCAGTGGAGTGGAACTGGGACATCGAAGAATTCCTGGCCAACACCTGTATGAAAGCGGGTTTACCCTCGGACTGCTGGTTAGAGGGAGGTGTGAAGATTTATAGTTTCCAATCCCAGATCTTTTCTGAATAGATGATGGAATTAATGTATCATCCGGACTAATGAATTTCGGGGCATGTAAAGAGTTAACCTATAATTAAGGATGATTTAACTATTTCTTAAGCAATCTATCTATTCTCCAAACATCTCTAGCTATTCTCAGTAAACTAACTAGCTATTCTCAGTAAACATTCTATCTACTCAATAAACATCTAAATATTCTCAAAGGGACTTTATATGCTTTAAACAGCTTTAACTATTATAAAGAATTTACTGATATTCATAATTGCCCAGATATTTTCAAATAAAAGAAACTTTTCCACGGAACAATTAGATATCCAAATTGAACAGATATCCAATCAAAAGGGCGATATTATAAATAAGAACAGAAACTATATTTTAGTACTATACTCATTATTTATTTATAAGGATTATTTAACAAATAATTAAAGAATTAAGGAATAATTCAAGGAAGAGTAATTATTAAAAATTAAAGACTATTTATCCTTTAAACTTTGTTATTATTCTCAAAACGTTTTAAAAAGGCAAACAACCCTTTAGAAAACCAAATTAATCCTAATAAATTAAGAAAACCATCATAAATTAAGAAAAATGTGAAATAATGTTTTTACCTAACATACCCACCTCCGAGGAAGTAATTGACAAAGCATTCCGTCGGGCAAAAAAAGCTGCGGCCCGGGTCCGATCATCCAAGATTCACCGACAGCACAAATCAAAACGAATAGAAGAAGTAAGAGTCCAGACCGCTTGCCAGGTGATTAAAGACACCTTTGAGGAAATCCTGGAGAAAACACCCCATGTGGAAGAACTCCCCATGTTTTACCAGGACTACATTGATGTAGCGGTGGGTGTTGATGAACTTAAAAAATCACTGGGCGCGTTGAACTGGGCTAACGGAGTTTTAGATAAACTACAGAACCAGTACATCTTCAAAATACGAAGATCACCTCCTGAAAACGCTTCACAGGTAAGAAGAGCTGCATTTGGGAGAATATCCTCTGTAGTGAAGCGTATAAGTGATGAACTTGACTTTTTAAACTACGCTAAACAGAAGCTGAGAAACGTCCCTACAGTGGACACCGATGCCACCACTGCAGTTATTGCTGGTTTTCCCAATGTGGGTAAATCTACCCTACTAAGACAGGTCACCAATGCTGAACCGGAAGTTGCAGACTACCCATTCACCACCAAAGGAATTCAGATCGGTCACTTCGAACTCCGCTGGCAGAAGTACCAGATCATTGACACTCCAGGATTACTGGACCGTCCAGTGCAGGAGATGAACCAGATTGAACTTAACGCTATGGTAGCATTGGAGCACCTGGCAGATATCATCCTTTTCATCTTTGATCCATCCCAAACCTCAGGATTCCCTGTAGAAAACCAGGTGAACCTGTATTGGGAGATAAAAAAGATATTCAGAAACACTCCTGTTCATTCCATCTTCAATAAAATGGATCTGGTCGAGGATGAAGAAAACATTAAGTACATTGAGCAACATATTGATACAAGTGATGAGCCTCTGATGGTCGCCGCATCTGAAGGTAGTGGTGTATCAGAGATAATCAAAAAATTAGAGGAATTCAACAGGGAAAATAAGATTAATAAGGGAGAATAATCTGCTCTGTAACGATTAATAACGTTAATTTCTCTAATTATGGGGAAATCCCAGCTTATCAAATAAGAAATCTCCCTAAAGAATTTGGATAATTTTAATGGTATGTGAGGGATCTCTATGACGGAAAAGAAAACAAAACTAGAACCCAAAGGCAAAGACACCAAGGAAGAAATTATATCCAAAGCTGCTGAAGTAAAAGATTCTGTTTCAGAAAAAAGTGAAGAACTTAAAGTCAAAGCTGCAGGAGCAAAAGATTCTGTTTCAGAAAAAAGTGAAGAAGTTAAAAGTAAGGCTTCTGAAGCTAAAGACACAGTTTCTGATAAAGGTAAAGAATTCCGGGAAACTGCATCTGAGAGAACAGAAGAACTACGCACTACAGCAGAGAAAATGGTTAATGATGTTTTCAAAACACTTCGTGAGAAACAGGAAGACTTGGGAAAAACCATCAATGATTATACAGCACCCACGACACCCTACCTGGACCTCATTGACACACCTGATGAGTTTATACTCATAGCAGACCTTCCTGGAGTTGGAAAAGAGGGATTATCTGTTGATGTTACTGGTGAATCAGTGACCATTACTGCCACGTTCCCGGAAGGAATGGAAGGTGAAGATGTTAATTACCTAAAAAGGGAAAGAGGTTCTGGTGAAGTTACCCGTACCCTCAAATTACCGGCTGAGATCAAGATCAAAGAGGCCAATGCCAATTTTGAGGAATCTATTCTCACCATAAAACTTCCCAAGGTGATTGCGGAAACCCAAAAATTAGAGATTAATTAGATAAAAGATCCATAAATCTGGGATTATCCTGTTTAATTCCAGATAAACTTCTTATTTTTAAATTCCTTAATATTTCAAAATCAATTTTAATTACTAACTATTTTAAATCTTTGATTAGCTTTTTTAAAATCAATCAGTTAATTTTAAATAGTTTTAGGTAGTCTCAGTGCTCTTTTAGCACATAAGTCGAATTATGGTCAGTGACATAAAAAATAAAAAAATTATTAGGGTACTTTTAAATCAGTACCTAACCTTCCCAATATGTCGGGTGCTTCCAGGGTCTTCATTATTGAAGTGGGCCAGGTAATATATGAACCATTCCAGGGGTACTACCAGTATAAATGGTGCCAGTAATGGGTTTATATCTGCATAATCCTGCATCCTGTATACTATGTTTTCTACTCCCACTTTCCGGGAGAATTCTATTGATTTCTTGGTGAATTCGTCTCCGGGGTAGCCCGCATCGAGGAATATTACTGGGATGTTTTTATCCACTCTTTCAATGAGTCCGTGGCGGAATTCTCCTGAGTATAGTGGGCAGGCGTGTTTGAGTGCGCCTTCCATTAACATGGTCATGGCCAGTTTGTAGGCCAGCCCGTAGTTGGGGCCACTTCCCATACAGTAAAATATATCATAGTTGGCATATTTTTGGGCCAGAGCCTTGTTATCTTCTTCAGTTTTCTTTAATAACTCCTCGGTAATGGAGGGAATTTTCGCAAGATCGTTAAGGACTTCCCTGGAGTCGTGTGTTTCTTCCATACTGAAGAGGATCTGGTAAAGGCACATGAGCTGGGTCATGTAGGTTTTGGTGCCCAGTATGGCGGTTTCCCTGTTGCATCTGGTTAGAACTACATCTTGGGACTCTTGCATCATGGTGCTTTGGTCTTCGTTTATGATGGATACAGTGTACATCCCTTCATTCTGTGCTCTTCGGAGTGCTGCTAAGGTGTCGGCTGTTTCTCCAGATTGGGATGTTAAGATTACTCCAGCATTATCATTCTGGAGTTTTTTATGGTAGTAGAATTCGTAACCTGTGTAAACTTCAATGTTCCGGTTTGAAATGATGTTCATAGCATCTTTAGCTGAAAAACATGTTGAAAGGGAGCTTCCACATCCCACCAGGTATATTTTATCGAATTCTTTTAATTTCTCACTTATTTCTTTCATGTGAGATTTTTCAGTCTCCATAGTGTCATTTAAAGAGCGGGGCTGCTCCATCATCTCTTCATACATCTTATAATGCATACTAGTCCCTCAATATTATATAATCATAATTAATGGGTTCTATCCTAAACCCAGTGATTTATTTTTAATAGTTATCTATCATTGTTTATAGGTACTAACTGATTATCTTTTTTTTAAATCAGTTATCTATCTTATCATATATTCTTATCAGGGTATACATAACTTCTTCTTCTAAGTGGACTTCCATTTCAAAAGGTATAAAATGGGCTCATTACACTGGAAGTGATGTGATCAGTATTTAATGATTATGATCTAACTGATTTGATGATCTGAAAATTATTGTGGTTTTTATATTATCATGATCTCATTCTTTTATATTTTTACCCCTTAGTGATGAAAATAGTTTGGCCAGGCACACTGCCAATTCTGCCAGTTCTTCTGGCTGGGCCCCCACCATCACAATCATAGGCTCCTTTCCCCAGGCACCCCGGTGATATATGACATCAGGAACAGCACCCAGATTCTGCACTGCCATTTCAACTCCCCATGATATGGTGCTTCCCTCTTTTTCGGATACTTCTGAAGGTTCCTGGTTTCGGTCGTAACTGGAAACCTTTAAACCCAGTTTAAGGCATATCTCCACCAAATCCGGATGATATTTAATGTTCAGGGCGCTGCGCTTTTCAGGGTCGTGTTTCATTATACTTAGAATCAGGCGGGCCATATGGGATGAAGCACAAAAGTCCGGCTTAGAAACAGCTTTGGGGATACCTTTAACTGCTGTTATGCGTCCAGGAATCCCTGCAACATCTTCTACAGTTTGGGCATTCTCTTTAGCCATTACAATGTTACTCCGGACCTCGGGAATTAACTGTGCAAATTCAGGTGATTCTTCCAGAATTTGTACCGCTCTTTCAAGCTTCTCTATTATCATGAATATGAGTTTAAAACCAATGGAATATAAGTTTTGGTGTAATGAGAGATTTTTATTCATTAAGTTTTAACCTGAAATCATCTCATCAGAATGATACCGCAACCTACTTTGTTGCATTGATATAACACCAAAGTATCTGCTCCGTCAACTGACATAACCAACAAATAAAAAACTATTTTAAGAGGATTTAATGTTTTATATAAGATTATAACCAGTTTTTTGCCATTTTATGGGTAAAATGTCATATTTAAGGGCATTTTATACATTAAAAATAGTTTAAAAAGATTATAAGGTTTAATTAGGGGATTATTCATCATTTATTTCAATAAACTTAATTTTTATTCAGATTAAGGGTACATTTTGTTCTTAACACAATTTTACCATTAATAATCACTATTTCTACTCAGATAGTGTTTAAATAATGTCTCAAATCTGCATGGGGTTTTGGAATATTGTTACGAGAGAACATCAACTTCAAATTTGAAGGTAAGTAACCCTGTGGGTTCGGGAGGGGGTGGATGCTAGAAAAGGGAGATCATGACTGGGAATACTCATCACCAATTCCAATTCTGAGGGTTTTAAATCTAAAAAAGCTCCATCTAAGGGTTTTTTTCGCGAAAATAAATGAAAAGATTTATATGCACAAAATGACGATCTTATTGTGTCAGGAACCTCTATCTGTGTTCAACTGACGTACAGACAAATGAGGGGGCATAATACTGAAGCAACAATGGTTGCTAGCCATGCTACTATTACTAGTAGTAGTCGCGCTAGTCCCTGGTATTAACTATGCCACCCCAAATCAGTCCGCTTCAGATAATTTCACGAACACAACCAACATCAGTGAGATAGTAGAAAACAACACAAACTCAAGCACTATTCAGAATACAACCACTGCGGTGGTTAGTGATACAGGAACCAATCAACAAGAAAACCAGACTGCAACAACGTCCAATAATACTCATAATAGTTCATCCGACAACAGTAACCAAACAGACACCATTCAAAATAACACTGCGGCAGCATCAGATGGAACCTACAATAATGTCCACGCATTATGGTTGAATGTGGATGATGTAAATAACGTCAATGTCGACGAATTAATACGAGCCGGAATAACGGATGTATTCGTCAAGGCAAACCGCATTACCTCTCCAACATATCAAACAGTCCTGACGTCCATAATTAATAAACTACAAGGTACAGGAATACGGATCCATGCCTGGGTAACCTGTTTCGTAGATGCAAACGGGAACTGGGTAGATCCTAAAGACAGTATAGTCACCGATGCACTGGTAAAAACCATAGCAGATATTACAACCAACTACGACATCGCTGGAATTCACCTAGACTACGTTCGCTATCCTGGAACAGCTTACAAATACTCCGGAGGCACAGAAGCCATAACTAGCTTCGTCCAGAGAGTGTACACAACAGTAAAATCCATAAAAGCGAAAGTAGCTGTTTCAGCTGCACTAATGCCTGAAGGAGCAGTAAACGGATACTACTACGGGCAAGACTACGCTAAACTATCCACATACTTGGACTTCTTGGTTCCCATGGTATATGAAGGGAATTATAAGGAAGACAATGAATGGATAACCACCGCCACTGCTTACATAGTCAGCCACTCTACTAAACCAGTAGTTACTGGTTTACAAACTTATCAAAGTGATGAGAATGTGGTAGCACTATCGGCAGAAGAAATCAATCAGGATATAAAATCTGCCCTAGCTGGAGGAGCATCAGGATTTGCACTCTTCAGATATGGATGGGTAGATAAAGATTTCTTCAAAAACACTTCAACTACTACTTTCACTCGGGAGCAGATTGCTGCTGCTGCGGTGAATGTTAATGCTTATATTGAGTCTTATAAGTGTTTGCCTAGTACGGTGAGTGTTGCGGGTGTTTCTGTGAATATTGCTCAGTATTTGTATCTGGCCTGTCAGGCTTCGGTACAGATCGGTAGTGGTAGTACTGGTGGGATAGCTTTGCCGACTGTGTCTGTTCCTGCTGGTTTCTCGGAAGAGATGACCAGTGGAAACGTTACTAAGTCGGATTATCTGGATCTGGCATCTAGGATAGTTTCCTATATGAACAGTAATAATCAGGCCCCTATATATGGGTTGAATGGTCTGGGTAAAATCAGCTATCAATCACTAACCTACCTGTACACCAGAATACTCGCTAGCTACTCTACTAACAACGCATTACCCACAACCATGACTATCCTTTCATGGAAAACAGCTAACATACCCATTAACGACACACCTAACACTTCAACTACTACTTTCACTCGGGAGCAGATTGCTGCTGCTGCGGTGAATGTTAAGGCTTATATTGAGTCTTATAAGTGTTTGCCTAGTACGGTGAGTGTTGCGGGTGTTTCTGTGAATATTGCTCAGTATTTGTATCTGGCCTGTCAGGCTTCGGTACAGATCGGTAGTGGTAGTACTGGTGGGATAGCTTTGCCGACTGTGTCTGTTCCTGCTGGTTTCTCGGAAGAGATGACCAGTGGAAACGTTAATTCGGCAGATTATCTGGATCTGGCATCTAGGATAGTTTCCTATATGAACAGTAACCATCAGGCCCCTATATATGGGTTGAATGGTCTGGGTAAAATCAGCTATCAATCACTGGTTTACATGTACACCCGGGTTTTAGCTTACAGTGATACCAACGATGCACTACCAAGTTATGTGGTAATGAAGACATGGTCCGCTGCTAACATCCCCATGGGATCATCAGCCCCATCCGGCACCACCTTCACCCCCAGCGAAATTGCAGATGCTGCAGTGAATGTTAAGGCTTATATTGAGTCTTATAAGTGTTTGCCTAGTACGGTGAGTGTTGCGGGTGTTTCTGTGAATATTGCCCAGTACTTGTATCTAGCTGCACAAGCTTCGATACAGATTAACAGTGGCAGTGCCAGTGAAATAACTCTGCCAACCCTTACCGTTCCCAACGGATTCTCGGAAGAGATGACCAGTGGAAAGGTTAGTACTGCAGATTATCTGGATCTGGCATCTAGGATAGTTTCCTATATGAACAGTAATAATCAGGCCCCTATATATGGGTTGAATGGTTTGGGTAAAATCAGCTATCAATCACTGGTTTACATGTACACCCGGGTTTTAGCCTATAGCGACACCAACAATGCGCTACCAAATTACGTAGTAGTAAAACCATGGTCCGCTGCAAACATCCCCATCAACGGAACATCAACAACCGGCACCAGTTTCACTATAAGTGAAATCGCCGATGCAGCACTCAGAGTAAAGAACTACATAGAAAACAACAAAGCCATGCCCAACTATGTGCAGATGGGAAGCATTCAAGTAAACATGGCCCAATTCTTACACTTACTAACCACAGCCACAGTAAACCTAAATAACAAGAACACCGCTCCAGTAGGCTTAAACAGTGAAACATTACCATCTTCAAGCTATGAACAGATGAGTAGTGGTAATCTCTACTTGGCAGATTATGTTGATTTCGCTCGACGTATCGCAAGTTACATGGACACCAACAACAAAGCCCCAGATTCGGGCTTGGTAGGCCTGGGCACAATTAGTTACCAATCCCAGATATACCTCTACTCTCGAGTGTTAAGTTACTATGGTACCAACGGTGTGTTACCCAGCTATGCATCCATGAAACCATGGAGCAGTGTTGTGGGAACCAGTGAAACTGTACCTGCGGATTTACTACAGTATCTACAGGCAACTACGAACTGTCAGGTTAACGACCCACGTATAATTGCATTAGCCCAGAGTATAACCTCTGGTGCAACATCCAGCTATGATAAGGCCCAACGCATCTTTAATTGGGTGCGTGACAACTTAGAATATTCATATTACTACGACTCCCAGAAAGGAGCCCTTGGAGCTCTTTCTTCTGGAAGTGCGAATTGCTGTGATCATTCACATCTAATCGTGGCCCTTTCAAGAGCAGCTGGATTGCCTGCAAGATACGTACATGGAAACTGTTACTTCCTCAGTAGTGGTAATTGGTATGGTCATGTATGGGCTCAGATATACGTAAATGGACAATGGTACAATGCGGATGCGACTAGCTCTAGAAATACGCTAGGAGTAATCAACAACTGGAATACCAATTCGTGGACTTATAAAGGCACCTACACGGAGCTGCCATTTTAAAATTTCTTTTTTTCTTTTTTTTAGTTACCCTAGCCATAGCGCTGTTGTTTGTCCTGCTTTTAGAATTAAAATGAGTATTGGTTAATTAAATGAATATTTGTTAATTTGGAATTGGTTAACAAGAGTATTGATTAGGGCGGATGGGTTATCTAGTGGGCTGAGATCATGGCAATATTTTTTTCAGCATCACCATATCTTTTAGGATTTTACCGTTTTCATAGATAGGTTCTGGGTAATTTATGGTAAAAAAATTCTTTTTAATATCAAATACTTTAAAACCTTCCTTCTGATAGAGATTAAGTTGTTTAGCGGCAACATCTGCAGTGCCAGTGCCAATAATCAGTGTTTTAAAGCCTTTTTCCTTTGCTTTGCAGGCAGCGTCTTTTAATAAAAATTTACCTATGCCCTGCCCCTGGAATGGTTCATCCACTGCGATGTTTTTTATTTCTGCCTCATCATTACCCACTTTCTGGAGCACGTAAAGGGCTACAATTTGATCTCCTTTTTTCAATATGAATATTTCAGAATCTGTAATATATTTATCAATGGCTTCAACTGTTTCATCTGCCAGTAAAAGCAAATTATAGGGAATTTCATGGTCTTCAGGAAGTGGTTCAACCTTTCCCATGTTAATATTGTCTCTGTTCACCATTTGTCCACCACAATCCATATCTCTCTTTATAACTTCTTATTCCTTATTTCTCTTGTTACTTCTTATTCATTATCCTTCTTGGGAACTTTCCAATTCATATCCCTCTTAGAATATAATTAAAATGATTAGAACTTCCTGAACTTATTGATGTTTGTTTATATTGGAAAAAAATAGATTGCTGATATTAGAAAAAAATTTAGCAATGATTAAAACTACCTGGTGGAAAATCCGATTCTTTAATCTTTTTAATTATCTTACAGGAACTATCCAAAGTAGATCGGTGATAACCTTTAACTTTAACCACTTCTGCTTCCAGGCCTCTTTTTTCAAGTTTTTCCCTTAAACTGTCCAGGTCGAAGTTTTGATCAGGGCCAATTGCGATGATATCTGGTTTAACCTTGCTAACTGTGCTTAACATGTCAGTTTCGCTACCCAGAACTGCTTCATCTACCATTTTTAGCATCTGAACCACTTCTCGGCGTTGGTTTTCAGGAACAATAGGTACCCTTTTCCTGGCCCGTACAGTTGAATCTCTGGCCACCACCACCACCAGACGTGCATCTTCACCTCCCAGTTTTTTTGCTTCTTCAAGGTAAAGTCCATGCCCTGGATGTATTAAATCAAATGTTCCAGTAGCCATTACAGTTTTAATAATTACACCTCTTGTAAAAATATTTTAATTATTAGCTGCCAATTTAAAAATTATTATTTGTCAATGTTAATATATTACTTGCCAAATTAATTGTTAAATAGATGAATTTCCTTAAAAGTTCACTTACTTTATCATTTTATAACTATTTTTTCAAAGATAAAAATCTTTATCACCAAAGTTTTCGTGTTACTTAAAACTGTGATTATAACTACAACCTAATCATTAGTTCATAGCTAAATCATTAGTTAATGGTTGAGTTTAATAAACGTTAGTTTTATAAATAAAGAATTAGTGAATTGAATCTTTAAGTTAAAAAAAATAATCTCTTATGTAATAGAAAAAATAAGTCCTGATAGCTTTTATTTAAAAATTTATACCATTGGTAATTATCATGAGTTCAAAAATTGCAAGGGGAAGCCTGATCATGTTGATTGGGTATTTCATATTCCGTGTTGGAGGTTATTTTTATCGTTTTGTCACCGCATACCTTTTGGGCCCGGCTGGTTTTGGAATACTCAATTTAGCCCTTCCTACGCAGAGTATATTAATACAAATAGCCTCCGGGGGCATGCCACCCGCCATTGCTAAACATGTGTCCGAATATTCTGCTAAAGGCGACGAGGAAATGGTTAAACAGGTAATCCATACCTCTCTCAAGATTGTAATTATTCTGGGCTTATTCTTCAGTTTAGTGATATTTTTACTGGCGGATCCATTGGCATATGGTTATTTCCATAAGCCAGAAGCTGCACTCCCCTTAAAGCTGGTGGCTTTGATTACTCCTTTCAGTGTTATAGTGGGTGTTTTCAGAGGTGCTTTCCAGGGTGTTTTCCAGATGGGAAACATCGTTATCACCAAGGCATTTGAACAAATTTTCATGATCAGCAGTGCCATAATCCTGATTCTGGTGGGATTTTATGTGGCCGGAGCGGTTATAGGTACTGCAATAGGTTTCTTGTTCTCAGCATTAGCCGGATACTACTTATATCGAAGGGGGCTGGGGAAACGCCTTAAAAATGTGAAGTTATCTTTCACCTTAAAACAGGAATTATCCTTAGCTAAAGTACTGATTATCTTCGCATTTCCTGTTCTTGTTACTGGGCTTGCTGAGACTGCTCTATTTGATGCCATTGGAAACTTTATTGTCGGAGCGTATTTGGCCAGTGAACAACTGGGATTTTACGGTGCAGCCACCCCTGTAGCCCGTTTACCTCTCATAATTTCCATGGCAGTTGCAACTGCAGTATTACCTGCAACAGCAGAAGCAATGGGCTTGGAAAACCGACACGTACTTAAAGGTTATGTAAATCAGTCCTATCGTTACGTCAGTTTGGTAGTGCTTCCCATGTGTGTGGGGACCTTTATATTTGCCACCCCAATAATGAAATTACTTTACGTGAATCCTGCTTTCATGAATGGTGCAGCAGCCTTACAGATATTGGCGGTTGGAATGTTATTTTTCACCATTTACACAGTTTCATCCAGTATAGCTCAGGGATTGGGAAAACCATACCTTCCCATGATAATTTTAATTGCTGGAGTAATATTGGATGTGGCATTGAGCACCTATTTAATTCCTATTTATGGGATTACTGGTGCTGCTGCAGCCACAACCATCACTGCCCTTTTCATAATGACTACAATAGTATGGAAAACTCTTCAGGTAGCCAATGTAAAACTAGAGTACAAGGATTTGGGTAGAATAGCAATAGCCGCGGGAATAATGGGAGCGGTACTATTATTAATACCTCAAAACCTTTTAATCAGTCAAGCAACTTTGAACTTTGCACATTTCAACTACATTGCTTTCTTTTCCAAATACGTTGCTTTCTTCCTGGTCATGATACTGGCAGCCATTGTTTATGTGGTGGCCCTTATACTGGTTGGAGGACTTAAAAATAGTGATATAAACGCCCTCCGAAAATTAAGTAAGAAAACCGGACCATTGAAAGGGAAATTAGGGAAGATTATTTCATTGATGGAAAGATTTGCTCATTAAATTAGATACGCTCATTAATAGATGCATTGTAAATTAGACATCTTGAAGTAGGTTGAGAGCAGGTCTTTTTTTAATCTTTTTTTTAGAATTATTGTTAGAATAATTTTTATTTTTAACAAAATCCTGTTTTTAAGGGATACAATTACTTTAAACAGCTTAAATTTCACCATATTCTATTTTCAATGTATTATATTCATTTAGAATATTGCATTCGCAAATTATTTCCCCCAAATTATTTCCATAATCAATTACAAACAGATATAGTACATGATTATTGTGAAAGGAATAGGGACCGGGCCCTATGTGGGTGTAGGTCATGTTAAAAAGATTGATAAGGATGAAGATCTCCTGAATCTTAAAGGAGGGGAAATTATCGTTTTATCAACGGCCTCCAGAGACATGGTCTCCTATCTTTACCAGGCAGGGGGTGTGGTTACAGATTATGGTGGACTTACCAGCCACGTGGCCATAGTACTTCGGGAGATGAAAGTTCCCTGTGTGGTGGGAACGGGTAACGGAACCCTGAAACTTAAAGAGGGTTCTATTGTAACTGTAGATGGTAGGACCGGTAACATATATCATGGTTTCATGGAAATGGAAGGGAAATCTGATACTTCTGAAGTATACTATCCTGCCACCAGCATCAAAGTCAACCTCAACGTCCCGGAGGTAGCCTGGAAAGTGGCACCCTGGGCAGATGGTGTTGGTTCCATCCGTATTGAAAACAGCATCATCCGCACTGGAAAACATCCCCTGGTACTTCTAGAGGAAGGAAAGCTCAATAAAGTCATTGCAGATTCTGTCCGGCTTATTGCTGATGCATTTCACCCTAAACCAGTCTGGTTCCGCACCTTTGACATACCCACTGATGAGCTAAAACGTTTAGAGGGCGGAAAGATTGAACCAGATGAAGCTAATCCCCTACTGGGTTTAAGGGGTATTCATAAAGATCTTAAAAATCCTGAAATTCTCAAAGCAGAGTTTGAAGCCATATCTAAACTCATGGATGAGGGTTATGACAATTTAGGAGTTAAGATACCCTTAGTACGGGATGTTTCAGAGTATAAGGAAGCCAAAAACATCATGCGCCAGGTCGGAATCAAACCTCACCGTGACCTACCAGTAGGTGCATCCATTGAAACTCCATCTGCAGTTTTCACCCTGGATGAGTTCATAATGGCGGGAATGGATTTTGTTACGTTGGGTATGAGTGACATGGCCATGTGCTCAATGGCTGTGGACCGAAGAGGGGTGAAAGTGGCTAAACATTTCAATTTAACCCATAAATCAGTTTTGAATATGATAAAGATGGTGATAGAAAAATGCAACCAGCAGGGGATTGAAAGTTGCATCTGTGGCCATGCAGGTTCGGATCCGGCTATTGTAAGCTGGTTAGTGGAAAATGGTATCAGTTCCATATCCACCAACCCTGATCAAATTCTTAAAATACGTAAAGTGGTGGGAATAGCTGAAAAAACCATAATTGACAGGGGATTTATCCAGTAAAAGTAAGGAGCATCCTGGAAAAATGAAAAGAGATATGTAAAATAAATAAGAGATAATAATTACTTTTTTTCGTAAGCAAGGGCATCTTCAAAGTTTATGGTTCCTTTATAAAGTGCAGAACCAATCACCACACCGTAGGCATCAGTTTGACTGAGGGTAGCCACATCTTTCAGGGTACTAACACCTCCTGAATAAACCACAGGAATATCCACTGTTTCTAATAATTCAAGGAGGGGTTCGACCCTGAAACCACCTAAAAGGCCTTCATGGTCCACATTGGTGAACAGTATTCCACCAGCTCCGTGATTTTCCATGATCTTCCCCAGTTCAGGGGCAGTCTGGTCTGTTTTTTCAGTCCATCCCCGGACCACCACCTGCGAGTCCTTACTATCCAGAGCCACCATAATACGCTCACTTCCAAATTCACCGGATAACAGTTCAACGGTTTTGGGGTCCTGGATGGCCAGAGTTCCCAGTATAATCCTGTGCACACCCATATTTAGTAAATTGGTGGCATCATTCAGTGTACGAATCCCTCCACCCATCTGGACTGGTACTGAGACCTTTTTAAGGATTTCCTCTACTACAGAAGTGTTACCTCCTTCTTCTAAGGCACCACCCAGATCAATAACATGCAGAACACCGGCTCCTTTGTTTTCCCATTCCAGAGCAACTTCTGCAGGATTATCCAGGACTATCTGTTCTGTTCCGGGTTTACCCTGTACCAACTGCACACATTTACCGTTTTTTATGTCAACTGCAGGCATAATGATCACGAAATCACCTCATAGTATTTTTGTATTTTAATTGAGTATAAATTCAGTTCTATAATCCTTGTAAACTTAGGATTAGTTAAATTCAGTTCTATAACCAGTGTAAACCTAGGATTAGTAATATATGTAAATTATTAATAGATGTTAGTATATTAAAGGAATATTAATTGTCCTTTAAAGATATCTTTATTGGAAATTTCTCTTTATTGGAAATTTCTCTTTGTTGGAAATACCTTTTTAATATCTTTCAGATATCTACTATAAACTATCATTATTAATTAAATAATAAGTTCATTCATCTAAATTGGAAAAGGAGAATTCTATGATCAGGGTTGCTTTAAAAGTTGCTTATTTAGGAACGGCGTTTTATGGATTTCAAAGACAACCAAACCTACGCACAGTTGAAGGGGAACTTATAAAGGCCCTGGAAAAATCAGGTGCAATAACCAACCTGGGTCAATCAAATTACTCCATTGCTGGCCGCACCGACCGGGGAGTCCATGCCCTGGGAAATGTGGTGTCATTTTGCACTGATAAGGAGCCAATAATAAACCAGGTAAACGATCTGTTACCAATGGATATAAGGATTCTGGGGTCTTGCCGGGTGCCACTGGGATTCAAGACTAGGTATGCTCATAAAAGACACTATCGTTATGTATTGTGCCAGAAAACAGGGGAAGAAGAGTGGGATTTGGATAAAATGCAGGAAGCAGCTCATTTAATGGAGGGAACTCATAATTTCATTAACTTTTCCCGGAGAAATGAACGAAATCCCATGAGAAAAGTGGATAGTGTCCGCATTACAGCGGAAAATCAGGTATGTCTGGTGGATGTGGAGGGTGAAAGTTTCCTCTGGAACATGGTTCGAAAAATGGTTACAATCTTACTCAGTGTGGGAAAACATGAAATGATGATAGAAGAGGTTGAAAAGTGTTTTGATCCGGATTATAATGCTTGTATCATGCCAATGCCTCCTGAAAGTCTTATTTTAATGAATGTTTTCCATAAGGGAGTGAAGTTTAATGAGGATAAATATGCTCACAAACGTTTTATTCAGACCATTGGGGAAGAATGCTTTAATCATCAAAGGATGGTTGCCTCAACCATGGAAATGATAAATGCACTAAATCATAGGAGTATTGTACAAAAATAACTGTTTTTCTAAAATTTTTCCAAAAATAAGTGTTTTTCCTAATAAGGACCGTTTTCTAATAATGGCTGCTTTTGAATTTACATATCCTTTATTTATTCCTCACAATTGTCTCTGGAATGGAAAACCGGCCCTTTTATACTTTTTTCATACTTATTCCAGTGATAGCAGGGGAAACACTAAATAGTAACAAAAACATAAATAAAAATTAAGAGTAAGTACTAAGAATTATCCCAAGGAGGAAATCGTCTGGTTCACCGGTACCCTCAAAATTTTAAAGAAAAACTTATTTTAAATAAACATGGGCAGCCAGTAACTCCCAAAGGTCAAAGGGGGATTATAGTAGGGCTTGATCCTGGAATGACTGTGGGAGTAGCTATTCTTGATCTTTCAGGTGAAATATTAGGTGTGAATAGTTTTAAAGAAGCTTCTCGTGCTGATATAACCAAACACATCATCAGTTTTGGGAGATCAGTTCTGGTGGCTACTGATGTTCACCAACCTCCTAAAATGGTGAGGAAAATGGCAACAGCCCTTAATTCTAAGATATACGCACCATACCGTGATCTGGCAGTAAGCGCCAAGAACGAGATGGTGGATGATTATATTTATTCCAATGATAACCGCACTGTAATTCCCAGGTCCCGTGATACAGGGTCTGATCTAATACCGCAGAATGCTCATGAACGAGATGCACTTGCTGCGGCCATCCAGGGGTATAAAAAGAACCAGAAAAAACTGGAACACATTGAAAGAAGAACCTTAAATCTGGAAATGCCCCCTGAATTAATTGATGAAGTAAAAATTATGGTCATAAATGAAGTTCCAATTACCAAGGCCATAAACGATACTCTGGAAAAATTAAAACATCCAATTAATTCTCTTAAAACAGATAATATGGAAATTAAGCTATTTGAAGTCTTTAAAAAAGATAATATTAAAACTGGTGAACTTTCCGATGAGTTTAATGAAGATTCTCCCAATGAAGATGCTTCTCTGATTATTTCTGGATTAAAAAACAAATTAAAATCACAGGAGAAACAGATCCGGAATTTACAGAATAAAAACAGGATACTGGAAGATGATCTTGCGAGTTTTCAAGATGAAATATCCCATCTGGAAAGCAAAATTGAAAAATTGCATTATGAATATTCCCAGAACATTTTACATCAAAAGGAAATTGCCACTAAACAATCCATCATCAGGGGCCTCCAGGAAAAATACAACATTCAAAAAGCTTTAAGTAAGAATTTAAGTGAACAATTAGAATCCATAAAACGAATAAGGGCCCTGGAACTTTCCAAGGAAACATCCCCCGTTAAAATCATAGAATCATTTTCAAAAGATTCCATAAGGGAAGCAACAGGGGCCTGGAATATTAAAAAGGGAGATGTGGTAATGTTGAGAAGTTCAGAAGGGGGAGGTTCTCAGACCGCCTCTTTACTGGTTCATTCGGGCATCAAAGCAGTTATAACCACCGATAAAATGTCTCACCAGGCTAGGAGTGAATTTGAAAGAAATAGGGTTCCCATAATTCCTCTGGAAACTGTTGATTTAAAAATGGCTGACGATTTTGCAGTTATAATATCCAGTGATCTGGATAGAGAAATCCTAAAATGGGAAAAGGATCAGGACGATAAAAGGAAAAAAGAAGAGACTAATAATCTTTTAAAGATCATGGATGATTATAGAGCTAAAAGAAAAAGATCTCCCCATAACTTTTAGTTTTTAGATCAATTTACGCAATTTATGGGTTAATCTGGATAGTAAGACTTTAATCTGGATAGTAAGACTTTGATATTAAGTAATGTAAGACTTAATTTTGATAGTAGGGTTTAATCTGGATAGCACTGATAATACAGGTTAATTTGGCCAACACCTAATTCAGAGGATTAATAATAACACCTGTTTTATAAAATTTCAATGGATTTTTTTTAATTAATTAGTCTTATTATATTTAAATAACATCAACATAATACATCAATATCAACAATACATTGAATTAACCTTTTTAATTCATACTTAAGGATGGTAGTGGATTTAAATGAAGATAGCGTTTATCATAGGCACCAGGCCTGAAATCATCAAAATGTCTCCCTTAATCGATGAAGTGGATAAAAGGGGAATAGATTATGTTTTAATACACACAGGTCAACATTATGATTTCGAAATGTCCCAGCAGTTTTTCCTGGACCTGGAACTCAAAGAACCGGATTATAACATCGGAGTGGGCTCAGATTCACATGGGAAACAAACCGCGGTTATGATGGAAGGAATTGAAGAAGTTCTCCTTTCTGAAAAACCAGACATCGTCCTGGTTCAGGGTGATACCAATGCAGTTTTAGCCGGGGCCCTGGTGGCAGCCAAGTTACACATAGCAGTAGGTCATGTGGAGGCGGGACTTCGCTCTTACGATAAAACCATGCCTGAAGAGATAAACCGTATGGTGGCAGATGTCTGCACCAACCTCTTTTTTGTACCCACTGAAGATACAGCCATAAACCTGATCTTTGAGGGAATAAAGCCTGCAGATATTTTTATCACAGGCAATACTGTGGTTGATGCCTGCTACCGAAACCTCAAAATCGCCAGTAAAAGTTCCAATATCATGTCCAAGCTGGACGTGGAAGGGGACATATTATCGTTAACCTTACACCGTGCAGAGAATGTTGATGACCGGGAGAGATTAGAGAACATAGTAGATGCTCTCATTAAGATTAAGGGACTTAACATAGTTTTCCCGGTACACCCACGTACTGTGAAAACCCTCAAAGAATTTGGAATGTACTCCCAACTTGAAGAGGCCCCTCACATTCAGATGATTAAACCCATTGGATACCTTGATTTTTTGATCCTCCAGTCAAATTCAAAGATAATGATAACCGATTCTGGGGGAATCCAGGAAGAAGCCATAACTTTAGATGTTCCCTGCCTTACTCTCAGGTACAACACTGAACGCCCGGAAACAGTCTATGCAGGTGGTAACATCCTGGTGGGATCAAACACAGAAAAAATAACCGGCAATGTTGCCAAACTCATGGCCGATAACAGCATCTACCAGAAAATGAAGGACGCAGCCAACCCCTATGGTGATGGCACTGCTTCAGAACAGATTGTTGATGCCATTCAAGATGCATATGATCATGGAAAACTGGAAATCAAACCTCCTGAAACCATTGCAGGGGAGCAGTCTAAAAAATTACTTGCTGTGGAGGAAGATGTCACTGTAGCGGAATTCGAGGCCAAAAACCCAGATTGCACTATAAATATTGTTTTTGATGGTGTTAACCCTCAATTTCCAAGTTCTGACATTCATCTCAAAGGTAAAACAATAATGGTTTCTAAATCAGATTCTGTTGATTTTTAATCACTTTTTCTGGCTTTTTTAGTATTTCTAGAAAGCAAAAATATAATTAACCTAAATAGTATAAGAAGATTAAAAAAGATTCAAAGGCTAAAAAAGATTCAAAGGATTTTAACAAAAGAAGTTCCAGTGCTCATAGTTTTTTCAAATCTTTTCAAATAAACCTTATAATTAATTATCCGGAGTCTTGAATATATCAAGAGCCCTAAACAGATTATCAAAGTTTATTTAGGTATGGAATACTCAAATCCCTTTATATTTTTATTCAAATTGTGAAACAGTTATAAAAATAATTCAAGATTAATATTTAAGAGTAATAACACTAATTTGAAAGGGTAACTGGAAAATAAATAGTTACACTTAACTGAAAAATTTATCTTACAACAGTACTCATTGATAAGCATTACAGGGGATAGATTCAATGATTAAAGAAAATTTACCCATAGCAATATTCGGTTTGGGCCACATGGGGCTTCCCACAGCCGCTCTACTTGCAAAAAGCGGTCTGAAAGTGGTGGGAGTTGATATAAACAATGAAAATGTGGAAATGGTTAACTCCGGCCAATCTCCAATTATGGAACCCGGTCTGGAGGCAATGGTTAAAAATGCAGTGGAAAATGGCTGTTTATCTGCCACTACTGACACTTTAACTGCAGTAGAAGCAGTTAAGGTAATCATGATCATCGTTCCCACCCCAGTGGATGATAATAAGAAATCCGATCTTTCTGCAGTTATCTCTGCATCTAAATCAATTTCTGAAGGTTTAAAAAAGGACGACCTGGTTATCATTGAAAGCACGGTACCACCAGGCACCTGTGAGAACCTGGTAATTCCTTTACTGGAGAAAAGTGGTCTTAAAGCAGGAGTTGATTTTAAAGTTGCTTACACTCCGGAAAGAGCTCTTCCCAATAACACTCTCTATGAGATGACCCATAATGCAAGGGTAATAGGTGGAATAGATGCAGAAAGTACTCAAATGGCAGTTTCACTTTACCATAGGATTACAGAGGGTGAAATAATAATGGTACAGGATTTGGTAACTGCAGAAATGGTTAAACTGATGGAAAACACTTACCGGGATACCAACATAGCCCTGGCCAATGAACTGGCATTAGTATGTGATACTTTAGGAGTGGATGCCATTGAAGCCATCCAGGCGGCCAACCACCACCCCCGAGTCAACATACACACACCAGGGCCCGGAGTAGGAGGGCACTGCCTCTCCATAGACCCCTACTTCCTGGTGGAAATTGCCAGGGAAAGGGGATTAGAAACACCCCTTATACAGGCTTCCAGACAGGTTAATGAAGACATGCCTGGCGAAGTTGTCAGAATAATACAGAAAGCTTTAAAGGATGAAGGTAAAACTATTTCTGGATCTAAAATAGGAGTTTTAGGTGTGGCTTACAAGGGAAACGTTGCTGATGCCAGGGAAACACCTGCAAAACCATTAATTGAGGAATTAATCAGTAAAAATGCTGCAGTACTGGTTAATGACCCTTATGTATCTCCAGATATCATTAGATCATGGGGTGCTCAGATTGTAGACCTGGAAACCGCCCTTGAAAGTGATGTGGTTGTCCTGATAACTGATCATGATCTATACCGGAGCATCCAGCCAGATATGATTAAAAATCGTTTGTTGGTATGTACTCGACCTATTCTTGACAAGGAAACCTTCCAAAAGGAGGGTGTAGTTTTTAAGGGAGTTGGAAGGTCTTGAATCTTTTAATTATTGAGTATGCCAGTGCACTGGGGATCAAAGACCCTTCTTTAACTGCTGAAGGTAAAGCAATGCTCCGTGGTCTTACCTGTGACCTGGAATCATTACCTGCCAGTTACCTCATCTCCAAAAATATAGATGCCATTGAAGGAAGCAAGTGTAAACCAATAGTCATAGATGGGGATATTGGGGGCTGGATTTCGAATAATATCTCTCAGTTTGATTTTTGTTTACCCATAGCCCCTGAGGAAGACTTTATACTGTGTGGATTGACACGGTTAATTGAGAAAAATGGTGTTCAGGTGGTGGGATCAGATTCAGATGCAGTACGCATCTGTTCAGATAAATACCTCACCTATAGCCTACTCAAAGATAAGGTTCCAGTGATCCCCACCCACAGGGTTTCATGGGAAGATATTGGACTCTACTGTCAGGGAATTTCAGGCGATAAAAAGGTGGTAAAACCGGCAGATGGGGTTTCATGTTCTGCAGTACAGATTGTTGATTCTGAAGACTCTTTTAAAAATGCCACCCGGAAAGTGAGAGCGACAAGTAGCCTTCCATACTTCCTGGTGCAGGATTACATTGAAGGAGTAAGTGCCAGTGTAAGTTTACTTACTAATGGTAAAAAAGCCATTCCACTCAGTTTAAATCAACAGAATATCACCATAGAAGAGGGTGTTATAAATTATAATGGGGGAAAAGTTCCCATGACTCATCCCCTTGAAAATGAAGCTAAAAAAATAGCTAAAAATGCAGTTGAATCTATCCCCGGATTAAAGGGTTATGTGGGAGTGGATGTGATCCTGGGTGATGAACAGGTGCACCTGGTGGAGATTAACTCTCGAGTAACCACACCCTACGTGGCCCTTAGGAATATGCTCAGCTTTAATTTAGGGCAAGCCATGATTCAGGCGGTCCAGGGTCAACTTCCCGGGGAATTCAGCCTGGAAAGAGAGATAGAAATCCAGAAAACTGGAAATCGCCTCCGTTTAAATGTGATAAGTTGAAAATAGGAAATTTTACTTAAAGGTGATTAATTGAAAATTGCAGGTTTTGATATTGGAGGAGCAAACACCGACCTGGCTGTGGTTGAATTTGATGAAAAAGGAAATATTCTCCACATAAAAACTGATTTTTGTTATCTTCCCATGTGGATTAAAAAGCATGAACTTTCCAAAACTCTTCTGGAACTTTTAGGCACTGATATTGATGAAATTGATGCAGTTGGTATTTCAATGACTGCAGAGCTTGCCGATAGCTACCAGAACAAGAGTGAAGGGGTGCTGGATATTTCCACCAGAGTTATGGAAACATTCGATCTGCCAGTTGCCTTTGTGGGTCTTAATGGTATGATGGGTTATGAATCAGTTAAAAAGAATCCCCTGCAACTGGCTGCTGCTAACTGGATAGCCACGGCTCCACTAGCTGCTTACATGGCTCCTGATTGTATAGTTATTGATACCGGGAGTACCACCACTGATATAATTCCCATAAAAAATGGTACAGAATGTGCTAAGGGAAGAACAGATCTTGAAAGGCTTGCAACCGGTGAACTGGTGTATACAGGTACTCTCCGCACCAACGTGGCAACCATTGTGGATAAAGTACCACTCGGAGAGGATTGGGTGCGCACAGCATCAGAACTTTTCGCAGTAACTGCTGATGTGCACCTGGTTCTGGGAAATATCACCAGAGAAGATTACACCTCTGAAACTCCTGATGGGGAGGATAATTCCCGGGAGAATTCCCTTTTAAGATTGTCACGGGTGGTATGTGGGGATCTGGATTTATTGAGTCAGGATGATGTTGTGAACATAGCACAGTTCATCTACCAGAAACAGGTGGAACAGGTGGCCGAAGCCCTTAAAGAAGTCAGTGAAAGGGAAAATATAGAACTGGTAATTGCAACAGGGCTGGGAATGAACATAATTGGATGTGAAGCTGCAAAACTCCAGGGACTGGAGGTTAGGACCATGGAAGAAATCCTCACACCGGATGATTGTGTGGTGGCACCTGCCGTGGGAACCGCCCTTCTCATGGAGAAGTTTCTGAGTACTTGAAAATAAAATCCAGACATTTTAAACATAAATTTTCACTGTTAAAACATTAATCTTTGACAGATAAAACATAATTTTCAAGCTTTGAAAAAGTAGTGGGGGAGGGCAAATCTTAATCGTAGTATAGACTGAAAAATCTTGGTATAAACTTGTAAATTGAAATTCACAGGGTCATGGTTCTATGAAAAAGAGTTTAATAATTGGAGTTATAATACTGGTGATTGTGGCTGCTTTTTTATTTGCTAATTCAAGTCAACATTCTATTTTAGGCTCCAACCAACAGGGATACGTTGCTAAAGAGGTTTATTCGCATTATGGTAATTCTTCTGTGAAAATTGCGGTGATAACCGGCATGCATCCCCGTGAGAACCTCTCCACCAACCTGGTGCCCAAGGTGGTGAAAGTTTTTGCCCTACTTAACAATGTGGAGATGGTTGATTACCATGTCACTGTAACTGATCAACCAGATGACTTTGATGTTGGTAGAAGTAACGGCCAGGACCTGGTTGAACAATATGCCATTCCAGATATTAAAAAATCAGATTACCAGCTGGTGATCATCGCCCACGATCATGAACAGGGATATGGTAATGGATATTACATAGCCACCCCCACCCATGATAACAAGTCAGTTACCCTGGGTGAAGCAGTTCATCAGTTACTACCTCTGTTTAATTATTATCCAGGTTCATCCAGCACCCGTGAGAAAAGCACTTCAATATCTCAAATTGATCGACCTTTAACCAATGCAGGGTATCCGGTTTTTGTATATGAAATTCCAGAGTGGAACACTGAAATAGAAGCGGGACAAATGACATATCAGCTTTTCAGTGCCAGTTTTAAAGCTATTCTGGCTTCCCATTAACATGGAATAAGATCATTTAAAGGAATACGTCTAAAAAGATCAAAAGAATCATAAATAGAAAATTAATGGAAGTTATATCTGGACTTTTAACTCATTAATTTAAAATTGTACAGTAAAAAAATAATGGAAATTGTGCTATTAAAATATTATATTTTAGAAAAATTATTAAAAAAGAAGGGGGGAATAGTGGGATGCCTAAAATCATTGTTGTAACTGTTTACTAGATATAACTGCTAATATCTTGATGTGATCAGGATATAATCAATATTATAGTTGTATTCAACAACATCAGTACCAAACATTCTTCATACCCAGTAAATAGGCGATGATATTAGTTCCCAAATGAAGGAAAATACTAATTATAATTATTAGAATGATTAAATTAAGGGGAATGACTACTACTAGAGATGCGAATATAAGGGCACCTACCACAAAATCTAACTGATCCATAAAGGGTACGGGTCGTCCGCGTTCAACTTTGAATCGTCTCTTAATAAAACTCCCGCAAGCATCTCCTATAATTGCACCACTACCCAGTGTAAGGCCCAGTAATGCGCCCTGTAACAGGTTGTTGGTTATAGTTCCCTGAACTAAATTAGCTATTCCTGGATCTCCTAACATTAGGAGGTTCTGTACTATGTTACCGGCAATAGCTCCTTGAAGGAGGCCGATTCCCATTCCGATTAGAATACCAATGATGGTCCCTTTCCATGTGACACCATCTCCAAGTATCCTGCGACCGTCATTTAGGGATCGGCCAAAGTCAAGGGGTGTTCCTCCCCCAAAGGTAAGGGCACCAGCGTTGGCTAAGTAAGCCGGTAACATAAAGTATATAGCATAAGCGGATAAAATCAAAACACTGAAAATACTCGAGTCCATAGTTAGTTTACCTCCGATTTAAAACAGGATAATAGTTATGTGCTTAACCATAAATACTATATGCTAGTTGAAATCCTCAATATTTGTTAAGGATGATAATTGAATTATAACTGAAAATTTAATACTATATAGGTGAGATGATGGTCATAAAGAAAACCAAAAGCCTGTGTCCTGAATGTCTTCGAGTCGTGGATGCAGAAGTCTTTGAAGACCAGGAACGGATAATGATAAAGAAAACGTGCCCTGAGCACGGTGAATTTGAAAACACTTACTGGCAAAGTTCGGAAGCTTACCGTTACGCAGCGGATTATGATTACGTTGGTGATGGTATTAACAACCCTCGAACTACTGTAGAGGGTGAATGTCCTGAGAATTGTGGTTTGTGTGCTGAACATGAGAGTCAGACCATATTAGGCCTTATTGATGTTACTAATCGTTGTAATCTTCGTTGTCCTATTTGTTTTGCTAATGCAGCTGTATCTAAATCTTTATATGAGCCTACTTATGAGGAAATACGCCAAATGCTACGGAACCTCCGTGCAAACCAACCAGTACCCACACCAGCCATCCAGTATGCTGGTGGTGAACCCACTGTTCGAAAGGACCTTGTGGAACTGGTGAAATTAGCCCGGGAAGAAGGATTCAGCCACACTCAAATAGCCACCAATGGGATTAAACTGGCTAAAGATCCAGAGCTTGCTCAGAAACTTAAAGATGCCTCTTTAAACACGGTTTATCTTCAGTTTGATGGAGTTACTGAGGAGCCCTACATAAAAGCCCGAAGACGTAACCTCCTGCCAACCAAACTGGAAGCCATTGAAAACTGCCGTAAGGCAGATCTGGGAATTGTACTGGTGCCAACACTGGTTAAAGGAATCAATGATGATCAGGTTGGTGACATCATACAATTTGCAATTGATAACCTGGACATCATCCGGGGCGTTAACTTCCAGCCAGTGTCCTTTGCTGGCCGAACACCTGCCGATGAAGTGGAAGAACAGAGAATAACCATACCAACATTCCAGAAATTAGTGGAAGACCAGACTGATGGCCAGATCGGTAGAGATGATTTCTACCCTGCATCTTCAGTTATACCCATCACTGATTTTGTGGAAGCTATTGAAGGGGAAGATCAGGTTTCATTCACCTGTCACCCTCACTGCGGTGCTGCAACCTACATTTTCATTGATAATGATGAAATTATCCCCATAACTGAGTTCGTGGATGTGGATCGCTTTTTCAACCTCCTTTCCCGTAGCAGTGATGATATAAAAGATGGGGGCATAGTAGGTAAAGCCAGGGTCATAAGCAGGGCCACAATGGAACTTCCCAAAACCATAGACCGGAATAAGAAACCGGATTCACTGGATATAACTGGAATACTGACTAAGGTCTTTAAAGAAAGATCTTACAGTGCTCTGGGAGATTTCCACCATAAAACATTGCTTATATCATGCATGCACTTTATGGATCCCTGGAACTTTGACCAGGACCGTGTTAGAAGATGTGTGATTCACTACGCAGTTCCTGACGGACGAATAATACCATTCTGTTCCATGAATGCAATTTACCGTTCAGAAATTGAGAAAAAGTTCGCTAAGCCACTGAAAGAATAAATTAGCGAATTTACTAAGAATGAAGTTATCTTAACAGTTAAGGATAATCTAACTGTTAAGATAAGTTCTTTAAGCCGCTAAGAATAAGGTTCTCTTAACCCCTAGGATTAGAGTTCTTCAAACACTCAAAAAATATAAATCTGGTAGCAGAATTGATAATCAAAACTCCCTCCAGGCTGCATCTAACCCTAATTGATCTAAATGGTTCCATAGGTCGAATAGATGGTGGGGTGGGCCTTACACTGGAAAAACCCCGACTGGTTCTGGAAATGAAACAGAAGGGTGATGAAATCGCAGTAAAATTTAAAAACCGTCAGAATATACCGGTTAATGTTATATCTGATTATGAAGATAAAATAAGAACTTCTGCCAGTCAAATGATGGAATATCTTCATTTAAAAGGAGGATATAGTTTCACTGTTCATGAAACGTATCCATCTCATTCTGGTTTGGGTTCTGGCACTCAGCTATCTCTGGCTACAGGTAAACTCATATCTGACTTGAATAATCATCAGATGAGTGTACCTCAGATTGCCAATATTGTTGGTCGTGGGGGCACATCCGGTATAGGTGTGGCCTCATTTGATAAAGGTGGTTTTATAGTGGATGGAGGCCATCACCATGGTGAAAAACCTGATTTTTTACCTTCATCTGCTTCAAAAGCAGCACCTCCGCCAATTATTGCCCGATATGATTTCCCCCAGGACTGGAAGGTGGTTCTGGTTATTCCCAATTTTGAGAAACATGTTTCTGGAGAAAAAGAGGTTAATATTTTCCAAGAATACTGCCCTATACCTTTAGAAGAGGTGCAACGACTTTCACATATTCTCTTAATGAAAATGATGCCTGCTGTCCTGGAAAAAGACCTGGAAATCTTTGGAGAAGCGGTTAATATCATACAAAATATTGGATTTAAAAAAATCGAGAACCAGCTGCAAAAGCCAATTATAAGTGAAATAATGCAGCTTCTTCGGGATGCAGGTGCGCCTGGAGTGGGAATGAGTTCTTTTGGACCTACCATTTATGCAGTTACTGACAGTCCTCAGGATATAGTAAGTGCGGCTCATGATGCCCTTAAAGATGTTGGTGGTCATATAATTGAAACCAGGGCTCAGAATAATGGTGCTATCAAGGAATGAACTAACTTAAATAATTGTATTTGCCTGTTTAATCAAAGGATTCCTTTTGTCAAAATCATTTCCAATCCAAACATTAACTTACCACCACTAAAAAAAATCTAGTGAATTTAAATAAATAAAAAAAATCATTTATCTGGTACCATGAAAGAAGAAATAAAGGGTAAAGTTTGGAAGTTCAGGGATAGTATAGATACTGATGTAATAATTCCTGGGCGATACTTGAGAACTTTCAGCTTAGATGAGCTGGCAAGTCATGTTATGGAAGGAGAGAACTCTGAATTCGCTAAAAATGTGAAAAGAGGAGATATCATTGTGGCCGGCTGGAATTTTGGTTGTGGATCCTCACGTGAACAAGCTCCAGTGGCTTTAAAACATGCTGGTGTGGATGCTATTGTTGCCAAGTCATTTGCACGTATATTTTACCGTAACGCTATAAATGTGGGGTTACCTGTCATAGTGGCAGATGTAGAAGCAGATGAAGGAGACCAACTCCAAATTGATCTGGCTGATGGAATAATCAATAATCTCACCGCAGGAAAAAGCTGCCATATACAACCATTCCATGATTTCATGCTGGGAATACTGCAGGATGGGGGTTTAGTCCCGCATTATTTACATAAAGAAGGGAAAAATGGCCCTGATGAAGTCTAATTAATGAGATTTGTAGATTTATTTCCATCAATCCTTTTTCTACTAAATTTTTATTCCTACAAATATTTTAACTATTAAATTAAATCTATATTGATCAAAGTTCAATTAATCAGTCAATTAAGTTAAATTTCCATCAAATTAATATTATAAATCAAATTCATATCATAATATTCAAAATATGAAAAAATTATTATCACATGCAATATTTTTTTACTTATTTTGATGAGCGAGGAAAGAAAATGAAATGTCCAGTTTGTGACTCTGAATCTTACGAAATACTTAAAACTAAGGGTAAAAACACCCGAGAAGTTCTCATAAAATGTAATGAATGTGGAAACACATTCAAAGAAACCGTAATCATTCCTAAAATGGTGGAGTGCAGGGTAATAATCAGTAAATTTGAAGAATCTGTGAAAAAAACTATTAAAATTTATCCTGACGAGGTTTTAGAGGTAGGGGAAGTGCTGGTGGTGGATGGTGAGGAAGTGGAAATAACCTCACTGGAAAACAACAGAGGAGGCCGTGTCTTAAAAAGCCCAGTTTCTGAACTGGTAACTGTCTGGGCAGCATCCCTTGCTGGACCCACCAGGGTAGGAATATCCATAGACTACGGTGGAAGGATCCTATCCCGAAAGGTAGAAATTGAAAGGGATTTCCAATTTAATGTAGGTGATGTTGTGAAACTGGAAAGAGCAGTCCTCCAAATAAAATCCATGAAAACCATCACTTCAAGAATTAGGAAAGGCGGAACTCCTGCAGAACAAATTAAAAGAGTTTACGGGAGACCTGCAGATAAGAGAGACAGATTCCAGTACGATTTAACCTCTAAAATAGTGGAAACAGCTGAAATAGTTGATGAAGATGAAGATTGATTAAGATTACAGAATTTATCAAACGGTTATCAACACTTTAAAATTTCCATTATCATTAATTCAAAAGCCTAATGCAAGTTTACTACCATAATTAAATTCTCTTAACCCTGATTTAGATCTCTTTGGGATCTAGATCTCTTTTTATCTTAAGTGAAAAGTAAGATTTGAGATTTTAAGTGGTTCATATGAATGATGAAAGAGAAAATTTGGTGGAAAAACTCTTTAACCAGGGATACATAAGGGCCGAAAAAGTAAAAAAAGCCATGCTTAAGGTTCCCAGGGAGGAATTCATGCCTCCTGAGAACAGTTCTCATGCCTACCTGGATCGCCCATTCCCCATCGGGAAAGGTCAGACCATTTCTGCTCCACATATGGTGGCGATTATCGCCGAAAAGTTGGAGTTAGAAGAAGGAATGAATATTCTGGAAATTGGAACTGGTTGGGGATATAATGCTGCGGTGGTAGGGGAAATTGTTGGTAAAAAAGGCCATGTATTCACCATAGAACGAATTTCATCCCTGGCAGAAAAGGCCAGAGAGAACCTGAAGAAAACTGGGTATTCGGAGGTGGTAACGGTGATAGAAGGAGATGGAACCACAGGTTACCCTGATAAAGCACCTTACGACCGAATTTACGGAACAGCCAGTGCACCAAAAATTCCAGAACCCCTTAAAGAACAGCTGAAAATTGGTGGGAAACTGATCATGCCCATGGGGTCGGACTACTTCCAGGAACTGGTATCTGTTATGAGAATTTCAGATGATGATTACCAGACTATGAACATGGGAGGGGTTGTGTTTGTTCCTATGATCGGCAAACATGGATGGCCTGAAGATTAATCTGGGGATTATCCTGATTTATCTTGGGAGTTATATCTGGAAATTATAACCAATATCAATAAAGACGCGACAAAAAACCTGACTTTTAGTGATGTTGACGTTTTTTAATCAATTTCTTGAAATATCTATCAATTAACATTTCTTAAATAGCTAATAATCCCAATTTTTAAATAACTAATAAATCCCAACGTATCAAGAATATCAAATTGAAAGTATCAAATTAAATCCTGATAATATGAAAATCTACATGGAAACTTTTGGTTGCACGTTCAACCAGGCAGACTCTCAGATAATGGCGGGTTTACTGGAAGAAACTGGTGGAGAAATTGTAAAATCCCCTGAAGATGCGGATGTTATTATCATAAACACCTGTTACGTCAAACAACCCACTGAACAGAAGATAACCAATCGTATTGGGAAATTACAGGCCCAGTTCCCACAGAAAAAATTGCTCATTGCTGGGTGCATGGTGGATATTGATCCAGAAAAACTGGAAAAAATGGCACCACAGGCCGGTTGGATTGGGGCTCGCAGGATAAATTCAACTCCAGAAGTAGTTGAAGCAATTATGGATGGGCATCTCATGAGGGAAACTGGTCAGGGAGAGGAAGTTAAAACCTGCCTTCCAAAGAAGCGTACTAACCCCCTGGTGCATATTCTCCAGATATGTGAAGGATGTCTTGGTAAATGCAGTTACTGTTGCACTCGATTTGCACGAGGAGGGCTGCAAAGTTATCCAATATCTCTTTTAAGAGCCGAAGCTGAGCAGGCAGTTGCTGAGGGTTGTGTGGAAATCCAGCTCACTGCCCAAGACACTGCAGCATATGGGAAGGACACTGGAGAAAGTCTGTCTGATCTTATAGATGAGATATGCTCAATTGAAGGCGATTTTCGCATAAGAGTAGGGATGATGCACCCTAAAAACATTGCAAACGACCTTGAATCAATTATAACTGCCTTTAAAAATGATAAGGTCTATAAATTTCTTCATCTCCCCCTGCAGTGTGGAAGTAATCAGACTCTAGCTGATATGAACCGTGAGCACAGTGTGGAAGAATACTTGGAAATAGTTAACCATTTCAAGACAGAAATACCCGAACTCTCACTGGCGACAGATATTATTGTGGGGTATCCCACTGAGGAGGAGGATGATTTTGAGGGCACACTGGATGTTATCAGGGAGATTCGCCCTGATTTTTTACATATCTCCAAATATCATCATCGCCCTGGCACCAGTTCATCATTACTTCCAGAGATTGATCACCAAACTATGAAAAAGCGATCTCGCAATTTAAACGATCTTAAAGTGGAGATTGCAACGGTTAGCAATAAGAAACTACTGGGCACCCATCAAAAAATACTTATCACTGATAAGGGAAGTAAAGGAGGGTACCTTGGTCGTACCAATTCATATAAAACAGTGGTGATGGAAGAAGCCATTCTTGGAACATTCCTTGATGTAGAGATAACCCATTTCCGGAGTACCTATCTGAAAGGAAACATTTTTTGATGAGTAATCTGTAGTAAGTTGAAAGGAATATGAATGATAAAAATCTGCAGTGGTCATTGATTGGATGTTGGGGATAATGACTATTTTTTATCAAGCTCATTATTCTACTATTTTATGAATTTCAGCTGAACTTGTGATTATCATCAGCACTGTAGATTAATGCTCATTTAATTATTATTTTCCTTTTAATTACATTTTTGCCAATTAATTCTTCTTATTTATAATAAATACTCTTTTTAATCCCATGGTAAACCATATATAGGCATATAAACAGACAAACAAAAGATAGTATGAAATATTTAGTCTGTGAAAACTGTGGTGGTTACTACCAATTAATGGATGAAGAATCTAGCAGTGATTTTGATTCCTGCCAATGTGGAGGTAAACTCTACATTGTGGAAGAAGAGGATGAACCTGAAATTCAATCCCCTAAAATAACCTGTAAAAACTGTGGAAATATAACTCCAGTTGAAACCGCTTTTTGCAGTTCATGTGGTCAGATATTAATGCCTGTTAAGGAATTATCTGTGGTTAATCGAAGCGAAACATTTACACCGATAGGGATATTTGCAGGAGTCACTTTTATTTTAGTTTCTATAGTTTTACTGGGCTTATTGGTTTAATTTTTACATATAATCTGTTATTATCACTCATTTTGTTATCATATCCGTTCTTGTTAGTTCATTATTGATTTTTTATCTCCAAACTCTGGATAGATATACGTATTCATATCTTGGGGAATTTCTTTTTTTGATGATTTTTTTCGAAAAATCATTTTATTCAAAAAAAATCATTTATTCGATATTATTAATTTCAAGATAAATTAATTTCAAGATAAACACAATATGGTGTTTATTTATTTCCTGTGTCCAATGCAAGTTTCATTTTCAATTACCATATTATTTTTTTATGAATTAATAGTAATATTTAAATATTAATAAATAAAATATAATTCCGTTAAAAATTCGTTTATGAAAATATCCGAGTGTATACTCCCATACCCTGAATTAAGGGGTGTTAAAATAGAGTATATGCTAAAATAAGGGGCGGGATCGTAATTGAAATACATAATATGTGATGAATGCGGTGGATTTTATGAACTTGAAAAAGGGGAATCCCTGGAAGACTTTGAAAGCTGTTTGTGTGGTGGGAATTTAAGTTATGCCGAACCAACACCCCGTGGTATGAAAAAAATAACAAAAAATGTTCAAAATGACAATTACCAAACCAGTAACTATCAAACCAGCAATTACCAAACCAGTAGCCACGTTTCAGAAAATATATGTCCATTGTGTGGGCAGATAAACAAAGTGAAATCACCTTTTTGTTCTAAATGTGGAAAAATGCTCAAAGAAGGGGGACCTGCCAACAGGTATGATTATGGTTATGTTCTGGAAGCGCGGGAAAAGAGAAAAAAGAGTTTAAGGGGATTGTACGAACATATCGACCTGTGGGGAGTGGGACTAGGCATTATTTTTTTGATAGTAATGACAATTATCAGTAATATCATTATATTCTTAGGCTTAGTGAGATTGGCAGCTCAAAATTCAAACGAACCCACTTTATTCTCATTTTTGGGTGGAGTTTCATTGATTTCTTTAATTATATTCATACTATCTGGATTTATCTCCGCAGCTGCCATGGGAACCCGGAGTTATACTGAAGGAACAGTAAATGGAGCTCTGGTAGGAATCTGTATAGCAGTATTTGTTTCAATTATTCCAGGGGGAATTGTTCTAGCCTACCTCGGAATCATCCCGTGGTTGGTAATTTTAATAGGGGGATTAATTATTTATGGAATATTAACTGGTGTTGGAGGTTTGGTTGCAGTTGCTTTGCGTAAACACACTGGGATAATTTAGATGAAATCAAAAAGAATTAAAAAAATTATCCAAATGTTATAATAACGCTACTGTAAAATTTTCCAATTACGTTACTCGTAAAAATAGTAATCTAAGTGAATAGATAGGTTATAATATTGGAATTATAGTGTTTATTACCTATTTTTTGCCTGTTAAATCCTTAATCAGGTCTAAAAAAATAGATTAATAATTAAATTATTTATTGTTATTTTGTCTGAGAATTAATTAAAATTATAATTAATTAAAACTGTTTAATTAAGTTATTTCAAGAAAACAGAAAAAATAATAATAGGAAGTGCCGTGGGCCGGACTTGAACCAGCGACATCCAGATCTTCAGTCTGGCGTTCTCCCAACTGAACTACCACGGCATAATGGGCCGAACGAGATTCGAACTCGTGATCACCTCCGTGTCAGGGAGGTATCATACCCCTAGACCACCGGCCCGCAAACAAACATTACTGTTCTATACTATATAAACCTTTTCCATGCGGATGTGATAAACTGTCTAAAAGAGACCCACTATTCAAGTTTATAATAATATTTCAGTAAAATGTATATGCCTATATGGCAATAAGATATACAATTAAAAAAATGTAGGGGTGACCTATGATGGATATCCAGGATCCAATAAAAACTACTGTAGAAGAGATTCGAAAGGTTTTGAACATAGAAAACGTGATTGGGGAAGTAATCGAAAGTGAAGACAAAGTCATGATCCCGGTTACCCGAATGGGAATGGCATTCGGAGCAGGAATGGGTGAAGGAAAAGGTGCATCTAGCGAAGGAGGATCTGCAGCTGCTGCCGGTGGAGGTGCTGGTATAGAACCAGTGGCAATGGTTGTGGTTTTCAAAGGTCAGAGTGGACCTGAAGGTGTAAAAATGTTGCCTTTAAAAAATCCAGATCCATTAACCCGGGCAATTGGTGAAGTTAGCAATGCCATAGTTGATGTTATGGCTGAAGGCCGAAAAATGGGAATGGGTAAAAAACACAGTAAAAAACATACCAAAAAAGCTGAAGAAGCAAAAACTGAAGAAAAAAAGGGTGAACCTCCAGTATAAAAAATTTAATGAATAGTTTTTAAGAAATTATAATTTCTAAATTCACCCTGAATATTCAATAACCTGAGAGTGGGTTAAATTTTGATATACACTATAATAGGCATCATAATACTTATTCTGGTGCTTATTTTATTGTCTTTTCTTTTGATTCCCCTAAAGTTATCCTTGTCTTTTAAAAAGCAGGGATCTGAAATTAACGGCCAATTCAGTCTTAAATTTTTAGGTATACGCATTTTTTCAAGGGATATACCTGAAGATGAAAAAGATAAGGCTAAGAAAAAGGAAGAACCAGAAGACAAAGAAGAAAAAACAGATGAAGAAGATAAATTTAACCTGAAACGTATTTTAAAGATTCTGAATTTAGTTAAAGAGTCATGGCCTCATATTTACCGGTTGATTACGGCTTGTTATAAATCAGTGTCCCTGGAAAAATTCTCCCTGAACCTGACTTTGGGAATGGAAAGTCCAGCAGACACAGCCCTTTTCACAGGATATATCTGGTCGTTTACCTATCCCCTTAATGCCATCACACGAATTGATGCAGTTATAACGCCCGATTTTGATAGAAGGGTACTTGATGGGGATTTAGAAGTGGATGTGAGTTTAAAGCTTATCTGGATAATGGTAGAGGCAGTACGGGCATACACTAAAAAACCAGTGCGGGAACTGATTGGAGAAATGCGTAGCTAGTGGGATTTAATATACGTTTAATTAAGATTTAATACACATGTTTATTAGTGATGTTACAAATGCTCAAATTAGCTGGGTTGAAAATGAAAAATCAGGAAATAAAGGTTGGAAAACCTTTCACAATAGAGAATAGGGTTTTTTATCCGTTGGTTAAGATTTTTCACTGGAAACATCCGGATGGAGAATTCTACTCATTATCTCCAGTTGCCATGGTGGTAGTGGAAGAAGAAATGAAATACATTCTTCCTCTGGAAGAATGCGATGACCCTGAAAAGCTGGAAACCCTAATGGATATGGTTTAAACCCAAGAATATGGTCTATTTTAATGATATAATTCCTTTTTAATAAATATAATCTCCCTCATGGATTTATCATCTTTGTCCAAGTTCTAAATGAACTTTCAGATTATTTTTTTTCATAGTTCCTTTTTATAACTTTCTTTAAAACATTAATGGACAGAATTAATTTACAGAACAATAATTTTCATTTAAAAATTTCATTTGATGATTATTTTTGAGAAAATGATTTATGCTTCTTTTTACAGAAAAATAGGTATAGATAGAATAGTTTCGGGGGCAATATCTTTGAAGTTAGATTGGAATGTATCCAGACCCGAGTATGAAACTTTCATGGTCCTGTCTTTAATTGTCCTATCCTGCGTTTTAACTTATTATTTTCACTTTGTTTTAAGATCTGGAATTCTTTTCACTCACTTCTATTATATACCCATAGTTTTGTCCGCTGTCTGGTGGAAACGGAAGAGTTTATGGGTTCCGTTTTTCCTGGCAGGGATACTTATTTTAACGGATTGGACCAGCCCACTTCAAAGTGACTACGTGTATGATGACCTTTTCCGATCGATTATGTTTATCTCAGTTAGTGCAATTACCATTCTTCTAAGTGAAAGGATTGAGAAATCACAAGTAAAACTGAAAACCAGTGAAGAAATGTTCCGATCTGTGGTAAAATCTGCCATAGATGGAATTATCACCACCAATATATGGGGTAATGTAGTTTTTGTTAATAAAAGCTTTCAGAAAATGTTCCAATGCTCTGAAGAGGAGGTTCTGGGAGAATCAGTGAAGAAATTTATTCCCCCTTATCTGAGGGATAAATATGATGAACAGTTGAACCAATTTCGTAAAACCGGTGAGCATAAACTGGTGGGAACCTTTGAGTCGGTGGGTCTAAGGAAAGATGGTAATGAATTTCCCTTTGAAATATCCCTTACCAACTGGGAGGGGGATGGTGAGATATTTACCACTTCCATTATTAGGGATATAACCTATCGTAAAAATGCTGAAAAGACACGCGCCATACTTTCTGCCATTGTTGAAAGCTCAGCAGAATCCATTATTGGAATGGATTTGAAGGGCAATGTGTTGAGCTGGAATAAAGGGGCAGAGAGAACATATGGTTATAAAGCAAGAGAAATCATTGGAAAATCAGGTTCCATCATATTTCCAAAGGCTTCGGATGAACTCACACATATACTGAAGATAATTGGGGGTGGAGAGAAGATCGATCACTATGAAACCCAGAGAGTAACCAAAGCAGGAGAAATAATCGACGTATCTTTAACAGTTTCCCCCATAAAAGATAGAGCTGGAACAATAATTGGATTATCTGCAGTAGCAAGGGATATAACTCAAGAAAAAGCTGCTGAAAAGGCATTAGGAAGAAGTGAAGCTCAGTTATCAATGATCACCACTAACATGGCGGATATTATATGTCAAGCCAGTAAAGATGGTCAATATATCTACGTAAGCCCTTCAGTAAAATCTGTTCTTGGTTTGGAACCCCCGGAACTGGTTGGAAAATCAATATTTGATAGGATACACCCTGATGATCAGTCACGGGTTACATCCTGCATTAAGGAAGGCATCAGGAAATGCATCATTCGCACGGTTCAGTATCGCTACATGAATGCCGATGGTAGTTACGTGTGGCTAGCTACAAAGGGGACACCAATCTCTGATGAGGGGGTGGTCACTGGATTTATATGTAACAGTCGTGACATCACTCAGCAAAAAAATGCAGAAGATGCATTACGTGATAGTGAGGAAAAATATCGGACTCTCATTGAATCTGCTAAGGATCCAATTTCTTTGTATGATGAGAATGGTATTTTTTTAATGGCCAACAAGTCTGGCGCACATAGTATGGGTAAAGAACCTGCTGATCTGTTGGGTCGTTCACTCCGGGATTTTTTCCCTCCGGAAATTGCCAAAAAGCAGATTGAATTAATAAGAGAAGTAATCCGTACAGAAGAGGGTTTAGATGAGGAAATGTTTGTCCCGTATGGGAAAGATCAATGGTTCAGTACTAGTTTACAACCACTTTACGGACCTGATAACCGGATTCATAGTGTACAGGTAATTTCAAGGGATATAACTGATATTAAAGAAACTCAGATTAAACTGGAACAGGCACTGCAGGATAAGGAAATGTTAATGAAAGAGATATACCACCGGGTGAAAAACAATCTGATGGTTATTTCCAGTCTTCTTAATCTGCAGTCACGTTACATTAAAGATGAAGAAGCCAGGGCCATGTTCAAGGAAAGCCAGGAAAGGGCTCAGTCCATGGCCATGATCCACGAAAGACTGTACCGATCCGCTGATCTGAAACATATCAATTTCGGGGATTACATACGTAAACTGGCCAATGATCTTTTTAGAACTTACGTAGCTGATCCATCCCGTATCAAATTGGAACTGGATGTGGAGGATGTGATGATAGACATAAATATCGCTATTCCCCTGGGTTTGATGGTAAATGAGTTAATCTCCAATTCAATTAAACATGCTTTCCCTGAAGAACGTAGTGGTGAAATCCGGGTTAAATTCAAAGAAAGCGATAATCGCTGCGTTCTTGAGGTCCGTGACAATGGTGTGGGATTCTCTCCAGATTTTGAACCCGAAAAAGCCGATTCACTTGGTCTGCAGTTGGTTAATAGCCTTACCCAACAAATTAGTGGTGAACTGGAACTGGAAAGAGATCAAGGAACTGATTTTCGTATAACCTTCAAGCAACCTGAAGAAAATTAAAATAGGTTAAGGAATATTAATTGGGTTTAAAATAATATCCTGAACTAAAAATTAAGGTTTAAAGAATAAACTGAATTAAAAATAGGGTTTAACTGAATAATGAACTAAAAATTAAGTTTTAAAGAATAAACGGAATTTAAAATAATGTTTAAGCGATTATATTGGATTAAAATAAGTTTCAATGGAATATATTGAACTAAAAATAAAAAAAGTAAAAAATTACTTTATAATAATTTAATCCACAATAAAGAAATCTGATTTCAGTGCTTTACAGACCGGGCAAACATCAGGTGCTTCATTTTCTACAGTGTTTCCACAGTATCCGCAGACATAGTAATCCACTTCTTCGTTACTCCCTAGAGCTTCCAGAGCTTTCTGGTAGAGTCCTGCGTGGATTTCCTCCACCTGGTTGGCCACATCAAAGGTCCACACAGCTTTTTTATTCTCATCTGCTTTTGCTTCTTCAATGAAATCTGGATACATTTCTTCAAATTCTTCAATTTCACCTTCAATGGCATCCTTCAGGTTTTCTTCAGTGCTGTTAATACCTGCCATTACTGCTAAATGATTATGGGCGTGAACAGTTTCAGCTTCGGCTGCTGCACGGAAGAGTTTGGCCACTTGGGAGTGTCCTTCTTCATCGGCTTTTTTAGCGTATGCCAGGTATTTACGATTGGCCTTAGATTCACCAGCGAATGCTTCATTTAGATTATCCATAGTACTCATATTTTTTATCTCCTTTGTGCTCTTAGTTGTTTATCTTTATTGCAGAGTACTATAAAAAGGTGGAAGGTTTAATATTGGTTTTTATAGACCTAAATCTTCCATATTCTAAATTGAGTTAAGTTCATAAAATCATCAAGTTAGAGTCATCTTGTAAGATCAAACTGGATCTGGATGTAAATACAAAAATATCATCCTAAAAAATAAGAAAAATAAGAAATAAAAAAACTTAAGCGGATTTGACAGCCATTTCGATATCTTCGGCTTTGACAGTCTTTCTTCCGGCGTGTTTTGCAAGTTCGACGGCTTTTTTAGCTAGCTCTTCGCCACTTTCTTCCAGAGCTTTGGCTAAAGCCTCCTTTGCATCATCGCTTATCCTTTGTGCACCAGCATTTTTTATGATCCTTCCAACTGGAGCAATTGGTAATTCAGCCATAATTTCACCTCCTAATCTAGCTAGGACACTATAATATTTAAAGATATCGGTTTTCATGACATGATGGGCCATGGTACTTGACATGCACACTCACCAAGTGTGATCATCAACCTACCAAAACTTTAAAGGTTATAAACATCAATAGGAATTCTCATGTATAAGAGTCCGGACATCGAACCCACCATAGAAGAGATTCTTGATAAAGCCAGAAACAAGTTCATTTCTTCTAATGAAGCACTTAAACTTCTTAAAACTACTGGCAACGAATATCAGGCACTTATTAGCTCAGCAGATTTAAAAAGACAGGAATTAGTTGGTGATGAGGTGACCTATATCAAAAACTGGAACATCAACTTCACAGACATGTGCACTGGAACATGTGGGTTCTGTGCCTTCCGAAAAGACTCTACTGATAATAGTGCTTACTTCCTGAGTATTGATGAGATAGTGAGAAGGGCAAAAACTGCATGGGATGATGGTGCAGTGGAAATATGCATCCAGGGAGGACTCCACCCTGATATTGACGCCCATTTCTATGAAAAGATACTGTTAAGTGTTAAGGAAGAGATTCCAGATATTCATATTCATGCTTTTTCCCCAATGGAGGTCTATTATGGGGCATCACAGTCCGACATGTCCCTGAAAGATACTATGAAAATGTTAAAGGATGCTGGTTTAGGATCCATGCCTGGAACTGCCGCTGAAATCTTAAACGATGATGTGAGGAAGGTTATCTGCCCGGGTAAACTCACCACCTCCGAGTGGGTGGAGGTGATTGAAACTGCCCACCAGACAGGTATACCAACCACCTGTACCATGATGTACGGTCATGTGGAGAGTGTGGAACACCGTGTGGAACACCTGGAAATCCTCAGGAACATACAGAAAAAGACTAAGGGATTCACAGAATTTGTCCCCTTAACGTTTATGCATCAGAACGCACCTCTTTACCAGCAGGGTATCTGCAGTCCTGGAACTACAGGTACAGAAGATCTGAAGCTCTATGCAGTGGCCAGATTAATGTTCGGGGATTTACTTAAAAATATACAGGTTTCATGGGTGAAACTGGGATTCAAATTCGCCCAGGTATGCCTCACTGCAGGTTGCAATGATATGGGGGGAACCTTAGGAGAAGAAAATATTTCCCGTTCAGCAGGGGCACAACACGGGGTTTACACGCCACCTGAAGAATTGCAACGGATCATAAGAGATCTGGGGCGGATTCCTGCTGAGAGAGACACGCTTTATAAGAATATAAAACAGGTGTAATTGTTTTCCATATTATTCAACATGTTCAAATAGTATTCAATATGTTAATTCAATATGTTCAAATAGTTCTGATAACTACCCAATCCCCTTCCTCAACACTCTTCATAATCTCCAAACCTTCAAAAACTCTCCCAATATGATTCACATCAGAGGCGGGTTGAGAATCTCCAAAAAAGATACAAAAAGCCTTTCCGGGTGGCCAGTAAGATATATCTCCTTTATCCGCAGATGGTGAGGGGTTTTCATAGTCATGTTCAAGGGGAATAGGGAAGAAAACCTCTTCCTGCCATAATTGGGCTTCACCCTCCATGGGGAGGTTTTCATAGAATTCCTGGGCAGTTGAGGGGTTTCGATCATCAAGGAGTACTTTAACAGTTCCTTTTTTTAATATTTCAATCTCTATTTCCATTGAAATTCACCTTGTTCATGTTCTATTTACTTAAAACTGTTTATTTACTTAAAATAATGTTATATTTCTTTAAAAATTTAGCACATTTTTAATTTAGAAAACATCCTCTGTTTTACCCTGTTCCAGGAGTTCTTCCATAATCTGCACCCCAGTAGAGGTCCCGATTTTGCTGGCCCCTGCATCGATCATGGACATAGCAGTTTCCAGGTCCCTGATCCCACCGGCAGCTTTCACACCCATCTCTAGCCCTGCGGTCTCCCTCATAAGCCGGACATCCTCCACTGTGGCACCGCTTACTCCGAATCCAGTGGATGTTTTCACGTAATGTGCCCCTGCTTCTCTGGCCAGCTGGCAGGCTATGATCTTTTCATCCCGGGTGAGTAATGCTGTTTCCAGGATGACCTTCACCACATGTCCTCTTGCTGCACCCACCACCGCGGCAATGTCGGCCTGGACCAGGGAGTAATGACCTGATTTGAGGGCGCCAATGTTCATTACCATGTCCAGTTCAGATGCCCCATTAGCCACGGCTTCTTCTGCTTCGAAGGCCTTGGCACGTGGTGTTTGCACTCCAAATGGGAATCCTATCACCACACAGACCTGGGTGTTTGAGTTTTCCAGAAGTTCACTTGCCAGATCTGCCTGAGTGGGCGTTACACAGACACAGCCAAAGTCATAATCATCTGCTTCATGGCAGAGTGCCTGAATATCCTCATCAGTGGCATCCCTCTGCACATTGGTGTGATCAATCATTCCTGCCAGTTCTTCTATGGATATCATGTTAAATCCCTCCAGTTGTAGTATTATAAATTTATTCAAAGAATCCCTGATTATTATTCAGAGAATCCCTGATTATTATTCAGAGAATCCTCGATTATTATTCAAAGAATTTTATTAATTTCAAAGAAGCATTGATTAATGGAGTACTCCTTAATTATTACCTATTTTTAATTCCTATTAATATCATCTAATCACTATTAATGTCCATTAAACTAACTTTTTAGCCATGTAAGGTCCTTTCCTTTCATAACCAAACTTACGGTAATAATTCCGGGCTCCGATACCACTGATTATGAGAATTTCCTTTTTATCGTACTCTTCAAGACTGATCTCTTCTGCTTTTTTGAGTAACTCTTCACCGTAGCCCCGATGCTGCCACAGTTCATCTTCCCTTTCACCTAAGGGTATCATGGGTCCATAAACATGCAGTTCACGAAGTAAAGCTGTGTCGCTGCTGATCTCGGGGCGATGGACATGTTCTGATGGCATTCGCAGTCTTAAAAAGCCTAGGAGGACATCTACTTGTTTGTCTTCCATGGACATGAATATTTCCTCCCCTTCACTGGCCTGGTACTTCTCCATTAAAAGCTGAACATTCTCTTTATTGGTGAATGTTCCATGGGCTGCCTGGTGTCCCACTTCCCGGCAACGGATGCACTGGCACTGCACATTTTCTTTTTTAAGCTGATTATAAACCATTTCTCCCAGGTTGGACTTTTTAACGCCGGCTTCTATGAGTTGGGATGGGATATCTCGCTGGATGCGCATGGTACGCACCCACTTGGGCAGAATCTTCTTCACTTCTACTATGAGTTTGACTGCTTCTTCAGTGGAGTAGGGAGTGTATTCTCCTTTTTCCCATAGTTCATGGAGCTTGGACCCCTCTGTCACCAGGCAGGGGTAGATCTTCAGCATGTCTGGTTTGAACTGTTCATCGGAGAATAATCTCTTGAACATTCGCAGGTCCCGCTCCTGGTCACTGAAAAGACCCGGCATGAGATGCATGGCTACTTTAATCCCGGAATCCTTTAAAACACGTGTGGCTTCTGTAGTATCCTGCACCCGATGACCGCGCTCTACCCGGTGATAGATAAAGTTGTAAATGGTCTGCACACCCAGCTCCACCCGGGTAACACCCATATTAAGCATCCGATCCACATCTTCCCTTTTTGAGTAGTCCGGCCGGGTTTCGAAGGTCATACCAACACATCGGATACTGGAACTTTCATTGGCTCTTTGAACATCTTCCAAGTACTGAAATTCATTCATTGAGATTTGTTTCCCATCATCAGAGAATATTCGGGGTTTTTTAACACCAAAATCCGTCATTGCCTGGAGGCACTGGGTGATGAACCATTCCTGGAAACATAAAAACCGTGATGGGAAAGTACCGCCCATGATTATGAGCTCCACCTTATCCAGTGGATGGCCAATGCTCTCTAACTGATCAAGGCGGTTGTAAACCTGTTTATAAGGGTCAAAATCGTACATTCTAGCCCTTAATGCTGCAGGTTCTTCTCCAGTGTAACTGGGAGGGGCTATTGTGCTTTCTGGACAGTAAAGGCATCTTCCATGGGGACATTTATGTGGAGGGCACATCACCGCCACCACTGCCACACCGGAGATAGTTCTTGTGGGTTTTTTTTTCAAAATCGGGGTGATGATCTCTTTTTCATCTTCACGGGCCATTTGAAGTATCTCGGAGTTACGGGGAAACCGGTCCAGTTTGTACTCACGACACACCTGAAACTTTGCCTTTTCCAGATCCTTCCTGTTTTTTATTTTTCCTTCCAGTATATCAGTTATTATGGCTCTTCCGGCTTCTTTCATGTCCTTTCTCCAAAAATCCATTATAAAATGTGATATTTTTTTTAGCTTAATGATGAACTGTTAACTATGATTTGATTGAAAATCAGATGATTTCCAATGGTAAAAATATATGAGTTTAATTATTATTTTTTTAGTTTAATTATTTCCATGGCCCTCATAATGTCGGTTCTGGAGATTATGCCCACTAACTGGTCATTTTCCACCACTGGGAGTCTTCCCACATGGGCCTGGCTTAATTTGGCCAGGGCATCATTTAAAAGTTCCTCAGGGCTGGTGATGACCAAGTCACTGGTCATGAATTCAGTCACTGGCTTTTTATCATCTCCCTTTCTTGCCCGGGAGATATCATGAAAAGTGATGATGCCCAGAATGTTTTCTGCATCCATAACTGGATACCCCATGTGTTTACTACGGAACATGATCTTCAGGGTCTCTTCCACACTGGTTTCAGGGGGAATTGTTATCACTTCATGAGTCATTATCTCCTTCACTTTTATTCCCTCCAGGAGGGTGGAAATCATTATTTCCTTGTACTCGGCATCAGCTCCAATGTAGATGAAAAGGGCAATGAGTATCAGGAAGTAATTCCAGAATATACCAACCACCGCCATAAATATGGCCAGGAACTTACCCACCGAAGCAGCAGTTTCCGTGGCCTGAAGGTAACTCATTCTCCCGGCTAGAAAGGCCCGTAAAACTCTCCCACCATCCATAGGGTAGGCCGGGATCAGGTTGAAAGCCCCTAGAATCACATTCACCAGTGCAAAGTAATTAAGGAAGGATGCAATGGAGGGATACGATTGTAACAGTCCAAAAAAGAGCCCGTAACATATCAGGGCTATTAAAATGTTTACCAGGGGTCCTGCAATGGCTATTCTGAATTCCTGGCCTGGATCCTTGGGTAACTCTTCCATTGATGATACACCACCAATGGGTAGAAGTACAATTCTTTCAATGCCAATACCATACCGTTGAGCAACGTAGGAATGGGCTAATTCGTGCAGGATGACTGTTACAAAAAGTAGAGTGATGAGTAATGCTGCATTTAGATCTACTCCCGGGACCAGGTTGAAGATGGCCACACCATAGATCAGGGCCATCAGGAGCAGGAATGAAATATGCAGTTCTACAGGGATGTTAAAGATGCTGAATATCTTAAAGGAATATTTCATTTATTCATCACTCCTAAAATTCCTCTTATTATTAATTGGTTTTAAAACCGTATAAATGACAGTATGGGAATAAAAAAAAGACCTTGAATAATAGGGCTGGATGATGGACTTTCAGTATGTTTAAATCCCTCTTTCAAATTATAGAAGATTAGGGGGATATGGTGCCACTTTAAATGGGCAATAAAAATTATATACATCAAAAAACAGAATATGAAATGGTGTTTAAATGAAAGTGAGCGACTTTTTCGGGCGAAGAGTTTTGGATAAAAAGGCTAACGAAATAGGTAAAGTTGTGGATATGGTCATAAAACCAAAGGAAGGAATTATAACCAGTATGATTATTTCCACCAGTGATTTTGGCCTCACCAGAAAAGATCTGGAGATAGAAACTACAGATATTGAAGAAGTGGGGGATTACTTACTGCTAAACGTTGAAAAAGCAGAACTGGAATCAAGGGCAGAATCAGTTCAAAAAAAAGAGAAAGTAAGGTTGGACATTAAAAAATAGAACTAAAAAAATTCGAATATTTATTTAAAAAACTTTAATTCCGGTAAAATCAGATACCCAAAATTCAGGTAAAGTTAATTACCAAAAATTTAAGGCAAAATCTACTAAAATTCAGATAAAATCAAATTTACTCAAATCAAATCCATTTATCTGGGGGTGAAAATGTGGAAACGGTTAACAAACAAAATAAAGAGATTTTTATTGGGTCTCATGTTAGATACAGTGGTACTGGCAGTTCAGGAGAGGTTTTAGGTCTCCGAAGTGATGATGATGGGGTGTGGGCTAAAATTGATACCACCGAGTTATGGTACAACAGCCGTTACTTGGAACTTATAAATGAAGATGAGTACAACCGGCTTAAAAGAAGGAAATCCAGTAGAAAATCCACTAAATCCAGTGAAGAAACTGATGACAAGGAATCCACTAAGAAGAAAGTGGAAAGCATTAAAAAGAACCTGGAAGACATAGACATGAGCAATGAACTGTGTGATGGTGGAGGTTAAAACTCCACTTTTAATCTATTTTTTTGAAATTTTTTGACTTATTGAACCTATTAATTTGATCTTTATTTAATCGATTGTCATGTCTCATTTAACCTATTAATCATGGAATATAATTTAAATTAGGTTTTTGCTTAAATTAGGACTTATACTAAGGTTTTAACTTAATTAAAGCTTCAAGTTCTGGATGCACTGATTTAATGAGTCTTTAACCATAGATTTATCCACTTCCAGACTATTTAAAACCTCAGTATTGTAACTTTTTCCCTGAACAGGCTGGTGTACCGGGTCACACACTGTTTGATTGTTAGCAGGAATATGCACCGGGTCACAGATAATAGGCTCTGTTACCATCTTATAGAAAACATAAACAATAATTATGGAGGCTATCCCTGAAATGATGGCAATACTTATTTTTATTTTTTCATTCTCCACGAAATAATCAATAAAACAACTAAATAGGTAACTCAACACCAGGCCCATCACCAGAAAGATGAATATGTTCATTAAAAAGAGATAGGAGATGTGGGAAAAATGATAATTATAATAAATGTAGTCATTACCCAGTAGAACAGTTATCATGGCGATACAGGGAATGACCAACAATAAAAATAGGGTTACCTTGAACTTGTTAGGATAAAGAAGTTCTCTTAAATCTACCATAACTATTCTTTATCTTTTTTAATATTTAATTTTTAAGATAAAAATAAAGAGAAACTTTGAATCTAATTTATAAGTTTTTTCAGAAGGTTAAATTCTGAAAATCTTCCCCATAGTGGGTGAGTTTTGAAAATAATCACCCACACCTCTATCCTGAAACTTTTTTTCCACCAACTGAAACCTTCCCATTTTTTCAGCCATTTCAGATGCTTTTTTAGTGGAATTTTCATAAAAAACATTCATCTTTTTGAATAAACTGTTTATATCCTCTTCAATTATTTTTTCAGCCACCAAACTGTAGATTTCAAGTAAAGATTGGAGTGTAAATTCGTTGGTATCTTTGATAAGGCATATTGTCTTATCCTGTAACTTTTCTGATTTTTTGCCGGGATAAAAATGTTGGAGTAAGTTGGAGCGATAGGATAATGCTATGAGTTTATGGGATAGTTCAGGGTAGGGTGAGTTTTCCCTGTAAAATGTGAGACTGTTGAGGCGGAACATCTTCTCCACAGCATCATCATGGATTCGATAATCCCAGTGAGGCCACTGGCCCATTAAAAGTCCTTTACGTTTAACTAACTGTTCCAGTGGGGAGCCAGCCACAATTTCTGCCCTTCCAAAATCAAATGCCAATTTTTTGTTCCTATTCATGAAGCTGATGTTCTCGTTGATCTCGTCCAGGGTGGCCCGTGGATGGAACATCAGCAGGTTAAAAGTAACGCCCATGTTAAAATCTTCCAGGAGTTTCAGGGAATGATTAATTTCATCTATAGTTGAAGAACGAGCCAGGGCTTTTAATCCACTGTCACTTGCATTTTCAACTCCCAAAAACACACCTACTGTGCCCATTTCTTGTAAAATAGTTAAAATATCCTGATCAATACCTTCGGGGCGGGTTTTAATCAAAAGTGCAATATCATCCAGTTCCATTTTCTCCTCTACTAATGATTTTTTCAAAGAGTTTAGGCGAGTTTGGGAGTTTTTTTTAGAGGGTAAAAGGAAGTTATCGTCATGAAACTGAAATAATCTCACTTTATGGTGGTGGTAAAGTTTTCCCATCTCCCTGGCAACATTTTTTGGAGATCTTAATGAATAGAGGAGTCCTGTTTTTTGTTTATGAAACGCACCAATACAGCAGTAAATACAACGGGAATGGAAACATCCCCTACTGGTGATGAGGGTGGCAAATTTTTCACCCAACCTGATATGGGGGTTTTCATTACGTAGTGGGAATGCTAAATCATCCAGATCAGGGAATTTACAAATAAGATGGTTCTCTTTTATGGTTGATTTTTCTCCAGCCAATTTATAGACTAAGTTAGGAATTTTTGATAAGTTTTTTTCGAAATTGGAGATAGTTGATAATCTTTTAGAGGTATCTAATAAGCTTTCAGAGATATCTGGTAAATTTTTATTTAATTTAAGTTTATTAAATGAACTTTTATTATTCACCAGGGCGTCTGTCAATTCTGTAATGGATTGTTCTCCCTCAAAACGAATTACTGAATCAATAGTCTCGTATTCTAATAATTTTTCAAATTCAAAGGTGGGAAAATGCCCTCCCACAGTCACGTGTACTCCGGGTTTAGTTTCTTTTATGTTATGGATAAGTTCCAGGAACATGGGTGCCAGGGACTGGAAGGCCATTGAAACCGCCACAATATCGGGATTAAATGTTTTCAATTCTTTTAAAACCCCTGAAAAATCATTATTATTTGAACAGGGGACAATTCTAACCGTATGTCCTTTTTTCTGGAGTTCAGCTCCTAGGTATCTGAGAGCAAGATTTTCCTCGTCTTCTGCACCTACCAGGAGGACTTTTCCCCTTTTCTTTTCCTTCATGTAAAACCCTGGACATTTAGGTCCTTTGAATCGATATTTTTCTCTTACACGTAGTAATATTGTATTACATGCATAATTAACATGTTTATAATCTGTCAATTTTTTGGATTAATTCTTTTAAAGTTATGTTTTTCATGGATATTCTGTGGAGATAAGTTTATATTGAATAAGTTTAATAAAAAAATTAACAAACCGACGGTCGGTTTGCAGGAGGTTAGGATGGTTCCAAGAAAACCCCGGGAAGAAAGGATAAATGAGATAACACAGGCAGCAATTGATGTATTCCTGGAAAAAGGTTACGAAAACACTACAATGGATACTATTGCTAAAAAAGCAGGGATAAGCAAAGGCGGACTTTACCATTACTTTCCCAGCAAAGACATGGTGCTGGTATCGGCCAATGAGAAAATTAGCGAAAAAGTAGGGGAAATAATGGAAAGTGCAGGGGGTTGTTCATCAGTCCGTGAGGGAATCCTGTATTATATTGAAAATTACATTCGCTACTGGCTGGAACATCCCAAAGAAACTGCTTTTCTGTTTCTTTCAATTGCAAAAATGCTGGAAAATCATAAGTTATTAAAGTACTACCAGCAGTACACCTCCGATTATGTGGCCTTTTTTGAAGGTGCATTCAATATGGGGATCCAGTTGGGTGAATTCAAGCCCCACAATGTGAAAGCCAGTGCCATAACATTGATGGCAGCACTGGACGGTGTTTTAAGTTACATGATATTCGATGAAGATTTAATACTGGAAGAAGTTGTTCAACATTTTGAGGAAAAATTCATCACACCCATTGAGGTCTAATTTAGGGATTACTATGAATAATAAAAGACAAAAAATCCGAAAAACAACATTGCTCATATCATTTTTACTCTTTCCGGTTACATTATTCTATTTTTCCCCATTTTTGATTATGTGGGGAGCATCACTTGGAATAATAACTGGCAGCTTTTTGACCTTCACTGCACTGTTTATACTGTCCCTGTTTTTTGGAAGGGCATTCTGTGGATGGGCCTGCCCTACTGGTGGAGTTCAGGAATACTGTTTTTCAATAAACAATGGAAACACCAGGGGAGGAAAATATAACTGGATTAAATACTTCCTCTTTGTCCCATGGATAGCCACGATAGCACTTCTGGCTGTTATGGCTGGAGGATTAAATACCGTTGATCCCTTATTCATGACCAAATATGGAGTATCTATTTCAGAACCAGTTATATACATTATTTACTATGGAATCATCTTCACAACAATTATAATAGCTATTCTGGCTGGTAAAAGGGCCAACTGCCATTACTTCTGCTTCATAGCGCCATTCATGATAATAGGGACAAAGATTAAAAACTTCTTCCGATGGCCCTCCCTTCACCTTAAAGCCAATAAAGAACTGTGTGTGGAATGTAAATTATGTAAAAATTGCCCAATGAGTCTTGATGTGAAAGAAAAAGTACTGAAAGAAGATATGCACGACTTTGAATGTATTTTATGTGGAAAATGTGTGGATTCATGCCCTAAAGGAGCTATAACATATTCTTTTGGCATCCCCAAAAAGAGGTAGATGAAAATGGAAACAGTTGATTTTTACTTTTTCTCCGGAACCGGGAACACCTTACTTGTGGTTAAAAAGATGCAGGAAACCTTCCAGGAGAACGGTATCCAAGCGAACCTGCACAGAATAGAAGAATCAAATCCGGAAGATGTTAATGCAGATCACACTATTGGCCTTGGATTTCCAATAGCAGAACTATCCACCTACAACTTCGTATGGGAGTTCATCCGGGCACTGCCAGTGACTGATATGGCCACAGAGGTATTCATGGTGGATACTCTGGGTGGATTTTCAGGGGGTATTGTGGGTCCAGTGCATGAAATAGTCAAAAAGAAGGGATATGATCCTATTGGGGCTAAAGAGATTGTAATGCCTCCCAACATATTCTACATTCAGGATGAGGAAACCTGCCATGAAAAGGTTCAAAAAGGACTCATAAAAGCAGAAGAGTATGCCCTGGATCTAATCAACGGGAAATCAAAATGGGGAAGGGTCCCGGTACTTTCTGATGCACTTTACTACACCTCCATTGCCAGTTTGAAGATCACAGAATCCAATCTCAACCAGAAACTCCTGCGCCTGGAAACAGATAACGAAGAATGCCGCAGGTGTGGTATATGTGTAAGGCTGTGCCCGGTGGATAACATAACCCTGGAAGAAGGAAAGCCGCCGGAGCATGGGTTTAACTGTGAGTACTGTTTAAGGTGCACATCTTTTTGTCCTCGTGGAGCTATTTCCTGCCCCTGCAATTACAAGGGTAAAACGTATAGGGCAGTTAAGGCCAAGGAATTTCTAAAATAGATTAACTGTGTTAAAAAAGGATTAGTTGTATTAAAAAGGGATTAACCGTGTAAATGGATGAACTGTTAAAATAGGTTTCCTGTTAAACTAATAGTATTAAACAAACAGTTCAACACAGTTAACCTAAAAACCAACTAAAATTTTAAAACCTTTTTTTAATAAATCCTAGGGAGATTTTAAAATGTCAAATCTAGATGAGAAAAACATAAATGTGGAAGAACTGGCCAGAAAGGCCGTGAATGATAAGGATCTCTTCCAGGAACTGATGGAGGGTGTACGATCCAAGGATAACACCACCCGGCAGAACAGTTTCAAGACCATGCAGTTAATTGCCTCAGAAGATCCTGACTTTTTATACCCCGAATGGGATTACTTCCAGGAAATGCTTCAAAGTCCCAATAACTACCATAAATACATTGCCATCTACATATTGGCCAGTTTAACCAGTGTGGACAAGGATGATAAGTTTGAAAAAGTATTCGATGATTATTATGGGATACTTGCTGGGGATAAAGCTATGACTGCATCCCATGTGGCTTTAAATTCCAGTGTGATTGCTCATAACAAACCTAACCTCAGATCCAGGATTGTTGATGTACTCATGAGTATTGATGAGATCCACCCGGGCAAGCAGAAGGAACTCATCAAGGCCTATGCCATTGAGGCCCTGGGGAAAATCTACCCTGAAGCAGAGGATAAAGAACTTATTGAAAATTTTGTAAGATCCCAGCGGGATAGTAAAAGTCCCAAGACCCGTACCATGGCCCAGTGTTTTTTAGAGCGGTGTTAAGATAAATTAATATACTATGAAATCCCCAAAATTGTTTAAGGGGTAAAAATGGTAGATATGGTCCGTACTACAGAATCCCAACACTTCCCACAAAGGAAGAATAAATTCAAGAAAATGTTGGGTCAAATCTGGTCCAGGCGGGGATCTAACCCGTCCAGTAAAAAGCCACAGGAAATGGCGTTGCTGAAATATTCCGCACATAACAACGAATCAACCAACTGGTTATCTAAAAATCCGGAACGATGGAAAAAGTTCCAGAAAGAATACCAGGACGAGTTTGAAGATAAAATCAAACTCATGGATGAAATCAGGGATAAGAAAAAAGGCAATGAGCCATTATACAGGTTCTTTACGGCGGAAGATCCTGTGGAAGATCCTAATTTTTAGGAGATCCTAATTTTGATTTAGTGGGTTTTTTGGGTTAAAAAAAAGAGTTTCCTAGTGTTAATTAGCGTTTTTTAAGATTAATTACTCATTTTTAATTATAATCAAATTATTTTAAATCAACTGAAAATCATATTATTATATGATCAATTAAATGGGAATTAAAAATTATGTAATGAAAAGTTCTTATTAATGGGAGGGGGATAACTCTGGGAAGTTTTGGAGTGATTAAAGCAATAAAATAATTAAAATAGGAAAATGGTTAAAATTCAGTAGAATAATTTTAAATTATTTAAAATGAATTTCAATACAATCTTAAAAGTTGTTAGGCTCGGGCGCTTACAATTTATTTTGGGAGGATTTTTATTCTTTTGTGCCGGAGCGTTACTGGCTCTTTTATTAAATGCCCAATTCAATTTGGAAAAGTTTATAATGGGGTATGCGGCATTATTTGCTGCACATTTATCTGTTTCTTACAGTAATGATTACTTTGACTTTGAGGTGGACCAGTTTCAGAAACCCACCCGTTTTTCAGGGGGTAGTGGGGTTCTGGTTGCCAACCCTGAGCTTCGTGAATTTTCTAAAAATTTTGCCCTGGTTCTCATGGGATTATCCATTTTCCTAGCCATTATTACCACTATCCTCTTCCAGTTACCGGCTTCATTCTTCATTTTGATATTATGTGGAAACCTCCTGGGATGGTACTACTCTGCCCCTCCACTCAGATTGTCTTATCATGGATTAAGTGAATTTGCAACGGTATTGACTGGATTTATAGTACCAGGAATTGGGTACGTGATTTTGATGGGAAAATTGGATTTAAATTTCCTTATTTTTACCATACCTCTAATGCTCTATGAGTTGCTCTTTATCATCAATGTGGAGATACCTGATATGGAAGCAGATAGTTTAGGGGGTAAAAAAACAGCAGTAGTAGTTCACGGTCGTCAATTTGGGTTTATAATAGGGGCCATGGCTGCATTAATTGCGACGTTATCGTTTATTTTCATGCCCCTTATCAATCTAAACATTTCCAATATCAATTGGAGTCTAATTGTTATTTTTTCATTAGTTCCCCTGGGATTGGGAGTATTAAGTGCCTGGAAAAAGCCAGTTAACCGAAAATTTGCCATTAAATTGGTGAATTATAATCTTTTATCCCTCTCTATTTTTATAATTCTCGTTAACACTTATTTCATTTATTTGATTTAAAAAAACCATTTGGTAGAAAAAGAAAGGGTTAGTGTAATATGAATCACCAAAAACCGGAAAAAAGTGCAGGTGGCATGTCTTACCGTACCCTGCCTGGAATTGAAACAACCCTTATCACTCATTACCTGGATCATGATGGCAAAAAACCTTTATCGATTGTATTTGAAAAAAATAAGAAATATTATATGGCTAGTGTGGATAAAACCATTGCCAGATTGGAATTAGCAAAAATTAGGGTTGAAAACTCGGGCATATCCTATGATAAATGTCAAGTTGTAATGGGCCGGATATCTCATGGCCTTAATTGTATGGCATGTATTAAAAACAGGATAAGAAATGTTGCAAGTAATGAAGAACTCCATAAAATAACACCGTATAAAATATGGCATGCAGTGAAGCTGATTCCCCAAGCAGCGGAGGGTTATGCCATACTAATTTCCATTGAAGAGCTTATCTTTACCAGTGAAAGGCCTGAATCAGACCCGGTGAAACTTAAAAAGGTTAAATTTCATTTAAAAAAAGCTGAAAAGATTTTCATGTGTTTATTAAATTTGGACGAAAATTCAGATTTTCAGACTGCAGAAAAATCTCGTTTAAAAGCTTATGAAGAGATAAAAATAGTGAAAGAGATTTGGGATATTTAAAAGTATTTTTACTCTCTCTAAACACACTTTATTATCCTGGACCTTAATTCGGGTGTTTTATTCAGGTTTAATGTTATTCATTTTATCTATTTTTCATTTATTTTATCCATTCACGTAGCTTCCTACTCCCCAAAGTACATGGAAGTACTGGTAAAGGCTGGTATCTGACTTAAATGAACCTAATTCTAAATAGTTTCTTTATATTAATAATCGGTTTATTAATTCGTCTTTCAGGATTGAAGAACATCTGGATTTCTTGAGAAAAAATAGTAAAAATTATCATCTAAGTAAAAAATTAATCAACCAATTTTTGATGATTAATTCAATCTATCAACTTTTCAGTTAAATAGACGTACAAACGGGGTTTTCTAAGTACTCGAAATGATTTATAAACCTCAAACACTCCTTTTAAAAATTTGCTTAAAGCAGAGGCTACTTCGTACATCCCAATGAATTGTATTAAGATAAGGATCACGTAGGCTGCTCCACCAATGGTAAAGCTTAGAGTAAGGTCCCCTAGATCTGTGAAGTGATCTTTAATGAGATTCACCAGTAAAAAAAGACCTAAACCCACAATAAATTGGACTGTGGCAACGAAAAAGGCTTCTCCAGATATTACCATTGATTTTTTCACCTTTTCGTGCAGGTCACTCATTGCCGCGATATAAGTGAAGGTTAAAAGTGATAAAGTGGCTGCACTTAAAACAAACACTTCAATGAGAGTTAAAACCTGGTCTGAATTGTGTAACTGGAGTTTACCTGAAATCCAAGGTACTAAAAATATTAGAACAAAGATAAAACTCAGATAAGGAGTTATCACTGTGCTGATTTTGTAGAAAAATCTTAAGATATTTTTCATGGTTAAAGGGGAGTTATTGCAGATAGTATAACCTCTATTGGAGTTTTAATAATGATTTAATGTTCAATTGGACCTAAAATTCATAATTCAACCTTTAACCCGCAAAGTTGGAATTCAATCTTTAACTAGCAAAGTTGATATTTAATTTTTTTAACTCGCAAAGTTATTTTTTGAAATTTAGGTTCCCATACCAGTTTAATTAATGCTGATTACTGGTATTGTACTCTTTCTAGAGAAGGTTATAAAAAGAATTTTTCCCAAATTCAACCAGTTTTGTGCCCAATTTCGCCTTACCTCTTAAAATAATCGAGTTTTTTCTAGCTCTCTTCAGGTATAAATAAATTTATTGGCCACGTTGGGAAGTGTTTCGCCATTATTTGGCGTGTTTCGCCATTAAACCCAAAATGTTAGTTTATTATTCTTATTTTCATTTTTAAATTATGAATTGGTATTATATTCCATGTATTCAGGTAATCGTGCTGTTAATAATGTTAAATCATTTTAAATACTAACACCTTTTTTAAATATTAACTCAATTTCTGGAATACTAACTTTTTTTCATAAATAATTAATAGGGTTGCAAACAAACTATTTTAGGCGGGTGAGAATGGGTGATGTAAAAATCTTACTTGTGGAAGATGAAAGCATAGAAGCCATGGATATTAAACGTGCTTTGGAGTCTTTTGGTTATTCAGTTCCATATATAGCTTCCAGTAGTGATGATGCTGTTGAAAAAGCCCACGATATCATGCCTGATCTTATTTTAATGGATATTGTTTTAAAGGGAGAAAAAAATGGTATCGATGCTGCATCAAAGATCAAAGAATTAGATATACCGGTTATTTTTTTAACTGCTTATTCTGAAGAATCTGTTATGAAAAAAGCCAGTTTAACTGAGGCCTACGGTTATATTTTAAAACCTTACAACAAAACAGAACTCAAATTCACGGTTGAACTGGCTCTTTACAAAAAAAAGATGGAAAGAAAGTTAAAAAATAGTGAAAAAAAGTTTAAATCACTTTATAATGAAGCACCACTCCCATATCAATCTCTTTCTGAAGAAGGATATTTTCTGGAGGTTAACCCTGCCTGGATGGATACTCTGGGATATACTAAAGAGGAAGTTATTGGGAAACCTTTTTCAGATTTTTTAGCACCAGGTTTTGCCCCTCAATTTAAACAGAACTTTTCACGCTTTAAATCTGCTGGTGAAATTCACGGAATAGAATTTCAAATAAAACGTAAAGATGGTTCCTTTATTCAGGTATCTTTTGAAGGAAAAGTAGGATATGATGAACAAGGGAATTTTAAACAAACACATTGCATATTTCAGGATATAACTGAACGTAAAAAAACAGAGAAAGCTTTAAAAGAAAGTGAATTAAACTACCGTTTTTTAACCGAACAGATGAACGATATTGTTTGGACCCTGAACATGGAACTACAGACCACTTATGTTAGTCCTTCAATCAAGAAGGTTCTGGGATTTTCTCCAGAAGAAAGAATGAAACAACAGGTAAATGAACAATTAACTCCCCACTCATTGTTCCAGGTTCAGGAGTTCTTGAAAAATGAGTTAATGCTTGAACAGCAGGATCGCTCGGACCCAGAACGAAGTATTAACATTGAACTGGAGTATTACCATCAAGATGGTTCAACTAGATGGTTAGAAAATGTCATAAGCGGCATAAGGGATGATGAAGGAAAACTTTTCGGATTCCATGGAGTTTCACGCGATATTACCCAACGTAAAACGAATGAAATGGATTTCATCGAACTTCACAATCGGAGCGAAGAAGCTCTGACTCTTTCTAAAATGGCTTACTGGGAATATGATACTTCCATTAACACGTTTATTTTCAACGAAAGGTTCTGTAAACTGCACGGAATACATTTTGATGATATTAAAGAGTACAGGATGAGTGCTGAATTATTTTTCCAGAGATATGTTCATCCTGATTTCCGCGAAAAACTGGCCGATGCAATACAGCAGACCATAAAATCGTCTGATCCCTTTTTCCAAGTCAAAGTTGAAGGAAAATTGATCCGTTCCAGTGGGGAAACTTTTTGGGTTAGAACATGGTTCCGGGTTAAAAATGAGGAAAATGGTTATATTAAGAAACTTTATGGTGTTAATCAGGATATAAATGACTTAAAAATGGTTGAGGAAGCCCTGGAGGAAAGTGAAGAACGATATGCATTAACTATTTCTGCAGTTAATGACGGACTTTGGGATTGGAATGTTTTGACCGGAAAGGCATATTTTAGTCCCATTTACTACCAGATGTTGGGTTACCATAATAAAGAGTTCTCAGGATCCTATGAATCATTCAGATCTCTGGTTCACCCTGATGATATTAAACAAGTTGAGGAAAAAATACAGAATCATGTTGATAATGGTGAAGGATACTCTATTGAATTCCGCATGAAAACAAAGGAAGGAAAGTGGTGCTGGATACTCACCAGGGGGAAAGTGGTGGAATATGATAAAGAGGGTAAACCACTGAGAATGGTGGGCACCCACACCGATATCAATGATCTTAAACTTGCCGAAAAAACACTTGAAAATAGTGAAAAAAGATTTAGAATGTTATTTGAAGAGAATAATGCAGTTATGATCTTGATTGACCCGGAAACTGGAAATATCATTGATGCTAATCATGCAGCCATTAAATTTTATGGTTATTCTATGAATAAGCTTTGTTCCATGAATATTGACCAGATTAATCAGTTACCTTCTGATGAAATTCGCAAAGCAAGGGAAAGTGTAATTAAAGGGGGTAAATATTTTATATTTCCCCATAAACTTGCCAGTGGAGAAGTACGTATCGTTGAAGTTTTTTCATCTCCCATACAGTATGAAGATAAAATTATTTTATTTTCCATCATTAACGACATTACTGAACAGAAAGAAGCTGAAGATGCTCTCAGGAAAAGTGAAGAAACATTCCGGTCCTTGATTTACAACTCTACGGATCTTATTCGTATCTTGGATGAGGGTGGTAGAATAATCTTTGATTCTCCTTCTTCAGAACGTATTTTAGGATACAAGGAGGGGTATTTTATTGGTAAGAATCCCCTGGACTTCATACATCCTGATGATCTAGAACGGGTTACAAATGATCTGGATGAGGTCTATGAAAAAAGAAACAGGGGTATTCCAACTGAGTTCAGAATCCTGAAGGCAGATGGTGAATACCTTCCAGTTGAATCTGTTTCTCAGAATATGATGAATGTTCCGGGTATAGATGGAATAGTGGTTACCACTCATCCTATCAAACAACGTAAGGAAATGAAAGAAGCATTGCGTGATAGTGAAGAGAAATATAGGACTCTTTTTGAATCAGATCCCAATTACATGGTACTGGTAGACTTAGTTGGTGTGATTTTAGATGCAAATGATGCTGCTATTAATTTTTCAGGCTTGTCTAAGGAAAGGTTAATTGGTGAAAAATTTACAGATCTGGGTCTTTTCCCGGAAGAAGATGCTAAGTTACAAATTAAAAATCTTTATCTGGAAATAAAAAATGGGAATGCTCAGGCCTTCCAGTGCAAAATTAACAATAAAACAGGTGGTTACAGTTGGATTGAGTCACAGTTGGTCCCCCTGGAAAAAAAGGGGAAAATTGCCTCGATTTTGGTCATTGCCACGGATATAACAAGGAGAAGAATTGCTACCGATCAATTGAAGTCTTCTCTCCTGGAAAAGGAGATTTTACTTAAAGAAATCCACCATCGGGTGAAAAATAACATGCAGATTATTTCCAGTTTGCTCAATCTTCAAACTCATCATGTACACGGTGATAAAATAGCAGTGGATGTTTTAAAGGAGAGTCAGAACCGGGTTAAATCCATGGCCATGATCCATGAAAAACTGTACCAATCCAAAGATTTCACCAACATCAAATTTGATGAGTACATCGAAAGACTGGTTTCGGAATTATTTTACTCATATAACATTCGAAAAGACAGAGTTAAACCATCCATAGATGTAGAAGAGGTTAGATTGAATATTGAGACTGCAGTACCCTGTGGATTGATTATCAGTGAACTTGTCTCCAACAGCCTGAAACATGCATTTCCCAGTGGAGAAGGTGAACTAAGCCTGTCATTAAAACGAATTGATGATAAATATGAACTTATTATCAGTGATAATGGTAAAGGATTTCCAGAAGAACTGGATTTCGAAAACACTGAATCATTGGGATTACAACTTGTCAATAGTTTAGTTAAACAAATTGATGGTGAAATAAAGCTTGATAGGGATCATGGAACAAAATTTAACATAGTATTTAAGGAGTTGAAGTACAACGATAGGATTTGAACCTGGAAAATAATATTCAGTTATTATGGACGTCTTTCAAATAACCTAAAAATTAACACCCTAAAAAATTAACGAACAACTATTAACCACTCACCATTTTTTAAGGGTGAGGTATCTGCAGGAACTGCCAGTGTCCCATTGCTTAAAACCCTGAGGAAAGGTTTCATGTCTTGTGGCACACCACCTTCCGCAGTTTGTATTGATGCATCAATGGCATCAAAAACACCGCCTTCATCTAAAAAATCCAGTATTTCATCTTGTTTGCGACCAAATAGTCCATAGGGTGTGTTTATTAGCATGTCTGATCCTCCTTTGGCGAAAAGGACTTCATCCTGTTTTTGCCGATGCCTGCCAAACACGATGATGTTTAAATATCCTAACTGGCGTATAAAAATGTCTTGGACTATTTTCACACGATCTGGGTTGTCAGTAGCTATTATAATCCACTTCACTCTATTTTTAAATTCATGAACCTCGTCAATTATATCTTCATCTGCTAATTGAGCCATAGATCCAGTATAAACAAAATATGGAATTTCAGATCTAATTTTTTCTACATTTTCATCATCAGGGGATGCCAACATCACATTGCAACCTGCTTTATGAAGTGCATTGGTTAAATTAGTGATCCAGGGCTGATCACCAATTATCGCTACTGTATCCCTTCCGGGTTGGGAAATTTTTAGTCTTCGAGCCAGAATTGGCGCTGAAATGCCATATATAGCTACTGTGAAAATTATTACCAGGAATACCATTGGCATAAGATGGGGAAAATTAATACCTGCTTTCAGTAAGCTTATGGTAAATAAGGATGCAGTTGCTGCAGCTACAATACCCCTGGGTGCCATTGCCCCAATAAAGATCCGTTGGGCTAGATCAAAGCCTAAACCTCTGGTGGCCACCATCCCCACCATTGGCCGGACAATAAGAACGTAAACCCCTACTAAAATCAGGGCCGAGAAGAGGTACTGGCCCATGGCATTCAGATCAACTAGGGCAGCTAACATTACAAACAACATTCCCAGTATCAGGGGTTCTATGGTTTCGGTGAATTCTTTAATACCGTTGGCCGGAGCGAAATGTTGATTTCCCACCATCAGCCCCATGGTCACCGCAGCAAAAAGTCCTGCTTCTTGTAAAATCAATTCTCCACTCACAATTGCTATTATTCCAAACATGAAAGCCACCAGGGCACTTAAATTAGGGGGAATTCTTCCGGATCTTTCAGAAGCAACGTATAATCCTGCTGCAACCAGTCCAATCATGATTCCGGTTGCTATGGTGAGAAAAATATCCAGGACCGGGAAGGGATTGGGAGAAATAATGTAACTTAAAATTGCAACTCCCAAGCTGGCACCTATAGGATCGATAATGATACCATCCCACATCAGCACGGAACTCACCGGCTCTTTGGGGCGGGCAAATTGAAGTATGGGCCCAACTACTGTTGGTCCGGAAACAACTAGAATGGAAGCAAGAAGAAGTGCCAGAATGAACGGGACATTTAAAATTATTAAGATAGCCAGTGTGCCTAAAGAAAGTGTTATCAGGACACCTATTGTAACTAAACGCCACACAGCTTTGTTTACATTGAGTTCAAGGTCCTGAATGCGTAAATCGAAGCCTCCCTTTAGAAGAAGAATGCCCACTCCCAGGGTAACAATTGGGAAAAGTGAATCACCAAAAATTTCCAAGGGTTTTACCAGTCCTAAAAGTGGGCCTACTATCATACCTGCGGGGAGCAGTAATATAATCCCCGGTATTTTAATAGTGCGGGCTAACCATTGCAGAGAAATTCCTAATCCAATAATAAGGCCCAGGCCAAGTAGAATTTGATCTCCGCTCATGGATATCCTTCCAGTAAATCAATTTAAAGCAGTGCATTTTAAAGCGGTATGTTATTCTGAAGTGGTTGCTATTTTAAAGCGTGTGCTATTATGGGGTTGTGTACTATTTTGAAGCTGTACTTATATTAATTAATCACTTATCTCAATAGAATAAAAAATAACTAAAAAGTATTACTTTTTACCCAGTCCATTTATGATTAATCTGCGTATGATGTATGATCTGGAACGATCCTCTTTCTTGGCTATCTGGTCAATTCTTTCGATGTAATCTGGCTCCAGACGGATGTACACACTTTTCTTTTTTGTCATGCATATATGTACGATTCATTACGAATATATACTTTACTGATAAATTGGAGTTCTCTGTTGATTAAACTCCTGAACTGGTTTGAACTGGCTGGATTATTCGAGCGATACTTGATAATTAAATGAAGTGAATTATTGATTAATGTTAATTTAGTGAGTTATGGTGAATTAGTTGATTAAATAGTAAATTTAGTGATTTATGGTAAGTTAGTTGATTAAATAGTAAATTTAGTGATTTAGGGGGTGAAATGATCTTATGAAGTTCATGGAGTTATTGTGAAAGTTTCTTCTGAATTTGCTTAATTATTTAAGCTCATAAAAAGCTTTTAAAAACAGTTAAGATCATAAAACGATTTTTAAAACAGGATTTGATAATATAATAATCATGGGGAATATAGTCTATATTATGAGGAGGATGCAATGAGGAAGATCAATTTTTCAGATATGAGTATACGATTTATACATTTCACCTTTGGCACACGTTTTTTCCTGGCCAGGGCCTGCCAGAAAATTCCCCCTCTGGCATGGGTGGTAGATAGGGTGCTCTTTGAAGGTGATGATATACAGGTACTTCCCAGGGATGCTGCTATTAAAACTCCTCATGCAGGAACTGTTCAGGAGCTGGAAGTAAATACGGGAGTTCTGGTTTCAAATGAAAATACAGTGCTCCCCAGTCAGGTTTTAAAGAAGATGATCCAAAAGTCGAGATACCATTTCATAATGGATAACTGTATATGCCGTACTTCCAATGATTGCCAGGATTATCCTCATGATATGGGATGTTTATTTTTAGGAAAAGGAACTCAGAGAATATCTTCCAAACTGGGAAGAGTAGTTTCAGCTGCGGAAGCAGTTCAACATATAAACAGCTGTCAGGAAGCAGGTCTGGTCCCTATTATAGGTAGAAACAAGATAGACAGTCTGTGGTTAAATACAGGTCCTAAGGAAGAGCTTCTTTCCATCTGTCACTGTTGTCAGTGTTGCGGTCTGTGGAAAATGACTCCTAATCTACCCGAAAATATGAGTAGTGGCATTTCATCAATGGAAGGTGTTGAAATAATCTTCAATGATGATCTCTGCAATAATTGTGGATTATGTGCCAGGGATGTATGTTTTGTAGATGCGATCACAGTAACCGATGGAAACACAAAACGAGACCAACAGAAATGTAGAATATGTGGACGATGCGCTGAAATCTGCCCTAAAGGTGCAGTGAAGATTGTAATGAATGATGGTGCTTTAAAACGTTCATTAGGGCGAGTGGGACCACTGGTTGATGTTGAATTGGAATAACAATTAAGATGATGATTGGAATAGCAATTAGGACCATGAATTAAGATAAAAATTAAGAATATAAATTCAATGTTGGGGTTATGTCTGATTATAATTTCGTTTAAAACTCTAAAATTGTGATTTTAATTAATTATTTATTCTTTAGTCAGATTATCTGTCCTTTGTTAAACTATCACTTGTTTAATATGTTGTTTTTCTTGATAAACTAGATCATGATGATTGTAATCCTGAAAAATCACCCTACTTCTATCTATTTCATAGATCAACACAAAATCTCCCACATGAACCCTCCGAAACCCGTGTAAATCGCCACTCAATGGTTTGTAGTGCAGGGGGTTGTCTGTTATCTGCTCCATCTTCTTTAGAACGTGATTATACTGTTCGGGGTCTTTTTGGGACAGTTTCTCCATCTCTTTCTGGAACTTGTGGGAGATTAGTGGATCTGCTCTATGGGATTTGGCCCAGAGATCCTCAAAAAGTAGTAAACATTCCCTCAAAGTACTGCAATGTCCACTTTTAACTTTTTCTCGGATTTCATCCAGCTCAGCACGATATTTCTGGGAAATAACTTCATCGTTGCCGTTCAAGTTATCGCTGATAATAATCCCTCCATCATGCTTAAATCATGTTCCTATTCTCCAGTATGTTTAGTTTTAGCCCATCTCCTCTCTTTACGGGTTAACATGTGAATGAAAGCAGCAAAGAATAGGGGTATCAGATAGAGACAGTAGGCCCAGTACTCCACTGCCCTAACCAGTGACCTTAAAATTCCCACTTTATCTCGCCTGATTCCCAGAAGAACCCCTGGGAAGAATGCCACGGTAGATATAAGTCCAATGATTACTGGTGCTTCCATTGCAAACCTTACTATATTCCCTAAATTCAGTATGGCTACAATGTATCCCAGCATCACAAACACGGTGAACAGGAGGAAAACCAGGTACTGTATGGAATCTATTTTTTTGTATAGTGGTATTTTAGCATTTATTATGGGAGCCAGGTACACGAACAATGTTTCAAGGTTCCCGGTGGCCCAACGAACTCTTTGCCTAAAGAACGGCTTCCACTTGGGCACGGCTTCCTGCCAGACTACTGCCTCGGGACAGTAACGTATTTTATGACCATCCAGTATCAGTTTAATGCTCATATTCAAATCTTCGGTAACTGCAAAACCATCCCACCCATCTATATCCTCCACGAACTCCCGACGGGTTAACTGACCATTACCTCCCAGAAAACCGGATTTACCCATGACATCCCGTGCCCTGAGAATAACGTTACCAAAAATGGAAAATTCAACCTCCTGCATCTTGGTAAGCAGGTTACGGTCAGCATTGTACATGCGCACCCTGGCCTGCACTCCTGCTACATCCTCATCATCAAGGTAGGGAACGATTTTACTCAGAAAATCAGGTTCTAAACGTGCATCTGCATCAAAAACAGCTATAACCTCACCCTGGCATATTCGAACGCCATCGTTAAGTACGTATCCTTTACCCTTACCTGCCCGTGGTGCTTTACGGGTCACTATACGCAGAAAATCGAATTCACTCTTGAGTGGACTTAAAACCTGACCAGTCTCATCAGAAGAACCATCGTTAATCACAATGATCTCATAGTTACGTTTTCCACCTTTATAATAATCTAATTCTGCCAGGGAACGAACACAACGCTCTATAGTAAATTCTTCATTGTGTGCAGGGATAAGAATGCTGATAAAAGGCAATTCCACTCCTAAAGCCGGTGAAGGTTTCTTTAAACTCACTGTGACAATGAACATGTTATAGATGGCCGGGATGAATAAAAGGTACATAAGCCAGGTCATACTTCTGGTGGCCAGACTGTAAACAATCAATGAAAGAATAATGGCACTGATGAAGAACACTGCTGTCTTTTCAATTACCATTTCCCCTTCCTTAACACTGATCTTATGGTCCATCTTTTCTATCTTTTCAGTTTCTGATTTGTGCTGTTGCAGGGCAGTTTCCAAGGTACTGTAAAGTTCATCAATCTGGTATGGTTTGGGCAGATAACCATAGGGGGATGTTTTAATGGCCCTTTCCACAGTAGCATCATCAGTGTAGGCACTGAGGTAAACCACCGGTATATCCAGATCCTGGATATGTTCGGCTACATTGATACCATCCAGTTCACCACTGAGTACTATATCCATCAATATTAGATCAGGACGAAATAACTCTGCTTTTTGGATGGCTTCATGGCCAGTGGTCACTGTATCCACCACCAAATAACCCCTCTCCTCCAGCTGAGAGGCAAGGTCCATGGCGGTTATGATCTCATCTTCCACAATAAGTATCCTGGGGCGTTCTTCCCAGGAAACTTCATCTTCATGACTGGTCAGAGGCACTCCTTCGCCCAGGCCTTTATAATGGATTAATTCCATTTTTTCCCGATATTCATGATGTTTCTGGAGGGCAGTTTCCAGGGTTAGCTGCAGTTCCTTATCAGGATATGGTTTAAGAATGTAGCCATAGGGACTGGTAGCTTTAGCTCTTTGCAATGTTTTATCATCAGAATAAGCAGTTAAAAAGACTACTGGGATGTCAATGGAGGCTATTTTCTGTGCAGCCTGGATTCCGTCCATTTCTCCCTGGAGAATAATATCCATCAGCACTACATCTGGCCTTAATTCAGCCACGGTGTTCACAGCTTCTTCTCCACTTGAAACAATGGCCGGAACTTTAAAACCAAGGTTAATCAGTTTATACTTCAGATCAAGGGCAGTTATTCGCTCATCTTCCACTATGATCACTGATGCGGGTTCCATTTTGCTCCTCCAGATGGTTGTTGAACTGGTTTTTTCAAGCTTAGTTTATTTATTATATTATTTTATTAAAATAGAAATAAAAATTTTTTGATAAAATTAGGGTTATATTTTAATCTACGTTCTCATCCTGGACTGAAACGCAGAATCGGCAAAGTGCACTGGCTGTATCTTTTTGTTTATCCTTCACTGGACACAGATAACTGTCATTTACCAGTCTCAGGGTGAAACCACCAGGGAATCGCGTTCCAACAGGATGGACGGGTTCCTCCTTTACAAATGCAGTGTAGGTGCTGACCACCCGGGCAATGAGGTAGAAGCATTTTTCATCAAGACTCTGGGAGTTCTGAATATTTCCATTTTGAATAAGTATGAATTTCTTAAGCTTATCTGAATCAATGTATCCTGAATACTTTGATCTATCATCTTTTATATCCTTAATACGAACGAACAATGCCTTAGTGAACCTGGCAATAATATCCTCCCTTTCTCGGGGAGGCATGAACTTCACATCCTCTTTAAGGAAGTTGGACCCCCTCATAATATCCTGAATATGAATGGACCGTGCTTCCTTTTTTAAAACTTTAAAAAGATAATCTTTACTTATTTCCTGGTTGAAATCCATTTCACTAAGTTTATTGACCATATTTTAGCACCAGGGTATTTATTCATTCATTCATAAATGTCTTATTCTGTCCACAAACACTTCAAATCTGTTTTTCACATATCTGGTTCCTGCTGGGCAATGCAGAAACCACAAACTGCCAGGGGATTATCCTCATTATTCTCTTTAACTGGACAATAGTAGATATCTTTCTCTTTGCGCACCTTCAAACCCCCGGGGAATGGTGTACCCACTGGGTGGACTGGTTCATCCAGTATGAAAGTGGTGTAAAGGGACATGATGAGATAAGGTTTGAAGGATCGATTGTTACCAAACTCTGCTTTCATTAGCTCTTCCTGTCTTTGCAGGAGCTGAATGGCCTCTGTCAATTTGACAACATCAACCTGTCCCGAATAAGAAATTTTATCATTTTTAACATCCCGGTAACCCTTTAAATATCCTTCAGTGTACATTTTAATGTACTCTTCCTGATAATGAGGGTGTACATGTTCCATATTTTTCTTGAGGAAGCTACAGGTTTTGATGAAGTCATTTATATGTACCTGGTTGGCTTCACCCTTCAGTGCCTCCAGAAGATCATTTTTTGATATATTCTGGGAGAAGTCCAGTTCTTTGATAATCATGGTTTTTCTTTATTCTTTGATGATCATGGTTTTTCTTTATAATTTAGGTTGCACTGGTATCATGGGCTAATCATGTGCATGATACTTTTTAAGTATATTTTCAGCTGTTTTAGGACCTATTCCTTCAATTCGAAGCAGTTCCTCACGGGACACATAGCGAAGGTCTGTTCCAAAGGCGTCTACCAATGCTCTGGCACGTCTGCGGCCCAGGCGTTTGATTCCCACTACCAGTGGGAGTAACTCCTCTTTCACACCGTAGTAAAGTCTGGCAGTAAGGGTTTCCATGGCATCCAGTCCAGTGTAGATACCCAGAACCTGGCATATTTCACGGTGGAACTTCACCAGCTGGGATGCCTCGTAGGCTGCTCGTCTGGTGGATGCAGCGTAGACATTGAAGGCATTTTCAATCTCATACTCACTCCGTTCATCCATCCACTCCATGAGGGTAGCAGTAGTGGCTTCATCATTACCCACATCCACCACAAACAGACCTGCCCGGTTTAACCTGTCCCGGACAGGGTCCCGGCTTTTGCGACCCTTAAATGAGATGGGAATCAGGTCCGGGGTACGGCATATCTCATATACCAGGCGGGGCATGTCAACTTCCCCACCAGAACGGGCGAATTCCTTAAGACGCACCGCAGTCTGCACTGCGTAGTTGCTCTTGGCAACTAACATACCAAATGCAGTGGCCCGCAGACCATCTGGAACTGCCTGGATCATACCATGCTCCATCAGAAATTCCAGTGCCTCCTTAATCTGAAACTGGATGGTGTCTGAGGCGAATAAGGATGTATATTCCGAGTGGCTCATCTGGAAACCAGAGAACGTGTTCTGGAAAAATTCCTCAAGTTCCTCCAGGTTTCGAGCCATCCCTGCTGCCACCTGGGATATGATCTGACGGTAAACTGCATCCCTGTTTTCCAGTAACTTGGAGTTGGTGGCTTCAATCTCCCCGTAGATGTACTGGTACTGGAGTTGCTCGGCTTCGGGTAGTGTCTTACCAATCAGGTAGGAATAACCCTCTTTATCATATCCCGGACGCCCGGCACGGCCAGACATCTGCAGGTAATCAAAAACTGGTATGGGTTGGGGTCCCTGACTGGTCCAGCGGGTGTAATCCCTGATGACAACATTTTTGGAGGGAAGGTTCACCCCATACATCAAGCTGGGGGTAGCGGTGATCATCAGAAGGTTCCCGGCACGGAACTCCTCCTCAATGATCTCTTTCTGCCGGTCGAAAAGTCCTGCATGGTGAAAGGCCATCCCTTTTTCAGCACATTCTGCCAGTTTCAGGCACACCTCGGTGGGTAGGGATCCTCTCCTGCGGGGAACATCCAGTATCTTCTCAGCCACCTTCTTGAAATCCTTTCTTTTATCTGCAGGCAGACTCTTTTTGATCTTACCTGCCAGGTAATTGGCCAGTGATTCAGTGAAACGGCGTGTGGAAACAAAGACCAGGGCCTGGCTGGATTCATCCATGGAATCCTTAAGAATGCGCAAGATAACATCGTTTTTGTTCTTGGTACCGTACTCCTCGGTGTTGAGCACTTCCTTGAAAAGTGGTACTGGACGATAATCATGTTCCACCACCCTGGCACCTAGCCAGGTGGAAAGCTCCTCCATATTCTGGAGGGTTGCGGACAGTGCAATTAACCTCATCCCGGGATTTAGGAGGCGGGAACGGGTAATGGCACATTCAATGGTGGGGCCCCTACTGTATTCCCCGATCATGTGAAACTCGTCTACTATGAGAAGATCCACCTCGGAGAGGGTGTTCCAGTTGAAACGGGTCAGGGCATCGTAGGATTCAAATACCATCACTGCCAGGTCTGATGAGGCGGGGTGTTTACCCACTTTGATACCGTGTTCTTCAAATTTTTTAAATTCTTTAACCTTTTCATTCTGAATGGATAAAAGTGGCACTGCATAAACCACTTTACCTCCATCGAGGATGGTGCGCAGTGCTGCCAGGACACCCAGGAGAGTTTTACCACTGGCAGTGGGAATGGCGATGATGTAGTTTTCTTTCTCATCCATTAGCCCGGCATCCACCACTGCTTTCTGGGCAGGGTTAAGCTCCTCAATCTGGGGATAAGAATCCTTTATTATCTTTCTGATGGTTGGATCCACGGATTCAAGACTCATATTTCCTCTAGTTTAATTTTAATTTTTTCCTTTTTAATTACTTCAATGTCAGTGATGCGAGTGGAGGGGTACTGTCCGTTTTCATCCTTTTCCACACTTTTAACCATGTCCCATATGGTCAAAAGGCCCACACTAACTCCGGTGATGGCTTCCATCTCCACCCCTGTCTTCCCGGTGCTAGTCACCTGCACTGTAATCTCAATAGAATCAGGGTTCACACAAAATTCCACTTCCACACCACCAATGGGTATGGGATGGCATAATGGTATCATCTGGGAAGTGGATTTAACTGCCTGAATGGCTGCTATCTGGGCAGTGGTGAGCACGTTACCCTTTTTAACCTCTCCTTTTTCAATGAGGAGGATGGTTTCAGGGGTTAATTTTATTTTTCCCCTGGCAAGGGCAGTTCGTTTGATAACTGGTTTATCCCCCACTTCCACCATATGCACTCCACTCCGGGTAAGATGTGTGAATTCTTTTTCATCCATTTCCATTACTCTCCAGTTTTATTTGTTAGTCTGATTTATTCATAATTGTTAAGTTTGATTTAATTCCTAAATTTATTAGTCTGATCTATTCCTAATTTGATCTATTCCTAAATTATAGGTGAGTTCCTAAATTATAGGTGAGTTAAATCTATAATTATACTGTTGGGATAGAGCTAGTGATAAATAATAATTGAATCTATAATAAATGGAATTAGTAAGGTATCTTAACTTTACTGTATTTCAGAGCATGGTCCCTGGCAGCAACACTCATACCCTTCCTTAATGTTTCTTTTTCCAGGATTTTATCCAGTGCACTAGCTAGTTCAGTGGGACTGGATGGGTTAACCATTATGCCCACTTGTTCACTCATCACTTCACTGATTCCACCCACATTGGTGGCCACCACTGGCAGGCCACTGGCCATAGCTTCCAGGATAGTGATGGGGAATCCTTCTGATATACTGGGTAGAACAAAAACAGTAACCGATGGCATAATTTTATCCACATCCCTACGAGCACCTGTAAAAACTACATCCTGGATCTTTTCATCACGTACTTTCAGCTCCAGTTCAGGGCTTAGTGGACCATCACCCACAATCACCAGTTCTGCATCATTTTTCATTAACTTTTTAGCTTCTAGAAGATATTTAACTCCCTTCTGATATACCAGGTTACCTACAAATAGTATTACTGGCTTATCAGGGCTTATCTTCATGTCGGATGGTAGTTCCTTCTTTTTGGGGTTGAATTTTTCCACATCCACAGCATTGGGGGTTATATAAACCTTTTCCTGATTTATACCCATCTCCAGCACTTTGTCCTTAAGTGTCTGGTTCACCACCAGCACGTAGTCTGCTTTTTTAAGAACAAACTTAATTAAACTCTTGAGGACTGGATTTTTAGCCTGTATCATAAGGTCAGAGCCATGGGCAGTTACTGCAGTTTTTTTCCCAAGAAGTGACCCCACACATACTCCTATTAGTCCTGGAGGGAGAAGGAAGTGGGCGTGGATCAACTCAATATTGAAACGGCGTACCATGAGGATTAGTTTGAAAAATGAGGATATGAAGAAAAATAAACCCCTCAATCCCTTAATATTGGGTGCAAATGCAGTTTCCACTTTCACCTCATCAATATTTTTAACATCAGAGTGGGGGTAGGTTAACACGTAAACGTCATCTCCTCTTTTTACAAGTTCCCGAGATAGGAGATAAGTATGGGATGAAACACCTCCAATATGGGGTGGATATTGGCCTAGTAAGCACACGCGCATGATTTCACCATAAAAGTTTACCATAATACTTAAATTTTATTAATTAAATGATCATCAATAGAATAATTCTATTTTCATTTTCATACATCTATTAGTTCTTATAGCACCTATAAGTACTTAAAAACATCCTATGAAAACAGGGCTGTTTTTAGAATAAGCCCATTTCTTGGTGTTAATACAATAATTAAAATTAGGTCATTAAAATAAATAAAATTTAGAATATTAGTTCAATGTGGTGGGTTTTAGTTCAACGTGATGGTTACTGTTGAGTAAAGTGCCATCCATCTTTAAAATAAGTACTTCTGGTTTTATATCAAACCTTTCCTGGCAACGCTCTTGAATGGAGAGGGCAATTGAGTTGAAAACTTTTTCAAGTAGTCCTTCTCTTTCCAGGATGCTCATCATATCCTCGGTGGTGTTAGAATTGAAGACTTCCTCCATGGTCCCCCTATCTCCACCCACCAGTCCGGTGTGGGTGGTAATAATCTCCCTACGACCATCAGCCAGGCGATGTTCCGTTTGAAAGATGCCACCTGCTATTTTAACCAGTTTACCTGCATGTCCTAAAAGAATTAAACTGGATATATTACTTTTTTTGGCCTCATCCAGCATGTAACCCACCAGGTTACCCATCTGGATGATCTGGTCTTTTTCCACATCTAGCAACTTCAGGGCAAGTTTTTCCCCAATATTACCCGGTACAAAAACCAGTTTCTGGTATCCTTCAGCCAGTGCCACATCCAGCTGGCATTTTTTGGACTTCTGGAAACTCTCCGAATTCATGGAACGGGCAATACCAGTGGTTCCAAGTACAGATATTCCATTTACAATACCCAGACGGGGGTTCATGGTTCTATGGGCAATTTCTTCACCCTGCGGTATTGTAATTATGACTTCTGCACCCTTACCTGGTGGCAGTGCATCCTCCAGGTTGGACTTGATCATTTCCCGGGGAACCGGGTTTATAGCAACCTCACCCACGGGCAGTTGCAATCCAGGTTTGGTTATTTTTCCCACTCCTTTTCCGCCGGTGATGGTGATGCCAGGTTCATCTTGAAGATGAACTTCTGCCTCCACTTCCAGATTGATGGTAACATCAGGGTCGTGGTAGGGCATTTTCATCACTGAAGCCCGTCCAGAATAATCATCAATTTTATGAGATGTTTTAACAGAAATATCCAGACATCCCAGAGGTGTTTTGATATTAACTGAGGAAACCTTTCCTTTGCCTTTTGTGGATAAGAATGCGGCTAAAGTTGCTGCCGTGGCTGCACTTCCAGTGGTGATTCCATAACTGTCACTATCAACTGGAAAAGAAACAGATGGAGGAGATGACTGATTTCCCCTGCCATGTTTAGACTTGGGTTTAGGAATATTCTGGTATTTTTGTGAGGAATGATTTTTCACCATTATAATCTTCACTTAATAATTGCCCATTAACTAATAAAATAGAATTATTTCGAGGGGTTTTCTTCTTCTATGGCTTTTACCAGTTCTTCTTTGGATGGGGCGCCTACAAAACGCACTACTCCATTTAGAGCAATTGCAGGTACAGCCATGAGGCCATATTCTACTGCTTTATCACGGTCAACCATGATGTCGATTTTTTCAACTTCCAGAGTACCTGGCATGTCTTTTTCAACTTCGTTTACAACTTCAATAGCCATGGGACAGTAGGGACAGGAAGGAGATGTGAATACTTCTACTTTAACAACCATATTTTTCACCTCATTTTTTAAAACTATAATTGTAATCTTATATTTTTAAATTTTATGCTTGTTTATTTAAATTCTTTTTTATAGAAATTGTATTTTTATAAAATTTGAATCAATTTTGGATTTCATTGTTTTCATCGATGTATTTATTAGTCTTTTTATTTCTATGTATATAAAATAGTGCAATACACAAACAGAGTTAAGCTCTCACAGGTGATAATTTGAAAGCAATTGTCCGATCCCCCGGTTCAGCCACGGTAATTAATGCCATATCAACCGGTTGTGGATCTGCATTTGGTATAAAGCTTTATGTAACTGCAGAAGCCAGTTTAAAATCATCAAAAAGAATATTCAAAGTAGATAGAGAAGTTGACACCACACTCATGGAGATATGTGTAAATAAAGTGTTGGAAAAATTCAATGTAAATACCGGAATCCATTTAAAGACCAGTTCTACTTTACCAATGGCTTCTGGACTTTCCAGCAGCAGTGCCACTTCCAATGCAGTGGTGCTGGCCACATACCATGCTCTGGTGAATGATGGATTAGTTCCTCAAGATAGCTTAAATGATTCAGATATAATTAACCTGGCCATTGATGCTTCCCTGGAAGCTGGTGTTACCATTACTGGTGCATTTGATGATGCCAGTGCCTCTTTTTTTGGAGGTCTTACCATCACCCACAATTCACGTAGGGAAATCTTCCACCATGGCCCAATGGAGGAGCAAAATATATTAATATATATGCCCAATAGAAAGTCACCTACTGCCCAATCTGATGTAGGTAGAATGAAACTCCTGGCACCATGGGTAAAACTCGCATTCCAGGAAGCGCTGAAAGGGAATATTTACGAAGCCCTGACCTTAAATGGAATGTTATACAGTGCAGCTTTAGGTTTTGATGCTGGAATTGCACTGGATGCGTTAAAAACAGGTGCACTGGCCGCTGGTCTTTCAGGAACTGGCCCTTCATTTGTGGCCATTGTTCCCGAGGAAAATATAGACCCGGTTCAGGAAGCATGGAGTTCATATCCTGGAAACGTTATTTTAACTCAGGTTGATAATGTGGGAACCAAGGTGGTTGACCATGGATAGGGCAGAAGCGTTACAACTATTGGAAAGCTCTCGCAAAAAGATCGACAAACTGGATGAGGAAATAATAAAACTCATTAAAGAGAGAACTTCCCTGGCCACTGATATTTACCAGGCCAAAATAGTTCTGGGAATGAAAATTCATGACCCGGAAAGGGAAGAATTTATCCATCATAAGATCAGAGAAATAGCTAAAGAGCAGGAAATAGATAAAGACAGTCTCACCCAGATCACTATGATACTGACGGATTTGAGCAAAAAAGAACAACAGAAAATTCAAGGAGGTAAAAAGCATGGGTAACATTAGAACATCATTCGTTAAAAGAACATCCAAAGAGCTGATTGAAACTTATCCCGGTAAATTCACCACAGATTTCGATGAAAATAAGAAGTTAGTGCAAGAATTCTCCACTGTAAGTACCAAACATCTGCGAAACAAAATCGCAGGTTACGTAACTCGATTAGTTAGGAATAATTACTTCTAAGGTTGGTTGCTATGGGAATAATAGTGGCCAAGTTTGGAGGAACATCCATCGGAGATGGAAAAAGGATCAAAAAAGCAGCTCGTGCAGTGGTTAAGGAATACATGCAGGGCAAGAAGGTGGTGGTGGTGGTTTCAGCCATCAACAAGACCACCGATAACATCCTGGAAATTGTAAACAAATCCATAGGGGATGCCATAACCGAGAAACAGATGGCAGATATAGTCTCCATGGGAGAAATTACCAGTGTAAGAGTGTTTTCATCCACCATAGAATCTCTTGGTGTCAAATCAGAGTATATAGATCCTCATATGGAACTTTGGCCAGTTATAACTGACAGCAACTATTTAAATGCTAAAATTGACTTTGCAGAGACCGAGATCAGATCCAGGGATATCTTAAAACTCTTGGATCAGGGAGTGATCCCTGTGCTCTGCGGTTTCCTGGGAAAAGACAGAGAAGGCAACATTACCACCCTGGGAAGGGGTGGAAGTGACATAACTGCTTTCCTTATGGGTCATTGCCTCCATGCAGAAGAGGTGATCATTGTCACCGATGTGGGAGGGGTGATGTCCACTGATCCCAATAAACTACAGTCCGCCAAGAAACTGGACAAGATCAGTGTGGAGGAGATGAGAGATCTGGCAACACACGGAGCCCAGGTACTGCATCCCCATGCACTGCGCTACAAAGACCCCAAAATAAATGCCAAAATCATAGGATTTGAGCACGGTGATCTTTCAGCACCCGGAACTGAGATAATGGGTCCCTCCAAAGACAAAATGCTAAGATCAACCACTCTTAACAATGAACCCATTTCAGTCATTGCAGTGGTTGGTGAAGAGATCCTGACCAAAGTGGGAATTCTAGCTGAACTCACCAAAACCCTGCAGGATAATAATATTAATATTTATGGTATTTCTACCGGTCAAAACTCAATAACCCTTTTCATTGATAAATCAATGGCTGATTCTGCCCATGAAATCCTTCATGAGGTGGTGGTGAAGAGTCCGGATATGAGTTCACTGTCACTGGGTCGTGAGATCGCCATGATCAGCGTCAACAGCCAGGACTTCATTGATACTCCGGGTATTATTACCAAAATCACCGCACCTTTACGTCAGAATAAAATAAACATAGTGGAAATTTCATCAAGTCAAACATCAGTGGTTATATTTGTAGACTGGAATGATGGTAAGAGAGCTTATGAAATGGTAAGGAGAGTCTTGGAATGAAATTGGAAGGTACCACAGTTGCTATGGTAACCCCCTTCACCCGCGAAGATAAAGTGGATGAAGAGGGAATGAGGGAGAACATGAATTATCTCCTAGAACGAGGTGTAAATGGCCTATTGGCCGCCGGAACCACCGGTGAGTCTGCCACCATAACCCACCAGGAACAGAAGAAGATGATGGAAATCCTGGTTGATGAAGTGAAGGGCAAGGCAGCCGCAGTGGCCGGAGCAGGTAGCAACTCATCCAAGGAAGCACTGGACCTGGTAAAATACGCAGAAGACATCGGTGCAGACTACGCACTGGTAATAACACCTTACTATAACAAACCCCAGCAGCACGGGCTTTACGAACACTACAAAATGTTATCCGAGTCAGTGGACATTCCCATGATCGTTTACAATGTTCCTTCCCGTACCGGGACGGATATTGATGTGGAAACCATTGGACGCGTAGCCCAGCTGGATAACATAGTAGCCATCAAAGAGGCCAACCCTGATCTGGACAAAGTTTCCCAGACCATCCATAAACTTAAAAGCTTGGATGTGGATGATTTCCTAGTCCTATCTGGAAACGACAACCTCACTTTACCCATGATATCCCAGGGATGTAATGGAGTTATCAGTGTGGTGGGCAATGTTGACCCCGCACGAATGAGTGAAATGGTTAAAAAAGCCATTGAAGGAGACTTTAAAAGAGCCAAAGAACTTCATTACGAGCTGTATGACTTGATGAAGGTTCTGTTTATTGAGTCCAATCCAGTACCAGCCAAGGAAGCACTCAACATGATGGGAAGACCGGCAGGTCATGTTCGTATGCCACTGGTTCCATTAAGAGAGGAAAGTCAGGAAAAACTTAGGAAGGTACTCCTGGACCTGCAGTTGATCTAAACTGTTTAGTTCTCCTTCTTTTTAAGACTAAATCTATTTTAACTGCCTGGATCCAGGCCATTGGATTTTTAAAATAACACCTTATTTTTCTCTTATTTATTTTTTTAAGGATTCTTGGAGAACTATCAAATTAGGGTTCTTTAGGAGAATTATTAAATAGGGATTTTTAGGGAATTATTAAATTAGGGATCTTTAGGGAAATTATCAATCTTTAGGAATTACCAAATTTGGGATCTTTAAGAGAATTACCAATCTTTAGGAGATGATATATCATGATAAGTGTGGCAGTAACCGGTGCCGGTGGAAGAATGGGGTCCATGATCATCAACACTATCCTCCAACAGGAGGATATGCAGGTTGTGGCAGCCATTGAAGCCCCCAACACTCCCCTGGAGGGCAAAGATGTGGGGGAAGTTATGGGAATTGGACCAATTAACGTACACATAGTGGATGCAGAAAAGCTTGCAGAAACATTGAATGTGAAAAAACCAGACGTACTGGTGGATTTCACCATTGCAGCAGCAGCAGTTGGCACCATAAAAACCACTGCAGAATCTGGTGTTAATCTGGTGGTGGGAACAACTGGTTTCACCGAAGAACAGATGCAATTTAACCAGTCCGCCATAGAAACTAATCAGGTAAGTGCAGTTATATCACCTAACATGGCAGTGGGAGTGAACGTTTTCTTTAAGGTGGTGGAAGAGCTGGCATCCATCCTAACAGATTACGATGTGGAGATTATCGAAGCACACCACAAGCATAAAAAAGACGCACCATCTGGAACTGCAGTAAAAGCCGCCGAACTCATAGCCGGAGCCCTAAACCGTAACCTGGATGAAGTAGGAGTTTACGGCAGGGAAGGAATGGTTGGTGAGCGAACACCTGAAGAAATTGGGATCCACGCAGTTCGCGGTGGGGACATTGTGGGAGACCACACTGTTCTATTTGCAGGGGATGGAGAACGACTGGAAATCGTACACCGTGCAGGTACCAGACAGGCATTTGTCAACGGTGTGATCAAGGCCATTCGATACGTGGTGACAGCTGAAAAGGGAAAAATAAGTAATATGGATGATGTTCTAGGATTATGAGAGTGTTCCATAATGATTACATAATTCCATAATTATTACATGAGAATATTGAATCAAAAGAAGTAGATATTCTGGGATTATGGTCAGTATTCTATAATTTATTATGTGAGTATAAAATCGAAAGAAGTGATAATATTATATAGAGTTAATGGACAGTCATTAATAAAGAGTATATTAAAAGGTTTAAAAGGTGGTTATATGGTAAATGTAGGTATTTTAGGTGCAACAGGAATGGTAGGGCAGCGTTTTATACAACTTCTCGAGGATCACCCCAAGTTTGAGATAACTGCTCTGACAGCCTCCCAGCGTTCTGCAGGAAAAAAATATCAGGATGCAGTGACCTGGCACATGGACACACCCATCCCTGAGACAGTTCAGGACACGGTGGTAGTGGACACAGACCCCAGCCAGGTGAAGGATGTGGAGATAGTTTTCTCAGCACTACCTGCCGAAAATGCAGCAATAGTTGAGCCCAAATTTGCAGAAGCAGGCATGAAAGTTGCATCAAATGCCAGTGCCATGCGCATGGAACCGGATGTGCCCCTGGTCATACCCGAGGTGAACCCGGAACACCTGGATCTCATAGAAATCCAGCAGAAAAACAGGGGATGGGATGGATTCATTGTCACCAACCCCAACTGTTCCACCATAGCCCTGGTACTAACCCTAAAACCAATATATGACCAGTTTGACATCAACCGAGTATACGTATCCACCATGCAGGCAGTTTCCGGAGCCGGCTACAATGGAGTACCCTCCATGGCCATGATTGACAACCTGGTACCCTTCATTGGAGGGGAAGAGGAAAAAATGGAATCAGAGACCCTGCACCTTTTGGGTGACTTTGATGGTGAGAATGTGGAACCAGCCACTTTTGGAGTCAGCACATCCTGTCACCGGGTCCCGGTGGTGGACGGTCACACCGAGGCTGTTTTCATGGAAATGGATGAAGAATTCAACCTGGAAGATGTTAAAAAATCTTTGCAGACTTTCCAGGCGCTTCCTCAAAAGTTGAACCTGTACTCTGCCCCAGAACATCCGGTTATTGTCCGGGAAGAGGATAACAGACCTCAACCGCGCATGGATCGTATGATGGGAAAAGGAATGGCAGTCACCGTTGGAAGACTCCGGCAGGATGCAACATTCTCTCAAAGCCTGAAATATGTCCTTTTAGGTCACAATACGGTTAGGGGTGCTGCAGGAGCATCCATATTAAATGCAGAACTTATTGCGGAGATAATGTAGGGGTTATATTAATATTAGCTCCTATTTTAACTTATTTTTTTAGATAATTCAATATTTATTCTTTTTTATGTATTTACAGTTATTCCTTATCGTAAAACTTTATTAAGATTCTTTTTTGATTAAGATTAGTTAGTATTTTTTTTTATTTTAGAAAGTGTGAATATCCTTTTCTTGGAGATTAGTATTAGATGCATTTATATCTCAAAGCTTAAAAGGAGATTGGTGCATACATAAGATTAGAATTAGTCATTGTATTGATAATAATAATTCCACTATTCAAGTGATAAACATGGCCTTTTTGAAGGATACAGAGAGAGAGCAGTTAAGGCAGCTGGTTAAAGCCTGCCTTTTAGAGATCAGCAAGTTGAAGATCGAGCTTAAAAAGTGCCAGAAAGAATCTTCCAGGTCCATGGTTCTAGAGCACAGCAAACTACAGGAGTTACAGAAAGATCAGGATAAAACCATCCAGAAAAAGGAAGATGAGATTAAGGGATTAGTCAAACAACTGGAAGAAAAGGATCTGAAAATAAAGGAATTGCAGAAGATAAAAAATCAGTTTAAGCTACTAACCCAAAAACCTAAAAAGGATTTGACTTCTTTCCAGTCCAATATCTACCTGTTACTCCCTGATAAAGAGGATAACTTGGAAAATCTTTTTGACTGGATCATTGACATGGGATTCACTGAACTTACCATGCAGAACTTTGAACATGCCCTCAGAAACCTGGAAAGAAAGGGTTACTTCCGTTCAAGGAATAATAACGGTACAGTGATGTGGAAAAAAATAGATAAAGACTAGAAGTATACTTTTTTATTCTTTCCACATCTCAATCATTTATTCCACATTTTAATCACTTATTTCACCTTTCAATCATCTATTCTACCTTTTAATCACCTATCCAATATTTTAATCATGTATTCATCATTTTAAATCATTAAAATGTTTATACAGATTTTTTAAGTGTTAAATGGCATTTAATCATTTTAAAATTAACCCAACCATACAATAGCAAACTATTTATATAATCGCTAACCTACTGATTATTTACATAAAACAATTTGAGGTGATAATGTGGCACAATTAGGACAAGGACAAGGACAACCTATTATTATAATGCCTGAGGGCTCTTCAAGAGTTTTAGGAAGAGATGCTCAGAGAATGAACATATTAGCAGGAAAAGTCTTAGCAGAAACCGTTAGGACTACTTTAGGTCCCAAGGGAATGGACAAAATGCTCGTAGATGGATTAGGAGACATCGTTGTAACCAATGACGGAGTAACTATCCTCAAAGAAATGGACATCGAGCACCCTGCAGCCAAAATGCTGGTGGAAGTAGCCAAAACCCAGGAAGATGAAGTGGGAGACGGAACCACCACTGCAGTTATAATCGCAGGAGAACTACTCAAGAAGGCAGAAGGCCTCCTGGACATGGACATTCACCCCACCATAATAGCTATGGGATACAGGCAAGCAGCTGAAAAAGCCCAGGAAATCTTAAGCGTTATAGCAATCGATGCAGATGACAGGGAAACCCTCATGAAAGTGGCCATGACCGCCATGACCGGAAAGGGAACTGAAAAAGCACGAGAACCATTAGCAGAACTGGTGGTTGGCGCAGTCAAACAGGTGGAAGACGACGGGGAAATCGATCAGGACCACATCAAAATCGAGAAGAAAGACGGAGCAACCATCGATGACTCCCAGCTCGTAAACGGTGTTATAATCGACAAAGAACCAGTACACCCTGGTATGCCTAAAAAGGTGGAAGACGCAAGGATCGCATTATTAAACAGTGCCATTGAAGTTAAAGAAACCGAAGTGGATGCTGAAATCCGAATCACTGACCCTGCCCAGATGCAGGCCTTCATTGAACAAGAAGAACAGATGATCAAGGACATGGTGAACAAAATCGCCGATGCCGGAGCCACTGTACTCTTCTGTCAGAAAGGAATAGACGACCTGGCACAGCACTACCTGGCCAAAGCAGGAATCATGGCTGTGCGCAGAGTCAAAAAATCAGACATGGAAAAACTCTCCCGGGCAACCGGAGCCACTGTAGTTTCCAACATCGAAGACCTAGACTTCGAAGACCTGGGACTAGCAGGATCCGTAGCTGAGAAGAAAATCTCCGGCGAAGCAATGCTCTTCGTGGAAGACTGCAAAGACCCAAAATCAGTAACCCTACTCATCCGCGGTTCAACCCAACACGTGGTAGATGAAATCGAAAGAGCAATCGAAGATGCCATCGGCGTAGTTGCCGCTACCATCGAGGACGGTAAAGTAGTTGCTGGTGGAGGAGCTGCAGAAATCTCCATAGCCAAAGGACTCAAAGAATACGCTGACACCATCAGCGGCCGTGAACAACTAGCTGTTACTGCATTTGCAGAAGCACTGGAAGTAGTACCAAAAACCCTGGCTGAAAACGCAGGACTGGACAGCATTGACGCTCTGGTGGACCTACGAGCAGCCCATGAAAAATCATTATACATGGGACTCAACGTATTCACAGGCGACGTCACCGACATGTACCGTGCCGGAGTCATCGAACCTCACCGAGTCAAAAAACAGGCCATCCAATCAGCAGCAGAAGCCGCAGAAATGATCCTAAGGATCGACGACGTCATTGCATCCACTGGAGCAGGTAAAGAACCTGACATGGGTGGAATGGAAGGAATGGGCGGAATGCCTGGTGGAATGCCACCAATGATGTAAAGTCACCTGACTTTACTCATTTTTCTATTTTTTAAATTAGTTCTCTAAATTACTTCTAAATTGTATTTTTTTCTAAAATTTTATATTAACTGTTTAAATTTTGAAACTTTGTGAACTCTATTTTAACAATTGTTATCCAAAACTGTTTAACAATCGTTATTTAGTTTTTGGGGCTTTCTTTAGTTTTTAAAATCCATCAAAATAACAACACATTTATTCAATATAAAAAATAAAGATATATTAACCATTTTTTAGAGGTTTTTAAAATGTTTGGACGAAAACCATCATCAAATTCTGCAACTGATCTGGATCCGAATTCAGCTTTTGACCTGATTTTAAAAAATAAACAGAACCCGGAGTTTATTTTACTTGATGTTAGAACCCTCGGGGAATACAATCAATCCCATATTGAGAATTCTGTGCAAATAGACTACCAATCACGCGATTTTGAGAAAAAAGTACAGGAATTAGATAAAAGTAAAACCTATCTGGTTTACTGTAGATCTGGAATGAGAAGTGGTGCCAGTGTAGATATAATGAGGAAGATTGGTTTTAAAGAGTTGTACAACCTGGCTGGTGGAATAATGGGATGGGAAAATTGTGGATTGCCGGTTAAATAGATTTTAGAATGGATTTGTACCCAATTTATAGAATGGTTCGAATGGATAACTTTTTTTTAAATTTCTTTTGCGAATAAATGTAACACAGAATCCAAATCCTAAAAGATTCCTGGACCCCCTTTCATATCCATATTGTAATAATAAAAATCAACATTTTTCCTTAGATGCTAACTTCATGGACATAGGCGAAAATCAATATTTTTCCTTAGAATACTAACTTTTGGGCGTACCCCTCAAATATTACCGTTATTGTACTCATTTTGGTATGAATTGAGAGTTTTTACATACTCCACATTTTTCTGATAGTAAATAGCTTAAAAATCCTATTAGTATCAATGAAATAGCTTGAAAATACCGTTAGTATTAAGAAAATAGCTTAAAAAACCTGTAAGTGTTAATAATATAGATTAAATTCTGTTTAAATTGAATTTATTAAGTTATTTATAAGTGGATATGGGTTTTATTGAGTAAAAAATAGAAAAATATATTATGTTGTTTATCACTATCTTACTTAATATGAAGACTATTTGGTGTTAACAATATTATCAAGTTAAACTAATATTTTGCTTCATTTATAAAAAGGCGCGGGGAAACATGATGAAAAATAGGATAATCTTGATATTGGCGGTATCTATTTTTATTTTAATTTTTAGCAGTGCAGCATATGCAGAAGATAACTCATCGGCTAATGATTCTCTTAATAATTCTCAAAATTATTCAGTGGTTAATCCTACCACTGGAGTTCCTGAAAATACTGTGCTGAACAACAATTCGCAAAAAAGTTACTCCAGTATTAAATCAGCGATAGATGATGCATCTTCGGGTGATACTCTACTAATTGGGCCAGGTACTTACTATGAAAGCCTAGAAATTGAAATAAATCTTAATTTAATAGGTTCTGGTATTGATAATACTACTATTAACCCTAATAAAGATGGAGGTTGGGACAGAGCTGTATATATTGATAGTAATAGTGGTAAATGTACAGTGGTAAATATATCCCATTTAACCATTAAAGACGGTGCAACTAAAAGTTATGGTGGTGGAATCAAGAATGATGGGGTGAACGTAACCCTGACCAATGTTAAACTATATGATAATGAAGCGGTAAAATTCCAGGCCGGAACCGATGGTGGTGGTTATGGTGGAGCCATCTACAATGCAGGTGTTTTAACCTTAATTAATTGTACAGTCAAAGATAATAGTGTGGGGTTCGCTGAGGGAAAACTTGAGGATATCCTTGGTGGAGGAATCTACAATAAAGGTAAAGCCACCTTGATTGTAATTAACAGCACATTCAGTGGTAATGTTGCCGGTGAACCTGGAGATACTTATCTTGGTGGGCTGGGTGGAGCCATCTACAATGATAACGATGATGGGAGTGGTTATTTAACTATTATCGGATGCACATTCACAGATAACACCGCAAAATGTGGATATGCCGGATCAAATGTTATTAAAGGTGGTGATGGTGGTGCCATTTACAACAAGGGCAGCATGACCGCTACAAACAATACATTCAACGGTAACACTGCAAATTATTACTGGGATCCAAAGGATAACAATTTACATGGTGGTAAAGGCGGAGCAATTTACATCTCTGATAGTGATGATGTAAATTTAATAAATAACACCTTCAACAGCAACACTGCAGTCTATGGTGGAAGTATATACTGGACCACGGATAGTGATGATCATACTCACTACCTCAACATAACTGGTTGTAATTTTTATAACAATACTGTCCAGGCCATTGATAGCGCTACTGGAAAACCGATAGTATACTACACACTAGATATGAGCACAATGGAAATTATTGATGCTACTTTAACATTTGCAGATGCATTTACCAAACTAGCATTATCTTTTAAAACCTGGGCTGAAGATATCCAGAATATTGTGGATAACTTAAATGGTATGCAATCTGATATTGTAAAACATACAGTTGAAGCAACTGGAGGGGCTATTTACATGAATACCAATGTAAATAATCCATTATTTGTAAATGACTGTTTTTTCTTCAATAACACCGCTGCTCTGGGTGGGGCCATACATAATTTTGGAGCAGGTTCATTAATTATTTCCAACAGCACCTTTACTAATAATACCGCTGGTTGTGGTGCAGCTATATATAGCAATAACCTTGGCCCTTTAAATGTTACAGGGAGCAATTTTAACACCAACAATGCAGGAACTGGTGGTGCAATCTACTATGGTGGTACCACAGATCACACCTGGGCTCAAGTAGCTGCATCTGAAAATATATTCAATGGAAATATTGCATATGTGGGTGGTGTATGCTATAATGGAATTGATGGAACTTCCAATACCTACTTAACTTTTAACCGAATCAATGGAACAGACGATTATACTATATTCAACGAGTATGCATCCAATAAAATTAATGCATGGTATAACTGGTGGGGTTCAAATGAAGGGCCAGGAACCTATGATTCCAACACTGCAAACGTAGATACTGAATACTGGATGGTTTTAACAGTTACACCTAATCCCTCAACCATAGTATGTGGTGATAATTCAACAGTCACTGCAGATATGCTCTATGATAATCAGGGCCGTTATCATGACCCTCAATTTGGAAAAATACCTGATGGGTTAATTATAATCTTTAGTGTTACTGATGGATCCATTACTAATTCATCGGTCATGCTAAATGGGGAAGCAAACACAACCTATACCTCTAATGTTACTAAAGCACCTGAACAGGTGGTGGTCTATGCAAATGTTGATAGAACCAATAATGGTGTCTTTAACTACATTAACATCAGTGCAATGCCCATTTTGATCATTGTTAGTCCAGCCCACAATTTAGCAGGGGGATACGTGACACTAGCTGCAAAAGTGACAGATACCAATGATAACCTCGTAAATGAAGGAACTGTTAAATTTAACGTGGGATTCGCTCCGACCATAATAGTACAAGTAATAAATGGATATGCCGAATATTACTGGCAGATACCCCTTAGTTTTTCAACATCTCCCATAATTGCCAATTATACTGGTAATTATCATTCATCGGCACAAAATATGGCAACTTTAACCGTGGACTCTGCTGGTGCTGGTTCAACAGGGCTAAGTGTTCCAGCGGTAACCGGATATTATGGGGATAATGTTACTTTAACTGCTACATTGGTAGATGCTTACAACCAGCCTATATCTGATAAAAATGTGACTTTCTTCGTGGGTAACACCTTAGTGGGCAGTGCTATGACCAATCCAACAGGACAGGCTACCTTAACGTATAATATGTTATTAAACCCGGGCACATACGACATCAAAGCCCAATTTTACGCAAGTTCAGGATACCGCCAGTCCAGTAACACCGGATATTTAAATGTGTTAATAAACCCCACAACAATCACTGTTGATAATATCACTGGATTTTATGGGGACTATACAAACCTGACTGCCACCTTAATTGATGTAATAGGCAATCCAGTATCTAATAAAACCATCAACTTCAGTTTAAACAATGTAAGTGTTGGTAGCGCCGTTACTGGTGCTAATGGTGTAGCTACCCTTAAATATCTTTTAAACTCAACTCCGGGTGCTTATGCTATTGTGGCATTATTCGGGGGTAATGAGAATTATGTGGCTATTGAAGGTCAGGGTGTCCTGAATATACTCAATCGAACTATAATTTATGTATCAGAAACAGGGGATGATGTTAATGGATATGGGAGCCTTCAATATCCATTCCAAACCATCGCCAAGGCCCTGAGTGTGGCAAACACAGGTAATACAATATACCTTTTACCTGGAACCTTTGATTCACTGGATGATCTACGACAGGTAATCACCAAGAATTTAACCATAACCGGAGAAAATCCTTTTAACACCATTATTGATGATGGCTGCGTAGGTGGGCCTATATTTAGTATAGCCTCAGGCGTGAATGTCATTATCTGCAACTTAACCTTCCAAAACACGTATACCGATGATTATGGGGCCATAGTAAACAGTGGTGCCCTAAGTCTGGCTAACTGTATCTTCAATGGTAATGCTGATAATACCAATGGTGGAGCTATCATCAATTACGGCAGCTTGAATGTAAATAACTCCACCTTCTTCAGTAACCTGGTTGCGCAGTACGGTGGAGCTATCTTTAATTCTGGAAATTTAACTGTGAATAACTCTGTCTTCGACAGCAACACAGCTTCACTATCAGGTGGAGCCATTGAAAACCAAAAAGATGCAACAATAATTAACAGTACGTTCTTTGATAACGATTCACAGAATGCAGGAGCAATTGATAACCAGGGCACATTAAACATTATTAATTGTGTCTTTACAGCCAATAATGCCATTAATGGTGGGGCAATTGTAAATTCCGCAGTACTAAAAATAACCAACAGCACCTTTACCAACAACACTGCTTCAGGAAATGGGGGAGCTATAGAAAACACCGGATACAATGCAGAAATAAACATAGATCATACCACATTCAGCAATAACTCTGCTTCAAATGGTGGGGCGATTTATGCACCGGATAATCATTCAGTACCGTTTGATTTTACTAACTGTTCATTCCTCCAAAACCATGCTAATGGGAATGGTGGGGCTATATATTACTATAACCAGGAACAACCTAACTTGGGACAATTGAACATAGAAAACAGCACATTCGCAGGCAATAGTGCCGGAAATAATGGTGGAGCTATTTTCAATACAGATAGTATGAGATTAGAATCCCTCACCTTCACTGGCAATTCTGCTGGAAATAATGGTGGGGCCATTTACACCGATTGTCTGATGAATATGGTTCACAATACCCTCACAGGCAACAATGCAAATCTGGGTGGTGGAATCTACAGTGATGAAGATGGGTCATGTTTTATGAGCTACAACAGATTCTACAATAATACGGCTTCAAAAGGTAAGTCCTTTTACAGTTATGGTGGATTTTTGAATATTACCAATAACTGGTGGGGTACCAATAACGATCCTGGACTTCAAGATATCATAAACGGTGAATATGTATCCTTAAATTATGATCCATGGTTGATTCTCAGTATAAATGCAACTCCCGGTTCTTTAAACGCGAGTCAAGTTGCTAATGTCAATGCCAACCTTATAATGAACTCCAATCATCAGAACACTTATGATGTCTATGGTGATTGGATCTGTGATGGTATTCCAGTACTCTTTGGGTCAAATATTGGAGATGTTAATCCAGTAAATAATGTGACTTTCATGGGCGCATCTAACAGTACTTTCAACCCCAATTCAACTCCGGGGGTTGCAAATGTTTCAGCTACTGTTGATAACCAGACAGTTTACACTGCAGTTGATGTTCTTTCTGCGGATGTGGAAGTAAATAAGACAGTTAATAATTCAAGGCCAAATGTAGGGGATACAGTTACTTTCACGGTGACCGTTAAAAACAACGGGCCTGACACAGCCACCAATATCCAGATAGCCGACAGTTTCCCTGGTGGCTTTGATAGTGTAGTTATTAATAGTCCCACTGGAGACTATAAGAATGGAATTTGGTACATTCCAGAGCTTGCAAGTGGTTCAAATGCTATTTTAACCATGAGTGGAGTAGTTACTAAAGATCTTGCGGGAAATACCACAACCAATACTGCTATTAAGCTGTTAGAGGACCAGCTTGATCCGAATACTGCCAACGATAATGCCAGTGCGAGTATTTATGTACCCGTGGTTAATATTACAGTTTTCCAGCATCCATGGTATGTTGATGCTGACACTCTGACCTATCAAACTGTATCCAGTTATTACAATACCCTGGTATACAATTTGGATGTATGGAATACTGGTACTGACACAGCCACCAACGTTGTAATTAAAGAAGTCTTGGGAGATGCATATGAACTAGTTGGTTTCAACACTGAAGGGGTGGGAAGTGCCTCCTATGATAGTACAACCAGAACTATAACCTGGACTATTGCTTCTCTCCCATCTATGGTTAAAGCAGTTCTAACTTTAAATGCATTAGTGGTGGGAACTGGGGATAACACACCTAATCTCGTTGTTAATGCCAGTTTGAATAATTCAAACGAATATGACATTCCAAATAATCATAAATGGTCTGATTGGTCAGTTTATGTAGCACCCTCTGCAGATATACAGGTTAATCAGACAAAACAGGAAACAACCGAAGCAGATGGACAGTATGTTACGTACACGATAACTGCTATTAACAACGGGCCGAATACTGCCAGTAACATTCAGATAACTGATAATTTACCTATTGGGTTGATTAACACGGTTGTAACTCCGGGACTTGGAACAACGTATACTCTAAATTCCAATCAAATATTATGGAATATCACGTCTTTGAGTAATGGTTCAAGTGTTGTTCTTACGGTTAAGGCTAAAATTAATGTTACTAATGGTACTTTCGTGAATACAGCCAGTAAAACTGGGCAGGGAGAACTGGATTGGGAAACCAACAACAATGCAGCGACAACTGTTTTGGATTTATCTGGAAATTACACCCCTCAGGTAAATGTATACGTAAAACAATACCCATGGTACTATAATGACAAAACAGATACGTATCAGACAGTTTCTGGATATTATAAGCCTATTGTGTATTCAATATTAGTGAGGAATAAGGGAGTTAATGATGCTACTGGTGTTGTAGTTAATGAATTCGTGGGTGATGGTTATCAACTGACTAGCTTTACAACCAAAGGTTATGGGACTGCGTCCTATAATAGCACAACTGGTATTATTACTTGGAATATTGGTTCTATTCCCGCCGGTGGAGAGGTCTGTCTCAATGTCTTTGCCCTGGTAATAGCCACTGGAAACAACACACCGGACTTGACAGTAAACGCCAGTCTGGCACATGTGGATCAGAATGATGTTCAGGGTTCACCTAAGTGGGCCAGTTACTCTATCTATGTACCATCAACACTGGATGTTTCTTTGGCTGATAATAAGGGTAATCTGTACTTTAACATTATTTCAGTTGATTCTAATGTCCATGTAGGTGATTTAATCACTCTTAAATATAAACTGGGAAATTATGGGCCTAGTGATGCCACAGATGTTAAAGTGAAGATCCATATTCCAGATGGGTTGGAGTTTGTGGATGCTAATGTAGATGTGGGAACTTGTTACTATGACAATGCTACCCGAACCGTTGTTTGGACTTTACCATTGGTCAAAGTAGGTGATCCTTACCTTGATCTGCATTTAAGAGGTTTAGAAAATGGTAATTACATCTTAAGGCCTATAATTACCAGTCCAACATATCTTTTAAGTGCAGGGGCAATGATTAATCCATCTGGTTTAACTGTTGCTGCTGGAGAACCCACAGATAATGGAAGTACGGTTGGTGGAAGTTCCATGGATGTGAATGCGGTAAATGCTGCTAGTAACTCTGTAGGCATGCAAAATACAGGATTACCATTACCCGCAATGTTCCTAGCTATCATAATGGTACTGGGCGGATTATTAATACCCCGGAGGAAGTAATCATTCCTCCTTTTTTTTAATGAATAAAAGAATTAGATTAAATACAGTCTAAGTCAATAGTTGTATCAATTTCGCCGATGGGGAGATCATGAAAGATAAACGAATTTATAAAAAGCCGGAAGTTGAAGAATATGGGACTTTAAAAACTATCACTCAAGGTGGGACCGGAGGTAATACTGAAGGAGAGAACATGACAGATGCTTCATAGCAAATTAGGTCAGATTAGATTAAATTAAATTATAAATCATAATTTAGCCATAATGAGAGGATAGAAACCAACCATAACATAAAGATCGAACCAGAATCTACATTCTCCATTTTATATTTTTTATAAATCTTTTTTATCATGTTGATATCCACATATTTTTCAATATTTTCATTTTTTGAACATATAATTTCATCTAAACATTCTTTTTCAAATAAAAGAAGATTTCTCTCATAATATGGTGTGAAATCCATTTTATCTCTTCGCCATTGATTTTCTACCGGTAAAATATTGCTCATTGCAATACGTAAAATATATCTATTCCACCCTGATTTGAATTTAATTTCTGTTGGTATGGAATAACAAAATTCTACAAGTCTCTTATCCAAAAAAGGATGCCTATGTTCCATGCAAAAAGCTGAGGATTTAGAATTTATTTTTTCAAGTCCTAAAACAGTATATTTGGTTATTAAGTTGTAGTGAGCTTTTTTGGCGGTATTATTCTCTATTATTGGTTTTAAATGTAATTCTTCCCAACATCCTTTTGCATTTATTCTTTTTGCAAATTCTTTATTGAAAATAGAAATTTCAGATGATTTATCATACACTGATCGTACAGGTTTCTTAATGTATTCTGGAACTAAAGGGAAAAGCACATTATTTTTAAGTAATCTGTAAAAACTCAAATTCTTAATTTTTGAGTAACTTTTTAACTCTTTAAGTAACGTATTTAACCTGAATTCAATAGCTAATTCTCTAAAATAATTTTTCCCATATGAAACTACTTGATCGCCACCATATCCTCCTAATACGATGCGTATGTCTTTTTCACGCATTTTTTTATAGAGATTCCATTGTACTGCTATATAAATGTCAGATTCTGGTTGTTCCTGGTGCCATAATATCTCTTCGATATTTTTCATGGGGCTAATTTGGTCGCTTAAAACAAAATTAGGCTTGATTCCCCCAGTATCTATAACTTTTTTGATATAATAACGTTCATCACAGGGGATTTCATTGAAAACATAAGAAAAAGAATTTATCTCACAGGGAAATCCAGGGCTTTCTTTTAAAATTTCTTTCGACATACATAGAACTGAAGAGGAGTCTAATCCTCCACTCAATTGAAATCCAATGGGATATGCACTTCTCAAACGACATTTTATTGCATTTTTGAAAATTTCACGGAATTTATTTGCATAATCTTCATCTGAATCCAGTATTAGTTCAGATTTCTCATCAAGTTCCCAGTATTGTATTTTACTCTCTCTTTTTTGATCAATAGTTACTGAATGCGCCGAAGAAAGACAGAAAATATTTTCATAAAATGTGTATTGGTAATGTGTGTTACTGTAATAGATTTGTAACAAATACAGAGCAATCCTGGTTTCATTCACTTCACGTGGAACACCAGGAACACAGAACAAGGCCTTAATCTCAGTGGCAAAAGCAAACATATCCTTATTTGAGTAGTAATAAAAGGGTTTCACACCCATATGGTCCCGGGCACAGAACAAGGTTTCCTTATTTTCATCCCAGATTGCAAAGGCAAAGTCTCCCAGTAAGTGCTCCGGGCATTTCTCACCCCATTTTTCGAAGGATTTCAGAATAAAATAGCTATCAGATACATCTTCTGTGTTTTTGATATTTAATTCTAAGGATAGGTCCTCTCGGTTGTCGATTCTTGCATCGGCAGTGATAACTAAGCACGATTTAGCATCGTGGTAGGGGAGTTTTTCATGTAGCGATTCTGGTGTGGTTTGCAGCATCTGGTGGCCCAAAGCCATATTTCCCTCACACCAGATTGCAGATCCATCAGGTCCTCTGTGGGATAAACGGTCATTCATTTTCTTTATTAGAGTTTGTTTGACTTTCCGACCGTCTCTGTAGAATATTCCAGTTATTCCGCTCATATTTGTTTTCACCCAGAGTTGATAGGTTTTTCCTAAAATTAGTGACCTGTGATAAAAACCCTAAAAATAGTGAAATAATCTGTAATTTTTAATGATCTGTAATGTTTTTTAAAAAAATATAAAATAATAGAAGGAATCAAGTGATTCCCAATTTGGTACATATTGGCCCAAAATATATTAAAATTTTAATTATTCTGGTTGTTTTTAACGCCCAAAGATATGCACGGCAGCTGTACCACCGGTACCACCAATGTTGTGGGTCATACCGATTTCAATGCCGTCAACCTGTCTTTTACCGGCATCTCCTCTGAGTTGCCAGACCATCTCAGCAGCTTGAGCAATTCCAGTGGCGCCCAATGGGTGTCCTCGTGCTTTAAGACCTCCTGAAGGGTTTACTGGTAGGTCTCCGTCACGCTGTATGAAACCGTCTTCTACAGCCGGGCCACCCTGTCCTTTTTCCACGAATCCCAGATCCTCAATGGCTAATATACCATTAATGCTGAAGCAATCGTGTACTTCTACTGCATCTATGTCCTTAGGTCCCACTCCTGCCATATCATATGCAGTCCGGGACGCATGTACTGTGGAGTCAATGGTGGTAATATCCCGTCGGTCATGAAGGGCAATGGTACCTGATGCCTGGGCCGAGGCCTTAACATAAATCGGGGTGTCAGTGTATTTACGGGCATCTTCAGCTGGGCAGAGTATAACTGCTGCTGCACCATCGGTCACTGGGGAACAGTCCAGTAAGCGGAGGGGATCAGCCACCATAGTTGAGTTTAAAACCTTGTCCACGTTGATTTCAAAGGGGTACTGGGCCAGTGGGTTCAGGGCACCATTCTTGTGGTTGTTAACACTGAACATGGCCAGTTGTTCTCTGGTGGTCCCGTATTCATGCATATGCCTGCGGGCCATCATGGCGTATAGTGAGGGGAAGGTAACTCCCTGCTGGGCTTCCCATTCCTGGTCTGATGCAGTGGCAATGGCCGGGGTTGGATCAACCACGTCAGTCATTTTCTCCACTCCAGCGGAGATAACCACATCGTGGTAACCAGAGGCCACAGCCATAATTCCATTTCTCAGGGCTAAACCACCTGATGCACAGGCTGCTTCCACCCGGGTACAGGGTATGGGTGTTAGACCTGAATGGTCAGCAATGAGGGAGGCTATGTGCTCCTGCTGTATGAACAGACCGGCAGTCATGTTTCCCACATACATGGCTTCCAGGTCCTGCCCTTCAATATCTGCATCGGCAACAGCTTTCATTCCTGCTTCAGTAATCAGATCACGAAATGATACTTCCCACAATTCACCAAATTTGGTTTGTGAAACTCCAATAATTGCAACATCTCTCAATTTAACATTCCTCCATTAGATAATCCTCATTGTTTAACGTGGAGTTAGACCTGCCATTTTCATTTTGCCTTTGAACTTGGCGTATATGGCGTAGTTCACGTATTCCTTGTTCTTGATCATATCCTGAACCTTAGGAGCCAGGTCACGTTTTTCTTCTATTTTATCATTAACGGTGATGCTGAAAGCATCACTACCTGCACCTGAACCGTAAGAAACTGCAAAAATACGTTCGTCCGGTTGGGCAATGTCTAAAATGGCTGCCAGTCCAAGGGGTGTTGCCCCGGAGTAGGTGTTGCCAATCATTGGTGTCAGGAGTCCAGTTTTGTATTGTTCTTCGGTGAATCCAAGTTTTTTGGCTGCTCTTATGTAAAACTTACCATTGGGCTGGTGGAAAACTGCATGATCATAATCAGAGGCTTCTGTGCCCATTTTTTCCATCATTCCTTCGGCTCCAGAAAGCACGTGTTTGAAGTAGGCTGGTTCACCAGTGAAACGTCCTCCGTGACGGGGGTAGGGTTTACCTTCCCTACGGTAGAAGTCAGGGGTGTCGGTGGTGAAACTGTAGGTACCTTCAAAGTCAGCTGCAGTGTCTTTGGATCCAATAATGTATGCTGCTCCACCAGCAGATGCGGTGTACTCCAGTGCATCACTGGGAGCGCCTTGTGCGGTGTCTGCACCTACTGCAAGACCGTATTCCACGGTTCCAGAATCTACGAGTCCCATACAAATTTGCATACCCGCTGTTCCAGCTTTGCATGCGAATTCCAGGTCGGCCGCAGTAAGATCAGGGCTGGCTTCCACAGCTTCAGCCACTATGGTTGCAGTTGGTTTAACTGCATAGGGGTGTGATTCTGAGCCAACGTATACTGCTCCAATTTTTTGAGGGTCGATACTTGCCCTTTTAAGTGAATTACGGGATGCCTCCACTGATATGGTGGCGGTGTCTTCGTCTGGGGCTGGTACTGATTTTTCGTTAACCACCAGTCCCCTGGAAACTGCCTGGGCATTATCTCCCCAGACCTTTGCAATCTCTTCAACCTTTATACGGTATGAAGGTATGTGAACTCCATATCCTACTATTCCTGCCATATTAAATCACAACCGTCTTAATAGTATTACTGATTTTTTTGTGTTGAGTTAATTTTCTTTTTAAGCTACACAGATTTATAATTGGTTTAATTAAGCTATACCTTATTTTTTCCTTTAATCTTGGATATTTTAAAAAAAATTATGTAATTAATTTAAGGCTGAAACCAGTTTATATACTTATGTATGCCATGGGTGGAGATGGTAGCATTCTTCAGGGAACTGTCATATTTCAAGTATTTATTAGATATAACTCATAAAGTATATTTAATGCCAGTAGAAGATAAGCACAAACTTAGAACGATAATATGGGGAACTCTTGAGAATAATGATCTTTTAAGAACATCCAAGTCCTGTTTTGGAAGAATTCCCGACTTTAAGGGAGCTTTTAAGGCTGCGGAAATATTGAGAAAGACCAGAGAATGGCAGGATTCAGATATCATCTTTTCCAGCCCAGATTCGGCTTTGAAGGATGTTCGTGAAAACGTGCTGATGGATTGTAAAGTCCTGGTGATGGCAACCCCTAAACTAAAAAATGGGTATCTTCGCCTGGATCCGGAAAAAGCCAGTGGTAATGAAAAAATTGCATCCACCATGGAAGGGGCTTTCAGGCTGGGGGAAAGAATTACGAAATTCCCCCAGATAGATCTGGTGGTGGAGGGATCCCTGGGAGTTGATCTGGAGGGGAATCGACTTGGGAAAGGGAGAGGGTTTGCTGACCAGGAAATATCCTCCCTATCACGAGCAGGAGTTATTGATGGGGGAACACCCATCTGCAGCCCGGTACATCCACTGCAGATAGTGGACCATGTTCCCACCGAAGAACATGATGAAGGGATTAACATGGTGGTAACCCCTGAAATGGTCCTTCGACTGGATAGAATTACTTTACAAAGATTTCGAGAAAAAGATTAAAGTTTTAAAACGTTTAACAATTAAAAGGCAAATTTGTTCTAAACTTATAAAAGTCTAAAATGTTATAAATGTTCTAGAAGATTAAATAAGTTCTAAAAACATTCCCAGATCCAGTTTTCCCACATCTTCTGAGGTTTTCATGTCGTATTTTTTGTAGAGGAATTTCCAGTCCTGATCCATGAGGAATTCATGTAATTCTGCAGGTGTGAATGATTGTCCGTTACGTTTCATATCTTCCAATTCAATTATACAGTTTTTTAGAAGATCTTCAGCATCATCCAGTTCCATGAGTTTGCTTATCATGCCCTGGTCATCTTTAAACTTATTCTGGACATCTATTCCCTGGTAGTAAAAGCTTTTCAATCTGTTTTCCTGTGAAATAATCCTGTGAACAATTAATAGTTTCTCTTGAAGTTCCTCTACTTCTTTAGGAGTAAGTTTCATATTTTCATCATCCTGGTATCAATACGTGTAATGAACTGATAAACTAACTGCTCTTTTTTAGTACTTTAACCTGGTGTTAATCCGTTAAATTACTATTTTTTGTACTTTAATGTTGTGTTAATCCTAAATTTAGTATTTTTAGTATTTTATGTGGTTAATCCTTTAAATTATCTAATCTTTCACGGAATTCCTTACGATGGCGTCTTTCCTCATCTCTTATGTGTTTCAGGACTCCCACCACTTCCTCATCATCAATGACTTCAATTTGATGGGTGTAAATATCAATACCCTCTGATTCGAGTTGAATCTGCCGATGTAGCATTTCCTCAAGGCTGTCTCCGCCAAAATTGAGTTCCTTGTGTTCCATAGTTGGCTTACCCCCTCTTTTAGTTATAAGATCTGCCAACCACCACATATGTCGCATTTCATCCACAGATATGGCCTCAGTCACACGGCTGGGATCACAGTCTTCCATTAAAAATGAATTTTGCACGTAAACCATGGTTGCTTCCAGTTCTCTCACGAAATCATCATTCAACATGGCAATTATGTCATATTTATTCAAACTAACACCCCTTGATCATTTGAATATGAAAATACTTATAATCTGTCTGGACTTCCATCAAATCATGAAAATTCCCTCAAATCAGGAAACTTCCATAAAATCACTGATTTTTTCCCGCTTACGGTAAGCCATACCCTGAAAGACTGCCACCAGGTCACTGGTTTCATCATATATGTCCACAGTATAACTGGCAATCCTGCCTCCACTGGACAGTTCACGGGCTTCTGCACGTAAAACTCCACTACTGACTCCTTTAAAATAGGATATGTTAGCGTTTATAGCCACAGTAACTCTTCCATGGGAATTAGCTGCCAGGGCAAATGTAAAATCTGCAAGGGTAAACAGTGCTCCTCCATGAACCGTTCCCACACCGTTAAGGTGCATATCTTCAATTTCCATAGTGGTGGTGGCTTTTCCAGGGGAAATACTCACCACTTCAATGTTGCTTAGATCGGCAAAGCGATCTTTTTCAAAGAACTTCAGAATTTTTTCCATTTTAAAAACCTGACCTTCCAAGGATAAACCTTCCAATTATAACCTACTAACTCGCAAATTTAATTAAAGATTAATATCTTAAACAAAGATTCAAATATACGCATTTCAGTTATATTATAAAATGTCTAAATTATAAAATTTATGATTAATTACAAATTATCATTAAGGAAGTTAATAAGGTAATGCAGTTCATTAAGGAAATTTCTGGACCTTTAAGGAAACTTCTAGGCCGAGATATGAGACTACATTCAAATGAACGTTTTTAAATAATCTGATATTTTTTATAAAGTCTGCTTTCCTTTTATTAGGGCTCAAAGAATCTGAAATACGGTGGAATGAAAATATGAAAGCCATGTTGCTGAGGGTGGGGATTGACAAATCCAGTGATGGTGTCCTGGCTCCTATCTTCCAGGATGGAAGTTTTGAATACATCCCATTATCAGAAAAAGATGAAACATCCACGGAAAAACGTACCTACACGGATTTAATCGGTAAAAAAGGAAAGCCCCTTTCTAGTTACCTTCCAACTAAAGTGGCTAACCGGAAAGTGCACCTGGATCCAGAGTTTACCACCTTCACCTATGGTGATGTGGGTCGAAAGGCAGGTTACCTCACGAAACTTAAACCAGGTGATATTCTGGTATTTTACGCAGGTCTTACCCCCTACTTGGAGTCAGAACATCCGGAATCCCTTTATATAATTGGGTATTTCATTGTAAGAGAAATTATAGATTTTCATGAGATTATGGATTCTCACAAGAGTTCTACCAGTAAGATCAGGAGGATCCAACGCAAATACCCTAACAATTCTCATCCCAAGCGGGATTTGGACCTTCATAAAATGGTAATGGTGGTGGGAGATCCTGAACAAAGTAAACTCCTGGAAAAAGCCATTTTAATTAGTCAAAAAAAGTTGAATAAGATTGGTAGATATTATCATGCAGTTTCACCCCCGATGGAAGAATTACTGGGGATTAATGGTTCGATTCAGAGGAGCATACCTCCTAGATTTATATTTAAGGAGGATAAACTCCTGAATTTAAAGGATTTACTCAGGGTATGAATTTAATTAAAAGTGACAGCTTTTCCGCCCAGTTTTTTCTATATACCTTTGATGGTATTCTTCTGCCCTCCAGAAAGTGGGTGCTGGTTTGATCTCGGTAACAATATTCCCCTGGAACTTTCCAGATGCATCCAATTTTTCTTTACTTGCGCGGGCCAGTTTTTCCTGCTCGGAGTCATGATAAAATATAACTGACCTGTATTGGGCCCCAACATCCGGTCTTTGTCGGTTTAAAGTGGCGGGATTATGAATATTCCAGAAAAGATCCAGTAAATCTGTGTAGGAAACAACTTCCGGGTTGTAGGTAACTTCCACCACCTCTGCATGACCAGTACCTCCTGAACAAACATCCTGATATGAAGGGTTATTAAAATCCCCTCCAGCATAGCCTGCTGCAGTATCCACTACTCCATCCAGTTTCCTGAAAGCATCTTCCACTCCCCAGAAACACCCAGCGCCAAAAGTCGCCTTTTTAAGATTATTTTCAGTCACAGGATCCTCCCCTCTTGCATTAACCATTGATCCTACTTTTGTACTATTTTTTTTAACCATCATCCCCAGATATGATGATCAATAGTTTTTCCTTCCTATAATATATCATCTAAAAATTATCATCTAAAAATTATTATATCTTCTAAAAATTATACAATTAATATATATTATGTTTGGAATAATGAAATAACCCTTTCGGTAGTCTAAATGTTAATTTCTCCCAGAAAATACGCCTTAATGGTGGCGGTTTTAACCTCATTTTTAACCCCATTTGTGGGATCCTCCATTAACATAGCCCTACCGTCCATTGGAAATGAATTTTCCGCTACAGCCATACTCTTAGGTTGGATCCCAACAGTTTATCTTCTCTCTTTGGCTGTTTGTCTGGTTCCTTTCGGTAGAATCGCTGATATTTATGGTAGAAAAAGAATTTTCACCTGGGGGATAATATTATTCACTGTATCCTCATTTTTAGCTACATTATCCTTTTCAATTGAAATGCTTTTAATATTTAGAATTTTACAGGGAGCCGGCAGTGCCATGATATTTGGTAACCTTTTTGCCATCATAGCCTCCATCTTCCCTACCAGTGAAAGGGGGAAAGCACTGGGCATAACCATCACCGGGGCATTTCTAGGACTCTTCCTGGGTCCAGTTTTAGGGGGTTTTTTAACAGAATATTTTGGATGGAGAAGCATATTTTTCTTTAACGTGCCCCTGGGAATCCTGGCTACTTTTTTTGTAACCCGTTTGGAAGGTGAATGGACTGAAGCTAGTGGGAAATCATTCGATATTATTGGATCAATCATTTTAGGATTTGCTCTGGTAACGTTGATGTATGGACTGTCAATTTTACCGGAAACATGGGGATTCTATCTTATTTTTGGAGGATTAATAGGGGTTTTCTTGTTTTACATAATAGAAAGTAGAATGGAGAGCCCGGTTCTTGATGTGAAAGTTTTCAACAACCGGAGTTTCACTCTGTATAATCTAGCAGCATTCATCAGTTACTGTTCTGCTGCACCCATTGTATTCATACTGAGCCTATACCTGCAGTATATCAAAGGAATGGATCCGCAGTGGGCAGGAATTGTCCTATCAGTGCAACCGGTAATGATGGTCATTTTTTCACCATTGGCTGGGAAAATGTCGGATATTATCCAACCTAGAAAGGTAGCTGCATTTGGAATGGTCCTTAACACCATTGGATGTGCATTATTTGCTTTTGTGGGAGCAGAAACAAGTATGATAATGATTGTTATTGGTCTGGGCCTTCTGGGCATGGGGTTTGCCAATTTCTCTTCACCCAACACCAATGCCATAATGGGTACGGTGGAATCTCGCCTTTATGGGGTGGCTTCCACCACGGTGACCACCATGCGTGTTCTGGGGCAAATGTCAGGTATGGGTGTGGTGTTACTGGTCATGGTCCTGGTTCTGGGCAGTTCTACCATAAACCCTCAGATATATCCTGAATTCATAACCAGTACTAGGATATCTTTTGTAATATTTGCCATTTTGAGCTTTTTTGGAGTACTGGCATCACTGGCTGGTGAAGATAAGGCTAAAACTCAATCTTAATCTATTAATTAATTTAATTCTTCTTTGATGGGGTTAATTCTTTTTTTGAAGACCTTATTGTTTTTTGATGCGTCTAATTCTTTTTTAAGGGGTTTATTGTTTTTTGATGCGTTTAATTCTTTTTAAATGGGCTTTTTTTTGATGGGATTCTTATTTGATGATTAATTATTTTTTGTAAATGATTCTGTCCTCGTTCAACTATGGTTTGATATAAAAAAATTTTAGTCACAAGGCACATAATAAACACATGCAAAATCATAAAGTTGCCTCCATACTCCAGCGTGTGGCAGATTACTTGGAGATGGATGGTGTTGATTTCCGTACCAAGGCTTACCGCAGGGCAGCCCATACCATAGAAACCCTGAGTGTGGACATAGCGGACATGCAGAAGCAGGGAAAACTGGAGGAGTTACCAGGTATAGGTAAGCATATACATGAGAAGATTGAGGAGATACTGGATACCGGGAGCCTGGAATACCTGGAAAATTTAAAAAAGGAGTTTCCACTGGACCTGGATTCATTGATGATGGTGGAAGGACTGGGCCCCAAGAAAATAAAACTCCTCTACCATGAACTGGGAATTAAAAACTTAGATGACCTGGAAAAGGAGGCTAAACGTCACCATATTCGTAGATTAAAGGGAATGGGTGCTAAAACTGAGGTTAAACTTCTTCAAAACATTGAATTTGCCCGGAAAAGTATTGGAAGACAGTTACTGGGGGATGTCCTGCCCCTGGCAATTGAAATCAAAAACAGGATAGGTGCCCTGGATACGGTGGATCAGGTGGAAATTGCTGGTTCCATTCGCCGCAGGAAGGAAACAGTGGGAGATATTGACATACTCACTGTAACCGAACATCCAAATGAAGTGATGGATTACTTCACACAGATGAACCTGGTTGAGGAAGTTGTAGTTAGGGGGCATTCCAAGTCAACAGTAAGACTCTACAATGGTATGGATACAGATATCCGGGTCTTTAAAGAGACAGATTTCGGTTCAGCAATGGTCTACTTCACCGGGTCACGTGAGTTAAATATTAGCCTAAGGAAAATCGCCATATCTGGTGGTATGAAACTCAACGAGTACGGGGTGTTCAAGGGGGATGTGCGCCTGGCTGGAGAAACTGAAAGTGAAGTTTTCAGGGTGCTGGGACTGGATTACATTCCACCGGAACTTCGGGAGAACACCGGTGAGATAGAAGCAGCCCAGCAAGGAAAACTCCCTGACCTGGTTGATTGTAGTGATATAAAGGGTGACCTGCACATACACACCACATGGAGTGATGGTAAATCAAGTATAATGGAAATGGCTAGTTATGCATCCGGTATGGGCTATGAATACCTGGCTGTCACTGACCACACCCGCCTCCCAGTAGCCCGGGGCCTGGATGAGAAAAGATTAACCCAGCAGATGAATGAAATTGACAGGATCAATAAAAAACTGGAAAGTATAACTGTATTGAAGGGTGCAGAGGTTAATTTAGATTCATATGGCAACCTGGATATCTCTGGTAATATTCTGGGGGAGCTGGACCTGGTGATAGCTGCAGTGCACTACGATCTCCGGCAGGATCCAGAAAAAATAAATGAAAGAATTTTCAGGGCATTGGAAAATGAACATGTGGATATATTAGCCCATCCTACTGGCCGGAAACTAAAAGAAAGGCAGCCCTACAAATTAGATATAGAACAGTTGTTCCAGAAGGCCAGTGAAAGTGGAACCATTCTGGAAGTGAACTCCCAACCAAAGAGACTGGATTTGAAGGATATTTATGTTAAAATGGCGATTGAATATGGCTGCCAGTTGGTGGTGAGCACGGATAGTCATCACACATCTGGTTTAAATTACATGGAGCTGGGTGTGGCTACCGCCCGCAGGGGATGGGCCGAAAAGAAGGATATTATAAACACCCTTCCACTTAAAAAGCTTTTGAAGGTAATAGGTTAATTTATACTTATTTTTAAAGTACCAATTCAGAAAGTACAACCTCTAAAGATACAAATTTAAAAGAGACTCAAAGATACTAATTCAAAAGAGAGTGGTGTGGTAAGTAATTTTTAGATTATTTAAAAATCCCCTGTCTGGTGAAGTAATGATAGTATCCTGGCCAGGGTAACCACATCCTCCCGATTGTGCTCTATTATGGGCACCAATGGGCCAATATTACCTGTTTCACGGTAGGTTAAGTAAAAATCAGGAACTTGGCTGCTGGGAACATCATCACACCTTTCAACTCCAAAAAGATGTTCTTCCAGGGTCTGCAACCTGCAGTTAGGGAGCTGGTCATTCCACTGGCGCCGTGAAAAGTGGAGAAGATCCAGGTGCTGGCTGTTGATACTGTTTTTCAGATGATGAAAACGCATTCTGCTTTTAATGAATGGAACATCAAAACTACGGCCGTTGAAGGTAACATAAACATTATCACTATCCTGATGAGATAGGAAACCCTCAATTGCTGCTTTTTCCTCCTTTAAATCCCTTAAAAGATACTGGTTTATGGTCAGACCATCTGCATTTCCTTCGGCAACGCCAATCAAGATCAATGGTACATCTTTGAGCCCTAGGGTTTCAATATCCATGAAAAGCATATTTTCACTACCGGATAGGGAGGACAGAAGAAGGTTAAGTGGATGGGAAGGGGAGTACCGTGTTGATATCCATTCTGAGAGTGCGCAGATATCATCTGTTTCCATTTTCTCTAAAAATTCACAGGCACGGTTCTTGTAAACTGGGTGTTCAGTTAGATCTTCCAGCGAGGTGAATCCACTACTTTTAAGTTTTCTTTCTGTTGATTCACCAATACCTTTAATCAACTTCAGATCACTGAGCAAACATTCATTAACTCGTTTTTCACCTAAAGTTTTGATTTCTAACTTTTCATGAGTGGTGAAACGGTAACATGAACCGCATTTTGTTTCTATTTCTTCCCCATACTCCATGTCTTCCAGTGATTTATCTTGATATTCTTCCAGGAGTTTCTGTTTAAGTTTTGCAGGGTTATTTTCAGATTCATAAGCCATAGATGGACTCCAAATTATTATGGATTTGTGATGTTGTGATTAAATAATTCAACCTTATTTAGAACATATTATTTATGATTCTCACGACCATATATCTATAATTATGAAGGATGTGTTAAAAGATTCCCATTTTTTAAAGGGGAATTACTTGCCTACTTGAAATTTCGTTAAAAGTTTTATAAATAGGTTATAAATGCACATGGGGGAGTTATCATTGATTAAAACCCTTATTTTATATGAAAGCCGGTATGGATCTACCTTCGAAGCAGCCAACATAATTTCACTTATTCTGGGTCCCTCCCGTCGTTATCCTGTTTCACAGTTTGGTGAAGGTTGTCGTGATTTTGATTTTATAGTAATGGGTGCTCCCATCTATAATGGGAAGATCCACCCTAAACTACAGACTTTCCTGGATAATGAGCGAGAATGGCTTGATGAAAAAAGCATAGCCCTTTTTTGCACCTGTCTCAATGGTTCTGATGGTCTGCGTGTTCTCAGGGAAGTTGAAGATAGTTTAGGGGGTAACGTTCTTGAACTGGGTGTTCTGGGAGGTCGCCTGGAAATGGATCGTTTAAATGATCGGGACTACGAGGCACTGAAGGAATACATCTCCAGGGAAGGATTACCTACTGAGGGAATGGATTTATTCAACAGTCAAGAAGTTGTGGAATGGGCATTACGGCTTATTGATATACGGGATGGACTTCTAGATGAACTCCCTGTAGTGGAACTTAGGAAAGAGGTTGAAGATTTTTTAAAACAACACAACACCTGTACCCTGGCCACCAGTTCCCCGGGCAGAGTACGCGCCACACCACTGGAGTACACCTACCATCAGGGACATCTCTACATTCTCAGTGAAGGAGGACGGAAGTTTGCCAACTTGCTTTCTGATTCCAAAGTGTCAGTGGCAGTATATGATGATTACACTGATATGAATAATCTATTGGGAATGCAGATCACAGGAGAGGCCATCATGGTGGACGACTCTGGTGAATATCAACAAGCCATAGCCATGAAGGGTCTTAGTATGGATTACATCCGATCACTACCCATGGATCTTAAACTCATCAGGGTGGATCTGGAGAAGGTTGAATTTCTAAACTCACAGTTTGAAAAAAAGGGATACTCTGAAAGACAGGTTTTGAAGTTTTAAATATTTTTTTAAAAATCATTTTTTTAGTAACATCCCCCAATTTGAAATTTAATTTTCATTAAATCTAATTTTATTTTTTTTTAAAATTTATTTTACAGGATGTTTTGGAAAAAATTGAATCTTGAATAATCAATGATGGAATAATTCAAAGGAATGATTCATAAGAGGGAAATAATTCAATGTTGGGATAATTCAAAGAGGGAAATAAATAAAATTGGAATAATGAAAAAAATTTGTAATGAAATTTTAGTACCAATTATTTTGTTACTAAGTCTGCTGTAAACTTTATTAATTAACCCTCACTAAAACCACCCTACATTATTATTATGATCTGCAAGTAAAGTATGAAAATCGGTCTGTATTTAAAAATCTGAAAAATTACGCTAAATCAGTAACCACATGTATACTAGGTGGGTGAAAAACAGGTATTTTGGGATAAAATGAGAAGTTGTCTATTTCCACAGATTCCATAATATTCTTCTTTAATTAGTTATGATTTTTTATTGGGTGGGAAAATGTGTTCATCTTTATATTTCAACAGCTTCATCATCTTAATGGTCATCACACTATCTGGCTGGTATCAATCACTTTAATAAATTCCTGGGCATGGGCCAGTATTGTGCTGTTGGAATCATATTTATATGTTTCGTAGACAAGGGATGGTATTCCTGCTTTTATTAATGGGATAGTAACGTATTCTGTGCTTGAAGGGTCTGATGGGTAGTAATAACCCAGCCATGAGATTTTAGTGGCCAGTTCATGGGCAATGGATAATGATCTATTGTTCTTGGTTGGTACGAAGACAAATCTGGTTTGTGCGTAGCTTCCATTACTGGAATGAATATCAACTGCCAGCTGGTAATGGTTGTTAATGATATCTGGCACCACGTATTCATTTGCCAGCTTCTGACCATTTAAACGTTCTGCTGGATAGTCGTTCTGGTACAATGGTGCAGTGATTATGTACAGGTAATATTTTTTGTTATAGGATGCGTCGTTTTCACGTATAGATTCTACAATGGCCTGATGTGCACCGGATTCCCGGGGGTGTACCCCTACAATGAAGGCTACTGTACTGTTGGAACTGGTATTCCCATAAGGTCCCTCTTTTGCCACTGTAGAATCATTGGTTTGGCCCAGAACTACCGAAGATACCTGGGACGAGTTGTTGTTGCTTAGGGTAGGAGTCCCGCTTAGAGATACTGTAAGCAGAATTGCGGAAAAAACCATAATAATCACCACAAACCAGGATATGATAAGTTTTCCCTTTGTTTCAAGGTTTATAAATCGTTTAAATCCTTCAATGGGAGCTTCGGATTTTTTACTTTGTTTTTGAAGTTTTTTGTTGCCTGTATTTGGTTTAAACGGAATTCTCATGTTCTGCCCTTTTTAAAATCATTAAAATTTTTTGAAATTTGTATAAATCATATTAAGATTTTTGGAGTATTTATGGGTATTAGATGATCTGTTAAATTACTTCCGATTATTTTTGAATGGACTTAACCAGATTTTATTCTCATTTTTGTTGTTTTGACAATTGTTGTCTAGACAATAACTTTAAATATTATAGGTGTAGATGTATGTGTATTAAAAAAATGGCTTTGTAGAAACCCTTATTTTTTTTATTTGAAATTGAGGTTTTTTGTAGATTTTTTTGTAATAAAAAAAATTTGTTAGTTTTAGGTTTTGTTTTTCCTGTTTTCACTTGAAATTATAGCTACATATTTTTAAAACAGGTTGCTAAAGTATTTATAATGAGAAAGGGGAATAATATTATTATGATTAGCGAAATCTATTATTCCCCTGTTTATAGTGGAGTTTCAAAGCAATTAAATCTTTTGGATTTTAATTTTAAAAATTCTAAAATTCAATGTTTAAAAAGTGTTTTAAACAAGAATAGTGAATTAAAAGAAAATAAACTGGTGAAATTCATCGAAAGAACGTATTATTATGTTAAAATAGCGATAAATAAGTATTCTAATGCTTTTTCAAATCATTTATATTCACAACATGCTTTATTCACGATATTGGCAATGAAAATTTACACAAAATCAACATATCGTGAAATAATTGATTTTATTGATGTTTCAGACGTAATTAAGAGATATTTGAGAATAAAAAAGGTTCCACACTTTACAACGATCCAAAAATTTTTTAAAAGACTACCTTCAAAACAAATTAGAGAAATTAACCATTTAATATTATCATTAAACGATATTAAAGCAGATATAATAGCATTAGACGGCTCTGGTTTTACGAATGATTATGCAGACAAGTATTATGCAAAAATACGGCAAAAAGAAAGAAAAAGCTACATAAAAAACCATTTAACAATAGACGTAAAAACACGCCTTATTTTATATTATCAAACATCACGTGGACCAAAATACGACACACAATTTGCAAAACCTGCATTAAGACAAATCAAAAAGTATAAACCATATTACATAGTAGCAGACAAAGCATATGACACAGAACCAATAAGAAAATGCATAAATGAAGAACTCAAAGCATTTGACCAAATACCCCTCAAAAACAGAGCAAAAAAAGGACAATACAGACTAAAAAGCCCAACAATATTCCGAAACAAAATATACGCAAAAAGAAACAATATAGAAAGCATATTTTCAACAATAAAAAGAAAATTCAACGGCACAAACCATAGCAGAAGCACAAAACTATCAAACAAAGAAACCAAACTCAAAAACACAATATACAACATCTACAGAACAACACAAATCAACTAAAAAAAAGGGTTTCTACAAAACCAAAAAAATAAGAGGAGTACTAAAATGGAAGATATTGATTTGCATCTGCGAAATAAAATGGGTGATTTAGATATTCAGCTAGAAATATTTCTTTCTATTATTTGCAGGAATCATCTTGTCTTCACAAATCGAAAAGCAAAAAGATTAAACATTAAAGGCAGGCACATTCCCTGTTTAATGTTGATTTCGAATTGTCCAGGAATTACGCAGGATGAAATTGCATACATACATCAAATAGATAAAGGATTTATTGCACGTATAGTGAAAGAACTGGAAGATGATGAATTTTTATGTCGTACCATTGACTCTGAAAACCGTCGTAAATATCATATTTCCTTAACCGAAAAGGGAGAGGACATCATACCCAAAATTAAGGATATTGATGAGGAATGGAAAGAGGTAGTTTGTGAAGGTTTAAATGAAGATGAAATTTCTAAATTAATGGAATTTATGAAGTTACTAGCTGAAAACAGTATTGAAAAAATTAGGAATCGCACTTAATCCCTTAAAACAGATTAAAATTGGAAAATTTTAAATTAACAAGAGCTGTATTTAAATGCAAAGGAATAAATCAACACCATTAACTCCAAATGATTCTATGGATTATGATAAGACAGAAGGAGTCATTACAATTCTTGGTGACCCTAAAAAAGCCCTGGTTAAACTTTCAGGTCCTATGATCATTTCAATGATCTTAATGTCACTTTACAACATCGTTAACGCAATTTGGGTTGCTGGTCTTGGTGGAAATGCGTTAGCAGCAGTTGGATTTGTAACCCCTTTATACTTGATACTTGTGGGGTTAAATAATGGTTTAGGGGCGGGTGCAGCTTCTGCGATATCACGTTATATTGGTGCAAACAATAAAAAATCTGCAAATAATGCTGCTATGCATACACTAGTTCTTACAATTGGTATTTCACTTATCTTGACTGTAGTTCTGCTGGTATTTCTTGAACCAATACTCATTCTTTTTGGTGCAGGAAGTACATTAGATCTTGCAATTCAGTATGCACAGGTTATTATTCTGGGAACCATCTTAATGCTATTCGTAGGTGCAGCTTATGGCATACTTCGTGCAGAGGGTGATGTCAAAAGAGCGATGTATGCAATGGTATTATCCTCAGTTTTGAACATGGTCCTTGACCCCATACTCATTTATGTTGCAGGTTGGGGAATTTCAGGGGCAGCATGGGGTACATTTATATCCACAGCATTAGTAGCTGTTATTTTGGTATACTGGCTATTTGTAAAGAGGAACACCTATATTTCTTTCTCATTTAAGGATTTTATGCCAGATAGAACCATCACTAAAAATATTTTAGGAGTGGGACTACCAGCAAGTGTTGAATTCCTCGTGATATCCATTCTTTCAATTGTTCTTAATGCTATTCTGGTCATGGTTGCAGGAACAGATGCAGTTGCAGTTTATACTACTGGTTGGAGGGTAGTGATGTTTGCCATGGCACCAATAATAGGTATAGGAACTGCACTGATTACAGTTGTTGGTGCTTCATATGGAGCTAAAAAATATGGAACTCTCTCTATGATATATAAGTACTCTTTGAAGATCGGACTTCTTGTAGTGGCAGTAACCAGTATTTTATTATATGTATTTGCAGATTATATTGCCATGCTATTCACTTACAGTTCCACAAGTGCATATTTATCACCCACAATTGCTTCATTCATCCAGGTAATGTGCCTATTTTTCATATTCCTACCATTCGGAGCTATGTCCAGTTCAGTATTCCAGGGAGTTGGTAAAGGAACAACATCTCTTATTTTAACCATACTCCGGGAGCTGGCTTTTGTCAGCGTGTTTGCCTACACTTTCTCAATCCTTCTTGGTTGGGGAGAAAATGGAGTATGGTGGGGAATTATTATGGGAAACCTTTTTGGAAGTATATTTGCATATATCTGGGCGCACCTATACATAAAACGGCTGGAGAATAGTTCAAAATTAGATCCACAGTCAAAGGCTGTAACTTTAAATAAATAATTAGGAACTATCTAACGAAAGTTAGATAGGAACTAATTACAAAGGATAGGGCAGATTTGATACTGAAATTATTCTTGCTGTAGACAAATGTGAAATTCATTTTTGTTTTACTTCGTTAAACAATTCTATAACGAAGTTGATGATCACTTAATTTTAAAATAATAAATTTTTTTCAATAGCAATTAATTGAAATTACTGAAAAAACCATGAATTATAATATTTATTGAAGATAAATATTATCTATGCTATTGATGTTAGGTCGGGATAGGTGGTGGAAAAATGAAACATAAAAGATCAATAGGAGAGATCAAACCTCTTCTTAAGGACATAAAAGAAGCCCTGAATAAAATTTATGGAGATAGGCTTCTGGAAATGATCCTTTACGGTTCATTTGCCAGGGATGATGCCACTGATGATTCTGATATTGATATTGCAGTAATTCTAAAGGGAGATGTTGATAAATTTAGGGAAATCGAGAGGATGAACAATGTTATTTATCAAATTGTATTGGAATATGGTGAGTTAGTTTCTTTTTATCCTCTCTCAAAAGACGAATTTTCGGATTACGAGTGGCCTCTCCATTATCATATTCAAATGGAGGGGATAAAGGTTTGATAGAAAAAATTAAAACATTGATAGAACGAGCAGATAAAAACCTCCAATCTTCTAAACTTCTATTAGATAACGGATTTGAAGATGTTGCAGTATCACGAGCTTATTATTCTATGTATTATGCGGCGGAGGCTGTTTTACTGACAAAAAATGAGAAATTTTCTTCCCACAAAGGGGTCATATCTCAGTTTGGATATTACTTCGTTAAAAATGGGCCTTTGCCCTCTGAGATTGGTCGAGATTTTAATACTGCCTTTCAAAATAGATCTTTAGGAGATTATGGATTTAACTCAGCAATTACGACAGAAATAGCAGAAAAAGCTGTTTTCAGGGCAGAAAACTTCATAAAAACGTTGAAAGATTATCTAATCCAAGAAGGATACACACTTTAAAAATTTTAATAATTAGTAGAAAAACTTATTTTATGCTGGTTTTTTATAAAAATTATAGAAACTAAACTTTAAAGTATTGGCGAGGGTGAAGATGGGCTACGTTTTTTTATAATCATATCCTAGATAATAATAACGATAATTCTATTTTAAATTAAAATAGTGATGTAAATAATATATAAAAAACTATTACCACTCCAATAAAAACCAGGATCTTTAATATGGGGCTGTTTATCCCTTTACTGGTGTTAATCACTTCGGGGTTAGGTTCATCCACTGCAGTGTTTATTTCATTATCTACTTGGTCATCTACATTATCATCTGTTTTCGGATCCGTTATTTCCTGAGATTCAGCTTCTATCTGATTCATAGTCTCTTTTTTAAGCTTTATCATTGATGTACCCTCTTTAAATCCCATGTCTTTAGCAGGACTTCCACACTCCGGGCAAACATCCCCTTCAACTCGTTTAATATTACCACAATTTGAATTTGAACATATAGGTGCCATTTTTAATCCCCTTACTTTTTTTTGTTAATAATGCCTTAGTTTTCTCGTGTTAAAAACATGTGTATTAACTGAAGTAATCTGGAACTATGAATAGTTACTAAAAATTAAATTGTGGAATTAAAATGAGACCATGGCTGAACCTGAAACCATTATGGAAAGTAAAAAAGACAGTATCTGGTGAAAATACTAAAAAATAATGGGGATTAGAGATAATACTAAATTTTTTTGGTTAATACTTTCTTTGCTTAATTCTTATAATTCCTGTTTAAGCTATGCATTGGCTTAATAAATGATTGAAAAACCTTTAAAAGATTAGGGGGTGCCCAGGACTCGGCGTGTTTATTAATAATTATTTTTAAAGTTTAGTCCTGGGGTAAGGGTTTTATTTATTGTTCTCCACCAGCAGCAGTGGTCAGTTTAACGTGTTCCACTCCTTTCAGTCTCATGATCTTTTCAGTCAGGTTACGGATTTGTTGGGCTTCTCCCTTGACCACTATTACTTCCAGACAGTTTTTTCCAGTCATGTGGATGTGCATGGTGGCGTTTATGTAGTCCCGGAATTCATGCTGGATATCGGTGAGGTCTTCCAGTACTCCGGTATAATGGTGGTCGTAGATAACAGCCACTATTCCTATCCTATCTCCTTCTATGTCCCTCATCCACTGGTATCGGACTATGTAATCTTTTAGAGCGTCTCTGATCCCTTTGGACCTGGAATTATATCCTCTGTCTTTCAAAACTTCGTCGAATTCGTTTAACAATTTTTTCGGTAACGACATGCTTATTCTCATCATAGATCTCCCCCGGTTCCTTTTTTTATTAATTATGATCTAACTATTATTAAAGTGTTACTGTTCAAAAATTTTACTAAGTACTAACTAAATACAAACGAATACTACTCAACTAACACATAACGAGTTAACTCACCTCAACCAATACACTGAGTAAACTGAAAACCCCTGATTTAACTGGAAGCTTGATTTTAATGGAAGAAATTTGATAAAATGTAATGAAATGGGTAATAAAATTGGATAATGTAATTATGAGGCTACATTAGACTCATGACTAAAACTAGATTATATTGGATTGAAATTGTAAAATTAGGTTATATGGAGATTTTAATTGTAAAATTAGGTGATATGGGAATTGGAATCTGTAACTTCGGTTACATTGGAATGGACATCTATAAAATTAGATTATATTGGGATTGAAATTAGTGAATTAAAGATAACAAGACTGGCAGAGGACTAAAATCAGAGTCAATCCTTTTATTTAAAAAAATAATATTGAAATAATATTAATAATATTTTACCATTGACCGGAAGTTTCACCAGTAATGGCATTTACATCTAAACTTCCAACGTATCCACCATTTGCATTGTTTAGAGGCACATGCCACCATGGTGTTCCTTTGATTGTGTAAAGGGTAGGAGTACCTGCTGTGTATGTTTCTCCAAAGTCATCTTTTATGGCTTTAACAGCAATTTTTTGAGCCTGTGCTGCGGATATTTTCACATTAGAAGTGTCATTGGTTTTAGTATGATTACTGCTGCTGTGACTGGTGTCATTGTGAAGTTTTACTTTGCTGGTAGATTGAGCAACATTGCTGGTATCATTGGTGGAATTATTAACTGTTAAGCTTGGAACATTGGAGTTCTGGGTTGCCAGAACATATGCTGCACCGGCAACAATGATTACTAACGCAACAGCTAATGCAATAATTTTTCTATTCATTTTTTCACCTTTTCAATAGGGATTGGATTTTTAATACAAAAATCTCTTCAAACCTGTTTTTTAAATTAGAACTTTATAATGCTGATTTGCAATTTATATACAAATTATATACATATTAACGAGAATAACATTATTAGGAGATTAGACCATAGCATCTCTAATACCAACTGATAAGAAATGAATATTTTACAAAATAAAAATTTAAATTCCATTATCCGGAATTAACACAACATATAACGTGATTTTATGAATACTACCTATTTACGATTATTCTTTGAAAGTAAAGGAAACTTTAATCGAATTAAAATCATTAATTTGCTTAACAAGAGACCTTACAATATACATCAAATTTCTAATGAACTTAATCTGAATTACAGGACAGTCCAACACCATCTGAAAGTACTTGCAGATAATAATGTAGTAAAACATGATAGTGATGGATATGGGGCTTTATTTTCTATTTCAGATGAGTTTGATATAGATAAATTTATAGAAATTTATAATGCATCCTTAGATGGATGTGTTATGGATGAAGATGTTATGCGGGAAAAATTGCTTAAAATGTTAAAATAAATTCACTATCCTTTTTAAAAAATTTAGGCTTTGTAGAAACCCTTATTTTTTTTATTTGAAGTTGAGGTTTTTTGTAGATTTTTTTGTAATAAAAAAAATTTTTTTAGTTTTAGGTTTTGTTTTTCCTGTTTTTACTTGAAATTATAGCTACATATTTTTAAAACAGGTTGCTAAAGTATTTATAATGAGAAAGGGGAATAATATTATTATGATTAGCGAAATCTATTATTCCCCTGTTTATAGTGGAGTTTCAAAGCAATTAAATCTTTTGGATTTTAATTTTAAAAATTCTAAAATTCAATGTTTAAAAAGTGTTTTAAACAAGAATAGTGAATTAAAAGAAAATAAACTGGTGAAATTCATCGAAAGAACGTATTATTATGTTAAAATAGCGATAAATAAGTATTCTAATGCTTTTTCAAATCATTTATATTCACAACATGCTTTATTCACGATATTGGCAATGAAAATTTACACAAAATCAACATATCGTGAAATAATTGATTTTATTGATGTTTCAGACGTAATTAAGAGATATTTGAGAATAAAAAAGGTTCCGCACTTTACAACGATCCAAAAATTTTTTAAAAGACTACCTTCAGAACAAATTAGAGAAATTAACCATTTAATATTATCATTAAACGATATTAAAGCAGATATAATAGCATTGGACGGCTCTGGTTTTACGAATGATTATGCAGACAAGTATTATGCAAAAATACGGCAAAAAGAAAGAAAAAGCTACATAAAAAACCATTTAACAATAGACGTAAAAACACGCCTTATTTTATATTATCAAACATCACGTGGACCAAAATACGACACACAATTTGCAAAACCTGCATTAAGACAAATCAAAAAGTATAAACCAGATTACATAGTAGCAGACAAAGCATATGACACAGAACCAATAAGAAAATGCATAAATGAAGAACTCAAAGCATTTGACCAAATACCACTCAAAAACAGAGCAAAAAAAGGACAATACAGACTAAAAAGCCCAACAATATTCCGAAACAAAATATACGCAAAAAGAAACAATATAGAAAGCATATTTTCAACAATAAAAAGAAAATTCAACGGCACAAACCATAGCAGAAGCACAAAACTATCAAACAAAGAAACCAAACTCAAAAACACAATATACAACATCTACAGAACAACACAAATCAACTAAAAAAAAGGGTTTCTACAAAACCAAAATTTATTTTTTTATTCGGAATTTTTAAAATCTATGGGTTTCTCCTGTGACTAGCTTCCCCTTTGACTAATACTCCCCAATGAGTATATTCAGGTATGCAGATAACCTAGTGCATCCGTGAATTTTTGTAAGTATCTAAATAATGGTGACCTATTCTAATGGGGTTGTGGGCCATTCATTCGTGGTCTGGAACCCTCGGGTGTACAATCCCACCTGGGATAAGTCCCGTAGATTTTATGATGCAAGTATTACCAAGTTCCAGCAGTTTTTAAGCCAAACTTATGGTTTAACATATGGTATTTGAAAACCTGACTGTTGGAACTCATTTCTAATATAAATATGCGTAATATGGTGATAATTAACCAAAATGGGGTTTTAATGGGGTCTTTTATCTTTATTATAACGCACTGGCCTTTATTGAATATCCAATAAGATTAAATGAGGGATTAAAGTACTTAGTATAAGGTGAAAAATTTGCGATGTCCAAAATGTGGAGTAGAATATCCTGACAATTCAGACCGCTGCAGGTTCTGCGGCTATCCAAAAAACCCAGAATCTCTCATCAATGGAGAAAATGGGGAAAGAAGCGTAATTGAGAGTAGCATAGAAAAACAGCAGATCAAAAAGTCATACTTTGCATCCAAACTCATTGGACTTATTGGTATAGTTTTTTTCCTCCCCTTAGCTATAGCTTCTGGATTATACTTAATAACCCGGAAAGAAAAAGAGGCTAAATTCTGGGGACTGGCATTCCTTATTATTGGAGGAATTTTTTGGGCTATTGGAATAGTAATGCTTTACACCATGGGTTACGATAAGTTTATTGCAACCTACAACTTAACCAACTATTCCTCTACTTTGACCAATATGGGGTTTAACTTTTAAATCTCCCATTCTTTGATAATTATTTCCTAGTTTGGAAATCTTTCTTCTTTTTTAATGAGTTTATTCTTTTAATAAGTTCTTCAATTGTAAATTTATTTTTTTAAAGTTTGTTCTTTCGTTTTAATTCTGTTATTCTTTTTAAAACCCGTTGTTCTGTTTTAAATATGTTTGGTCTCTTTAAAGATACTTGCAGTTGATTTATGGGTTTTATTTCTTTTTATAGAACTGGTTTGGTTTAAAGAATTTAGATGGATTTCAATAAGGATAATAGAATTAAGAGAATAATTATATTAGATTGTTTTTCTTAAATTATAATCCGGACTTAATTAAATAAAGGACTTAATTAAATAAAACTAGATTGGTTCAAATCTAACATTACAAAAAGGTTTAAACATTACAAAGGTCTTAATTTCGGTTTACTATTTAAGGAGTTATAAAAAATGGAAAAAATAATACTTGGCCTTCCTAAAGGAAGTTTAAATAACGTTAACAGGGGAAACACTTACCAATTATTTGTTGATGCCGGTTATGAGGTTCGTGGATACGAACCCGGCAAGGAAGAAAATGAAATCATCATCTTAAATGACCCTGAAATAAAAGGATTCCTAACCCGGCCACAAAGTGCCCCAGTAGAGCTTAACCGGCAAATCCTGGACATTGCTATCATCGGAGAAGATTGGGCCAGAGAAGAATCAGTAAATGTGGAAGGAAAACTCATAAGGAAAGTGGGTGATCTGGATTACGGTCAAACCCGGCTGATAGTAGCAGTACCCAATGATGATCCCTATGAATCTCTTTCAGACTTCTTCCGAGCCAATAAAGGTAGGAAAAATCCTATATTGTGCTTCACAGAATACCCCAACCTCACCAGGCAGTTTTTCATGGAAAATGAGGGTTACCAAGAATTATTCGGGGAAAGCAAACCATTAGTTCAGGTACGTGGTCTGTGGGATGGGGACAATGAACTGGTCCAGATCATCAACTCTGACGGTGCAACTGAAGTTTACATTGCTAAAGGTGCCGACCTGGTAGTGGATAACACTCAGACTGGAAGCAGCCTCCGAAAGGCAGGATTGAAAATCTTAGAAACCATAATGGAATCCAGTGCAGGGTTATATGCGGGTCCCAGCTGCACTCAGGAAAAGGCAGAAAAAGCAAAAATAATATTTGAACAGTTATTCGGGGCAATCAACGCTCGAAGATACTTTGATGTGAAATTCAACATTGCCAACCAGCGGGTGGATGATGTGAAAGATTTCCTTCTCTCCAATGAATACTGTTCTGATGAGCCCACAGTGGTGGCTGGAAGTAGCTTCTCCCAGGTCAATGTCTTGATTCCTAAAAACAAATTCCCAGAAATGTTAAAAGGAATAAAGAGCTTTGGTGCTTCGGCTATTGTCCGGGAAAATGTTAAACAGTATGTGCAGTAAAACTGGATTGAGGTATCCTTTCCAATTTCAGCAGGATACCCTTTCCTATTTTAGCTACTCTGAATCTTTCAGGTAAATCAGAATAATATATGGCTTATTATGACTTCTCCGCCAGTTCTTTGAGCTTTTGCAGTGCATTATGCCACATCTCTTGGTAAATTTCTTTATAATCATCTGATAGTTCCATAATTGGAGATAAATCCACCAAAACTTCAGTACCACCATCTATATCTTTAAAAGTGTAATTTTCAAGTGCACCGGCATACACTGTAGCCTCTTTACTTGTAATATCTTCTTCATCATCCTTTACCATACCTATGTTTTCAATGGAGACAAATTTATAAGGCTTATTTTCTTTTACTCGGAACACAGTACCGGACATTTTGCCTGACTCATCCGGTGCGAGGAAAAGTATCTTAGTTCCCTCACTCCAGTCCCCAACGGCATGGGAGCCAGGCATAAACACATCAGTCCACAGGGGATAGGTTTCCTCTCCAAACATAACTTCCCATACTTTTTCTCTAGGTGTATCTATAACAATTGAGAAATGTAGTTTTTCCATAAACTATACCTCCTTCTTGAAAAACTATTTATTTTTATCTTTTTTTTAATTATTAGGCTATTTTCCATCATATGCCTGCTTTAACTTCTCAACATCCAGTTTATTCATCTGCATCATGGCCTGCATTACCCTCTGGGACTTTTCAGGGTCTGGATCACTTAAATATTCACCTAATACTGTGGGAATTATCTGCCAGGCTAAACCAAATTTATCCTTAACCCAACCTGGTCCCAGTTCCATTCCCCCATCTTTGAGCTTCTCCCACAACTCATCCACCTCTTCCTGAGTATCGCAGTTCACAAATAATGATAAAGCCTCAGTAAATTTGAATTGAGGATTACCATTTAATGCGTAAAATTCCTGCCCTTCGAGCTGGAAAGTGACGGACATAACAGCTCCTTCAGGGTCGGGGCCGGATTTCCCATATCGCATGGTATTTAATATCTTTGAATGTTTAAAGATGGAGGTATAGAAATTAGCTGCCTCTTCAGCTTTACTATCTTCAAACCATAAGAATGGCACGATCTTTTGCATATAAATCATTCCCTTAATTTTTTAATTTTCTCCAGCATTTATTATCTTCATCTTCTCCAGCTTTTATTTCATTCTTTTTCTAGCCTTTATTTATCCATTTTTTTCAGCTTATTTCTTCATCTTCTCCAGCACTTCATCAAGACGTTCATAAGACTCATTTACCCCGTGTTCCATCCCTGATTGTATCATGCCATCCCTATCCTCAACAGATTGAAATACAGATTGGTCAGTTAATTTTGTCCGGTTACCGGGTAATTTTTCTAGTTTTAAAGTGTCCAGAAGTACATGACCGGGCTCTGGAAGACCTTCAAATTCAAATGTGCTGATGATTCTTTCAGGGCTGACTTCATGATTCACTCCATGAAATGCAAACTCATTGCCATCTTGGTCTTTCTGTGTGAAACGCCAGGAGCCACCATTTCTGGATTCAAATGTTTCAATGGTTGTGGTAAGTCCACGGGGACCTATCCATTGTGCATAAAGTTTGTGATCGGTTAAAGCTTTAAAAACAAGTTCTCGTGGAGCGTCAAACTCTCTTTCTATTAATATTTCCTGTTTCCTTGGTTCTATGGTAATTTTAGCCATATTTTTTGCCATATTAATCACCTTTTTTAGTTTGTGAATAAATATTTCCGCTTTTGTTCTGATCCTCCTATTTTCGGGTCTACCTCAGGGCAAGGGTAAGTTTGTCCAGGGATTCATTCCAACCTGCCTCTGTTAATGTCTTATTTTCATTATCCGGGAAACCAGTATGCTGCAGAGTAATATGGGTCTTACCATCCTCTTCCTGGAACATTACCGTTACCATCAACTCTAATGGCCAGTCTCCACTCATTTTGTACTTTGAAGCCGGGACAACATTACCATCTGCATCAGCGAAGCTATCTGTGGATACAATCCGCTCCAGGGGAACTATCTCCTTATAAACACCGGTGCTCCAGATGTCCTGTCCCTCTGGGGATCGCATGCTATAGAGGTAAGAGCCTCCCACCTTAAAGTCATTCTTAACTACCGGTGTGGTGTAGTCTTTGGGACCCCACCATTTTTTAAGGGTCTCAGGCTTAGTCCATGCATCCCATACCTTTTCCAGTGGTGCATCGAAGGTACGAGATATAAATAACATGGTAACTTCTATTATGCCCACAACATTTCCTTCAGTGTCCTGGAAGGATCCAGTGTACCCCATATCTGGAATGGCCATCTTTTCAGTCAACATCTTCCCGCCCTCAGTTTCAATTTTCCGGGCAAATTCTTCATAGGAATCAACACTTATGACATCGCTAATCATCGAACCAAATTCTTTTGGTTTTATTGCCCCGTTAATTCCAGGTTCATCTACCTCACCAGCTTCCACCAGCCAGTAATCAAATTCACCTTGCCATTTATCTATTTTCCATCCGAAAACCTTTCTATAGAATTCTATTGCCCTTTCTGGTTTTTCTGCAGGTATCTCAAAATGAATAACTTTTGGCATACTCACACCTCTTTTTATCCCCTAATATGTGAATATTACTCAATTACAGTGATATTAAATCAGCCTGATTCATACTTTATCACCTTAATACACTATCTTTCTTTTAGAATAATTAGGTTTCTATTATCTGAATATGTAGGATATTCCAACATTACTAGAAATGCAAAGAACATTAGTAACAATGAATTATAAAAATTCTAAATGTATTGAAGTGTTCTAAATATTGGTGAAGAATTTTAAATAGGGTGAAGGGTAGTATAAAATTAATAATACGCCTATTTTCAGATTAAGAAATAGCTTATAATTCTTAAAAAAGATTTAAGAAGGAGGATAAAGATGAAACAGTTCTTGATTACTCCAGCAGCAGGTAAAAGACTAATTGCGAAGGCATTAAAGGATAATTCGGCCATTAAAGGTGCCCTTAAATCAGGGACCGTAGTTATCATAGCTGGAACAACCAATGGCTATGTGGCGGAGGAGATCCTATCATCCCTTGATCAACAGAAAGATTTCTCCAGAGAAAGGTTCTTCAGGGGGATCGTACTACCTCCTCTGGGACTTACCTGTGAATCTGGGCGATTGAATGATGAAAATGGATTTCCAGGTGATGTGGTAATAGTTAAAGGTGTCTGGAAGAAGGGCCTCACCATATTTGATGTAGTTGATGACTTGAAAATGGGAGATGTTATTTTAAAGGGTGCCAATGCACTGGATGCTTCCAGTAAAAAGGCCGCTATCTATATTGGCCATCCACAGGGAGGGACCATTGGTGCTTCAATACAGGCAGTAGTAGGTCGTAGGGTACGTTTAATTCTTCCAGTGGGACTTGAAAAACGCATCACTGGTGATCTGGATGATCTTGCCCTGAAACTTAACTCTCCTGATGCCCATGGGCCCAGTCTCCTGCCAGTGGTGGGTGAGGTCTTCACTGAAATTGAAGCCATAACCAGTTTAACCGGTGCCAATGCAGAACTTGTAGCTGCAGGGGGAGTTGTCGGTGCAGAAGGCTCAATATGGATTGCAGTTAGTGGGAAACCCTCAGAAGTGGAGGCTGCCCAGAAACTGATAACATCCATTTCCAAGGAACCTCCATTTTTATTATAATTTAAAAAGGGGGAACCTGATTCAATGGGTTTAAAGTTTCCAAGGAACCACTATTTATAAACCCTCTCACTTTCATTATAAACTCCTATTTTCATTATAAAACCCTTACTCTCATCATAATATGATAAAAGTCTTAAATTAATATTTTTCAAGCAGTAAATCCACTTCTTTTCCTGAAGGTAACTTCTGCAGAGCTTCATATTCTGCTTTTTTAACTGCCAGGTAAGATTTCCTAAGATCCATTCCCATGGCATTTAAAATAACCTCATTTTTTTCTAATTTGTCCAGTGCTTCTTTCATATTGCCTGGAAGTAGTTTAACTCCAAAATTATCTTTTTCTACCACTGAAAGAGTGGCCGGATCCCTTTGCACTGGTTGGGGTAGTGTCATTTTCTTCAGGATACCATCAATTCCGGCGGCAAGAACTCCCCCTAGGGCCAGGTAGGGATTGGAAGATGCATCCACTGATTTTATTTCAAAGTGTCTTATGGTACCGTTCTCTTCTTTGATCACCCTGATGGCAGCTTCACGGTTGTTGAAACCCCACACTTGAAAAGCCCCACTCCACATCTGGGGACGTATCCTGCGGTAAGATCGGGGTATAGGTGTGGTGATGGCCATCAATGCAGGTAAGTGATACAAAATCCCTGCTATGAACTGTTCCCCAGTTTTGCTAAGACCATACTTAGCTTCAGTGTCATGTAAAATATTCTCATCATTCTGCCACAGGCTAAGGTGAAGATGGCAGCCATTACCTGATGTATCTGGGAATATTTTGGGAAGGAATGATGCTCGAAGGCAGTGTTTGGAGGCAATGGCCTTAACGGTCTCCCGGAATACAATTTGATTATCAGCAGCACTCAGTGCATCAGAATACAGTATAGTTATTTCATGCTGACCTGGGCCTGACTCGGGATAATACTGACAGACAGTGATGTTCTGGGCAATTAAGGCTTCAACTATATCGCTGATGATGTGGTGGTTTAAATCCATAGAGTAGGTGGATGCAAAGGGGGTAAACTCGGATGGTTTAATTGACATGTTATTATTGGTATTTTTATTATTTTTACCATTCTTATTATCCCTCTTTCCCTCCTCATCATGTTTTAAAAGGTAAAATTCATTTTCAAAAGCTGCTTTAACCTCTAAACCTTCCTCTTGAAGAGTGGCCATCATTTTTTTCAAAAAACCACGGGGACAGTTACCCCAAACTTTCCCTTCATGGAACATATCTCCCATAACCCTGGCATGACCTGGAGCATAGGGTATTGGTGTTAAAGTAGACATATCGCCCTGTAATGTTATTTCCCCCACTGGATCCAGGCCGCAGCCTGCTACCACCCCATCATACATCACTGGAACTCCCTGCTGGCCACGGGAAATACCAACTGAGACTTCCTGATCCTCCACTGAATCTACGCAAACTGCCTTTGCCCGGATGATATTGGCATTATCACACCATACTACTCTAATAAAACATGGTTTAGACTCGGATATATTATTTTTTGTCATTAACGTCACCGTTGCCATTATGTCTTGTCAATCATGGCTCTTTATTATTTAATTGATTACGACTTATGATAATTTAACATTGATTATAGCTCAGGATTATTTAAACTATAATGATGGATTATAAATTATAATGATGGAGTATCGGCAGATCTTAATTAAAAGAGGATTCCTAATGAAAAGAGGATAGAATGGGTTATGATTTATTGAAGATTTGAAAAAAGTAGTTACCCATCTATTTCTTTAATAATGGCTTCATGCATCCTTCGAATGAATTCTATCCTTTCTTCATACTTTAAGACATCTAGGTATCCCTGGGATACCAGGTTGAAAGCAAATGGTGATGGTATTTTGGTATTTATGTGTTTGATCTCCATTTTGCCATTTTCAATCATTTTTAACACGTTCAGGGCATTCTTAACATCCATGAAGTCTTCGGTTACTTCTCTTCTGGCTTCCTTGAGAATGGGGAAATTGGGGTCCAGTTCCTTGACAAACTTCAATAATATCTTACCTTTAACTTGCTGACGACCCACGGACTTTTCCTGACCCTTGTAACGCCGGAGGATCATGAGGGAACGTCCAGCACAATGCCGGAACCGTCCAGCCAGTGTTTCGGTACGGTCAATTGCTTCTTTAAGGTATTCTTCCAGGTTTTCAGATGTGAGCTCCTTGAAAGCCTCCAGGGCACCGATCTTACCTTCACTGGAAAGGTAGAACCCGTTATCTGAGATGGAGATCATCACATCGTGCCGGTATCTTCTGGCAATAACGTAAGCCAGAGCACGGCTTAAGACATCATTCACCCTTCTACCAAAGAGTGAATGGAACACCACAAACTTACGGCCACCAAAACCTGTGTAATACTCCACCAGTAATGTTTTAAGGTTGGGTGCCACTGCGTAGAGGTACTGCTCCCGGAAGTACTGGTAAATGGAGTTGGCAGCGTTGTGATCCAGGTAGAGGTACTGGTGTATGAATTCAATGATTTCCTCCTTACTCCTTCCCTTTTTAAACTCCCACTCCAGTATGCCCCTGAATTTCCCAATTGCCATGGCCAGATCAAAGGATAGGGGGAGCTGTTCTGAAAACCAGGAGGGAATGGTGGGAGGGCCAGAGGCAGGGCTGACATTAACACTCATTCCCCGGGCATAATTGAAACGGTAGATACGCCCGCCTAAAACGAAACTATCGCCTTTTTTGAGTTTTTCCATGAAGTCCTCTTCAATACGGCCCACCACTTCTCCGCCACATTTCACCACCGCAGCGCTGCGGTCGGGTATGGTTCCAATGTTGGTTGAGTATAACATACGGGCCAGTTTTCCCCGTTTTCCCATGCGGTTTTCATCCCAGTCCACCCATATCTTGGCGTAGACGTAACGGTCCTCTAGGCGGGTGTACTCACCGGCAAGATAGCTCAGGACACTGCGATAATCCTCTTTATTCATGTCATGGTAGGGGTAACTTCCCTTGATGAGCTGGAGGGCTTCATCCAGGTCCCAGCGCTGTTCAATGGCCATACCATATATCTGCTGAGATAAAACATCCAGACAATTTTCAGGGATGTGTATCTCATCGATCTTTCCCTCCATGGCATTTTTAAGGATGAGGGCACATTCCACCAGGTCATCACGGTCCACTACCATCATTCTACCCTTAGATTTCTCATGTAACTGATGACCACTTCGACCTATTCTCTGCAGTGCTCGGGAGACAGATTTAGGACTGGAAACCAGCACCACCAGGTCAATGTAACCAATATCTATTCCCAGCTCCAGGCTGGTGGAGGATACCACAACCTTCAGCTTCCCCTCCTTTAACTTGTTTTCGGCCTCCAGTCGTAGCTCCCTGGAGAGACTGGAATGGTGGGCCATGATATTCTGGTCATGGTAACTGTCGGGGTACCTGTTTTTAAGGTTGAAAACCACACTTTCAGTACCACTACGGGTGTTGGTGAAGATCAGTGTGGTCTGGTGTTCCTGGATGAGATCGTGGAGCATCCGGTACATGGCTTTGTTGGTTTCATCAGGTTCTGTGGCTATGATATCCTTAACCGGGCAGATAACTTCCATATCCAGCTGTTTAAGGTAATTCACATCCACAATGAGACAGTCACGTGGCTGGCCATAGGAGTAGCCCACCAAAAATTCAGCCATCCTCTCCAGGGGGTGTACCGTGGCACTGAGACCTATGCGTACAAATCCTCCAGTGAGGTGTTCCAGTCTCTCCAGACTCAGACTGAGGTGTGTGCCACGTTTGTTCTCAGCCAGGGAGTGTATTTCATCTATAATCACGTAGCGAATCTTGGATAGTTTCTCCCTGAACTTGGGTGCACAGAGGAGGATGGAAAGAGATTCGGGTGTGGTAATGAGAATGTGGGGCGGGGTTTTGAGCATTTTTGACCGTTCATACTGGCTGGTGTCACCGGTGCGCACGGCCTTACGGATTCCCAGTTTGCGGCCTGATATTTTCTCAATTTCAGTTAAGGGTTCTTCAAGGTTCTTTTCAATATCATTATCCAGTGCCTTCAAGGGTGATATGTACAGGCAGTAAACCCGGTCTTCCAGGATTTCTTGTTCAGCCAGACGGGTGAGTTCGCTGATTATGGACAAGAAGGCGGTGAGGGTTTTACCAGAACCAGTGGGTGATGAGACCAGTACACTTTTTCCCTGGTGTATATCTACAATTGACTGGCGCTGTGCCTCAGAAAAGGTTTTAAACTTTCCCTGGAACCATTCCCGAGCCCAAGGATGTAAAATCTTATAAATATCCTTATCAGAATATTTTTTATCCTGTCTTACTATCATGTTATCTTAAATTTTAATAATCTCTATTAATGGTGATTTAGGACATTTTCATGGATTTATGCTCGTTTTATGGATTTAGGTTTGTTTTAAGGGTTGTGGATTGTTTAATAATAGGGGTGTTTTTTAAGGATTTAGAGTTGTTTTCATGACCTTACTCATTAAAATTCTATAAAATGAGAATCATATGGGTATGGTTCCTGTTGAACCTTTAAAAGATGACTTATTTTACCAAAATAGAAGGTTTCAAAGTTTTCAACTCCAAAAACCTCCAGATCTTCATGTTTGACTTCTTTTAAAAATGGTGAGAGCGGTCTTTCATGGAGAACATCGGAACCTTCGGTGATGAAGTTAAAGGAAGGCATTACGATCATTTTTTTATCCCGAAAGTCTCCGGCCAGGAAACATTTAACCTTCTCCATTCTTTCACCACTTCTAATACCAACTGAAGGGTGTTCATGTCCAATTATAATGTTTTTTTCGGTGATTTGATCCCATTTTAGAGGAATCTTATCCCCATGCATCACTAGGAAATTACCAGTGGAATAATGGGGGTACACGTCTAGTCCTGTTTTCTGGGCGATTATGGGTGTCAGGGGATCGTGGTTACCCTTGATCAGGATGATTTTTAGGAAACGCTCCTTAAGGTAATCAATGAATTTCAGGGTTTCTTCCCACTCCTGGCGATTTATCTTGCCGAATTCGTGCTTGAGGTCACCGTTAATGATAATATTGGTACAATTGCTTTGGGAATGGATTTTTTCCATTCTCTTAATGATCTTGGGGTACTGGAATTTGGGTATCATTATACCCTGGTAGTTCAGTGCTTCTTCATATCCCAGGTGAAGATCGGATATTATAAGGTGATCCTCAACTTCCAGGGCCAGATCCAGAATCCTGGCATCAAAAATATTATTATAACCCATTTTTACCATCTATAATTCTGTTTATCCTCTAAAACCATATTCACCTTAAATATTGGAATATTCCATCTAAATTTTCAGGATATTTATTTTTTAAATTTCTAGTTAGGACTAGATTCTCATTTAAGATGTGGAATAATTATTAATAGAAAAAATATCTTTAGAAAATGGGTATGTGATTTGTCAATTTTTATTGTATATTTATTGGAACTGTGTAATGGTTATTAAAATGATGTAGTAATCAGTAAGGTTTGTAGTAGTAAGGATGGATGTAGTTATCATTATAATTAGAATATCAATATAAACTATCAGTATAGTTAAAGATCAAATTATTTAAGTATATGTATTGGTCTTCACTTGTTTTATATTTATTGTTGCTTTATTTTTTAGGCCATAACCATGAAAAAAAGATGTGAATAAGGAGTATAAAAAGAAATGGTAAAAATAAGATGGTGTGTAGCTGGAAAGAAAGTGTTTTGTCCAGTAAACCTCCAGTGATAAGTTCTATACTTCTGTAATATGTTATTCCCAGGCCAGAAATGATAACAATGAATATCAAAATTATCAAAGTTATATGAACAGCTTTTTTGGTGGGTTTCCTGTCCATTTTAAACAACTCTGAGGTGTGTTTTAATTTAATATTTATTGATGGAATCATTTAAATTATTTTTCATTTTAAAAAGCTTTCATTGAGGTTACCGCTTGTGGAATAACCTCTGCTTTCCCAATAACCCTGGTAATTAGGATTATCAGATAATTCAATCCGGTTAATCCATTTTATCCATTTATATCCCCATTTGCTTTCTGCCACCAGCTGAAATGGGAATCCTCTCTGTGGAGGTAAAGTGGCATTGTTCATCTTATAGGCCATTAATATCTGGTTATTCTGGAGGTATTCCAGTGGAAAAGAGGTGGAATAACCATCAATTGCATAAAAAATAACGGTGTTGGCCGTGGGTAATGGTTTCACATCATTAAGAATATCCTTTACCAGTACTCCCTGCCAGAGTATATTCACACTCCATCCTTCCACACAGTCCAGTTTAACCACTTTCTGGTAACTCTGAAAATTCTTAACCTGGTCATAGGTGTAATTTTTAGGATTGGCCACCAGTCCATCTACTTCTAGATGATAGCTGGTGACATTCACGTACTGGGGTCCTTTAATGGAGTTTTCACGGAAGTCGTTAACCGATGATAGTTGCTGTCCCTGATAGTTTGTAACTTCCACCGAATCAAGGGGTATTGTACTGGGCGGTAATAAGTCTAGACTAATTACAATGGCCAGTAACATGATAATAACGATTGCACCCAGGGCAATGTATTGTTTTATCATAATTCTCCCCCTATTAATCCTTCCTGAACCCCTTCATCCTACCTGAAACTTACGTTTTCAGGGTAACTTCAAATATAGATTTTTTTGCTATTTTCACTTGTAAGTCTGGGTTACTGGTAGGTTACGCAGCCATCCCAGGTCACTCTGATATAACTGCCTGATATCCTTGATCCCCAATTGTATCATGGCCAAGCGTTCAATTCCCAGGCCAAATGCGGCTACTGGTGTTTCTATGCCCAGTGGTTCTAAGACCTCGGGACGGAACATTCCGGATCCTCCTAGTTCAATCCAGCTCTCCTTCTCAGGCAGGTAAATCTCACATTCAGTGGACAGGTAGGTGTAGGGGAAATAGGCGGGTCGGAAGCGGACTTCAAAGCCCATTTGATGGTAGAATTCCTTGATTATTCCCAGGAGGTTCTTGAAGTTTATCTCCTCACTTGCCACAATACCCTCCACCTGGTGGAATTCAGGGAGGTGCTTGTAGGTTATGGTTTCACGGCGGAATACACGGCCCACCGAGAACATCTTTAAGGGTGGTTCATTTTCTGCAAGGTAACGGGCTGATACACATGTAGTATGGGTTCTGAGCACGGATTGCATGGCTACATCCACATCCCAGTGGTAACCCCACCCTTCACTACCAGTGTCACCACCATCTTCATGGGTCTGACTTACCTTCTGCACCATTTCATCTGAGGGTAACTGAGTGCTTTGGGGAGATTTAACATAGAAAGTATCCTGCATTTCCCTGGCAGCATGGTCCTGCGGCTGGAAGAGACAGTCAAAATTCCAGAATGCGGATTCAAGGATGGTGCCCCTGGATTCTGTGAAACCCAGGTTCAAGAATATACGACGGATCTCTTGAATGGTCCTCTGCAGGGGATGCATCTTCCCAGGATAGATCAGGGGATGTTCTGCTTTAATATCATAACCCCGATAGTGCAGGCTCTTCCAGGAATCTGTTTTAAGCTGGTCATGGGTAAGCTGAGTGGCTTCTTCACGTATCTCGAAACCATGATCCAGGATATCCTGTCCCTTTTTAGTTACAAAAAGAGTGTAACTTGAATTTTTGTTTAAATTAATGAGTCCTTTTCTTTTTTTAAGTAACTGAAATCCTTCGTTAAGGGAGTTTGAAAGGCCACCCAGGGTCAAGATTTTGGTGGAATCCATAATGGTCTTGAGGAGAACCTCATCAATACCTGGTTTTTCTAGGGCTTTTTCACCATCCGGTGTTATGGTAACATTTCCTTTATCTAGGACTGCCCAACCTTTCTTCATGATCCATCCAATGGCTATTTTAACTTCAGAAGGTTCAATTCCTGACTTCTTAGCCAAGTCCTTCATGTGAATGGTCTGGTCTTGGTGGAGTGCTTCTAAGATTTTCCTTTCTGGTAACCCATCCTGGGCATAGGTAGATCCTGATGGGCCCAGACTCAGGACTTCCTCCACATCACGTTCTATATCTATGATCCCTTTGGATTCCAGTGCACCGGCGGCACTCATAACCTGTTTTATGTCTAATCCTGTACTTTTAGCCACATCTTCTGGTAGGGCCTGTCCTCCTACTTCCCCTAAAGCTTTTAAAACTTTCTTTTCGTAGAGGTGCATTTCATTAATTATCTTATCCAGCATTTTAAAACCTCGGTAATCGTTAATTTGTTAAATGTTATTTTATTCTAAATATTTGTTTATTTATGGGGATTTAATTATTCATTGAAGCTTAACTTTATAATCATTATAACCATCAAGATAAGCAATCATAATAGATGCAGCAGTGAAATCTGCAGTGGTGCCTGGGTTTAAACCATTGCTTATCAGTTCCTGGTCGAATTTTTCCACAGAATATATTCCCTTCTTGGTTAATATTCCACCTTCTTCCAATATAGATTTTGCACTAGCCCTAACTTCCTCTGCCTTATGGTCTCCGAACTTGCGGCTTATAAGGGTATCTGGAACCTGTGATAAAATGGTTAAAAATGTCTGCACTGTGGCTTGATTGGTTTCATATTCTGATTTAACTTTTTTAAAGGTAGGATACCCAATTTCGAAGGTAACTGGCATTTTATGGGTTAGTTCGTATGACAGTTTGTCCCATTCTGATGACATCTCCAGCACGCTGAACATGTTCACATTATCATCCCGTAATTTCTGGAGGGAGCTTTCTGCTGACACATCCAGGTCATCCTGTTGGCCCATTCCCCCTGCAGCGGCAATGTTAATGGCCCGGTAAAGGTTAACTGCATCTTCAGGGGTGGTGGATCTCATGATCTGGTCAATTATCTCCCGGAAACTATTTATATCGTCGAACATGCCGGCGGCTACCGAAATAGGAGTGAGTAACATTACAATACCCAGGTTGGTGTTGTTGGCCACCCAATGGTCGGTTTCAGTCACTGCCTCAAGAATCAGCTCACCTAATCCAATTTTATCCCATTTTTCGGACCGGTTATGGTATTTAAACCCTCTTTCTGCTGCTTTTTCCATGGTCTTCCCAATGGCTATTCCACTGAGAAGAAAATCCTCAAAGACCATATCGGAGAAGTTCCGGGTGCGGTGTACATTACCTGGTTTTGGATGACCGCTCACTTCAAGCACAGAAGCTATCTGGGCGCATTTTGCAACATAACTGGATTCCAATGGAGTTCACCTCAATAAGTAATAATTATTTTTTGGTAATGGTTGTTTATTACTACTTTATTTAACGTCAAAACACTTAAAATTAATGTTAACGATTAATTAATGCCCATATTAAATCTATAAATCTGGATTAACAGCCTTCATCCAGTTTTCCTTCCAGAAAGTCAGGGGCGAAGTGGGATATGATTAAATCTGCTCCAGCTCGTTTAATGGACAGTAACGACTCATAAATGGCGTCATTAGTAAGGTATTCTGCATCAATTCCTGCTCTAAGCATGGAATACTCTCCACTAACCTGGTATGCGGCGGTAGGCATCCTGAACTCTTCCTTAACTTGATGAATCACGTCCAGATATGCCATGGCTGGTTTGATTATTACAATATCTGCTCCTTCATTGAGATCTAATTCCACCTCTAGTAGAGCTTCCTCAATGTTGGAGGGGTTCATCTGGTGTGTTTTACGATCCCCAAATGATGGTGCCGAGCAAACTGCATCCCGGAATGGTGCATAGAAACTTGATGCGTACTTAGCAGCGTAAGACATGATCAGTGTGTCCTGGAACCCTCCATCATCTAACATTTCACGAATGGCTTCCACCCTACCATCCATCATATCTGATGGGGCCACTATATCTGCACCGGCTTCCGCATGAGAAAGAGCGGTTTTAGCCAGTAAACGTAGACTTTCATCGTTGAGGATCTCTCCTTTTTCCACTATTCCACAGTGACCATGGGTGGTGTACTGGCAGAGACAGACATCGGTGATGACCACCAGATCAGTCTCTGCTTTCAAGCGCCGGACAGTTTGCTGAACTATACCATCAGTGGCATAAGCTGATGTTCCCAGTTCATCCTTCTCTTCAGGCATTCCAAATAACAGAACTGATTGAAGTCCCAATTTTTCCAGCCGTTTTGCTTCATCTACTGCATCCTCCAAACTGTAACGATACTGCCCTGGCATGGTATCAATGTGTTCCCCGGACCCTTCTTCCAGTTCTTCTTTTATAAACAGGGGATAAATGAAATCTTCGGCATTTAAAGTTGTTTCTTGGAGGATTTTCCTTATCTGGGGGGTTTTTCTAAGTCTGCGCATGCGACGGGTTGGAAATTGCATAATATCACCATATAATCATTAATTGGAAAATATTTCTTAAATCTTGTTCAACCGATAATGAGATTTTAAAAAAATTATTTCACTTTCAATTATTATCCCTTTTTAGATAATTACCTTTCAATTATTATCCGTTTAGAAATTATCTAGGTATTTCTGAATTCTCTCGCTTCTATTTTGCTGGTCAATTAAGGGAGAGTTCGTATGGTTTAAGAGATTTCTTATGGTTTATATATTCAAGGTTATTATATTATTTTTAGGGATATTATATTTATTTTTAGCTTGGGATAACATTCAAGCCCCATCTAATTTTCATTTTTTAAATTAAACCAATTTCAGTCTAAAAAAAAGAATTACATGATTTAATATACTTTTTAAGGTCAAATTGACCCTTTCAATTTCTAAAAACCCAAAATACACATTATTAAATAAAAGCTCAACCAATATAGTATAGGGTATCAGAATGGGTGATGTGGAAATCTTTTTAGTGGGGGCCGATGCTTTAACATCAGACACTAAACCTGTTTTAGAATCTTTGGGGTATTCTGTTTCTCATAGTACTAGTATTGTGGATGCTATTACAGATTTGCATGAGGATTTGATGCCCGATCTTATTTTGATAGATGTGGGTATGGGAACCGATCCCCATGATATTGAAGTATTAAAGGAAATAAAAACTCCCAATATGCCGGGCATATTTTTAATTTTTGATTCTGAAGATGTCAAGGTTCAGAATAATTTAACAGAACATTACAGCTATTTAATTAAACCGTATGAAGCTGAAGAATTAAAATATGCTATTGAAATTGCTATTTATAAAAATAAGATTAAAAATAAGATTAAAAATGAATTTAAAGATTCAGAAAATTATTATAAGGCTATTTTTGAACATACAGGAACCGCAACTGTAATTATTGAAGAAGATACTACTATCTCTCTGGCCAACAGTGAATTTGAAAGCTTGAGTGGTTATGCGCGTGAAGAAATTGAAGGTAAGAAGAGCTGGACTGAGTTTGTGGATAAAGATGATCTTGAAAGAATGAAGGAATATCATCGTTTACGTAGAGTTGGCCCTGGTTTAGCACCATTAATTTATGATTTTAGATTCATTGACAGGAATGGTGATGTTAAAAATATCCATTTGGATATTGGCTTGATTCCCGACACCAAAAAGAGTGTTGGGTCTCTTTTAGATATAACTGAACTAAAAAATACTGAAGAAGCCCTTAAAAAAAGTGAAGAGAAATATCGAAGTGTTCTTGATAATATGGTGGAGGGTTGCCAGATTATTGGTTTCAACTGGCGCTATCTTTATGTCAATGAGGCGGTTGCCAGGCATGGGCGCTTTAAAAAGGATGAACTTTTGGGTCATACCATGATGGAGATGTATCCTGGTATTGAAGATACTGAGTTATGTGATGTTTTGAAGCGTTGTATGAAAGAACGCACTTCAAATCACTTTGATAATAAATTTACATACCCTGATGGCACTTTAGGTTGGTTTGAACTCCGAGTTCACCCGGCTTCTGAGGGAATATTTATTCTCTCCATTGATATCACCGAACGTGTTAAAAGGCAGGAGGAGATTTTATTTAAAAACACTCTTCTGGAGGAAAAAATTAAAAGACAACAGAAAAAACTGGGTTACTTGGAAAAAGATTAGTTACACAGGAATTCACCGCAGAAACAGGATTTCACTCTTTTTAATTTCACCCTTTTTTAATATCCAAAATTTCACTGTAGGGTTTTTTACTGTAATGTCTTTTGGCGTGTTCCACTATCAAAGCATGATATTCCTGATAGATAGGCACGTTTTCCGGTAGATTATTTTCAAAAAGCTTTTTCAAGTCCATATAGCTTATTTTTTCATCCACCAGTCTCAAATGGCTGAAAATCCTTTTGGTGTAGGCATCAACCACGAATTCCGGTTTCCTGTAGGCATATAGTAATATGGAATCTGCAGTCTCATTTCCAACACCCTTTACTTTCAAAATATCTTTTCGAGTGGGTGTTTTATCTTTTAGTGACAGGAAAAATTGACTTATATTCCTAAGGTAAACTGATTTCTGGTTTAAAAATCCTGCAGGACGCACAGCACCCTTTAATATTTCATCATCCAGTAAAAGCAATCTTTCTGGATGAATCACGTCCAGTTTTTTCAGATTTTCTAGGGCCTTTTCAGCAGAGGTCCAGGCAGTATTCTGGGTTAAAATAGTGCCTAAAATAATTTCATACTTCTGTTCTGGTGTTCGGGGTAAATCATAATTTAATGGATGATAACCTCGGGTAGCCCCGGTTTTATCTGGATTTTCAGTTTCTAAGTCCATCAATGGCCACCATCCCTGGGGACCATAAATATGGTAAAGTTTTTCATATATCTTGAAAATTATTGATTCGTTCATGGAAAAAACCCGGTTATTAGATCAATTCTACTTCAAGGTTAAAGGTAAATTCTTCATTAAGTGTATTAAATCAATTTACGTCAAGGTTTTTGATAAATTCTTCATTAAGTGTATTAAATCATTTTTACATAAAGTATTGATTAATCCTACATTAATCTAGCAACTAAATTTTTACTATTCCACTCCTTTAAAGATATGGTGGATATCTGGGGGGGGGGAAGTTAGTTATGACTGGGTTTATTATATAGAGGAAGAAATTAATAGAATAACGGAGTAATAATAATGATAATTAAGTGTGATACATGTCTTTTAAGAGAATGGAAGTCTTCGGATGTTACTAGTTTAGTAGCCAATGCCAACAACTCCCGTATTGCCACTAACATGAGGGATGGCTTCCCCTATCCATACACCCCAGAGCACGGTGAAGCATGGATCAATGTGGCCTGCAGTGATGATCCACAACATAATTTCGCCATTGCCATTAACAACCAGGCAGTGGGAGGCATAGGGCTTGCTCCGGGTAGTGATATAGAACGAATATCAGCCGAACTCGGCTACTGGTTAGGTGAAAATTATTGGGGTAAAGGAATAACTTCCTCTGCCATAAAAGGAATTCTAGAATACGGATTCAACCAATTAGGATTTGAAAGGATATTTGCCAAACCATTTGAACATAACACGGCTTCCCGGAGAGTGTTGGAGAGAAATAATTTCATCCATGAAGGTATTTTAAAAAGAAGTGTTATTAAACATGATAAAATCTATAACCAGGCATTATATGCTATTACAAAATCATGAATGAAAAAATCAGTGAATGAATGATGATGTGGATATATTTTTTTGGATAACTTTTTAGGTGATATGATGGAGAAAAGAATCGAAAACAAGATTTCAAGAACTGCTGAATTTACCTGTTTAATAAGAACCTTCTCTTTTCATGAAAAATCACCCCAATATAAGAGTTTTGATAATATAGCTCCTAAATTGATCCCTAAATTCTTTTCACCTGTTTTTAAAATTGATTTTCTAAGAAATATTTTTAAAAAGAGATTTTTCCCTCCAGGTATGTATGAATATGTAATTGCCAGAACAAAGTTCATTGATGCTGTTTTTCAAGGGGCAATTGCCAATGATTTTGATCAAATATTGATATTCGGTGCTGGATTTGATTCCAGGGGAATTCGGTTTCAAGGCTTAAACCAGAAAACTGTATTTTTCGAATTGGACGCTCCAGTTACACAAAGATCAAAAATTGATCAACTTAAAAAGAGGGGAGTTGTAATAAATCCAAACATAGTCTTTATTTCCATTGATTTTAATAAAGAATCCCTTAAAGACAAATTATCGGAATATGGGTTTGATAGAAATAAAAAATCCCTATTTATTCTGGAAGGGTTAACCATGTATCTGGACAGTGAGGCCATTGATAATACTTTTAATATAATAAATGAATTTGCAGGAGCAGGTAGTGAAATTGTTTTTGATTACGTGTATTCCTCTGTTTTGAGGGGTGAAAATCTTTACTACGGTGAATCTGAAGTTTTCAAAGGGGTTAAAAAAGAAAATGAACCCTGGTCTTTTGGAATAGAAAAAGGGGAACTGGGATTATTTTTAGAAAATAAAAATCTTAAGTTAATACGAAGTTTAACCTCCGAAGACTTAGAAAGAGAATTTTTTAATGATGAAGATGGAAACATAATAGGAAAAGTTAATGGCACACATTGCATTGCTTACGTGAGGAAATAAACCTGTAGCTAATACTATGGGGGTTGTATTAGGTTTGGATTAAATTTATTAGTGATACTAATTTGGTTCATTTTAAGATAAATATAGTACAGATAAAAATAGTAAATAGAATACCATAATTCTATTTATCCCATTCACCTAACCTTTAATTAATTATTCTATTTCAGCCAATATTTAATTAATTATTCGTTAAGTAAACATTTAATAATTATCTTAAATATAACCTAACATTCATTTATAATCTTATTCACCCAAATTGTAAATTAAAACTTAGGAAGTGGATTTAAATGGCCGGAAACACCATAGGGAATTTATTTAAGGTAACCACCTTCGGGTCCAGCCACGGCACTGCACTGGGGGCAGTGATTGATGGTTGCCCGGCGGGTTTGGAACTATCATCTGAGGATATACAAAGGGAACTGGATCGCAGGAGGCCAGGGACCAGTAAAATCACCACTCCCCGGGGAGAAACTGACCAGGTTGAAGTTTTATCCGGGATATTTGAGGGTAAAACAGATGGCACGCCCATAACTGGTGTGGTGTACAATAAAGATGCTGATTCATCTGCATATGAGCCCTTCCGTAATAAGCCAAGGCCCGGTCACGGTGATTACACCTGGACTGCCAAGTACGGTTTTTATGATTACCGTGGCGGTGGCCGTGGTAGTGGCCGTAACACCATTGGTCATGTGATTGGTGGAGCAGTGGCCAAAAAGCTCCTGGAACAACTGGATATCAAGGTGGTTTCCCACGTAACCCAGGTGGGTGATGTGAAGGCCCAACACGTTGCTTACAGCAACATTGAAGAGTATGCGGGGCAGAACATGGTGCGTTGCGCTGATCAGAAGGCTGCAAAAATCATGGAAGATAAGATCATGGATGCCAAGGAAAAAGGAGATTCTGTTGGTGGTGTGGTGGAAACCATAGCATTTGGTGTTCCTGCGGGGTTAGGAGAACCGGTTTTTGATAAACTCGACGCAGATCTAGCCAAGGCACTAATGGGAATTGGAGCTGTCAAAGGTGTGGAAATTGGATTTGGCTTCCAGTTAGCTGAATCCACGGCCAGTGTCACCAATGATGAGTACTACTTAGAAGGAGAACAGATCAAAACCACTACCAATACCAGTGGTGGTATTGTGGGTGGAATATCCAATGGCATGCCCATTGTAACTCGAATGGCAGTCAAGCCCACTCCCTCCATCAGTACGATCCAAAAAACAGTTGATCTGGAGAAGATGGAAGAAACTGAGATCCAGATAAAAGGCCGTCATGACCCTTGCATCTGTCCCAGAGTCACTCCAGTGGCTGAATCTGCTGTAGCCATGGTTTTAGCAGATCATCTTCTTAGATCTGGTTATATAAATCCCAGACATGTATGAGGGGCTTTCTAGATATTCAAATAATATTTTTAATATTTTTTTAGATTTTTTAAAAACACACTTGTATGTTCATTATTATAAATCATAGCTGAATTTAAGTTATTTCTTGGTAATAATGCATTTATTTGCTTTTTTTAATGTTTTTTTCATTTTTTTACCATTTCAGGATCATAATCCTGTGGAAGCGATCCTTTTTTAGAAAAAAAATTCTTTAAAAAATAAGATTTTAGTTTCTAAAAATGAACAAACCATAAATATTGTAAGTGAACAATAAATCAATTGTGAGTGGATAATAAACCACATATTTGAAAATTAAAAACCAATAATTGAGGTAATTAAAATGGTATTATGCCCTAATTGTGGAACGGAAAACGAAGAAGACTCTAAATTCTGTCAAAGTTGCGGCCAAGAGATTATTAAAAAATCCGATAGTGAAAGCATTGAAGAGAAATCCAGCACATTACTCATTGTTTTAGGTTATATCCTTTCTATTTTGGGCATATTCTCCATGGGCATACTTTCAGTCATCGGTCTTATAATCGGAATTGTCCTCTATCGTAGAGGCGGCAAAGATAAAACTCATGGTATTATTATTACTGCAATTTCAGTGATAATCCTTTTACTGGTTATTGTGGCTATTGGGGGCCTTTTAGTCTATCGGGCCTACTTCTACAGTCCGGTATGAGCTGATAGTGTAAATAGTAAGTGGAAAAAGAGTAAAGTGTCATATACATCAGTAAATTACTTTACTTTTTTGTTCTTGCCTATCATTAATCATTGGTGTTTTAGTGCAGGCAACCATTTGTCTGAGTTTCTGGCATTTGCGAGATTTGCACGATTCTTTTTCTTGGTGCCAGGTATTGTGCTTGCAGCTTTCATACGGACAGTGATAGTGTTCCCGACACATCACCAATCCTTTATTAAACATCACTTTCATATCCAATCTCCTTGTTTAAGTTAGATTCAGTGCATAGTATTGAAATTTATGTGTAAATATGTGCTGTATACTTAGTTTATTTTAAAATGAGTAGTTTATTATGGGATAATTTATTTAATTTACAGTTATTTGGGGATAATTTATCAAATAAAGTAATTTAAGTTAACATATTCTCATTTGCACTGTTAATGTATCATTTTCATGGGTATCTTTCAGTTTCACGAGTTAATCCGTCATCTTCACGAGTTATTTTATCAGTTTCAGGTCATCATTTCACTAGTTAAATCAGGAAATTTAGTATATTTAATTATACATATTAAACCGGATGGTTTTTTATTTTCATTATATTAAATAATTTGTAAAATGCGAAGATCAGGAGTACGATGGTTGTAAGATTTAGGAGGGTGGCAGCATCATCAACCAGTGAAGAAGCTGAATTTATATTCAAAAGGTCTAACAATCTCCCTATTGCGAAAATCAAAATAGAAATGGCCAGAATTTTGAATATTAGTATGCTTTCATCTAATTTATTAAATATGAGGCTTAAAGCAGCTTCCTTGTATTTTAACATATTTAGGAAAATCATTAAAGAGAATAAGAACACGGTAAAGGTAACTATAATTGTTATGGCATTGATCAACGTGTCCATATTATTTCCCTCCTTTCATTATTCTTTGCAGTGAAACAACGAATATTAAAAGTACAACGGCATTTAAATTCAGTAATCGTTCAACGTATATGCCATTACCAATAAAAACATAGATTAAGCCCGTCACAAATGATAATAATCCACTGATAAACAGTAAAGAGAATATAATAATCATCCGGTTTTTATGCAGGAAAACCATTGAAATGGCGATTTCTTTATTTTTTAATTCGTTAAGCAGTTTCAAAGCTGCATAGAATAATACTAATCCCAGTATGAAACCAATTAATCGTTCAACCAATAAATTTGGTAATAAGTTTGATAAATCCATTCAACACCCACTTTCAGGTTTTATGAATAGTATTTTATTAATCCATTTTTAGTGAGATATTTATTATTCAATGATCTGATTTTTTTAGTAACTATAATATATATTTTTGAAAGTATTATACGTATTTGTATTATTTACAAAATAAGAAATTGAAGCCTCGGGGGGGATTTGAACCCCCGACCACGAGATTACGAGTCACGCGCTCTACCAGACTGAGCCACCGAGGCAGATCATTTTTATTCATCAAATGTCATTTAAAATTTTCTTATATATTTTAGCTAAGTTGGTTTTATGTAAGTGGTATCATTTTCTGTAACTTGAGACAAATCACATTTTAAAGAAATGTTAATTGTTACTATTTATTTCAGCTATTTAGTATTTATTTCAGTTATTTAGTATTTATCTTAGAATTTATCAAGGGTCTGCTGTTTAGCCCGGAAATTATCCAGATCTATAACCATGCCATCCTGAGCAGCAATGGTTTTAACACCAGTTTCTTTGCTAATTTTGTTGGCCTCTTCTACAGGATGGTCGGTGATGAGCTTCATTCCCAGGTGGGTCATAATGGCCATTTTGGGAGAGGTTTCATCCACCAGCTCCTGGAATTCATCAGCGCACATGTGTCCCCTGATCTTCTCATTCCCTGGTCGAATTACACTGGCAATGAGGATATCTGCATTCTGGTGGTGCTGGTGAAGTTCTTCAAAGTAGGCAGTGTCTGAGGTGTAAGATAGGGTGAATCCATCCCATTCCAGACGGAAGCCAATGTTTTTAGGATCTCCGTGTTTGGTGGGTGTGGCGGTGATTTTTATATCACCTGCTCTTATGTTGTTCCCTGCTTCCATAACTTCGACCCGTGGTTTTGAGAGATGATAACTGGATATGCATGGTCCCCACTTCTGGTATCCGTCAATAACACTTTTACTTCCAATTACCAGTCCTTTGTTGCGGGTCATGCCTCGGGTCATGGCTTCAATTAAGACCTCAGCATCGCTATAGTGGTCGGTGTGGGAGTGTGATACTAGGATTCCGTGGAGTTTAAGGGGGTTTACACCGAACTGGTAGCTTCTTACCAGTGCCCCAGGACCCGGATCCAGGTGCAGGTTTTTATCATCAATACCGTCGATTCTAAATCCGCCGGTCATCCTGCGCTGAGTTATAGTGGCGAAAGCGTCCGCCACCACTTCCTAAAAAAGTTAACTTCATGTTATTCACCTTGATTTAAATTACAATTAAATTTATGCATTATTTTCATTGGTTCATAGTACTCTAATACTAATTTTCAAGTTCATTTACTTTCAAATATTTTTAATCATTATATTTCAAATCATTCATTAATCAAAACTTATTTTGAATTGAATTTTTAGAATTAATCTGATTTACATAGTATGATGTCACAGCTTAAAGATGTTTTATCTTTTTTGATGCATAGATTCTCATCTTCAATTACCACCAGGTCACTCAGACTGAGGGGAGAGGGGGTTTCCATTTTCATGGTGATAATGTCACCTTCTCGAGCAAGGATGTTCCATTCCATGTTCAGTGCCTCCACACCGGGTGAAAGGATCACTTCTACTTCATTTCCTTCCACTTTGCGAACTCTTCCCACTTCTCCCTGGGTTAAAATTCTTGAAGCCATCTGAATTTCTCTGTTTTTCTCGAGCATTTCCTGTTTAAGCTTTTCACGCCATTTTTCCAGTTCTTTAACATCACTGACTATGGTACTTCTCAAGAGTTCCATGGCCTGTTTATGGTTCAGCTGGGGATGAATAATGAAAATATCGTATTCTTGACTCACCGTAGGTGTGGCCTGTGCTACGTCTTCCATAATTTTCTCAAATATTTTACCAACTTCATTCAAACTGGTTTTTGATTTCCATTGTTTTTTCAAGTGTTTATTGGCAATTTCCTTGGTTATTTTGTTCCCGAAGACAACAATTGAGCTTTGACCACTTTTAACATTTTTGATTTCGGATCCAGTAAGTTCAACCTGGTGGTAACCACTGCTGGTACCATATATTCTTTTACGCCGGGTTTCAAGGGTGGTTCGAAGTTTAACCTCACCCACCAGCACGTCACCAAGATTCCGTACTTTTTCCACATTATCTATGATTTTGAGGTTTATATCCAGCTGTCCTGCTCTTTTAAGGAGTTCTTCCGTGGTTTTTATTTTCCCGGTGTACATTTCTTCTTCTAAGAGTTCCCTTTGATCTTTATCTCCTAAAAAACCTATACTGCGTTTGTCGCCGGCTATTACGCATCCTTTACTTCCAACATAAGTCATAATCAGGCTCATCACATCACCATATAATTGTTTAACGATTTATTGTAGTGCATTTATTAACAATATCCATAAATGTTAATAACATGCTCATGGGTATGAATAACATTCGTAGATTATTTAAATTTGAATATGAATTTACATTGAATATTTGATCTATTCCAATAAAAATTATTATGGTGTTTTTAATTATCAATTATTGATCTTCATTAAAATTAATCTAAATCTAATAGCGTTTATCTTTTTTAAAATAATAGATTATAAAACTTATTTTGACCTGTGTAGTGCACATGGCATTTAAACTATAATCCTTTCCAAAATTGAAGCTGGTTTAAAATGAAAATTTTAATTTTAAAAATTTTATCTAGATCATAGGTTAAGAATTTCTAGTTATTAACCATTAAAAAATCTTATTTAGGTTAAATAATCTCCTTTTAGGAGATTAACTTAATTAACCGGTTATTCCTCCTTTCTCATGAATGGAACCTTAAATTTGAAGATGCATGAATCTGAACCATCTGCAATGGTGGCTTTTTTTTCTACATTACCATCCATACCCGTCCAATCAAATGTTTGCTGCATTATGGACTGACAGTTAAGGCAGAATACTGGTTTTTTCTTGGCATCTTCTATCCAGGGGCAGTTGTGGAATTTAAAAAGATGCACTGGGCCTTTGGCTTCAATTTTGGTTTGAACACCAAAGTCACCAAACAGATGAGCAACCCAATCAAGGTAGGCATCATAAATACTTTCAAGATCATTTAAATTCTGTTCTTCAACAATATCTCCCAGTTCGCGCTCAAAACGGGGTCTCATATCTTCTTCCAGACGTGATGCAAAGATTTTTAGTAGAGTGTTCCTGATCTCAGCATCGGACTGATCCGTAGTGGTGGGCATGGAGTTGAGTATGAAATCATAGAAATCTGCTAAAACCTGTTTTTTAACATTATCACTCTTTTTCTGATCTTCTGCATGTTTATAAAGGGCCATTTCTATGTTGGCATTCAATTCGCTCTTTTTGAATGGTTTGATTATATACCCATAGGGCTCGGTCATACGCGCCCTTTCCAGGACTTCTTCATCTGAATATGCAGTCAAGTAGATTACAGGGATATCCAGTTGGTTACGTATTTTAGCAGCTGCTTGTATACCATCCATACTCCCTTTTAGAACAATATCCATTAAAATTAATTCTGGTTCTGTATTCAGGGCTGTTTGAACAGCTTCCTCCCCTGTGAAAACAATGTCCACTACTTGATGGCCTAAATCTTCTAATTTTTGTTTAATGCCCATGGCAACTATTGCTTCGTCTTCAACCACCAGTATACGGGATTTGGTCATCAGATCCGCTCCTTATATTTAAGTTCCTCAAACTCGATCATAAATTCTTTATTATCTCTATTCAGAGTTATTGTTCCATCTAGCTGAGCTACAAGGCTAGAAATTAGTTTAATTCCCAGAGTATCCGTGTTCTCTAATTCAAAGTCATCAGGGAATGGTTTCCCATTATCTCGAACTATTAACTGGTATTTATCATTGTCTTTTCTGGACAATTCCAGATAGATTTCTCCTTCCCCCTGGAAAAACGCGTGTTTCAGAGTGTTTGAAATCAACTCATTTATGATAAGTCCGCTGGGAATTGCAGTTTCAATACCCATTATAATGTCTTTTATCTGCATGTTAATTTGGATTTTGTTAGGATCCACACCATAAGAATGGAAAAGATCGTCAATAAGGTTTTTCACATAGTTGGCAAAGTTGATATTGGTTAAATCCTCAGACTGGTAAAGATTTTCGTGTATCAATGCTATGGAAAGTATGCGGTTTTGACTTTCTCGGTATAGATCAATGACCCGTTGATCTTCAATTTGTGATGACTGGAGACTCAGGAGGGTGGATATGATCTGGAGATTGTTTTTCACGCGATGGTGTATTTCCCGGAGTAATAATTCTTTTTCCTTTAGGGATCTCATTATCCTATCTTCAGCCAGTTTACGTTCAGTTATGTCACGTCCCACACCTACAAATGCTTCTAAGTTTCCTTTATCATCCATTATGGCCTTATCTGCCCATGCAATCCAGCGCCATCCATTCATGGTTAGCAAACGGTGTTCTAAGAAAACCACATAGGGTGGGCGGCGTAATTTCTCCAGTCCCCTTTGAGTTTTTTCCTGATCTTCCTGATGTACCAGGGGCAGGAAGTTACTTCCCAGAATACTTTCCTCGGTACGCCCCAGAACTTCGCAGTAGGAAGGACTGGCAAAGAGAACTTTACCTTCTGGATCGAATTTTACTACCATGTCTGTCTGATTTTCAACCAGGAGCCTATATTTCTCCTCACTTTCTTTCAGGGCATTTTCCATCCTTTTTTGCTTGGTAAGATCTCTTCCTGTTCCAAAGATGATGTTACGTTCACCCAGTTCTACCGGGGTGATAGTTAATTCCAGTATTTTAAGTTCATTGTTAATCTCGAGTGGTAATTCCACTATTCGTCCAGTGGACCAGTCTTTCATGTCAACTGGATCTGATTCCATGGAAAGGAAGTGATGAATTTTATGTTTAAGGAGTTGGTCTGGTTCTGTTTCCAGAAAATCTACTGCGGCCTGGTTAAAATCTATAAATGTGCCTTCATCATTAAATACCAGAATGGGATTTTTGGTTTTCTCAAACAGAGCCCGGTATTTTTTTTCACTTTCCAAGAGGGCTTCCTGTGCTTTTTTTCTTTCCAAGTGTTCTTGTGCTTCTGTGAGAGCTCTTCGAACGGCATATCCTAATTTAGAAAGATTGTGTTTGAGTACGTAGTCAGTAGCTCCTTTTTTCAGCATTTCCACTGCAAATTCTTCTCCTATTTTTCCACTGACAAAGATAAATGGTATGTGGGATGATTTCTCCTGAGCTATGTAAAGTGCGGAGACACCATCAAATTGGGGTAAAGAGTGGTCTGCCAGTATAATGTTTGGTTGCCACTTTTCCACTTCCATTATATATTCATCTTCACGTTCAACACGATGACTAACAAAATCGAAACCTTCTTTTTTTAGTTCCCTTTCTATTAATTCCGCGTCTAAAGGAACGTCTTCAAGGATCAGGACTTTAATTTCTTCTTCCATAAAATCACTAGGGAGTTACAGTATGTATTGGTGTTATTATTAGATAGTGGAGTGTACTCCATGTGGCCTATCTAGGGGCATATTTTATTTCATTAGGTCTATTCCATCTATAATGGGTGACTATTCCAGTGAATTAGGTGGGTTGTTGATGAGCATCCAGTAAAATCCCAGGGTGGATACTGCTTCGATGAAATCATCGAATTCCACTGGTTTACTGACATAACTATTTACCCCTAACTTGTAACTTTCCACTATGTCCCTGTCTTCCTGGGAAGAGGTTAAAACAACCACTGGGATGCGGTTGGTTCGCTCATCGGCTTTGATCTTCTGTAAGACTTCCAGCCCATCCACTTTTGGCATTCTCAGATCCAGTAATATGAGTTTGGGAAAGTTTTCAACATCCCTGTGATCAAACTGTCCAGTAGCGAATATAAAATCCAGAGCTTCAGCTCCATCTTTCACCCAGACTACCTGGTTTGCCAGGTTTTTCCTTTTAAGTGCTCTCATGGTGAGCTCGGCATCCGTGGGATTATCTTCCACCAGTAAAATATCAGCCTCTTCAAAATCCATTAACACACCTTCCATTGGTCTTTAATCTAATTATTTGTTATTCCCGAGAATTTAAAATCTTTTCTAAAGAATTCATTTTATTTTGGCTTATCCTTGGGTAAGGTGAAATAGATGATTGCACCACCATCCACGGATCCTTCACCCCAAACACGCCCCCCATGTCGCCGGACTACCCTTTGGACAATGGAAAGGCCAACCCCAGTTCCCTCAAATTCTTCAGGACTGTGCAGTCTTTGAAAGAGTCCAAAAAGTTTGTTAATGTATTTCATATCAAACCCGGCTCCATTATCCTTGACATAGTAGGTAATTTCTTTACCCTCAACTTCGCCACCTACCTCAATTATAGCCGGGTCCCGGTTGCGTGTGAATTTAATAGCATTACCAATGAGGTTTTGAAATACCTGTCCCAGCATGGCCCGGTCTCCGTAGGCATGGGGGAGATCGCCCACCGAGAACTGGATGTTTCGTCCCTGCACATCTGTATGGAATTCACCGTAAACACTCTGTGCCAGGGCTGCCATGTCCAGTTCATTGAGTTTCATCTCCTGACGGCTGGCTCGGGATAGGAGGAGGATGTCATCTATAAGGTGTCCCATTTTTGCGGTGTTATCCCTTACAATGTTCAGGAGCCTTATTCCCTCTTCATCCAGTTTATCCTCATAATCCTCTACTAGTATCCGTGAAAAACCATCTATGGCCCTCAATGGGACTCTCAAGTCATGTGATACTGAATATGCAAATGCCTCCAATTCCTGGTTGGCATCTTCCAGTTTATCAGTTTGAACCTTTAACTTCTGGTTTAGTTCATTGAGTTTTCTTATCTTTTCAATCCTTTCGGCGAGAATAGCCACCAGAACCACTACAATAATAAGCATTAACAAACGGAAGTAATCTTCATTTAGAGACACATTTAAAACGTTGTAAACAGGTTCTAGGGCATATAAAAAAGTAATTAACACCTGGTTAAAGACCATATTTTACCCCCTTTTTTTATTAAATTGTTAAATGATTTATGTTCGTTATTATACATGTAATTTACCCCATATTCACAAGTTTATAAATATTCCATCCAACTTAAGGGAGGATTATCACATATGCATTTAATTAGTGTAATGTATTTGCTTAGTGTTTTAAATTGAGGGGCTTAATCCCCAGGATATATCTAAATGGTATATAATACTTTATTCAATCCTAAAAAAAATATTTTTCGTTCCTGAACTTATGAAAACTGTTATTTTAATAAAAACTGTTGTAGATGGAATCAATGTTGATTGTAACATTATTGATGGGAGATTTTTGTTTTTGTGAGAGTTGTTGATTGGGTGGTTTTTGTTGATTGTGGATGTTGTTGATGGGGTTATTGGTGTTGATTGTGAGTGTTGTTAATTGTAATGTTATTGATCTGGTAATCAGATGGGTAAATGAAATTAAAGTAAAATAAAAAAAGGAAAGGGTTGGGAAGTAAATATGAAGGGAAAAAGAGGGAATTATTTCCCCTTCGGCATTAATTATCAATTGATTTTGGTAATTATCAATTGATTGTGTTGGTGGTTATTTAACGGTTTTCGGTATTTTTTCGGTACTAGTTTCATTAATTTCTTTCCCGGGGTTTATACCTGGACTTACAGGTTCTCCTTCGTTGTTTAAGTTTTTCCCTTTATTTAGAACTTCTTTTAAAAATTCTCCAGTGTACGAGCCACTGGCCGCAATTTCTTCTGGTGCCCCCTGGGCAACCACCTTTCCGCCTCCATCTCCACCTTCCGGTCCCAGGTCGATGATGTGGTCTGCGGTTTTTATAACGTCCAGGTTGTGTTCGATGACTATTACTGTGTTTCCACCATCACGTAGCCTTCCTAAGACTTCCAGTAATTTACGGATGTCTGCAAAGTGCAGTCCAGTGGTGGGCTCATCCAGTATGTACAGGGTACGGCCGGTGCTCTGACGGCTTAATTCCTTGGCCAGTTTGACTCTCTGGGCTTCTCCTCCTGATAATGTGGTGGCGGGTTGTCCCAGTTTAATGTAACTTAAACCCACATCATCCAGGGTCTGCAGTTTCTTCTTGATACGGGGAATATTCTCAAAGAACTCCAGTGCCTCTTCTACAGTCATGTCCAGAACTTCAGAGATATTTTTGCCCTTGTAACGAACTTCCAGGGTTTCTTTGTTGTATCTTTTACCTTTACAGACCTCACAGGGCACGTAAACATCGGCTAAAAAGTGCATCTCAATTTTTATGATACCGTCCCCAGTACAGGCCTCACATCTTCCACCTTTAACATTGAAACTGAACCTTCCTGGTTTGTAACCTCGTTTTTTCGATGTGGGTGTCTGGGCGAATATTTCCCGGATGTAGGTGAACACCCCGGTGTAAGTAGCAGGGTTGGAACGGGGAGTACGGCCAATAGGAGACTGGTCAATGATAATCACTTTGTTCACATGTTCTGTGCCAGTAATGGAATCATGCTTACCTGGATTCATGTGTTTACGATTTAAAGTTCCATAAAGTCCCTTGTATAATACATCATTGATCAGGGTACTTTTACCAGACCCTGAAACTCCAGTAATACATGTAAATACTCCCATGGGGAATTTTACGTTGATATTTTGCAGGTTATGTTCCCTGGCACCATGTACTGTTAGATAATTTCCGTTGGGGGTGGTACGTTTAGGTGGGATAGGTATGGTTTCCTGCCCGGAAAGGTAATGGCCGGTTATTGAATCTGGGTTTTCTATTATTTCCTGGGGAGTTCCAGTGGCAGTGATCCAGCCGCCGTGTTCTCCGGCCCCGGGACCAATATCTACCACGTAGTCTGCGTGGAGTATGGTGTCTTCATCGTGTTCTACTACAATAAGGGTGTTTCCAATATCCCTCAGTTTTTTGAGGGTTTCAATGAGTCGGTGATTGTCCCGCTGGTGCAGGCCGATGCTGGGTTCATCCAAAATGTACAGTACACCCACCAGTCCCGAGCCAATCTGGGTGGCTAAACGTATTCGTTGTGCTTCTCCACCGGACAAACTACCGGAAGATCTGGCCAGGGTGATGTAATCCAGTCCCACATTTTTTAAAAACTTCAACCGTTCTTTTATCTCCTTCAAGACTTCATGCCCAATGAACTGTTCTCTTTCAGATAACTCCAGTGATTCAAAGAAATCATATGAATTTTTAATGGGCATCTCCACCACTTGGGTGATGGATTTATCTCCTACAGTCACGCTACGACTTTCTGGCCGCAGGCGGGTCCCGTTACAGGCAGGGCATTTACGATCACTCATAAAGTGACCCATATAGCTACGCATGTAGTTGGACTTGGTCTCCATGAAGATGCGCTCCATCCGTTTTACCACGCCCTCAAAGTATCGATGAACACGATGGAGGCGGTTTTTTCTCTGGAACTCGAATTCGATCTTATCTGGTGAACCGTATAAGATGATATCCTGGTATTTCTGGGGCAGATCCTGGAATGGTGTGTCCATGCTGAAACCGTAATGATCAGCCACAGCCTTTAACATCTGGCCGTAGTAGTTGTCACGGTGTTTGGATTTACTCCAGGGCAAGATAGCTCCCTCATTTAAGGATAGTGCAGGGTCTGGTACCACCAGATCAGCATCGATTTCCAGTTTACTTCCCAATCCATTACACTCAGGACAGGCTCCGTGGGGGTTGTTGAAGGAGAACATTCTGGGGCTGATCTCCTCAAAGTTAATTCCACAGTCAGTGCAGGCAAAGTGTTCACTGTATATTTTCTCAGTGGCGTCTTTACCCGTACCGTAAACTGTAATTAGAAGACCTTCTCCCAGTTCTAGGGCAGTTTCCACGGAATCTGCCAGTCTGCTTTCAAAGTCACGATCGTAGCGGATAACCAGTCTATCTACCACTACTTCAATACTATGTTTGAAGTTTTTCTCCAGCTGGAAATCATCATCCAGGCTGTGAACTTCTCCATCAACTCTAACCCTCACAAATCCCTTGCGGCGCAGTTCTTCAAAGACTTTCTGGTGTTCGCCCTTCCGGTCCCTTACCATGGGTGAGAGTATCTGTATCTTGGTGCCTTCCTCTTTTTGCAGGATATGGTCCACGATCTGGCCGGCGGTCTGCTGGCTAATGGGTTGGCCGCACTGGTGGCAGTGGGGAGTCCCAATACGTGCAAATAAAAGTCTCAGGTAATCGTATATTTCGGTAACTGTTCCCACTGTGGAACGGGGGTTCATACGAGTGGTTTTCTGGTCAATGGATATGGCCGGGGATAATCCCTCAATGTAATCCACTTCTGGTTTTTTCATCTGCCCTAAAAACTGCCTGGCATAAGCAGAAAGGGATTCCACGTAACGTCTCTGTCCTTCGGCGTAGATAGTGTCAAATGCCAGGGAGGACTTTCCAGAACCACTCAGTCCGGTGATTACCACGAACTTGTCTCTGGGGATCTCCAAGTCAACGTTTTTAAGATTGTGCTCCCGGGCTCCTTTAATTAAAATAATTTCTTTCTTATTATTCATCAGTCTGAAACTCCTTCTAAACTTATAATCAGTCTGAAATTCATTTTGAACTTGTAATTGGTTTGTATTTAATTCTAAACTTACTTATCAATCTTTAACCCCTTCCAGAATCAATATTTTATCCCGGATATGGGCTGCCTCTTCAAAGTCCAGGCGAGAAGCTGCTTTTTTCATTTCTTCTTTTAAGTCTTTAATCAGAAGACGCAGTTCATCTTTAGGCATTTTCTCCACATCATCACGCATAATAACGTCTTTTTCCTGGGGTTTCTCTTTTAATGTCCTTTCTGTACTTCGGGGAGTGATTCTGTGATCTTGATTGTACTTTAACTGTAATTCTCGGCGGTGATTGGTGATATCGACTGCATTTCGAATGGAGTCAGTTATTTTATCTGCGTAAATAATCACCTGACCCTCCACGTTACGTGCAGCCCGTCCAATAGTCTGGATAAGTGCCGGTTGGGATCGGAGGAATCCTTCTTTATCTGCATCTAAGATACCAACCAGGCCCACTTCTGGAAGGTCTAAGCCTTCCCTTAGGAGGTTCACTCCCACCAGGCAGTCAAATTCTCCTCTGCGCAGGTCATCGATAATGTCTATCCTTTCCAGGGTGCTGATCTCTGAGTGCAAGTAACGCACCTTGATACCCGTCCTTGCATAGTAATCAGTGAGGTCTTCAGCCATGCGTTTAGTTAGAGTAGTCACCAGAACCCTCTGATTTTTTTGAATTTTTTCCCGGATCTGACCCATTAAATGGTCAACCTGGCCCTGTACGGGGTATAACATTACTTCAGGGTCCACTAGGCCCGTTGGTCTGATAATCTGCTCCACCACTTGCTCTGAAAGGTTTAACTCGTACTGAGCCGGAGTGGCTGAGACGTAGATTACCTGGTTCTGGAGGTTATGGAACTCTTCGAAGTTCAGGGGTCTGTTTTCACGGGCAGAAGGTAAACGGAACCCATAATCAACCAGAACATCCTTACGTGCCCTATCACCTGCATACATTCCTCTGATCTGGGGCACAGTCACGTGTGATTCATCTATAATGGTTAAATAGTCATCTGGGAAGTAACGCAGTAAACTGTAGGGAGTTTCTCCCCATTTTCTTCCGGAAATATGCATACTGTAGTTTTCAATTCCCTGACAGTACCCCATTTCTTTTAACATTTCCAGATCAAATCTGGTGCGCTGTTCTAAGCGTTGAGCTTCCACCAGTTTATTTTCAGCCTCCAACACGCGAAGTCTATCTTCTAATTCCTCTTTAATCCCTTTAAGAGCTTTATTCATTTTTTCAGGTGATGTTACAAAGTGTTTAGCTGGAAAAACTACTATTTTGTCCATTTGCCGATTTACTTGACCACTTACATGGTCAATGAATGATAGCCCATCCACTTCCTCACCGAAAAGTTCTATCCTAATTGCTGTTTTTCCCTGGGCCGGGAAGATTTCCACTACATCTCCTCTGACTCTGAACTTTCCACGGCTGAAATCAATATCATTCCTTTCATACTGCATTTCAACTAGTTTGGAGATTATTTCTTCCCGCTCTACTTGCTGTCCCATCTCCAGTTGGAGTACCAGATTTCCATAGTCTTCTGGTGCACCAATACCGTAAATACAAGACACACTGGATACTACGATTACATCATCTCTGCTTAAAAGAGATTGGGTGGTACTGTGCCGCATCATATCAATTTCTTCATTGATAGATGACTCTTTATCGATGTAAGTATCGCTTTGAGGCACGTAGGCCTCTGGCTGGTAGTAATCATAATAACTGACGAAGTATTCTACGGCGTTGTTGGGAAATAGTTCTTTGAATTCTTCGTAGAGCTGCGCAGCTAGTGTTTTATTGTGAGATATTACTAGGGTAGGTTTTTGGACTTCTTTGATTACATTGGCCATGGTGAAAGTCTTTCCAGAACCAGTAACTCCTAGAAGGGTCTGATGATTCATTCCCCTATTTATTCCATCAGATAAAGATTTGATAGCTTTTGGCTGATCGCCTAATGCCTTATAATTTGATATAAGTTCAAATTTTCTCATTTATCAATCCTCTCATACAAAAACAAAATATTAATTAATGTCATTGTCAAATCTAAAAACAGATTATATTATTTAGCATCCTTTATTATACTATCCTTTCCCAGCATGTTATATATAAGTCACTGATCTACGAACAGTTCGTAAGATCCAATTAATTGTTATGTTAAATTTCTAAAATAGGCAAATTAGTTAAAACATTCCTAATTGAAATTTCACCTCATAAATGGGATGGATTCTCCTATAACTGGATGGATTCTAATATTATAAGTTTAATGTAAACGATCAGTTGTGAATTTCTTATTAAAATATTCTAATAGAGTTTTGGGGGAGTTGAACATGTCAAAAACCATAAAAGAAATTGGAGAATCTTTAAAAACGGCGGGAATGCTTGAAATTGCACCATTATGTGTTTATGGATCGAATAATATTCCCGTAGGTGCTGTGCCAATGGTTGATGTTGATACCTGTTCTGCTAAAGCAGTATTAACTGTTGCTACTGGTAAAACTGCTCATGCTGTTTACATGGGTCCTGATTGTCTTAAAGGTGTTTGTATGGGTGGAATCACCTGGCTGGGGTATGCTAAAAAAATTTCACCCTACATCAAATATTTTGTATCCACCGGGCATGAAAATTTCAGAGAAGGAACTGCCGAGTATTTAAAGGCCAGTCCTGAGTTATTTGACAAATTTAGAGAATCAATAGGTGACATTACTCCACCCGGGAAGTATCTGGTGGTAAGTACCTGTGATGATTTTGCAGAAAAGGATAAAAATGGAGATAATCCTGATGAAGATGTTGTAAAATCATTTTTATGCTTCGGAAATGGTCAGCAAATACGTAATCTTTGTAGTTTAATTCATTTCAGAACAGAAAACCCATTTGAATCTATAATTGCTCCATTTGGTCCAGCTTGTTCAACGATGTTAACATATCCTGCGCACATGGCTCAGAAAACTCCCAAAAATACTGCATTCATCGGTCCGGTTGATCCTACTGGAAATTCCTGGTTTCCAATGGATTATATGGCTTTAGGAATCCCCATGAACATGGCTCAGGATATGTGTCATGATTTGGAAGAATCATTTGCATTCAAACGGCCTGAAGTTGCATATCCTCAGAAAAGAAATGATATAAGGCCCTATGGGCTATGAAATTCACCTTCATTAATTTCAGGATTCCTTAAGAGTTCAGTCAAGTCATATAGTACGTTAATCTATGATCTGATCTTAAGTTAATCAAGGACATGAGGAATTAGTTCAATGAATTTTAGATATTGAATTATTCATAATGAAAACTTATATGCAATGGAACCTTTTAGATCATTTCATTCACATTTTAATAATCATTTTTTTAAAATTAAGGATTATTATAAGAGAATTTAGGATATTATAATGGATTTAAAGGGTTATTAAGAAGGATTTAAAGGATTATTAGAGAGGATTAGTTTTGTCAGCTACAATTAGCAACCCCAATGATTTACCTGAAAAACCAGGCGTTTATCTCCTGAAGGATGTTAAGGATGAAATTTTATACGTGGGAAAGGCAAAGTCTCTTAAAAAGAGGGTTAAAAGTTACTTCAAAGAAGAACTGGAAGATCCCAAAACCAGGGTTTTGATGCGTCACTTCCATCATATGGATTATATGGTGACAGATACCGAGAAAGAAGCTCTTATTTTAGAATCTAACCTTATAAAGAAACATTTACCCCGTTACAACATTCGCCTCAAGGATGATAAACGCTTTCCATATCTGCAGATAACCTCCGAGGATTATCCTCGCTTGTTAATTACCCGTAATATTCGGGAGGATGGTTCTCATTATTACGGGCCATTTACTGATGTCACATCAGTCCGGAGTCTTTTAAAACTTCTAAAACCAGTATTCCAGCTCAGAGATTGTAAACGTATGGATGGTCCCTGCCTGAACTATCAGATTGATCTTTGCCCTGCTCCTTGCAGTGGGAAGGTCACCAGGGATGACTACAATGAAAATGTGGAAAAGGTCAAACTGTTCCTGGAAGGCCGGCAAAAAGAGGTTATGGACCTACTCCAGAATGAAATGGAACAGGCAGCCGGTAGTTATGACTATGAAAAGGCAGGGGTTATAAGGGATCAGCTATTCTCTCTGGGCGAGGTTATGGAGAAACAGAAGATGGAATTTAACCGTAGCCTTGACCAGGATGTTATAGCATCCTCCAATGATGGAGAAGTCGTAGTAGTGGTTGTTTTCAGGGTGATGAATGGTAAAATCATGGGAAAAGAGGACTTCCTAATGGAAGGAGCCCAGGAAAACTCACCTCCTGAAATTTTAGCAGCATTCATTAAACAGTACTATTCTGGTCCCCGCCAGGTACCTTCAGAAATTCTCCTACCAGTTATGATTGAGGATAAGGAACTTATTGAGAAATGGCTGTCTGATAAAATGCATGCGGAGGATATGGGCGGTCTGGATAATTCTGATAGTCCTAATAGGGAAATTAATGTTTTAAATGTTGATACTGTGGGAGATAGGGATGAAATGGACACTACTGGTTCGATAATAAACACTAATATTCCAATAAGGGCCGATAATGATTTTGCAGTGTCTTTAAGAGTACCTGATGAGGGATTAGAGAATCGTTTGGTTCAGATGGTTATTAAAAACGCTAATATAATATTAAACCATCATAAACAAGCTCGAGGTGCTTTGCTTGACCTGAAAACATATCTTAAAATACCAAAGATTCCACGGCGCATAGAATCATTTGATATATCAAATTTATCAGGGCAAATGGCTGTAGCTTCCATGGTTGTTTTTGAAGATGGTAAACCATCAAAAAACCATTACCGAAAATATAAACTGGAAACACCAGGTCCAGATGATTATGGTATGATGCGGGAAGTGCTTATGAGGCGATATGAGAAACTCATGAGTAAAGGAGAAACACCACCTGATCTGGTGGTGGTTGATGGAGGCCGGGGTCAATTAAATGTTGCCATTGATGTTTTAGATTCATTGGGTGTAAAAACAGGAGTCATAGGTTTGGCCAAAGAATTTGAACAGGTTTTCATACCTGAAGTTGCTATTCCACTCATATTACCTCCTAACTCCCCTGCATTGCACGTCTTGCAGCGGGTTCGTGATGAGGCGCATCGTTTCGCAGTAAAATATCATAAAAACCTCAGAGACAAGAATCTTAAGAGTTCCCCTCTGGATAAAATTCCAGGTATTGGACCCAAACGTAAAATGAATCTTTTAAGACATTTTAATGACCTTGAATCGTTAAAAAATGCTAGCATTGATGAAATAACAGAAGTTAAAGGCATAAATAGAAATTTAGCCCGTGAAATACATGCACATCTCCACCCAGCCTGTGATTGAACAGTGCATTTATTATTGTGATTCGGGCAGTTTGACCATAATGATTCGGGAGTATAATCATAATAAATCTTATAAGGTTCAAATTGAAAGATAATGGTAGATAACGATATCACTATATTTATTTGTGAATGGGGAATGGCATGTCTGAAGTGAAAATCCTGATTGTGGAAGATGAAAGCATAGTGGCAATGGATATTAAACACCGGGCTGAAGGTCTGGGTTATGAAGTCACTGCCATAACACCCTCTGGAGAGGAAGCTCTGGAGCATGTGGCTGGTAACCGGCCGGATCTGGTGTTAATGGATATTGTCCTCAAGGGTGAAATGGATGGTATTGAGGCAGCACAAAAGATAAGGGATGCCTATGATATCCCAGTAGTTTATCTAACAGCTTATTCTGATGAAAGGACCCTGAAAAGAGCCAAAATCACAGAACCATTTGGTTACATAATAAAACCTTTTGAAGACCGGGAACTTCACAGTGCAGTGGAGGTAGCCCTTTACAAACACCAAATGGAGAGTAAACTTAAAGAGAGTGAAAAATGGTTATCCACTACCCTGGAAAGCATTGGAGATGCAGTTATAGCTACCGATAAAAATGGTAAACTTAAATTCATGAACCCGGTAGCCAGCCAGTTAACTGGTTGGGGTCATGATGAAGCCATTGGCAAACCACTAGATGAGATCTTTAAGATCATTCATGAGGAAACTGGTGCACCAGTTGATGATCCTGTGGTGAAAGTGGTTGAAAATGATGCTATAATTGATCTGCCATCCCAGGTACTTTTGATTAACAAAAATGGTGAGTCAGTGCCTATTGATGATAGCAGTGCCCCTATTAAAGATGAAAATGGTGGCATAATCGGTGTGGCCCTGGTATTCCGTGATGTAACCCAGCGTCGAAGGGAAGCTAAGGAAAGAGAAGAACTACTGAAGGACAAAGCCAGGGGAGAACTTTCCAGTTTCATGGTCAGTGCCCTGCCAGTATTCGCATCTAACATTCCACCCCAGATCAGGGATAACATTGCCCGTAGTTTTGCTGATCGGTTTGAGAAAAACATGAAGCCTCTTTTCATGGAGGAAATGGAAAAATGTCAGATTAACAAGGGCGATGATACTTTAACTAATCAGAAGGTATTGTTCCAGTGTTACCTTTCCTGGATCAGTGAATTCATGTCCAATCTGGGTATCATCACCAGTACTGATATTGAGAAAAGAAAAAGTTATCTGAACTTCGCCAACTGTCCCTGGACCAATGAAGAAAGTGTCAGTCCTATTTTCTGTTTAATTTGCCGGGCCATTGTCATACGTAGCTTCACCTGGACTGCGCTCCATGGTCATGTAGAGCAGAGCCAGTGCCTGCTTGATGGTGACCATAAATGCTCCTTTGAATTTATAATTTCATGGAATGATAATGAATAATTTTATCAAATCAAATCAATTAACATATCAAATCAATTTATATTAATTGGGGGTTTTATCTTTGGAACGAATCAAAACAGGAATAAATGGAATAGATCAGTTTACAGGTGGACTTCCTCGAGGGAAAACAATACTTATCACTGGAGATGCGGGTTCAGGTAAAACCATATTTGGTTTACAATTCGCCCTTACCAGTTGCCAGCAGAACAATAAAACTGTTTACATCACCACAGAAGAAGATTCGAAGGATCTTTTCACTCAGGGGGAAACTTTTGGATGGGATATTCAATCCGCCACTAATAGTGGGCTGTTACGTTTTATTGAACTAGCGGGTGTCCGTGCCAGGGTGACCGAGGCTGAGATCAGTATTGATGTTGGAGCCATGAAGGGTAATTTCTCTAAATTCTTGAAAGACCTCCCTGAAGACACCCAAACAGTGATAATTGATAATATTGGTAGTTATACAGCTAAGCTCACCCCCTATGAATTCCGTGATCGTTTCGACCTTTTAGTATACGAATTGAAAGAGCGTAACATAACTGCACTTATCATCCTGGATAGTGCAACCTCAAGAGAATTCAATGAAATTGCCCTATTCTCTGTTTATGGGGCCATAAAACTCATGAAACGTGAAAATCCATACACTGGCCGCCGAGAGCGAGTGATGGATGTGGTTAAAATGAGGAGCACCAAAACACCCACTCAGTTCATGACTTATGAGATCAATGCAAATGGTATTGATATTATTTCGGGAGTGGAAAGTAAAGAATAAAATAGGTTTTTGTAAGAATGAGTTAATTTTAGTAGGAATGAGTTAAAAATAGAAATAGGAAACAGAGTTACATGTACAGTCCGTAACTCTACGAATATTCCTCTGTAATTCCATTATATTCTCATAATTCCATTATATCGTGTAATCTTTCATATCGCAAGCAACTCTTCATATTCATCTGTTATTCCAACTGTAAGTCCATTATACTACTTTTGTGGAACGTAAGTTGTTGGTATGTTTGGCTTGCTGGTGGAAGTGGTGTTATTTGAGTTGTCTTGAACTTGATTGTTGACTACTTGTGTGTTTTCGGGGTTTGTTGGTGTATTATCTGTTCCCTGTGAGTTTATTATTTTGTTCAAAGCCACTGCTCCAATTATTAATAGAATAACAATCATCAACACTATTACTTTGTTCATATTAATGCCCCTTGAAATATAATACTCGTTGACATAATCTCATTTTTAATGTTTAATACCCGTTGATATAATTTCATTTTTAATATTCATTTTTTTTATTTTTCAATATTTCATTTTATTATATTAATTGTTCTTTAATCTTTTAATTATTAATTTAAAAGAAATTATCTTCTGTTTTTTCTGTTGAAGATTTACAATAAAAAGATGATCTCAAATAAAAGAATATTTTATACAAGTAGAATTTCAGCAAAAGGACGTAATGTTCTGAAACTCAAGTAATCAGATTTGTAACTGATTTTTTAAAAATAAAAAAAAGATTAATTAGTGCTTAAAGTCTATTAAGCACGGCTAATATCAGTTTAACTGCATTTTCCACATCATTAATATTTACCACACTAACTGGGGTGTGGATGTATCGGGATGGTGGGGATATTACTCCAGTTGGAATACCTTCTCTGGTGAGGTGGATGGCAGTGGCGTCTGTGGTTCCGCCTTCACTAACTTCTAACTGGTATGGTATTTCTTCTTCCTCTGCTACCTGGATCAATAACTCTTTAACCTGTGGATGGGTGATGATTCCCCTTCCACTGGCATCGGTGAGTATGATGCATGGTCCTTTACCAGCTTTAGCTGGGGCATCTTCCTCTTTCATGCCAGGGTGGTCACCGGATATGGTTACATCAAGGGCCAGGGCCATGTCCGGGTTTATCCGATATGCTGCGGTTCTGGCACCTTTAAGACCCACTTCTTCCTGAACAGTTCCCACTCCATAGATGGTAGCATCGCTGCGGGCTCGTTTCATGACTTCCACCATGATGGCACAGCCCACCCGGTTATCCATGGCATTTCCCATTACCAGATCATTTTTAAGTTCTGCAAATTTCTGTTTAATGGTGATTGGGTCTCCTATATTCACCATTTCTTCAGCATCTTCTTTATCTGAAGCACCGATATCAATGAACATGTTCTCATATTGCACTGGCTTCTTCTTCTCAGCTGCCTTCATCCGGTGAGGAGGTTTACTTCCCACTACACCCAGTATTTGCTCACCATTACTGTGAATGTACACTTCCTGGTTAAGGAGCATCTGGTCGTTAATTCCTCCCAGTTTGGAGAACTTGATAAATCCTTCTTTATCAATGTACCGTACCATAAGGCCTATTTCGTCCATGTGGGCTGCTAACATGACCTTCTTTCCATCGGGCTTCCCATTCTTAGTTGCGATAAGGTTACCCATATTATCCACGTCTAAGTCATCCACATGTCCTTTTAATTCTTCCAGCATGAGGTTGCGAACTTCATCTTCAAATCCAGATACACCAGATGCATTAGATAGTTTTTCAAGTAATTGTTTCATGGTATTAACCTCTCAATTTTAAAATAAAATGTGAACAAGAAATAATTAGTCTGGAAATATAATCATCTCAATTATATTTGTTAAAAAATATGTTTAATATGGTTAAAATGATTTAACCAGAATTAAAATTCCTATCAGGACCAGAACGATTGGTCCTGCCTGTTCCTGAAGGAAGGTAAGTGGTATAATTCCTAAATTCACACCGTACCATACCAAACCGATTAGGATAAAACACAGGCTAATATAGATGCCCCATTTATTAATATTTCTCTTTTTTTTGGGTTTGACAGATTCAGGTTTGCTAATTTTTATATCTTCATTTATATCTTTATCCATTTGCAATCCTCAGTATCTTCTTTTAAATGTTTGGTGTTGTTCTTTTTTATTTTAAATTTATTTTGGGTTCAAATTTTTACTTTGAGTTTATTTTATGCTAACATGATGTTATAATTGTGTCTGGTTGTGTTCAGGGTCAAGTTTTGGATTATGTTGGACACACTTTTCTTTTGAGGGGAATATCCCTGTGCAGTAAGGGAATTATAAACACCAGTTAAAGTAGTGTTTTGAATTAGATTATTTTTATAATTAAGATTAATGCTCACAGTGATGTTTTGAGTTCCGCTTATCTGGATGGCATCAACTCGTACCGGTAACATCCCAGGGGTTGTAATCCCCATTGCAGTTGTGGCATTTGTAGCTCCTAACCGGGTTACAGTTGCAATGTTGTTTTGTTCACTTTGATCACTAGCGTAATATGCCACCACCAGTACAACCAGCAGTATGAACGCTAAAATAAGGATCAATTCTACTGATATTTGCCCTTTTCCATCCATGATAACCCTTTTCCTTTTTATATGATGATCCCTTACTTTTTTACTATATCTTATTTGTCTTTTATACTTTAATTGTTTCTTAACCTTATTTAATTATGACTAAATTTTATCATTATGTAGTAATTTATTAGGATAAAGTACTATTTTCAATAGCTTTATGTCTTGATATACCATAAAACTTAATAATTATAGAATTATATAAAATAAACTATCTATATTATATATTAACAGGAGATTGATATTCTGAGGCCATTTAAAAGTGATTCAAGAGGGTTTGCATTGTCCCTTGACTTATTACTTGCTCTTATTCCAATTACTATAATGTTGGGGTTAGTTGCAGCTAATATGGGTAATATTATGTATGATACTCAGGATACCCTTTATAGAAGTTCACTGGAACGTGTTTCAGCGGATACTGTTAATACTCTTTTAAAAACATCAGGAGATCCTTATAACTGGGAAAATATTAGCAGTTCTCAGGTCAAAGTTGTGGGACTGGCAAAGTATGATTCAAATCATCAACCCATAGAATATGTACTTTCTCCTCAAAAAGTTGGAACATTAAATGCCACAGGACCGCAGGCTGTGCAGAATATCATTGGTGATCAGTATGGATTTTATATTGTTATTACCCCAATAAATTCTCCCGAAACAGTCATTTGGAATCTAACGAGTAATGGAACCTCTAAAGATGCTGCAAAGGATGTTGTCATGGTACAAAGAGACGTAATTTATGGTGGGTTTGATATTGTTAGCAATATTAAGGGTGCTACTCATGACGGGGGAAAACCACAGGACTGGACAGCAAAAGACCCATTCCCTACCAATAAATATTATACTCAAATATACGATTATTATGTTCTTATTATAGATCGAGGAGTAACTTCTGCATCCATAATAGTTAATAATCACGAGGTTTTAAGTCAAAATGATTTTAAGGGATATAATCGGAATTCTAATTGGACTGTACCAATACCATCTAGTTATCTACAAAGTGGAACTGGATTTGCTTACAACAACTTTAAGGCCAATTTTGTTGCCAGTGGGGGAAGTATGGATGTTTATGTTGTGCAGGTCCCAAAGGGAACACCACAGGATAAGGTGACCTATGAAAATGCAAGGGGTCAAAAATATTTATTCCAATTTTATGCATGGACCAAGTGATTTGAATGGATGAAAAAGGTTTTATATTCACTGCGGATGCTGCCCTGGCTATGGTGGTAGTTATTGTATTTACGGTAACTGTGGTAAGTTACATCATGCTTCCCATGTACATGGGGCAGGATCACCAGCATCTGGAAGCACTGGCTGATAGTGCATTACAGGTTATGGAACAGGATGGAACTTTAGATGATGCTTCTGTTGCTGCTCTTAGTAACTCTTCTAATGCCACTAATTTATCCCAGGAATACCTGACAGCAGACATAGAAACTTTGATACCTACTGGAATTGGATATAGGTTAACCATCAATCCTGGAACACCAGTTACTGTTGAAAGAAATTCTAGTAATACTGGTTATTTATACAGTAAAGACACTGTGACCCGGGTAAGGGTTATTTCTGGACCACAACAAGGATGGGTGGGACGGGCATGGTTTAAATCCGAGCCTGTTGAATTTACTAATCAACAGGTTAATCTCACAACCACCTCCTGGATATTCCACAACTGGCTTACTAACTTTTCCCCATGGAGTCAAAGCGGTAATTTAAGGACTTATCCTTATTGGGGTAGAGGGAGTAGTTCACAGGCTATTAATTTTGCTATACCTGATGGGGCTACTATATATGGGGCCAAATATTTGCAAGGTTCTTCAAGTACTAACCGATACAACTGGCCTACAACGAATCCTGCTTTTGGGACTAACACCGTTATAAATGGTGCTTCTACTCTTGTGGCAAATTCAAATCAATTCACATTCCTTAATACCAGAGTAGGTTCCTCCGAACGCATGTATAACTATCAGGGGAATATATCATCCGCATTACTGCATCCGGGTCAAAACAATTTCTATGTTAAATTCATCACGGATTCTAATTATAATTATAATATGCCCTGGTTTTCTATTCTTTCCACATATGCCACAAATATTACAGTTCCAGTTAACGTGAGTACAACTAAATATCCTTTTCAGAATGCTGCAGGGTTAGCTAAAAATAGTAATGTTCCTGATGGGATATATGGTATTAATTACACTCTTGATACGGGTCAAGTTACTAACCTTACTACTTTGAGGTCAATTAGTTGGAGTAATTTGAGGGACAAAGAACATAACTTTACTAATGGAATTCCGTTTGTTATAACAAATGTGAATGGTGGTAGTGAAGCGGGATCCGCAGTTTGTGTTGAAAAAGATATTGATCTAACCTCTAATGAGAACCTTATGGATGCATATGTGGTTGTTAACAGTTGGGGGGCTGTGGACAATGTTTTGGTAGAGGTATGGGATGTTGATAATAACAGATGGCAAACGGTATTCTGTTCATTTGATGTTAATGAACCCCTTACATCATCTACTAAGATAGATTATAGTGACCGGGCAGATGGTTACGGTAATCTTCCCGGAACTATATATATTGGAAAGGAGTTAACAGCAGGAGCAGTCAACAAGGTGAGGATAACTGCCTGGGATAATGTACCTTCATCAGATTATGACCTGGTGGGAATTCAGGATTCTTATGTCATGGTATCAACCAGTCCATACAAGGTAAAATGGGATACTTATCCATTTGACAGCCATCAAGCTAATGATAATACAGAAGTGCAGACTAAATCGTTTGGACTTACTGAAGACAGTCAAAAGGCAATGCTCTTTTTGGGGGTGGGTCTTAACACTAGAAATATCCAGGTAGATTATGGTGATAATACTAAGATATTATATCAGGGATCAGTAGTACCATTCGCCCTGGATCTAGCTGCGTTGGATGCTCAGAAAGGATTCCATAAGATCACGACAGCCAACTCCACTGCAACAAATTATACTCTCGTGCCCGGAAATTATCCTTTAAGGGTTAGTGTCACGGGACCCAGTAATTTCTGGGAATCTGGTGACTGGAATGGTAATGCTGCAATATTTTCAGGTACCCGGATTGCTGTAATCAATCCTCAATTTCTAAATGCATGGTCAAATGGTTTGGGTCTTACTCCAGAAGCAGCTATTCAAAATGCTACAGCTAATTTACTGGAAAAATATCCTGGAGCTCAAAATATTCATACTTCAGCCCTGTATACGGGTGATGCTCCCAATGCGGTTACAGTAAGGTTAGAGTTATGGAAGCAATAGGAATTTGGTATTATGGATGAAAATGGTTATACAATTACTCCACTGGCATTTCTACTCCTCATACCTGTAATAATCTTTGCAGTAGCATTTGGAGATATTGTGAACGAAATTAACCAGTTTTCTACAGTTACAATTGGTAGTGATGTTACAGGTGGTACTGTTTCATCAATTATCTCCGCCATAAAGGATGGTGCCGGTGATTCCGGAAGAAATGCATCTTTCACTGCTAGTCGAAAGGTCATTGATGACCAGCGTTTCCTTAGTGATAGTAAAGCTTACACTCGCCAAGTGGTAACACACCAACTTAATGCGCATGTCATTGATGCCTGCAGTAAATTATCCCGTGAAACCGGTAGGCAAATTTACATTAACAATGTACTCATACCCACTAACTTAACCAATACTACTTTCAATGATACTTTCTCTCCAGATGATATTACTGTTACTCAGGTTGATCCTTATGGTAATGGCGATCCATTCGGTTTTTACGTAGTGGTTAAAGCAGGTGTACCCATAAAAGTTGTACAGGAAGATCAGGTTTATGAGGGAACTTTACCTGAAATAAGAGGTTATGCTCCTATTGAGGGTATTGAAGATCCTTACATATGGATGGAAACAAGTTTCAGAAGTAGAGATGTTATATATTCTTATCCGCACTATGAAAAGAATTATTTAGGAAAAGTAGATTACCACTTTAATGATACTGTTTCCGGTGCTGAAATCCAATATTTGTGGGATTGTTTAAACGGAACTAATAATCCTCAAAATCAATCGCTTTTACCACAATACTTCCCAGATCCTTCAGGACTCAACTTCTTTGAAAGATTACAGGGAGGACAAATCAGTGGAGAGAACAATGCAACCCGTATAAGTACTTTTATTATAGGAAACCCCTTAAGTGATGTATATAAAACTCAAAAAATCTCTGCTTTAGATCATGAGTATGCTACAGGGGTGACTGGTTCAGGAATAACCATAAATGGAGCCATACCCTTCAATGATCCAGCGGGTCAACCATTCTATCTTTCCCCAAAATACAAAAATTATTTCCCATTAGCAAATAATTATAACACATAATCTTTAAAATTTAGGTGAAAAAGTTGGATCTGGATAAAAAAGGACAGGCAAGTGTGGAGTTATTATTTATATCTCTAATTTTCCTGATTATCATGGCAAGTATACTGTCAATGGTTGGAAGTGAATTAAATCAAACAAATACTGCAGATATGGGTAAAGCTAGAGCGCTGGGTGAAAAGGTGGCCGGTGGTATCAACGCGGTTTATGTTAATGGAAACGGTTATTCCGCTAATTTAACCATTCCTGCAAGTATAACTCCTACTGCATCAATTATTAGTGTGAATAATTCAACAGATTCTGTTAATGTTATTTATAATGGTAAAACTATTGGTGTTAAAATGATACCACAACAAGTTGATAACTTCAATATTACTAGCAGTACTACAACCGATAGAATAATAACCATTAAAAATGTAAATGGTGTTATAAAATTCCAAGGGTATTAATATGGATCTAGGCGAAGGTTGGGAAAAAAAGGCACTGATTATAGTTGCTGTGGTGGTTTTTATGCTGGTAGCATATGCTTACAATCCATTTCAGTCCAAAGCAAATGTAACAACTTCTAATCAGTCTTATACGCCTCCTGCTACATCTTCACCTGTCAGCCAAGCACCGGTTGTTTCAAACAATTCCAGTAATTCATCAAGTAATGCAACTAACAATTTTTTGATTTCATCAGCCCAGGCTAAGACTATAGCTATTAATGCTAATCCGGGATATAAAGCTTCGGACCCAGTGCAGGGAACTATTGTGGTCAACCAGACTACCGTAGCTGTGTGGATGGTTCCAATCTCCAAAATTACCCAACCATCAAAAACTGTATATGTGGATGTTAACACAGGAAAAATAGTGAACACTACTTGATACTGTAATTATTTACCTGATACTCGTAGAATCTAATTCACGTGAATCTAATTCAATGACTTTAACTTTCCTTACCGTACTACTGACCAACCAGAGATGAAACCATGGAAACAATATTTGTAATCATAATGATCATACTCTTTTTCCTCTTGATGGCCTTTGTTTTTTCCACTGCACTTCTCACACCATTAATTGGTAAAAAGAATTTCTTATTCGTTATTGGCTTAGGATTTGTGGTGGGTTTAATTGGCGGTGCGTTCTTTATAGCTCCGGTCTATGATGATCTTCCGGATATGGCCCGGGGCATATACATGTCCACCACTGATCAGCAGGAAATCATTACCCTAAACATTTCCACAGACAGTGATGTTAACCAGGCAATAGCGAATGTTAAAAAAATTCAAGGAGTCCAAAGTGTTGAAAGTGGAGAAATAACAGTTAAAACTACAGGTATAAGCAATGCCTGGGCGAGTAATTTGGAGTCACGTATACCTGCTGTTAACACTAATATCACATCAGCTAAGGTAATTTCAGCTGATACTATTTTAATACAGACTAAATCTGGAAGCGACCCCACTGATGTCATTAAAAAACTCAAAAGCTGGGTGATACTGGTAAGCGGTATTAATATTAAATTCAGCATAGTGCAGGTTAAAGTAGTGGTGGATGCTTCCCAAGTAGATTCAGTAGTCAAACAACTCCCTCAAGGAGAAGTAGTGGTAACTGAGATCAATGGACCAGTGGAGAAAGAAATCCAAACCCTGAAAAACACCTTACCTGCAAAGAACAATGTGATCTTGTTCTGTGGATTCCTGGGTGTGATTGTAGGATTAGCTGGAATGTTCATTGATACTATAGTCCGTGGTTTTAAAGGTCTGAAAAATAGACTACGTAAAAAAAAGGCTGATTGATCACATAGGGCTGGTGGTCCCTGATATATTCATCCTTATTTTATTACAGTCTGTCATAATTTTTAGCAAATCTCGAACCAGAGTACATCTAATTCATCTAAAATTAATTTAAATCTCGAATTAGCAATAATAAATCTAAAATATAATAAATTAATAATAACTAAAATTAAAAGTTTAAAAAACAATTATTGGATGTAAATGATTATGAAAGCAGCAGTACTTTTTTCAGGTGGTAAAGATAGCACAATGGCCGCTTACAAAGCCATGAAAGACGGTTGGACCGTGGAGTATTTACTTTCCATGCACTCTGAGAATCCATATTCATATATGTTTCATGTTCCAAACATCCACCTGACTGGGTTACTTTCAGAGGCCATGGGAATACCTCTTATCCAGGCTAAAACCCCTGGTGAAAAGGAGGACGAATTGGATGACCTTGGAAATGCCCTCAATGAACTTAAAAATAGGGGTGTTGAAGCAGTATTTACCGGTGCCATACATTCTGAGTACCAGAAATCACGTATTGATAGACTCTGTCATGAATTAGGATTAAAATCCATAGCACCATTATGGCACAGGGACCCTTTAGAATACATGCAGGAGGTTGTGGCTCTGGGATTTGAAGTTATAATCACCAGTGTGGCTGCCGAAGGTCTGAATGAATCATGGCTGGGCAGAACATTAAATGAAGAGTTACTGGAAGAGTTAAAGGGACTCCATGAAAAATACGGTTTACACATGGCGTTTGAAGGTGGTGAAGCAGAAACTCTGGTCCTGGATGGTCCTATTTTCAAAAAAAGACTAAATATTCTGGACTCAAAAAAGATATGGGAAGTGGATAGTGGGCATCTGGTAATTAAGGATGCTGAATTAACTGATAAAGATTGATATTTAAGAAACTGTTTTTAATCATTTTTTTAATGGGCACATAGCCAGTTGGCAAATTTTTCCACATTTTCTGTGGTAATTTTAACTTCTATCTCTCCAAGGGGTGAAAGATCAGCATCCACCAGGTTGATCCTACCGGCAAAGGCTGCTTGTTTATTTAATTTTAAATTAATGGTCTTGGATTCTTCATCCCATCCTTTAAGGATCATTTTTCTGGCAGCATCCCTGATCTGTCCTTTTTCCAGGAATTCTTTAAATGGGAAAAGGCAGGATGTATTTCCAGTGACTGTAACCATTTCTTCGGATATTACAATATCATCATAGTCGAAAACATTGGATAATGCTCCTATAACCTTATCCAGATCTTCGGTAGGATTAACTGTGGCTTTAGCTACTATTTTACAATTCATTTTTAAGAATACCCCGCACTGTATTTTTCAGTTTACCTTTAGCACCCTCATTAACCACCATAAAATCTGCACTGGCAATTACTTCCCCAATACCAAATTTCAGTTCTCTTTTGTCTCTTTTTTGGGCTTCTTTAGCCTCAGCAGAATCATCAGACCTCATTCTTTTTTTAAGCCTCATGTAACGGGTTTTTGGTGCAGAATGTATGGCTATAACCTTAAAATGAGGGAAGTTTTTTTTGAATATCTGCACTTCCCATGGGCTGCGAATGCCTTCAATAAGGAATACCTGGGGTTTTTCTTTTTGGGGTTTATTATTTGAAGCTTTTTTAGAGTCGGTTGAGAAATTTTTAATGTGCTCCACACATCTTTCTGCTACCACGAATTCCCCGTACTCCTTTCGTAGTTTCACTGCTACTTTTCCTGGGGGTTCCTTTCTCTTCTGGGCTTCATTGCGGATAACATCCCCCATCCGCACCACATTCATTCCTAAACTATCTGCAACCCTGGAAACCACGCTTTTACCTGATCCTGGCATTCCGGTAACTCCAATTACATTCATAAGTGTTCATCTCTTTTGCAGTATTGTGATATAAGATCCAGTGAACTGGAAATATTACCATTATTATCAAATTTCCGAACTATTTCTTCCAGTTCCTGCCTGGAACATCCTTTGAGCTTTTTCACTTCATTGACGAGGAGCGGCATGGCCCTAACCACATTGTCCACGATGGTTATGGATGATTTTTTAGCAGTTCGTGATAATGGGTTTAAATCAATGGTTATAACTTTTTTACCTAATGCAACCAGTGCTTCTGCCCGGTCACCATCTTCTAAGGGAACCAGTACCACATCTGCAATGTACACACCCTCTGGATGAGCCCGTGATCTGGGTCCCTCTAACCCCTCCAGAGGCAGATAATCATCACCTTCTTTACCCAGAACTTCGGTTGCACCGGCGCTTTCTAATACCTTCTCCACTTTGACCACACGCGGGGGTGTTCTATAGAATAGATTGATCTCCACCTTTGCGGGTATCAAACTGCCTAGCTCCACCATATCTTCTGCAGCTAAAACTGCAGTATTTCCATTAACCGATAAAACTGGGTTTTCAGCAAGTAAAAGTGTAGCACCTGCAGCTTCAATAGCTTTAATTGCAGGGGGATTTGTTTTTTCACCTAAAATATAATCAAAGGCTTCGCCTCTACCATGGGCAACCAGAGCGGTATCAGCCAGGATTCCTTCCTGGTAAGCTTTGGCCATTTTATCCCTTAAAAGAAGGGAATGATAACGAGGATGGTTGGGTGAAATATCATGCATAGGTAATACGTCCATTAATTATTTAGTATTCGTTTAATTATTTTTTACTTTTTAATTTATCTATTAATTAAAGATGAATTGAATAATTAAGTGAATATATGAGTTATATATAGTTTTAATAGGGTGAATTTATTTATAAGTAAAATATTCATTGTAATTTATGAAAATAAAAAAATGGATTAGATCTTATTAACAGTTTCCATTACACTTACTGGTTTGTTACCACTGTTACTGAGAATCTTCTGATCTGTCTTCAGTTTTACTGTATCATTAGCTACCGCACCGTAACTGTTGTCCACCACATATATGTCTGGTTTGACATTGGAACGAATATCATATTCTACCTTCACATAGGCAATCTTTGCACCGGTTTCAATTACAACACCATAAGTGAAGTCACGGTGGTAACGTATCCTGAAGATAAGATAAACCAATGCCACTGCGATTATTGCAAATATGAAGATGGTCAGTGAAGGGAAGAAACTGAACGAAAATGCCATGACCAAGTTGCTGTTGGTACCGGCCAGTACTAGAATAATACCCACTGCCAGATACATCAAGAAAAAATCCCTGTATGCCGGGAATTCTGGGCCGTACATGACTTTAACCCGATTAAATAAAATATAAAGGATGTAACCTGCTATTAAAATTCCAAGGATTCCATAAAGTATGATGGAAAAGAAATTAAACAGGTATATGACCGATATAATCAAAAATCCTGCTGATAACAACTGAAGACGAAAGATGGTGTCTTCCTTTTCCTTTGATGTGAATGGGGTGGATATAAGGATAACGTCAGATTGTTTGTCGGTTTTTTTAGTATTAGGATTGGTTAAATATGATGATTCTTTTGAAAAATCCCTTTTTCCGTTAGAATTGATTCTCGAGGTTTCCTCATTAATTCCCATATTTTCCTTAACTTTGGAAACGCTTTCTTTAATGTTTTTAGTGTCTATTTTTTCTTTCACATGTTCTGGGTTGATGTTACGGAGTTTTTGGGGAATTTTAGGTATTGCTAGTATCCCTGCCCCCAGAAGTGAGAAGAATCTTATTATCATCTCTCCTAATTTATTGAACATTATGTATTACCTCAAATTTAAGTTGTGAAAACTACGGTTATAGGGGCATTAGTTGCATTTGTAGGCCATGTTATCTGTGTTTCATGCCAACCTTTACTAGGATTGGGGTTAGTGAAGTTAACAGTGTAATCTACACTGGCGTTTATGGTTTTATTTTGGGAAGACAGGCCCAGTTTTTGATTAATGGTTTTACCAACGCCATCATAAGTTAAATTCATAGTTTGGGGCATATAAATGCTAAGTGTACGTTTAGCACCAGGGCCATTGGCATAAACTAAATTAACCGCATTTGCAATACTTTGCACTGCATTTTTAGTATCAGATGATGTGGAAACATCCATAGTGGCATTAACTGATGTAGCAACCAGGGGTACAGTAACTGCACCCATTATAATTAAAATTACTACCAATAGAAGTAAGTACTCTGCAGATACCTGTCCTTTGTTTTCCATTTTAATCACTCTGATTATTATTGGGATATTCGCATAGATTATTATAATCTATTGAAATAGGATTCATATAAATATTGGTGCATTTTTAACTTAACAATATATAATGTTTAGAGTTAATGTCTCTAGTACCAAATCCTGAGGATTTCTGCTGTTATTTATAGTTAATGTCTTAAATATCAAATCTTGTGGATTTCTGCTACTGAAATCTTGGAATTCATTGGGAACTACTCTTTAATCATGATTAATGGGTTAATAAAATGCCCATATAAGTATTTTCTGCAATATATAAGCCAGATCGCCGATAAAAAGGGATATGATAAGTCCAATTAATATTGATGGGGCAAAAGGAACTCCTTTCTTCACCCGGAATGTGTTAGTAATCTTATCATTCTGCTGCAGATGTTTTAAAAGTTGAATGTCATCGTTGGTTAATCCTGCAGCCAGAGTTCCAATCAGACGTTTTCCTGGAGCTGCAGTGAGCACGCTGGGATCCCTTTTTTGGAATGATTTTTTCATTTTATCTGTGAAACTTTTATCATCTACAAATACCTCATCATTATCACGTTGATATAAATTATAAGCAGGTATCATTCCTTCCTTAAGTTCATTCAGGGGAATATCATCCTGTAAAGCTTCCTTGCTTACGGAAGTTAAAAGCTTTCTCACAATTTCTATTATAATTATGGAGATAAATAGAACAACAATACTGATAAGGGTGATTTTAAGGTCATAAAAGAGAGCTGCAACAGTGACCACTGAAACCAACACTGCTTTAACCCGATTGGGTAGTTTGGATATTAACAGGGATAGTAAGTAGATTAAAAGTAATGAAATTATTATAATTTGAAAGCGCAGCTGTTGGGATATGAAAAGGGTGATATTCACTGCGGATGTGATGACCAGAGTCAGGATGATGTTTTTTTGATAATTCTTTACTGGAGATAACAGTTCTTCCATGAGGTAAGGTTTGTTTTTGGCGACCACGTAAAAAACGTAGATCAGGAGAAATGGGAGAATAGACAGGATACTATTAATGATCACGGTTAAGGGAAATGGATACAGACCTTCCACTGGGAATGGTACCTGAAATATTTGATAGGATACCAGAGCAGGGTTAAATGGAATGAGCGCTGCCAGAGCAGTGAAAAGTTTCACATCACCTCCAGCCCAGGCACCCATCTTCCAGAACAGGTAACCCAGAGCAAATATCACTCCGGTAACCACTGCACAAATGATTATAATCCATATTTCCCCAAGCATAAATGCATAAATTCCATTTAAAGTTAGTCCAATGGCTATGAGAGGGAATGTCAATTTATTGGGAATTATTCCATTTTTAAGGTCAGAGTAACTGGCGTAAAGACAGGCAGCTATGGCTATGATGGCAGTGATTAGGGGGATATCAATGATCATTTAATTCCTCAAGTTCCAGCCTTTTAGTTTCCTGATTTTTGCTTATGATTTTCAAGAGCTGCCCTTAAAAATGATACAAAGATAGGATGGGCATTGTTGGGTCTTGATTTAAATTCGGGGTGGAACTGGCAACCTAAAAACCAGGGATGATCTTTTAACTCTATCATTTCCACTAGAAAGTCATCAGGGGATGTTCCGGAAATAATAAGTCCTTTCTCCTTAAGAACATCCCGATAATCATTGTTTAACTCAAAACGGTGACGGTGACGTTCACTGACTTCATCCTGGTCATAGGCATCAAGGGCCATGGTTCCCTCTTTAACTTTGCAGGGATAAGAACCCAGTCTCATGGTCCCGCCCATGTTTTTAATCTTTTTCTGTTCTTCCATGAGGTCAATAACTGGATAAGGGGTTTCTTTGTTAAATTCAGTACTGTGGGCTTCTTCAAAACCTTCCAGACGGGCAAATTCAATGACCATGCACTGCATTCCCAGGCAGATTCCAAAAAGAGGAACCTTATTCTGGAGGGAATAGCGAACTGCATCCAGTTTACCGGATATTCCCCTTTCACCAAAACCTCCAGGTATTAAAAGAGAGTCAAGGTGGCTTATTTTCTCTTCGTCAATGGTGTCTTCAGCCTGTATCCATTCAATGTTAACTTTTATTCCCAGATGGGCTGCAGCGTGTTTTAAGGATTCCCTGATGCTCATATATGCATCTTCCAGTTCCACATACTTACCGATAATTCCCACACTGACCTGATATGAATCCTGTTTCAGGGATTCAACCACATGTTCCCATTCTGTCAGGTCCTGCTCACCTGCATCTATTTTAATTCGGTCAATAATGTATTCTCCAACTTTTTCCTGGTTGATGATCAGTGGAACTTCATAAATTGATTCAACATCAGGGGTGCTGATTACTGCTTTGGGTTCTACATCACAAAAATGAGCTATCTTGTTTTTAAGGGGCTGGTCAATGGATAATTCTGATCGGCAGATAATCATATCCGGAATGATACCAGTGCTTCTGAGCTCTTTAGTACTGTGCTGGGTGGGCTTGGTCTTAAATTCACCTGCAGCTTTCAGATAGGGTACGTAGGTCACGTGGACGAACATAACATTATCATGACCTTCCTCATTTCTAAGTTGTCTCAGGGCTTCTAAAAAGGGCTGGCTTTCAATATCCCCAACAGTTCCCCCTACTTCCACCAGAACCACTTCAGCCTGGCTTTCACGAGCAATCTTACGTACCATGTCCTTGATTTTATTGGTGATATGGGGTATAATCTGCACACAGGAGCCCAAATAATCTCCTTTGCGTTCATGATCAATTACAGAAGAGTAAACTTTACCAGTGGTGATGTTGGATTTTCCAGAGAGGTTAACATCCAGGAAACGTTCGTAGTGTCCCAGATCCAGGTCGGTTTCCATACCATCCTCGGTTACGAAGACTTCACCGTGCTGGTAGGGGTTTAATGTACCGGAATCCCAGTTAAGATAAGGGTCGATCTTGATGGCAGTTACATCCACACCGTAAGACCTTAAAATTCTACCAATCGAAGCTGCTGTTATTCCCTTTCCAATTGAACTTACCACACCACCAGTAACCACTATATATTTAGACAGACAAACCATCTCCTTAAAAAGATTTTAACATTGTATTAACTTATAAAACATTATAAACTATTCTAAAAAGCTTTAAATAATCATTACTACTGATTTTAATGCTTTGAATAGGCTTAAAATTCTGTTCTGGAATATTTTATTCCGTCGTCATAAAATGAAAGTCCAACGGAACATCTATGTATAGGTAAATATCATTAAAAAAGATTCCGAAAGAGTGTAATGATCTTACACTGAGTGTAATGATCTTTTGTTAATCAGATCCCTATAACGATTCCCTAAACCCTATAACTATACACTAAAAATCAGGGGTTCCCAAAAAAATCAGGGGGAGTACAATTTCAGTACTTTTTCATGAGCTGCGAGCTCCAGATGATCTTCAAGTGAGGCTAACTCTTTCAATCCATATTTCCTTTCCAAAGCTTTTAAAATGAGATAATCAGCTAGATGGGGATTTTTAGGTAGAAATGGGCCATGGAGATAGGTTCCAATGCAGTTCTGGTAAACCATGCCTTCTTCATTGTCTTTGCCATTGTTACCGTAACCTACCTTAACTTTTCCCAGTGCCTTGTGATCATGGTAGGTACGGCCTCCGTGATTTTCAAAGCCCACCAGTGTCTCTGGACTAAGACCCAGGTTGTTTTCAATGATTATGTTCCCAATTAGCCGTCCCTCTTCACTACGGGTATTATAATCGAATATTCCCAGACCTGGAACGTCATTTCCATCTGCATCTATGTATTTTTCACCTAGTAGTTGATACCCTCCACATATGGCTAGAACTGGGGCACCGTCTTCGATTAGGTCTCCCATTTCGCGAGTGTATTTTAAAAGGTGTGAATAAACAATATTCTGGCCACGATCTGAACCTCCTCCAATAAAGAACAGATCACCTTCGTCTAAGGGTACTTCTTGGTTCATGCTGAAACCCACTACTTCTACATCTATACCTCTCCACTGGCAGCGCTGTTTTAGGCAGGTTACGTTACCCAGATCCCCGTAAAGATTCAGAAGATCAGGGTACATATGATATATTTTCAGTTCCATATTTTCCCAGCAAGTTATTTTGTTATTTAATGATTAATTATAAAATGATTAGTTTTAAATGAAGTTTCAAATTTTATTTATGAGTTATATTTCAATCGAATTTATTTGAGTGATATGTTAAATTTAATAATTTCTTGAATGATACGTTAGATTAAATTTCAATCAATAATTTTGATTTATTTTTTTGATTTATTTTCGATTACTATATGTATTTTCGATTACTATCGGCCTGGAAACTTTAGATTCTTCAAATATTCCCGAATATGGGACATTTTTTTACCTGAACCTTCTAAACGTGCCAGTACCAGTTCACGGGCCTGGAACACAGCAGTGTAAGTGGGCAAGAGATAGGCTATTTCCACATCTTCATTTAAGAGCTTTTCTATGGCATTATCCATTTTATCATCCACTTCTACCAGTTCAACAGGCACTCCTGCGTATTTTAGTCTGAGTGCAATATCTTCAGCCCGGCGACCAGAACAGTAGATTTGTTTGATGTTTTTGATATTACCCATTTTTTCTACTTCAGCATCCCAGATCCAGGAAACATCCTTACCATCAGCAGGGTTATCATTAAGCACAAATAACATGGATTTTGCACGTTCATCCAGAGAAATGCTGCTTATGGTCTCACTGAGTCCAATTGGATTTTTAACCAGTGCTATTTTAACAATTTTCTCAGGGAACTGGAAGTTCTCCATACGGCCCAGATGATATTCAAATTCTTCAATGGAATGAGCAACTTTATCCAGGGGGAGGCCCACCTCCATGGCAGTGGTTAATGCTGCGCAACAGTTATAGGCATTGTATATTCCTTCGTAGGCAAAGGTTATGTCCTGCACTATTTGATTCTTATTTTTAAACTGGTAATGGTACTGATGGTCCTGATAATCTATCTCTGTTATCTGATAATCGTAATCAGGATTGGAAAAACCGCAATCAGGGCACTTGTAACCACCTAACTGTCCATAATTATAATAGTCATAGTCCAGATAGCTGCTGCAAGCTGGGCAGAATCTTGATTCCACAATCCCCTGCTGGCAGGTGCTGTACTGGTTTTGGGTCACCCCATAATAAATATTCTTTTTATAGAGTTTCCGGAAGTTTGAAACCAGAGGGTCATCTGCATTAAGGATTAAAGTTGTATCCAATGATTCAAGGGATTCCAGGATGTCCTGGAATGCTTTTTCAATCTCACCGTAGCGATCCAGCTGGTCCCTGAAGAAATTGGTCACCAGAACGTAGTCTGGTTTAAGATGTTCAGTAACCCTTTCAAATGATCCTTCATCCACCTCGAAGACTCCCCAATCATATTCCTTTTTACGGTCATGTAAAAAGGCACTTACCAGTCCCTGGGGCATGTTGGCCCCTCTTAGGTTGGATAGAACTGAAGGGTATTCCCTGGTTAGAATATGGGTGAGAAGATTGTTGGTGGTAGTTTTACCATTGGTACCGGTGATGATGATCTTATTATGGCAGCGCTCATTTACCACGCTTAAGATTTCTGGATAAATGGTCATGGCCACTTTACCAGGCGCTGCACTGGCACTGCTTTTAAGAATTTTTCTGAGAATGAAGGAAGCTACGTTACCCGCTGCAACTGCTGAGTAGTACCTGAATCTTGAATAACTTATGTTAAATCCCACCTTTAGTAATTATCATGATTTTTATTTGTCTTCAACGAATGGTTTCATGGGAAAGCACTTTATAGATATTTTAGTACTTTCAAGACGTTTTAGCACTTTCTCAAGAAGTTTTTGCACATCTCCCATATTCTATGAAAAATTTAAGAAACTTATAACCTTCCATAATCTCATTAGAACTATTTTTAAAACTATTTAAAACCGACAATTCGTTATATGATTCTGTTTTATCAGCTTGGCAACCCGGGGTGTACACAGCAAAAGGAATCGGATCTGAAGTATGGGTTCTAATATCTATAGGTGTAGGGTGGTCCGGTAACACAGCCAGAGCATAATCATCTATTGAGGGGAGTTTTTCTCTTAACTTTTTTAGTATGCGTCGGTCAATTCGTTCTATGGCTTTTATTTTCTCTTGGATATCTCCAGCATGACCTGCTTCATCAGGAGCTTCCACATGGATAAATACTAGATCATGGTCTTCCAGGGCTTTCAAGGCATATTCGGCCTTACCACAGTAATCAGTGTCATAATAACCAGTGGCCCCTGGAACATGGATATTGGTTAATCCCAGGTAAGTTCCAATTCCTTTAATTAAATCCACTCCAGTAATGGTTGCACCTTTAAGGCCGTATTCTTCTTTGAAAGGAGGTAACTGGGGTTTAGGTCCCTGTCCCCACAACCAGATCATGTTAGCTGGATTTTTACCAGATTCAACCCTTTTCTCATTTATGGCTTGTTTTTCCAGGATATCCGAAGATTTATACATCAGTTGATTCAGTTTATCAGATAAGTGATTTAATGTGTCATTATCCCCTTTTAAAAGATGTTCCTGAATTGGTTCTCCTACAACGTCATGCGGTGGAGTTGATTTGAGCAAAGCTGCATCTTTATCATTATAAACGAATAGATGACGGTAACTGGTTCCCAGATAGAATTTCCCGTAACGTGAAAAGGACTGATTTAAAGTCTCTATGAGTTGGGATGCTTCGGTAGTGCTGATGTGTCCTGCATTGAAATCAGCTAAGAGGCCATTTTCATTGGTTATTAGATTACAACGAAATGCTACGTCATCTTTTTCAAGCCCAGCTCCGATACTGGCGGCTTCCAGTGGGCCACGGCCGGTGTAATATTTTTTTGGATCATAACCCATTATGGATAGATTGGCCACGTCAGATCCGGGTTCCATTCCTGGAGGGACAGTTTCCAGCATTCCGCAGGATCCATTTTTTGCTATAAAATCCATATTGGGGGTTTTAGCTCTCTGTAGGGGTGTTTCCCCATCCAGCTCTTTTAATGGCTTATCAACCATTCCATCCCCAATAACAACAACGTATTTCATTAATTTATCTCCTCTCAATCTCTGGTTAGTAATAGGTTAAATCTATTATATTAAATAGAATGAATTTTCCAAGTTAATTTTAGTTATAGGTTTTAGATAGTTTTAGTTGTAGGTTCTAAAGATAATTCTAGTTATAGGGCTGTTCTAAGCTTAAAACTGATATTATGGTGGTTTATAAAAAAAATAATTTTTTTTTAAAAGTTTATTATTTCCTTATTTTCCAGATACTGATGATATCACTTAAAATGGCAGAGGCAGTTTCCACGGATCCAGCACCTTTACCTACCACAGTTACGTCATCTGCAAGGTCAGTTTTAAGGGTGGCAACGTTAAGTGTGCCTTCTACTGCAAATGGAGATCCCTGGCGCACCAGACGGGGTGATACTTCCAGAGCATCAGCTGAAGCTTCACCAATAAGTTTAATCAATAAACCTTCCTTCTTAGCCAGAGCGATCGATTCGGCGGTTATCCGGGATATTCCTTCAACTTCAACATCTTTAAGAGTTACAGGGAGGTTTAGGACAGAATTAGCGAGTATAACTATTTTACAGGCTGCATCAATACCCTCCACATCCTGGTAAGGATCGGTTTCTGCAATTCCCATTTCCTGGGCTTCACTGAGGGTTTGTTCATAAGATGATCCTTCCTTAGCCATCCGGGATAAGATATAATTGGTGGTTCCGTTCAGGATCCCGTAAATTGATTCTATACTGCATCCTGCCAGATTATCATGGGCAAAATTGAGAATAGGCATGGCACCACCCACTGATGCTTCAAATTTAAATTCAACATTATTGGATTGGGCCGAACTAGCCAGTTCCTGGAATGATAATGCAAGGGGTCCTTTATTGGATGTAACCACATCTTTACCATCTTCCATGGCCTTCAGGATGTGGCTACGGGCGGGTTCACCATCATCAATATCAGTTGGAGTAACTTCCACCAGACAATCGTATTCAACTTCTCCCAGGACTTTAAGACTGCTCACACCAGAATTACCATATTTGGGGTAAGAAGAGATTTTACCGGTTTCGTTTTTGGTTTTAAGGAGTAATTCTGCATCTAAGCCATTTTCTTTTATGGCTGCCCCGGAACGGTCAGTCACTGCAACAATTTGGGGATTAAGATCATAGTTACTCTTTAAATAATCTTTTTTCATGGACAGGACACGGGCAACTCCCTGTCCTACTGCACCAAAACCTAAAATAATAATTTTCATGGGAACACCTACTTTTAGACTTCATAATCCTTAAACTTCATTAATAACCAGGAAGCCCTTTTGATCCCCAACTTCTTTGATATTTTTAAGTACTTCCTTTTTCTGTCCGAAATCTGCTTCCATAACGATCTTAGTGGCAGAGTTTCGGGGTTCATCGGACATTTTAAGATCCAGATCAGCGACTCTAACACCTTCCAACTGGTTTAAGAGGGTTACAGTATCCTTTACATCTTCTTCCACAATATCTCCCACCAGAACGGTGGTGATCTGTTCCTTCCTCAAGACACCGTCCACTGCCATTATCTGAATATCTTTAGCTTCCATGGCATCCATAACTCGGTCCAAGGTTTCTTTGTCTCCTTCTATGGTTATCTGGACCGGAACGGTACCGCGTTCTGTTTTAACGTCTCTTTGGTGTATAACTGCCACTATATTTGCGCCTAATCTCCCCATTGGTTCAAGAGCTTCTAATAATTGTCCTGGAACATCGGGTAGATCCAGTACAAGGTTAAATCTCATTTTACCCACTTTCCTTTTTCTGCAATCAAATTACCTTCTTCATCCACATGGGCGTTGCGCATGATCTTGGTTGAGTCCTTATCTTCAGCACAATCTTCTCGGGATAGGTTAACGTTATCAACCATGTAATGGGTTTCTTCCAGTTCAGGTATGTCTTTCAGGGCTTCAGAAAAGCTTTGGAGTATTTCTTCGGCCTCTTTTTCGATCTTCAACTTTTTCACTCCCAGAATTAATTAGATTATATTTTTAGTTATTTTTAGAGTTCTGCCTATGATTGGATATTATATTATCAACCTATTAATTGGATATTCCATTATCTATTATCAACCTAAACTATTGGATATTTCCATTATCAATAACCTATAACCTGTAAATTGAATTATTATTTTGGCATTGAATTTTTATATCAATCCTTATTATAAATTTAAATGTCTATGAATTTAAATGATTGTTTCAAATTTTCCATGTATTCAGGGTCTTTTAGGACCTTTTTTCTGAGGATTTTATGGATGCCTGATCCGTACTGTGCAGCTTTTTTGGGTCTTTTAACAATCTCTGGGGGTACACCCATCTGACTGGCTACTTCCCTGAGTATACACTTGCGCAGATTGTCATCAGGGCCATTTATCTTATAATACATAGGTATATTCATGGCCATATTTATAATTTGGAGGTCCAGGTAGGGAACCCTCAGTTCCACGCTGCTAGCCATGGTTACTTTATCATCTCGCTCCAGATTCACATGATAAAGATTTTCCACATCATCCTTGAGGTCTTCCTGAGCATCTTCACCCTTCTGGAGGTAAAAATTAAGGTAACGGTGGTATCCTGCAAAAAGTTCATCTGCGCCCTGACCAGATAATATCACTCGGTGACCGTGTTCATGGGCCATCTCCGCAGCAAGATAAGCAGTCATACCCACCCCTAATTTCATAACATTCCACTCTTCTATGGCATTTAATACAAGGGGGGTGTATTCTCTCACCACTTCCTCATCAACCATCCTGATCTGGAGGGGGAGTCCTATATCATCAGCAACTTTACTGGCAAAGACCCGATCTGGAGAACCCTCACTCCCCACGGCATATAGTTCAGTTTCAATCCCTAGACCCGCACATAGCACTGCTAAGAGGGTGCTGTCAATGCCTCCAGAGAATAATATTCCCACCTTATCCAGACCCAGGGTCCTGTTTTTCACAGATTTTAATATCTGATCCATTAAAGCTTTTTTCAGATGTTCTTTCTCTTTTTGATGTTCTCTGTTTTGGGTAAATGGACTAATTTTGGTAGATTCATTTATTTTGGTAAATATATTTGATTCGGTAAATTCATTTGATTCATTAGGGGATGAGCTTTCTTTCCAAGAAGAGAAATTTTCTTTCCAGGATAGTCGTTGTGGTAACGGTACTAATACCTGATTATGTAACATGAAATTGGGAGGTAAACTATGTGTTTCATTTATTCCAACACTCCACAATCCCTTTCTTTCAGATGCAAATCCGAATAAACCATTCTCATTTCCATAGTAAAGTGGTTTTACACCAATGGGGTCCCGGACTGCTACTAAATCTTTACCATCATAGGCAGCGAAGGCATAATCACCTTCAAGATGTTCCACAACCTGAGGAATGGTATTTAATAATGAACCATGATAATGTTCTGTGATGAGGGCTAAAACCACTTCAGAGTCACTGTCAGTTTTAAAATCATAACCTGATTTATTTTTAAGCTCAGAGTACAATTGGGCATAATTGTATATCTCCCCGTTACAGACCAGGATAATTTCTTCCTTTTTTAAGGGTTGAACAACTTCTGATCCCACAATTGACAGGAGATTGTGACCCATTCCCATGTTACCAGGGGGTATGGTTAAACTTTCCAGATCGCCCTGAGATATTTTACCATCTACAAAAACTCCAGATTTGTCAGGGCCCCGGTGTTTAAGGGTTAGTAACATAGTATGCAACTTGTCACTGATATTTTCACCGATGATGCCAGTTATTGCACACATAACGATAATCCTATAATTTTTTAACAGTTCTATAAGTTTTTAACAAGTCTACAAATAATATAAATTTATATTTTTATCCTTATTTAGTATCCTAACCTATACTAGTCCTAATATATAGTAGTCGGTTTTATGAATCCATAAATTATCTGAAAGACTTAAAATCAATAAAATAAGGTTTATTTCAATTAAATGGTTAGTTCAGCTTTAATTTATTAAAAATCATTTTTATTCTATTAAGTTGTATCTTCCATTATTCTATAATTATTTTATAATAGATTCAATATCTTATAATTATTTAAAATCCTATAATTTTCAGATTTTATAATAGATTTTAATCTTTATAATTTTTCGTCTTTTTATTCTCATCTTTTTATAATTAATTATTGTGTGTGGGACGTGTTATATTTTCATTTCTACTAGAATTAGAATGTATAATGTGCAATTTAAATTATAAAAAAAATAAAAAAAAGGGGAAATAATTTTTTCTTTTTACTTCCTTTTTGACACGGATATTCCGGCGAAGATCATCAGTATCGCCATTAATATCCCACCAATGGGTATTCCCGTAGTTTGCATACCAACAGTTTTTTCTGATGAGGTTGTGGGGTTGCCCGAATCAGTGGTTGTGGTTGGATTTCCTGGATCAGATACTGAATATGGTGAAACTGAAGCAGTTGCCCGGTTGTTGTCTGGATTTGGATCGTAGAATCCTGAAGCTAAATTGGGGTCTGGATCAGTTATCACAGCCTCAACAGTCATCTGAACATTTGAAGCCATAGCTTGCATTATTAAATGCATAACAGCCATTGAATTCGTAGCCATGAAACCAATACTCCATAAACCAGTTGTTGAATTGAATGAACCATTAGTATCATCCGATACGTAGCGAAGTCCGGCAGGTGCTGTGAAATTCACTTTGGCATTAGGTGCATCATCAGGCCCGTAATTGTTCGCTGTTAATGTAAACTCTACAAAATCCAGATATTTAGGATGGGCATTGTTTACAGTTATGGCAATACCAAGATCGGATGCTGGTGGTATGGTTATGGTGGTGTTGGTTTCGTTGTTGGTGTTGTTTTGGTCGTAGTTGGTTCCGTTGACTGTGGCTATGTTGGTTATTTGTGTGTTGGAAACCATTACTTGTGCTAGGATGTGTAGTATGGTGGTTGCGCCGTTGGTTAGGGTTCCTATTGTCCATATGCCCTTTGAGGTGTTGTATGCTCCGTTGCTGTCGTCGGAGATGTATTGTAGTCCTGTTGGTAGTGTGTCGGTTGATGTTACTCCGGTTGCGTTGTCTGGTCCGTTGTTGTGTATGGTTATGGTGTAGGTTATGGTTTCGAGGTATTGTGGTGTGGGGTTATTTACGGTTTTGGTTATGGTTAGGTCACTGGCGGGTCCTATGTTGATGGTGGTGTTGGTTTCGTTGTTGGTGTTGTTTTGGTCGTAGTTGGTTCCGTTGATTGTGGCTATGTTGGTTATTTGTGTGTTAGAGACCATTACTTGTGCTAAAATATGGAGCACTGCATTTGTATTGTTGTTTAGTGTTCCGATATTCCATATTCCGGTTGTGGGGTTGTATGTGTTGCCGCTATCATCTTGGATGTACCTTAATCCTGTTGGTAGTAGGTCAGTCACGATTACTCCATTGGCATTGTCTGGTCCGTTGTTGTGTATGGTTATGGTGTAGGTTATGGTTTCGAGGTAGTTGGGTGTAGGATTATCCACGGTTTTGGTTATGGTTAGGTCACTGGCGGGTCCTATGTTGATGGTGGTGTTGGTTTCGTCATTGGTGTTGTTTTGGTCGTAGTTGGTTCCGTTGACTGTGGCTATGTTGGTTATTTGTGTGTTGGAAACCATTACTTGTGCTAGGATGTGTAGTATGGTGGTTGCGCCGTTGGTTAGGGTTCCTATTGTCCATATGCCGTTTGAGGTGTTGTATGCTCCGTTGGAGTCGTCGGAGATGTATTGTAGTCCTGTTGGTAGTGTGTCGGTTGATGTTACTCCGGTTGCGTTGTCTGGTCCGTTGTTGTGTATGGTTATGGTGTAGGTTATGGTTTCGAGGTAGTTGGGTGTAGGATTATCCACGGTTTTGGTTATGGTTAGGTCACTGGCGGGTCCTATGGTTATGGTGGTGTTGGTTTCGTTGTTGGTGTTGTTCTGGTCGTAGTTGGTTCCGTTGACTGTGGCTATGTTGGTTATTTGTGTGTTGGAAACCATTACTTGTGCTAGGATGTGGAGTATGGTGGTTGCGCCGTTGGTTAGGGTTCCTATTGTCCATATGCCGTTTGAGGTGTTGTATGCTCCGTTGCTGTCGTCGGAGATGTATTGTAGTCCTGTTGGTAGTGTGTCGGTTGATGTTACTCCGGTTGCGTTGTCTGGTCCGTTGTTGTGTATGGTTATGGTGTAGGTTATGGTTTCGAGGTATTGTGGTGTGGGGTTATTTACGGTTTTGGTTATGGTTAGGTCGGATGCAGGACTAACAGTTACAGTAACCGAGTCCTGATCATTATCAGGGTTCAGATCATGTTCTGTTCCATTGATGCTGACCATGTTGGTTATGGTAGTGTTAGATACAATGACCCGTGCTATGATATGTAACACCGCACTGGTGCCGTTGGCCAGATTTCCGATATTCCAGATTCCAGTTACAGGATTGTATGAATTGTTAGAATCATCAGAAACCCATTCAAACCCTGCAGGTAACAGATCAGTCACCTGAACATTGGTAGCATCATCTGGTCCGTAGTTATGCGCAGTTAGAGTGAATGTGATTTCTTCCATATAGTTGGGAGTCAGGGTATTCACAACTTTATCAATTCCCAGATCCGCAGTTCCTACATCTAAACCACCTAAAGGTACACTTGCTTCTGCTTGGGCATGGCCTAGGGTCAGGGTTAATAACTCATAACCTGGTATGATGTTGAGAAGTTCAATGTTTAAAGCATCCCCTGAAGCAAAGGCATGAGTGCCATCAGGAGAAGTTATCTCTGTCTTATCACTCAGTGCTATTCTCAGCACTCCCGGGATTTGAACAACACCATTTATCCTGAGCTGGTCTAAAATACTTATTCCGAGGAGTTTTATGTCCGCCACAGTCCAATCATAGATTGCCGAAGCTCCTCCAGGTTCACCATTTGCAATCGCAGTTGCATGAACATCTAAAGCATTTATTTCAAGTAATCCGCCGAGAACTAATATATTGGCTGTGCTTCCAACACTTGAGGAACTAGTCAAGGTACCAGTATCAAAATCAGGTATTACACTGCTATTTGCATTTATAACTCCTAAGTTTATGATCTGGATTAAATTTAGTAGACTCAGTTGTAGAGATACTAAACTGCTTCCTCCACTTGCTTCTGGGGGATTGGTGCTTGAATCAGCAACTCCAACTAGAGCACCCACATTGAGTCCTAAAAGTTGTAATAAGCTGGGTAAATTCCCTGGAAGTATCCCTCCAGTCACCAAACCCTGATCACCTGTTGAATTCACATTCAATAAACCGGCAAGCAAATCACCGGCAAGCAGTCTGACTTCCAATGGTATACCTTCACCTTCACTGTAAGGTATTCCATTGCTATCAACCCAGGCACTCGATTTTCCGGCGTATATATCCAGTAAAATTCCTGGAATCGCTCCTACGTTCAATACATAACTTGAAGCATTACCGCTGTAGACTGGCAAAGCATATAATCTGAAGTTCGCAGTACCGTAAAGATTGGGATCCAATGGATTGTTGGCATTAGGGGTTACGTTTATTTCTTTAGAGTAAGACAAATAACCCAACCTGATTGCTGCAACCTGAAAAACTGTTCCGGGATTGTTGAAATTTACCTGATATGAACCATCAGCTCCAGTTATTGTTTCTGCCATAAGATTGCTGCCAGAATCGAAGACTCGGATGGTGACTCCTCCCAATCCAGTATTTGATGAACCATTTAATACTGTACCAGATATTATGGGATCTACTACTGTCTGTGAACTACTGTTATTTTGCTCAGATTCTACAGGAGCCTCCTGTGATTGGATTCCGGAAGGATCTGTAGTGGAAATGATGGAGTTATCATTAGAATCAGCCGCACAAACCGTACTACAAATTATCACCGCTAAAAAAAATGCTGTCAGAAGAACTGCTCCATGTTTCTTGTATTTCACCTTTTTCACCTCCATTTTTTTTATTTGCAAATGAAAATAACTGTTTAAATTAGTTATTTTCAAATGAAAATGATTAATCACAAATTTATTCTAAATTGGATTTTATCCAATTTAATATATTTAATACATATTTTATTACATGATTTCAATTAGAATCACTGGTCGTGTAAGTTGTAACTAAAGTCATCAATTTAATTCATATTCTATGATATATAAATATTTAGTTAATACCAGAACAGTTCGTATAGCTTTTTAACAGTTTGGATGTTTAAATCTTAATTTGCAAAAACAATAATCTATTTGGGTGCTTATATTTATCAAACCAGTCGCACCATATGGATGATAAATTATGATGTAACCCGGAAAAGTGTGATAAAATTATGATCATTACAGATCATCAAAAAATTAGATTAAATATGTTAGATTACTTAATATGTTAAATTAAAAATGAGCAAATATCGCTTAAAATAAAAAATTAGCTAGAAAATAGGGGTATTCTAATATTCTAATGATTTTTTATAATAAATTCATTTGAGAACAAATTTATTGTGATAATTCTTTGGATTAATCATTTTAAGAATGGTGGGATAATAAGTTTAGGATAATTCATTTTACGATAAATTCGTTTGAGAAAAAGTCATTGAAGATAAAATTATTTGAGAATAAAACAAAAACTCAAATTAAACAAATTTGGAATTTTATGAAGTTAAGGAAAAATATGGATAAAAGTCAAGGACTGTGGCCTTTTAAGTTGTTATTCCACTAAGTGAGATGACATACAGGCGTCACAATCAGTTGGCATTTTTCCTTTTTCTTTGTGTAGCTGACAGAGAATCTCATCAGTCTTTACTTTTTTACATATTTGACAAACGTGTGGTATTATATCCCTTTGATTATATTTTTCTTCCACCAGACCCTTGGCAAATTCTCGGATGAGGTTCTGGGTTTCATCATTGAATTTTAAACCGTGTCCTCTTTTATCACTGATGTACTGAGAAACTGCGGGTTGAGTTATATCCAAAAGCTCAGAAATCTCCTTCTGTTTCATGCCCAGATTCAGGAGTTCCTTGGCCAGTTCAGATCTTATGGTGGGGATAACGTACCACACTACTATTTCACATGGAGGTCTCATTTTAATCACTAATTCCCCTTATTATTATATTATCAATCATTTCCTTATTTTATCCGTTTTTAAGTAATTAATTCATTAAATCCTGAGATATTTATTCATTAAACCAGGATATTCATTAAATGCTTTTAGCACTTTTCTTTCTTTATTAATTGAATCCCTCATTAAACATTTAATAGTTGAGGAATGTTTTTAAAAAGTTTTCTTATGTTTAAGAGCTATGTTTATTTTTAATTTAATGTTTTAAATGTATGTATTAATGTGTATTATGCTGATTTTTAGTAAAATCATGGTAAATGTAAGTTAAATTCTTTATATTCCTGCACCTTCTGAGAAAATTTCTTCCATCTCAGTTTTGCGGGTTAACAGGCCGTTAGCTTTCATCACCGTTGAGGTAATTCCCAGTTCTTTGATCTGGGCTTCCATTTCATCCTGACGTTTTAAAAGTAAGCTGATAACTTCTGCCACAGGGTCTGGTAACTCCCCGTGATCTAAATCAATGGCGCATTTGCGTTCTTCCTGCACTACCCTTCCAGGTATACCAACGCAGGTTGAACCCGCAGGAACGGGTTTCAGGACAACTGATCCTGCACCTATCTTGGAGGCATCCCCAATTTTAATGTTACCGATGATCTTGGCTCCAGAGCCTATAACCACACCATTTCCAATGGTGGGATGTCTTTTTATCTTCTCCAGGCTGGTACCTCCCAGGACTACTCCCTGGTAAATCAGTACATCTTCTCCCACTTCTGCAGTTTCACCAATAACCACCCCCATCCCATGATCTATAAACACTCTTTTGCCAATGGTGGCACCGGGGTGTATCTCGATCCCGGTTAACAGGCGGTTTATGGTTGATGTGAATCGACCTAAAAATAATAGTTTGTGGTTCCAGAACCAGCTGGCTAGTCTATGGAGCCAGATAGCATGTAAACCCGGATAGCAGAAGAATATTTCCAGAGTGCTTCGGGCGGCAGGGTCCCGCATACGTACCATTTCCAGATCTTCTTTTATCCTATCAAACATTACTTTTTCCTCCTGTAAAGTTCAAATCTAATAGTTTATTAATTAGGTTTTTTTAGAAAAATCATAAAATACATTCAACGCTTGATAAAGGCATTGAATGGATTTTTTACTATTATACTATCACTAATTTATATTTGAGGAATTGTGTCTTCGTAGGTTTTGTAAATCTCTTCGAAAACCCATCCAACACTCAGGTACCGTTCACCGGTGTCAGGTAGTATAACCACTATCTGTTTGCCTTTGTTTTCTTCGCGCTGGGCAAGTTCTACTGCTGCACGGGTGGCTGCTCCTGATGAAATACCTGCCAGAATTCCTTCTTCCCTGGCCAGTCTTAATAGATATGCTCCGGCATCTTCATCTTTAATGGGAATGACTTCGTCAATAAGGTCTGCATCGTATACTTCTGGCACAAATCCGGCACCGATTCCCTGTATTTTATGTGGTCCTTTTACTCCGGTGGATAGGACTGGTGATGTTGCGGGTTCTACTGCAACTGCTTTGATTTCAGGTTTCTTTTCCTTTAAAGCTTGTGCGAGGCCGGTGATGGTTCCGCCAGTACCTACTCCTCCCACAACGATGTCCACTTTTCCATCAGTGTCTCTCCAGATTTCCTGAGCAGTGGTTTCCCGGTGGATTTTGGGGTTTGCTGGATTTTTGAATTGCTGAGGTAGTACAGAGTTTGGTATTTCTGCGGCCAGTTCTTCAGCTTTGGCTACTGCACCAGGCATTCCATCTGCACCTGGTGTTAAAACTATTTCAGCACCGAAGGTTGCCAAAAGTTTCCTTCTTTCAATGGACATAGTGTCTGGAATGGTGAGTATTAATCGGTATCCCCTTGCTGCAGCTACAAATGCCAGGGCAATTCCAGTGTTCCCGCTGGTGGGTTCAATTAAAACTGAATCCGGTTTTATGGCTCCTATTTCTTCCCCGTGTTCAATTAGTGCTACTCCAATTCGGTCTTTGACACTGCTGATGGGGTTGAATGATTCAAGTTTTACTAATATTTCTGCATCTAAACCTTCGCTTATTCTATTTAACCTGACCAGTGGTGTGTTTCCAATGGTTTCGGTTATATCGTTTGCAATTCCTCTTGTCAATTCCGGTATCTTTACCATTTTTTCACCTTTTATTTTATATAACTCCACTTATATAACTATTGTTATACAACTTCATTAAATTAATTGTATAACTATTGTTATATAACAATTGTTAACAAATTATTTGGTATAAATAGTTAACGATGGTTAAACCATAATCAATCAAGATCATTGTAAGAAAGAAATTCAATAAGATAAATTAACCATCTTGCAGCAGTGAGTACAATTTTCTCAGAGCATCTTCTATGAAAACAGGCATGATCAAGGGTCTAACTCCTCTATTTATCAGTTTCTTCTGGGCTCCAGGTCCAATCTGATTGACCAATAGGACATCACAGTCTGAAATTAATTCGATTGTTTCCTCTTTTAAATTCGGATCTCCACCACACCGGGGGGCTGTTTCTCTAAGCTCAATGAATTCATGTTCACCATTATCTTTTATTTCAAATATCAGGAATTTTTGAGCCTTTCCGAAATGCTGGTTTACAAATTTTCCATCGCTACTAGCTGCTGCTACTTTGATAGGCATATGATCACTTGAGCTTATATCTAGTCTATTGTAACTTATATTTAATGGATTTTAGAATACTGTCACGTAAATAGTCAATTAATCAGTCTTTTCATTATTTTTTAAGACCTGCCAGCTGGTCCAATGCATCTTCAATAAATGTTGGTGCTATGTAAGGATTTATATTGTTTTTCAACAGTATGTCAATGGCCCCTGGACCGATTTGACCGGCAAGTACTGCCTGGCAGTCTGATATTAATTTAACACTTTCTTCCATTGATAATTCACTGTGACCTTCCATGCTGCAGGCAGGTTTGTTTTCCCTCAACTCCAAGAACTTATGGGTTCCATCAGCATCTAACTCAAAAATCAGAAATTGGGAAGCCATTCCAAAATGCTGGTTGATGTACTTTCCATCGCTACTGGCAACTGCTACTTTTATGGACATTACTAACACCTTTTCTTACGAACTTTTGGGTAACACTAATTATTTATATTGAATTGATTTATTCCAATTGTTCCCGTTATTTTCAATGGGTTCCCCTAATTTTTTGCAGGGGAATATCTGTTCCAAAAATTTTACATACTAATTTTTATAAGTTAACAATAGTTATATAACAATAGTTATATAAAGTAGTTGTACTGATTGAAGTATGACTTATAAAAAAACAAAAAAATCGGAGGAAAAACATGCCTGAAATAAAATTTTTATCAAATCTAGCAGATATAACTGGAGAAAAATCCCTGACCATTGAATATGATGGGGAAATATCTGGTTTAATTGATAATCTGGACACTAAACTTGAAGGAAAAGACTTTAAAGCCACCATCACCGATGATGCTGGTGAAATAAAGGATTTTGTGAAAGTTCTGGTCAATGGAAATGACATCAGGGGAACCGGTGGTTTGAGTTCTCCAATAAAGGACGCTGATGAAATAGTTATATTCCAGACTCTGGCCGGTGGTTAAATTTGAATATTGGGTATCTTTCCACTATCTACCACACCTCATTTATTTTAAAAAGTCCCAATAATAAATTCCTTGAAGGAATAGAAACTGATCTTAACTGGACTCTATTTCCCACAGGCCCGGCAATGATGCAGGCCTTTAAAACTGGTGAAATAGATGTTGGTTATATTGGACTACCTCCAGTAATGATGGGGATAAACAACGGACTAAAACTTAAATGTGTAGCTGGAGGTCATGTGGAAGGTACCGTGATGATTTCTAGAGATTCATTCTCTTCTTTTGATGATTTAGGTAATGTTAATGAAGTATTGAACCAGTTTGAAGGGGAAAATATTGGAACACCTGCTCGTGGTTCCATTCATGATGTTATCATACGGGATCTCATCCATGATCGAGATATATCCATCATTAATTACCCCTGGGCAGATTTTATACCTGGTGCCATTCGTGATGGTGAAATAAGTGCAGGATTAGGCACACCATCACTGGCTACAGTGGCTTCTCGGGAAATTGATTCAAAGCTGATAATTCCACCCAGCAAATTGTGGCCCTACAATCCCAGTTATGGGATCGCAGTTAGGGAAGAACTCATAAAACGTGAACCTGAATTTGTAACTGATTTTTTAATTGCACATGAAGCTGCATGTAATTTCATACGCAACCAGCCCTGTGAGGCTGCAGAAGTAGCTGCTGGCCAGCTGGGAAATATCGATGTGGATTTCGTTCTGGAAACCTCCCAGATTTCTCCCAAGTACTGTGCCAGTCTTCCGGAAGAATACATAAAATCCACTATGGATTTTGTTCCTGTCCTTAAAAAATTAGGGTATCTGGAAAAGAAAATAAAAAGGGAAGATATTTTTGATTTGAAGTTCATTCAAGAGGTTCATCCAGAACCTTCGCACTACGATCTTCCTTCTGATACTGCTGGTTCAAAGAACTAATTTCCTGATCAAAAAGAGTTAATTTATTGGCCAAACCTCTAAAGTAAGGTATGTAAACCCGGTGGAGGGTTAACCGGTTTGGATTTATATTGTTCTCTTCCAGGACTTTTTTTAAGTGTTTGACTTTTTCTTTTAAATGGGGATACATTAGATCATCAGGATATTCCCCTAAAAATATACCATCAGCACCCTTTTGGAATGCGTATAAGATGTGTTTTGTCATTAAACGGTTTGATGATGGGAGTTTGATTATTCGGATGGATTCCGGATAGGTTATCTTGTTAATCCCCATGTTGTCGGCTGCCAGGTATCCCACACTGTCTAAGAAGGTGAGTATTATGTGTTCACCCTTTTCTTTTCCTTTAAGAACACCCGAAATAATGCCGAATAACTTTTCATCAGCATTACCGCTGATGCTGATAGCCTCCTCAGGGCACTGGGAAAGACAGATTCCACATCCCTTACAGGCAATGGGGTCAATGCCCATGTTATCTTCCTGGATGTAAATGGCCTTGTACTTACAGGTATCTATGCATTTGTTGCATAAATTACACTGGGATGTGGCAATGGTTGCTACGAAGGGATCTACTTCCAGATCACCGTTCATTAATTCTGCAACCTTAGCCGCTGCGGCGTTAGCTTGAGAAACACTGTCTGTAATATCTTTGGGTCCCTGGGCTGTTCCACAAACGTAAATACCTTCCACATCGGTGTTGACTGGTTTTATTTTGGGGTGGATCTCTCTGATGAACATATCTTCGGTTAGCCCCACGTCCAGTAATTCTCCCACCTGTTTGGTTCCTTCTGAAGGTTCCATTGCTTCTGATAGAACTACCATGTCTGTTTCGATTTCCAGTGGGCTACGTTCGAGGCTTTCTTCCACCCTTACCACTAATTTATCGTTTTTCCAGGTAACTTCCCCAGCTCTTCCACGAATTAATTTAATACCTCTATTTTGACCATAGCGGAGGTATTTTTCGTACATTCCTGGAGTTCTCATATCAGTGTAACAGATTATGACTTCAGTCTCAGGGTAGTAATGTTTTATGACATTGGAATGTTTCATGGCCACCATGCAACATACCTTGGAACAGTATGGGTTACCATCTGGTTTATCATCACGGGAACCAACACACTGTATCATCACCACTCGCTTTGGAACCTGGCCATTGGATGGTCTTTGTAGCTGTCCCTCAGTGGGACCATTCACACCCATGATCCTGGCCAGTTCCATCTGGGAAACCACATCTGGGAATCTTTCATACCCATATTCCGGTCTTTTGGATAAATCAAACCTATTATGACCAGTGGCTATAATTACTGATCCCACATTGATTGGCATGACCTCTGTTTCCATGGAAAAATCAATGGCATCCATTTTACATGTTTCCTGGCATGCTCCGCACTGGATACAGTTCTCTTCATCAATGGTGTAGACATCAGGAACTGCTTGAGGGAACGATTTGTAAATGGCTTTGCGGATGGTCATGTTCTCATTCCAGGAGTTGGGTACTTCCACTGGACATACTTCGGCACAGCTTCCGCAGGCAATACAGCGTTCAGCCTTTACAAATCCTGGCTTTTTTTCCACTATTAAATTGAAGTTTCCTGCCTTACGTTCTGCCCTTAGAAGTTTGGTTTTGGTTAGAATTTTGATGTTTTTATTTTCCACAGCCTCGTTAACCAGTGGGTTTAAAAGGCACATTGCACATTCTTCTGCCAGTTTTTCAGGTGAAAAGACCTTACCAATTTTAACCATGGATCCGCCAATGGTGGATCGCTCTTCAATGATCCTGGTTTTTATTCCCTGCCTGGCCAGTGAAAGGGCAGTGGTGATTCCAGAGATCCCACCACCAATAACTGCAACACTTTTTTTGGTACGGCGCAGTAAGGGGTCAATTGGTTCTGAATATTTGGCCTTTTCAATGGCAGCCACTGTTAATGAAATGGCTTTATCAGTGGCTTTGCCTTTGTCGGAGTGTACCCATGAGCACTGCTCACGGATGTTGGCCATCTGCATCAGGTAGGGGTTCAGGGGTTTTACATATTTCTGGAAAGTTTTCTCATGGGTAATAGGTGAACATGCTGCCACCACCACCCGGTCGAGGTGTTTGTCTATAATTGAATCTCTGATGAGTTTACGGCCATTTATAGAGCACAAGTTTTCAAATTCTTCCACTACTGTGGCATCTACTGATGAGCGAAGTTTTTCCATGTCCACGTTATCTGAGATGTTACCCCCGCAGCGGCACAAGAAAACACCCACCCTCAGATTTTGCTTGGCAGGATTTAAATTAAAATCATTTTCATTCAAATTAACCAATCTCCTTAAAGGATTGATGGATTATACTGGATTAATCAAGGATTATAGTTGATTATTTTTTTACAATTCTAAAAGATTTCCCTAATCTATTAGATTTTTCCCAAGATTTTTACCAATCTATTAGATTTTTCCCAATCTAAAGATTTTACCATCTAAAAGATGAGAACACAATATTTAATGATCTATCTTCAGTTTTTCAGATTTAATTGGACTTTTAACCGGTTCAATACCCAGTTTTTTTAATAGTGGTTCCACCGGAACCGTGTGGGTTTGAATTCCCAGCACTTTGTAGGGGTCAGCCCCCATGTTCAGAGCTAAAAACTGGGATATGTTAAGGTGGAATATGTTGAATTTCTCACCCAGTTTCTTCTCAATAACTGGCTGGTAACGGTCAAACTGCATCTGGCAGTTGGGGCACATGTGCAGCATTATATCGGTCTGGTTCTCCTTAAGACTGGTGAGCTTTTCAGCGGTCACACTGAGTGAAAGCTCATTGTTGGTGAAACGCTGACGGAAACCAGCACCACAAGTAAGGCGTTTTTGATCATACCATTCTACAGTATCCACACCACAGGAAGCAGTCAACTCATCAAGGAGTACTGGATGTCTAACTCCACCAATGGTGTCTTCATAGTGCACTTTACAGTAATGACAAGCATGATGGGTGGCTATATTGAATTGAGAGAAATCAAGCTGCTGAGTGAGATCTTTGAACATATCTCTTTTATTGTAGAGAATCTCAGCTGCATGGAAAATATTTTTATGTGGGTCTATGTCCCCCTTATGGTAGACCATTTTACCCAGGCCTGCTTCTTCCAGGAGTCCATTGATCTTTTCCCGTGCTTCATCATTTTCATTCAGGATTTCTGCAGATTTTTTTAAGATAGCATAACAGGTGGCGCACATCACAGCAATATTTGGGTTACCAGAATCCTTTGCTACCCAAAAGTTCCTGGCAGCCAGAGCGGTGGTTGAAAGCTGGTCAAAAAGATCGTAGTAATGTCCCAGACCAGTACAGCAGGATTGGCGTTCATCACGATGGTATCCCACTCCCAGTTTATCAAACAGGAAGGTAGTTGATGATTCCACACCGGGATATTCCACACTTACCAAACATGTTTTGAATAATAGAATATTTTTATCAGGTATTTTCTTCATTTGGATCCCCTTATTTTCCCCATTTTCTTGGTGAATCCAGTTACATTGAGAATTTTATCTATTTCTTCAATGGATTCTTCAGGTAGTGTAACTTGTCCCAGTCCCAAATCCTTTCGCACGCTATCAAGGTTCATTTTGAGATCAAGCCATTCTGGTCCAAAATCATTGACCAGCACATCAAAAAATGCTGCAGGGATGGAACCTATTCCAATCTCTAGAAAGCTATCTCCGTAGGTTAAAAATGCAGCAAGTCTTTCTGTCTGTTCACCTTTATTAATTGCCATTTGCCTTAATATTTGGTTCACCACACTGGCACTGTTGTTGGCGGGGCAAACACTGTTACAAGTGTAACAGTAGAAACAGTTCCATATATTATCATCAAAAACAACACTTTCATCCCCATCCAGCACTCTTTTAACCATTTCTCGGGGGTTGTAATCACTGTAACGCGCTCCAGGACATAGTGAAGTACACATTCCGCACTGGATGCATTTAAACAGTTCAAGGGAGGGTGATGCTTTTAAATCGCTGATTACCTCATTGGCAAGTTTAGAGGAATCTTCATTAAGCTTAAGAGTTCTCATTACAAATTTACCTCTTTTTGTGAATTGTTCATCTCTTCTTAAGTGATGGGCTTTTTAAGCCTTATAAATTTAATCCATAATTTTTAATAATTACAAATTATTACTCTAATTTTTAAATTACAGTACTATTAACCTAATTAGTTGATATGAAATGCATAATTTTCATTTCCCGGTATTTCATAGAGTTACATTTTATTACCTAATTTTAATTACCCGTACTTAATGGATTTTGTTAATTATTGGAGTGATTAATTTTTTAATTCAAGGGCATTATGAATTATATTTTTAGCCAGTCTTTTAGCCAGTGAAGTGATGGTTAATATTGGTGGTCGTCCTGGTGCCAGGGGGATAACACTGGCATCGGCAATGAAAAGACCATTTACCTCAGTTTCCAGTGATCGGTCCACTACCTTACCCATGGCTGCAGTACCGCCAGGGTGTGCTCCTCTGATGGGTGTGGCAACAATAGAAGAAGGATCCACACCTACCTCAGTGAGTATTTCCACTGCTTTATCATAGCCTTCAGTTAACAGTTTCAGATCGGAACTGGTCAGAGGTTTGGTAACAGAACCATCCTCGTTCATGGAACCATTAGCTTCATCTGCAATTTTAACCATTAAACCCACCACATCCTTATTCCGGGGATTGAAACCCTTTTCTGCTATTAATGTAACCAGCTGGCCAGAAAAGTGTGGTGATATGAAGTATGCTCCAAATTCAGATTTAATTCCCATGGGTAACTCCTGGTTTAGACCTGCATCTTTTAGGAAGCCACCCACTGTGATGAATAAATCAGTGAAAAGACCCTGCCCCACTCCATCTGTGATCTGGCTATTTTTTAAAATTCGGGGGGTGTTCAGTGCTCCTGCTGCCACTACGACCCTTTGAGCATGGTAGGTTTTGATATTCCCATCACTATCTAAACCCTCCACTCCCCTGCACTCTCCTTCACTGTGCAGGACTTTTACTACTTCAAAGTCAGGTACCAGAGTTGCTCCTGCATTTTTAGCATCTTCAACAAAGCTAGCTGCATCCCATTTTGCTCCGCGCGTGCATCCAGCGATGCAGAGTCCACAGTTATTGCACTTGGAATAATCAATAAATTTAGGCATGGGCTCAACAAAGTAGCCCAGTTTCTCAGTAGCATCCCATATTTTACGGGTCACCGGACCAGTCAACCTCTGGGGAAGTGGACCTACATTCATGTCCCTGCTGGCTTCCATGAGTTCTTCAAATAATTTCAGGTCGTGGATCTTGAACTGGGCGGTGGGAGAGTTAGAGTAACATGTTGTACAGGCGTAACATGCATTGGCCAGTGAAACAGGGGTGGTTCCACCAACTCCTTCAATGTACATCAGTTCTCCAGCGTACTTCAGGAATTCATATTTTTCATTAAATTTTTGACCATCCTCTTCTTGGTCTAAAATTTCTTTTTGGTCTAAAATTAATTTGGCAGTTTTGATTTCTCCAGCTGCAGCACCTGATGGTATGAAGTCTCCCTTCTCCAGCATTAAAACATCAAGACCTTTCATTGAAAGTTCACGGGCCACAGTTGATCCACCGGCACCGGTTCCCACTACAATAACATCGTATATCATGATATTCACTTTAAAAACGTGATAAATTTTCAGTATTATTAAATTTCAGTATTATTAAATTTTAAATTATTAATTTTTAATCTGGGAATTACTTATTCTTTGAGTAATTCCCTAATTTTTTTAAAATTAATTCTTCCTGTCTTCTATAACAATGTTCAGATCATTTAATTTGCTCCTGATTTCATCAGAAAGCTCATAATCCTTCTTTTCACGAAGTTTATCCCGAACATCGGTGAGAATATTCACCAGTTCATCAGTAGCATCACCATGAGATTTATTTAAAACAAATTCAAAACCTAAAATATCGCCAATTTCGTTTATAAATTCTTTAATATTAAGCAACGTATTTTTGGAAACGTTCAATTCATTTATTTCCCTGTTCATATCTCTTATGAAATCGAAAATGGATGAAAGGGCAAATGGTGTGTTAAAATCATTGTCCATTGCTTTCAGGAAATTTTTCCTGGTTTCACGGAGTAACTGGTCATGTTCTGTGTCTGCTTTACCAATTTCCGGAATATCACTTTCCAAGAGATCTTCAATGGTTTCGGTAAGTTTATATATTCTTTTAAGCCCGTTTTGGGATTGTTCCAGTATTTCCTTACTGAAATCTATGGGGCTGCGGTAATGGGTGGATAAGACAAAGAATCTGAATACCTCTGGTGGATATTCCTGTAACAGGTCTTTGATGGTGATGAAGTTTCCCAGGGATTTGGACATCTTCTCTCCCAAAACATTCAAAAAACCGGTGTGCATCCAGTAGCGAACCATGGGTTTTTTCCCGGATGCGGATTCCATCTGGGCTATTTCTGCTTCATGGTGTGGGAATATGAGATCCAGACCTCCACCGTGTATATCGTACTGTGGTCCGAAGTATTCTTCGGTTATGGCGGTGTCTTCAATGTGCCATCCTGGTCGTCCCGGGCCCCAAGGAGAATCCCAGTATGGTCTTTCGTCCTTTTTTTTCCACAGTGCAAAATCTCCAGGATTGCGCTTGCTGGTGTCTGGGTTGATTCGGTGAACATTTAAATCTTCAATGTTACGGTTGGAAAGTTTACCAAAATCTTCAAACCGGGATTCATCAAAGTAAACTCCACTATCTGTTTCATAGGCAAATCCTTTCTCCAGGAGTGTTTCGATCTGGTTAATGATTTCACCTATGTGTTCAGTGGCCCGGGCATAGAGGTTGACATTTTCCACACCCAGGGACTTCATGTCTTCTATGTATTTTTTCTCAAACTTCCTTGCCAGTTGGAGGGTGTCTTCCCCAGTCTCTCTGGCCCGGTTGATGATCTTGTCATCGATATCCGTGATGTTTTGCACGTAGAAAACACTGTAACCCCTGTATTTTAGGTAACGGGCGATAACATCAAAGGAGATATAGGTGCGTGCGTGACCTATGTGAGAGTTATCGTAAACTGTTGGCCCACAGACAAAGAGCTTTACCCGGTTTCCTTCACGTGGCTTAAAAATCTCTTTCCTGCGGGACAAAGTGTTGTATACGGTTATCATAAAATCACTAATTTTTCTGATAGAATTATCAAATTATTAGATAAAACTTTTTATCAAGCTATATATGGCTTATTATCAACAGGATTCTTGTTAGATATATCCTTTTATCAAATATAGCTTTAGCTGTTAGTTGTTTAATAAATAAAAGGCCAAGATTGGGATTTGAACCCAAGTATCGTGGTCTGCAGCCACGCACCTAGCCGCTCGGTCATCTTGGCAAAAAAACGATTCATGAAAAATTTGCTATTTTTCAAGCTGCACTACAAACATTAACAATTGTTATATATAAACATTGCCCCTGTTTTCCATTAGATTCCAGTGAAATATTTATTGTTATATCAATTTAACAGGAATCATTTTTTGAGGTTTATTCGATAATTAGAGATGTTTAAGGAAAAATTGAATAAAAATATTGAATAAATATATTAGTTAGATATATCTATTCAACTTCTCAGATTATTATTTATTCAACTTTTTTCCCAGCTTCAGGACCAGGCTGTACCGAGTATATTTCAGTTAACTTAACCACGATGGCTGCTTTGGGATTAAGTTTGGTCATAACATTCTGGGCCCATTCCACCACTTCATCGAAGATCTTACCTGACTCAAAGATCTCAGCAGTTCCCTTGAACTGGTAGGGGTTTTTCTGGGCGTCCTTGGTTACAATGGCAACGTTGGGGTTTTCTTCAATGTTTTTTCGGGTTTTGTTCATGTAGTTGTCAGCGATTAATATGCTTCCGTTATCAATGGGCCTGGCAAAGCCAATTGGAACCACATTGGGAATACCTTCACTGCTGGCAGTTGCAAGAAATACCAAGTCTTTTTCAATTGCGTCCATCATTTCTTCAGTCATGGTCATTGTATCACCAAAATTTATATAACTATTGTTATATTATATAAGTTATGTTATGTATATTATTAATTTTCCCGGTTGATTTAATTTACTCCAATGGGGTGGTGGTTAAAATTCGGAAAAACGGCTGTTAAACTAAAATTGGGGGCAAAGTTTAAATAGTAAAATAATATAACAATTGTTATATTTTCTACCGGGTCATTAGTATGTTCGAAATGAAGTTAATAATACTAAGATATCCTCAGAAAATTTGGAAAACTCCATAATGTGTTTTAATTAATGTAAAATAATTACAATGGAATTATGGGGAAAAATGGAACGTAGAAAAAACGGAGAAAACAGAATGACAGAAGAAAATAAGAAAGAATATGGTTTAAGTACATTGGGGTTGCACGTAGGACAGGAGGAACCTGATCCTGCAACAGGAGCACGAGCAGTCCCTATTTACCAGACTGCCGCCTATGTATTTAATGACACTGAACATGCAGCCAACCTATTTGGCCTGAAAGAACTGGGTAATATATACACCCGTATTATGAACCCCACCAATGACGTGTTCGAGAAGAGAATTGCTGCCATAGAAGGTGGAAATTCAGCACTGGCAGTAGCTTCAGGAATGGCTGCAATCACTTACTCCGTTCTAAACCTCAGTTTACCTGGTGATGAAATATTATCCGCAGATAACCTCTACGGTGGAACCTACCAACTTTTCAATTACACCCTCCCTGAATTAGGTAGAAAGGTCAACTTCGTGGACTCCACCAAACCAGAAGAATTTGAAGAGGCCATCACCGATAAAACAAAGGCAATATTTGCAGAATCACTTGGAAACCCTAAACTGGACGTTCCAGATTTTGAAATTTTATCAGATATTGCCCATGAAGCTGGAATTCCGGTAATCGTTGATAACACCAGTGCAGTGGGCCTAGTGAAACCCATAGAACACGGGGTGGACATCAGCGTACTATCTGCTACCAAATTCATTGGAGGGCACGGAACATCCATTGGTGGAGTGATTGTAGACTCAGGTAACTTTGACTGGAGTAACGGGAAATTCCCAGGATTCACAGAACCAGACCCAAGCTACCATGGATTAGTTTACTGGGATGCATTCGGAGATTTTCCGGGTCTTGGAAATGTAGCCTACACTTTCCGAGCAAGAGTAAGATTATTACGTGATCTGGGAGCACAGGTAAGTCCATTTAACAGCTTCCTGTTCCTGCAGGGACTGGAAACACTGGATCTTCGTGTGCAACAGCATTCCCGAAATGCACTGGCAGTTGCTAAATTCCTCAAAGACCATCCCAAGGTCAACTGGGTTAGTTACCCTGGACTTGAAGATGATCCAACCCATGTAGGAGCGTCCAAATACCTCAAAAATGGATACGGGGCACTACTTGGATTTGGTGTTAAGGGAGGTCTGGAAGCTGGTAAACAGTTCATAGAAAACGTGGAACTACTATCTCACCTGGCCAACATTGGAGATGCCAAGAGCCTGGTTATACACCCCGCATCCACCACCCACCAGCAATTAACACCAGAAGAACAGGCAGCTACGGGTGTAACCCCTGACTTCATCAGACTATCCATTGGACTGGAAAATGTTGAAGATATTATTGGAGATATAGACCCGGCATTAGCACGTATCGATGTGTAAATAACATGTATCCCTGAGTAAAAATACTGTTGATAATGTAAAAATTGTAAGCATGGAATTAACTGATATGGAGAATTATGGGGCAAAAAAGGAATAGAATAAACTATAAAATTAAAGGTACACCTAAATGTGGGATAAAAAATGAAAAAAGAATCTGTTGGTGTTGTAGAAACTAAATACTACAACCTATCTGAAGAATTAATATTAGATGGTGGAGACAGTCTAAAAGATGTTACCATAGCTTATGAAACCTATGGGGCATTAAATAAGCAAAAAAGCAACGCTATCTTAGTCTGTCACGCCCTCTCTGGTAATGCCCATGTGGCAGGATGGCATGAGGGGGACCGGAAACCTGGCTGGTGGGATAATATAATTGGCCCGGGCAAATGCCTGGACACTGATCGATACTTCATCATCTGCTCCAATGTACTGGGAGGATGCCAGGGATCAACCGGACCTTCATCCCAAAATCCAGAAACCAGGAAACAATACGCATTAGAATTCCCTATTATCACCATTAAAGACATGGTAAAAGCCCAGAAAAAATTAATTGACCACCTCCAAATCAAACAACTATTCTCAGTAGTAGGTGGATCCATGGGGGGCATGCAGGTCCTCCAGTGGTGTGTATCCTACCCGGACATGGTGAGATCTGCCATACCCATCGCCACCACATCCTATTCATCACCCCAACAAATAGCATTCAATGAAGTGGGAAGAAGAGCCATAATCAGTGATCCTCACTGGAATGAAGGTAACTATTATGAAGGAGAATTTCCAGACAGTGGATTGTCACTGGCTCGCATGATTGGCCACATAACTTACCTCAGCAACGAATCAATGTATGAAAAGTTCGGAAGAAGACTCCAGGACAAGGAAGAGTACAGTTTTGATTTTTCCACAGATTTTGAGGTGGAAAGCTACCTGCACTACCAGGGAGACACCTTCACAAAGAGATTCGATGCCAATTCATATCTCTACATCTCCAAAGCCATTGACTATTTTGACCTGACAGAAAATGGAACAGTATCCTTATCCGAAGCATTAAAGAATGTCAAAGCCAGAGTATTAGTAATATCAGTTGATTCAGACTGGCTTTACACGCCAGCTGAGTCTAAAGAAATAGTAATGGCCCTGACTACCAATGAAGTGGATGTAAGTTACTGCCAGATCAAATCCAGCTATGGTCACGATGCATTCCTCTTGGAAGCAGGACAACTCAGTTACATTATAAACGGATTTTTCAGTGAAACCCTGGTGGTAGATGTGATGACCCTACATGCCGCCACCATAACTGAAGATTCCAGTATTGAAGAAGCAGCAGAGTTAATGCTTAAGGAGAAAGTCACCCACCTACCTGTGGTTTCAGAAGACTGTAGAATGCTGGGAATTGTTACAGCATGGGATATTTCCAAAGCAGTAGCTCTCAAATATGATAAACTGGACCAAATCATGACCCGTGATGTTGTAACTGCACTGCCACAGGACCCAATTGAATTAGCTGCACGGAAAATGAGAAAACATAACATATCTTCGCTTCCAGTGGTCAATGATCATGGAAATGTCCTGGGTCTGGTAACCACGGACCACATAAGCACCCTCATTGCTGGGGACAAATATTAACTTGACAATATTAAGAATTGGCAGATATTAAACTGGACAAAAATTCTTAAGGGACAAATATTATGAATTTTAAGGGTCATATAAAAAGGCTGAGAAAAAGTTTTAGAATTATTCAGCATTAATAAAGTTCATCATTAATAAAGGTTATTCAAGTATTAATAAAAAAACTAGGTGATATAATGAGTTATATGGATCATTCTGCAACATCACCCGTTAACCCGGAAGTCCTGGAGGCCATGCTACCCTACTTCACAGAATCATTTGGAAACGCCTCTACATTATACTCTCTGGGAAGGGAAGCCAGAACTGCCATGGAAAACGGCAGAAAACAGGTTGCATCACTTATTGGTGCTAAACCAGAAGAAGTGTACTTCACCAGTGGAGGTACAGAATCAGATAACATAGCAATCAAGGGAACTGCCAGTAGACTTAAAAACAAGGGCAACCACATCATCACCAGTGATATAGAACACCCTGCAGTGGAAGAAACCTGTAAATATCTGGAAAAAAACGGATACCAGATTACATACCTACCGGTGGGAGAAGAAGGTATAGTGAAAGTTTCTGATGTGGAAGAAGCAATCACTGATAAAACTATTTTAATCACAGTAATGCACGCCAACAATGAAATCGGTACTATCCAGCCCATAAAAGAGATCGGTGCACTGGCCCGGGAAAAAGGAATCTACTTCCACACTGATGCAGTGCAGAGCGTGGGTAAAATACCAGTCAACGTGGAAGACATGAACGTGGACATGTTATCCATATCTGCCCACAAACTATACGGACCCAAAGGAATCGGAGCACTCTACATCAAGAAAGGAGTAAGGGTAGATCCATTACTCCATGGTGGAGGCCACGAGAGGGGGATGCGTCCTGGAACTGAGAACGTACCTGGAATTGTGGGACTGGGTAAGGCCTGCCAACTGGCAGAAGAAAACCTGGAGAAAAATATGGAATATGTCTCAGCACTCCGGGACAGATTAATAAAAGGAGTTCTGGAGACCATTGAACAATCCTACCTCAATGGACACCCAACCAAAAGACTCCCAAACAATGCCAACTTCCGTTTCAGCAGTATAGAAGGAGAATCACTGATACTGCAATTGGATGCAAAGGGGATCAACGCTTCCACAGGTTCTGCATGCTCATCCAAAAAACTGGAGCCATCCCATGTCCTAATGGCCATAGGACTCAAGGAAGTGGATGCACACGGATCACTACGCATAAGCCTGGGCACTGAAAACACCCAGGAAGATATAGATTACACTATTACTGCAATTGGCGAAGTAGTTGAAAGATTAAGAAGCATGTCTCCACTTTGGTGTCCTGCCAAAGAAAATTAAAAATAAAATAAACTTATAATTAAAAAATAAGCAGGTGATGGAGTATGTACAGTGAAAAAGTAATGGACCACTTTTCCAACCCCCGGAATGTAGGTGAAATACCCGATGCCAGTGGTGTGGGAACCGAAGGAAACCCAGTTTGTGGGGATCTGATGACCATCTACATCACGGTAGAAGATGATGTTATAACCGATATAAAATTCAAAACATTTGGTTGCGGAGCAGCAATAGCCACCAGTAGTATGATCACTGAGATGGCAATTGGAAAAACATTAGATGAAGCATTGAAGATCACCAGGGATGATGTGGCCGAAGAACTGGAAGGATTACCACCAGTGAAGATGCACTGCTCCAACCTGGCAGCCGATGCACTACAAGCAGCCATTGAAGATTACAAAAAGAAACAGGCAGGAGAATCTTCTGGGGATGAAACCTCAGAATAAATCTATTTTTTTAAAAATATCCTGAAAAAACATATCCTGTAATAAATCTGACTAAAATAGTCCAGATATTGTATCGTCCAGATATTCATCAACAGGGTTGAATAAGAATTTGTTGTCTCCAAAGATGATATTTTCAGTGCCATAGATAAATTAAGGGATGAAGCCCGGGTCTGGAAGAACACCGGCGGTACCCATGTAGCTGGACTGGTTTACCAGGATAAATTCATCACCCGTGAAGATGTCAGCCGCCACGTGGCAGCAGATAAAGTTATTGGAGCCGCTGCAAAAGATAATGTTGACTTTTCACAGTCCTTCATGGTCTACAGTGGCCGTATGCCTGCGGACATGATGATAAAACTGGCCAGGGTTGGAGTTCCTGTAATTGCATCCAATGCCGCACCAACATCATCTGGTTACTCAGTAGCATTCAAGGCAGGAATAACATGATAGGATTTTTAAGAGGGAACAGGTTTAATATTTACACCAATCCCCAGAGAATATCGATGGAATAAGTCTATTTTTTGAAAATCGCCTTAATCTTAGTTTAAACATTGAAAAAATTATTATCAATTACAACGATATTATTTTACAAACAGTTCGATTTATATATGATGTATTTCGAATATTAATTATCAAATTCAGGATTCCCTATTCTGGGTTTTAGTGGAGACAACTGTGAAACTGATGGAACGCATCGAAATAATGATAATTTCACGGAAGCCAGAATATAATGGAAGAAAACCAATAATAAAAATTAGGTGGTGATTTTTGATGGATCCAAACCAGGAAAATGCAATAGTAATATTGAAAGCAATGGTGGAATCAAGTCGATGGCGGGGTAATGGTGATGTCATAAAAAGGATAACTGACCTTAGTTTTGATGAAATTAACGAAGCAGTCCCATGTTTGGAAGAAATGGGATTAATTAAAACTTTGGATGTTAAAAATAGAGTTAGGTATGAATTTTATAATGTTAGTCTGAAACCATCTGCCTGCCAGTACTATAGCGAAAACTTTGGAAAGATAAAATCCATTGAATAAAAAATTCTTCATACATTTTATTTTTAATTTTTAGTTAAATTTCAGACCTTACATTATGGGTTAATTAAATTCTATAAGTTTCTAAAATTAAGCTTATTGGGATTTTTTTATCCATATAAAAAGTAGGTCATCCATCAAAAATTGTATCCATCAAATAATTTCAGGTAATGGATAAATTATAAAAAAAATTTAAAGAGTAATTTATTAACCAAAACGTTTTTTCAAAGCTTTTATTACTGCAACCATATCTTCTTTGGACATACAGTTCAAAGCATCGTCCATATCATCCCATAACATTCCTTTGAAGTTGTCTACGAACACCTCAACTTCACTTTCAGTCATGCATGTTTCAGCCATTATATTATACCCCCTAATTTTTATTAGTATATATTTTTCTATTGGAGTTATGATTTATTTTTTTGGGAGTACAACTTAGTAGTATATCATTATGGGTAGTGTTTACACCCTAAAACCTACACTAAAATTACAAGCGAGACTACACCAAAAACCACATACCATACCAGCCTACTTACTTAATCAGTTTTATTGTTAGTTAACAGCACCAACACACACCACTCCCTGTAGAACATACACAAGACAACCTAAAACAGAAAGATTTTAACCAACTGGAAGCTATAGTTAAGGAATATGATGAATCTAATATAATTACAGGGTGGGTTTAATAAGTATTCAAGTGACTACCAGAACTACCATGTAAAAAACCACTGTAAATGAGGATAAGGGGGATAAAATGGTAAAACTAAAAGGGTTTGACAATATAGAACTAAAAAAAGAAAAAATTATGAATATTGGAAGTATAGCCCGAATTAACCAAGTTATAGAGATACTGGGAGGGTTAGAACATACTAAGGAAATAGAAGAGTGTATTGAAATACTGGAAGAAGTAAAAAAGATAGAAGGATGGTAGCAGGTTAACTCTTAACTTGTAACCAATACCCACCAAACTATCTGGTACGGTCCTGAATGTTAACTTGAAGTTAAGTTAGGTCATTATTTCTTTTCCATATTAACATTAAATGCGACGTCCGGGATTTGAACCCGGGTTGTAGGCTTGGGAAGCCCAAGTCTTAACCAGGCTGGACTAACGTCGCTAATGATGATTTTCGGTTATTATTATTAAAGTTAGTGCTCCGTAGGGGATTCGAACCCCTGTAATCGGATCGAGAGTCCGATAGGATTGCCAACTACCTCAACGGAGCTTTCCAATGTTTTGTTATGATTGGCTTTAATAACTATAAAACCTTTCGGAGGTTATCAACTAATAAATTTAGTTTATTACAGGCAAACTAATTACTTCTTTTCTTCCAATCGCCTTATGGCCTCATCAAAGAGTATCATTGACTTTTCCAGAATCAAATTAATGGTATAATTACATTTGTAACGTATATTTATGATATTTTTTGCTTTACCGTTTGATTCAATGAGTACCAGTGGGTAACTCCTGCAAACTTGTGGCCGGGAGTCGTAGATCTCACATTTATGGGTTTCTTTATCCATGAATTTACACGGTCTGATATCTTTGAGTTCGAAGTGTTCGGTGTAAAGTTTATTGTGGATGATTCCATTCTCCAGTTCAGGGTTGAAGGTTAACAGTAGGTTGAGTTCATCTTTGTGTATAAAAATGGATTCAGATTCCCTGCAGCATCTTCCACAAATGAGACACCATTCTTGATGTTCCTTGGCCAGCTCATAGTTTGATGGACCGCCCATTGCATCTAAACTGATGATGTCTGCTAACTGGATTATTTCCTTAAGGTCCCCTTTACCGACCCCTAATTTCTTGTACTTTTTGACTGATCTTTTCTTTTTCAATCGATTGAAGACCGCTTTCTCCAGGAGTTCAACCTCTTCAGTGGTATTCATTCCACCCTCATCAGACTCCAAAGACTTCTCTCTGAGGGTTTCAAACAGTTCTTTATCAATAAGAAGATCTCTTAACATTGGCAGGCGCTCACTTTGTTGGTTGGTTATAATATAGGGGTATAATTGAGATTACTTTTAACATCAAACTATTTCAGTGATAATTAGGTTTGGTGATTTAAATAATTAATTCTAATTTTGGAAAAAAATAGTGGATATTAAAGAGGGTAAATATCTGATACTGGAGTTTAATAATTTAATTATTCCATCATTCTCCACAATTGTCAACTAACAATTCATTCCGTAGCATTTTTCCTTTCTTATGTCTGGCATTTCCTAGTCCTTTTTGTAATTCAATACTTGCATTAAGATGATCAGCTGCCAATTCCCCAACTACTTTTTCATCTATTTTTTCATTGGAAGAATATTCAACTAGGGCAAATAATGATTCCTGCCATGCATTATATTCTTCTGTTGTTTTGAACATTTTTATTAAATCTTTATCCGCATTATCTATCCATTTACCTTGATTTTTATCATCCATTTTTTTACCAACCTTTTTCGATCTTCTTATATTCATTACCTTTAATTCCTAAACTTATACAATAACTCCATGTTTCGATTAATTAAAATGTTTTAAGGGATTTTTTTTTGAATAATTTATTTGGCAACATCACCTTTAAATATCACTTTAACATAAATAAAAAACAGGATATATAGACTGGTCATTATAATTATAACTGATCATTAATGGTTTTGTTATTATGGATGAAGAAATAAGTACAAGGGACAGGATTATTAACGCTGCTACACGTCTTTTCCAGCTACAGGGTTATCACGCCACCGGTTTAAATCAGATTTTAATGGAAAGTAATGCTCCTAAAGGTTCTTTGTATTATTATTTTCCCAAGGGCAAAGAAGAACTTGCTTTAGAATGCATAAATCTGACCAATGTCTTTGTTGAAAAAACAATAAGGGATGGGCTGGCAGAAATTGATGATCCTGTCAAATCCATTAAAAAATCCATTGAAAAGATTGTAGACAATTCAAATTCTGAAAAAGACGAGAAACATTCCATTAAAAGTACTAAAAAAGTTTCTGTTAATTTAATTGCATTGGAAACATACGCAACCAATGAAACATTAAGAAAAGCATGTGAATCTGCTTACAATGCATGGCAAAATGTTTACACTGAGAAGTTGGTGGAGGGTGGTTTCAACCAGGAAACGGCTGAGATTTTGGGAATGGTTATTCAATCCATGGTTGAAGGGGCTATAATCATGTCTTTAACCACCAATAGTGATGCACCTATCTATAGAATTGCCGAACAGATTCCCATTGTACTAAAACATTGAAAAAATCCGGTACCAACTTATTAGAAAGTATTTGTATGAGATTATAGGTAACTCTTCCATTAAACCATTTTAAAAATTCTTCATACTTAATCATTTAAGATATCCTTTTAAAAAATCATAAATTTTTAAAATATTATTATATAGACTGGTCTATTATTATGCCAACGTGTATCAAAAAATTTCTTAATATTCGGATTTTCCCCGATAGACTCACTAATACGGGGAATAGGCTCCTTAATATGGGAATTTCATATTAAACCATTTTGTAATTATAATTTTATCTAAAATCTGTTATATTATGCTATTTGCTGAAAAAAAGTTCTATTTAAATTGTTCAGGAGTACTCAAATGTCACTAAATCAAGATGAAAACTACACTATTAATAAAATTAAACCCAGTAAAAGTACCACCAACCGAATCTTAATTCTGCTGTTGATTGGTGGATTCATGTCAATGCTTAATGAAACTGCTTTGAACATTGCATTTCCACATATAATGACACAGTTTAATATTTCCGCTGGAACTGTGCAGTGGTTAACCACAGTTTATGTTTATGTTTCGGGCATTATATTTCTTATCAGTGCCTTTCTTATAGAGCGTTTTTCCACCAGAAAATTATTCACAGCTTCAATGGGATTTTTAATTGCAGGAACAATTGTGGCCTGTTTTTCCACAAGCTTTCCAGTTCTGTTTGCTGGACGGGTTATACAGGCAATTGGAACCGGTATACTGGTACCCCTTATATTTAACACCGTGCTTATTTTAATCCCCCCTGAAAAAAGAGGCGCAACCATGGGAATGGTGACGCTGGTGGTAATGTTCGCCCCGACAATAGCACCGGTTATTATGGGGTTTCTTATGGGATATGTGGATTGGCACTGGTTTTTTGTAATGGTACTGGTCTTTTTTGTAGCCATAGCAATTGCAGGAATAGCATTCTTAAAGAATGTAACAGAAGTAGGTCGTCCTAAACTAGATTTTTTATCGGTCATACTTGCTGCAATTGGGTTTGGAGGAGTTGTAATTAGTTTAAGTGGTATGGGAGATAATGGATTAAGTCCAAACGTGACCATCCCCTTAATTGTGGGTATGATTAGCCTAATACTATTTGCAATACGCCAGTTAACCATGAAAGACCCTATGTTGAACCTGCGCACGTTTAAATATCCTTCATTCACCATAGGGATTGTAATTACCATGATAAATGTAATGATAATATTTGCAATGGTGGTTATAATGCCCATCTACTTGCAGAGTGCCCTTGGAGTTACATCATTTATTGCCAGTCTCATCCTACTACCTGGAAGTATTTTGAATAGTATTTTATCGCTTGTTTCAGGTCGTATCTACGATGGGCATGGTCCTAAGATTGTGATCAGCTCGGGTCTTGCTATCATGTGTATTTCCATGGTGATGCTTTCATTTCTTTCAGCATCAACACTCCTCATGGTAATTGTACTAATACTGGTTTGTTTTTTCATAGGAACCAGCCTGGTAATGGCACCCAACCAGACACACACACTGGGAACTCTGCCTCCCAAGTACTATGCTTCAGGTTCTGCTATAATGACTGCTCTACAGCAGATGGGTGGTGCAATAGGTTCTGCTCTATTTGTAAGCTTCATGTCCTTCGGTCAGAATAACTACCTTCAGAATCTGACCAATCCAACTGCTGCACAACAGGTCCAGGCACTGGTATCTGGTGTGGATTTTGCATATGTAATAGCTGCAGCAGTGCTAGGAGTGGTTTTTATTCTATCACTATTCCTAAAACGTGAACACCCCCACGTAAACTAGATTCAAGTAAAAAAGATGGAATTTTTCCTGTCTTTTTTAATTCATCTTTTTTGATAATTGCGCAGATATTTATGTCAGAACAATTTAATTAGAACACTCTAACTAAACACTCTAGAGATTATATTATATTAAAAACAGTTAAATCTCAACAGATTAAACATTATTTGACATATTTTCTGTTTAACTGTTCCTGTTTAGCAAATTTTTAAAAAATTGGGACATTTAGTCTCATAAATTTATAGTCGTTATTGGCTATTGGTGATGAAATGGGTTATTTAATCTGTGGTAAATGTAAAAGCTACTATAAACTCCAATCCGGTGATTCTGCAAAAGATTTTGTTGATTCCTGTGATTGTGGTGGTAAACTGAGATACGTTGAAAATTTGGATATTGTTGATCCCAGTTGGAAACAGGTCTCAATCTCGAAAAAGAGTACAAAAAGTGAAATTATACGAAACAAGATGCAATCTGTTTTTTCGCTACGAAATTTCAATTTAAAAACCCGTTTAATTCAATTTTGGTATAATTTAAAAACTCCTTTTGTTCAATTTTGGAATAACTACCGAAACCGCATTCGCAATAACCCGAACTGGAATAATAATTATAACACCAATTATGGCAATACCCAGTATGGTAGAGAACCTGGCCTCATAGGTCTTATAAATTCCATAAAAAATGAGCTGAATTTCCGTAATATTCGATGGACGCTAGTAATACCTGTAGCACTGGTAATAACTATGTTATTAACCTTTACTCAGGGTATTTTCACTCTGTTAGTTCTTATACTGTTAATGGCGATGGGGTATTTGTTCAGGGACCAAATTATTGGAACTAAAAATGCGGTGGTTACTGGTGCTATTGCATTCTTTTTAGGAAGTCTCCTTACTGGTGCATTTCTTTATTTAATACCATGGACTATATTAGGGGCCATTAATGGTGCTGTTTGTGGATGGATTGGGGGATATTTAAAAACAAAAATATCATCGTAAAATCATCATAATGTGAGGAAAAAAATTAGATATTAGATTAGATATTAAATTAGATTCATTATTTTGTAATGTGTGTTGTTATTTTGCAATACAGATTGTTTAAAAGAACTACTGGGTTAAAAAAAAGTATATGGGGTGTTTACCAACCCCTTTCTTGTAACCTTTCATTTTCTGGTATTTCGCTTATTTCCAGTCCAGGCATGGCACTTCCCAGGTCTCGGCTGACTTCGGCAATGACTTCAGCGTTTTTAAAGTTGTGAGTGGCTTCTACAATGGCATTGGCCACTAATTCTGGTTTTTCTGATTTGAAAATACCACTGCCCACGAATACTCCGTCAGACCCGAGCTGCATCATGAGGGCTGCATCGGCTGGGGTGGCTATTCCACCGGCTGCGAAGTTGACGACTGGTACTCTACCCTGTTTTTGTGTCTCTTTAACTAGTGTAAGAGGTGCTTCCAGTTCCCGGGCAACACTCCACAGTTCTTCTTCGTTTTTATTCGCAAGTTCGCGGATGGTTCCTTGGATTACCCTCATGTGCCTCACAGCTTCGACCACGTTACCGGTTCCTGCTTCTCCTTTGGTCCGGATCATGGCTGCACCTTCATCAATCCTCCGGAGTGCTTCACCCAGGTTCCGGGCTCCGCATACAAATGGTATGGTGAACTGTTTTTTGTCTATGTGGTATTTTTCATCGGCTGGTGTTAAGACTTCACTTTCGTCGATCATGTCCACTCCTAGGGTTTCCAGGACCTGTGCTTCCACAAAGTGGCCGATTCTGGCCTTGGCCATCACTGGTATGCTCACTGCATCGATGATTTCCAGGACTTTGGAAGGATCTGCCATCCGGGCCACTCCACCAGAAGCCCTGATATCTGCAGGAACTTTTTCCAAAGCCATAACTGATACTGCACCTGCTTCTTCGGCAATGGCAGCCTGTTCAGCGTTAACAACATCCATAATAACTCCGCCTTTGGTCATTTTGGCGAAACCTTTTTTCAGTACTTCAGTTCCATGTAACATTCTCAATTTCTCCTATATTTGTTTTAAATTTCATTCATTTATCTTAAATTTAATTTTATTATAGATATAATCGTTTTTAAACAGTTTTATCATCTATCTGGATTATCACATATTAATTTATAGTTATCATAGTTTTTTAATTGTAATCCAGTTTACTTCATTTTTATTTAACTATTTTTTTTAATTTTTTGGATCTGTTTTTTTATCTACATCCCTACCTGATTATACTAGAATAGACGTTAAGGGTGTTATAGTAAAAATAAGGAATAAATTTGATATAAACTGGAATAATTAGTCCTATTTTTCCAGAATCCTATTTTTCCAGAAATATATTGGAAAATTAGGTAAATGGGAAAATTTCAAGAATAATCCTAATTTCACAGAATCATAACTTTATCTCCAGTTTTAACCTTTCCTCCAGTGATAACCCGGGCGAAGATACCTTCCCTGGGCATTATACAGTCCCCTGCCTGCTGGTAAATGGCACAGCGGTTGTGGCATTCTTTACCAATCTGAGTGACTTCCATTATGGAATCTCCAACTTGAAGTCGGGTGCCAATTGGAATTGTGACCAGTTTGATTCCAGTGGTGGTAATGTTCTCGGCAAAATCCCCTGGATGTACATCCAGTCCCATATCCCTCATCTTGTCAATGCTCTCCAGTGCCAGGAGACTTACCTGACGGTGTGTTTCTGGACTGCTGTGGGCATCCCCCATTAGTCCGTGGTTTTTTTCAACCAGACACTCATTGATGTTGATTTTTCGGGTTTGCTTTTTGGAGCTGGTGCACACTGCAATTACCTCCCCGTACTCAAACTTTTTCACATTTTCACTGGATGCAGATTTTATCATGAAGATCACTTAACTTGGATTTATATATGGGACCTTAAGATTTTGATGGATTATTCTTGCTCTGTTAAAGCTTTATTACTAAAATTTCAACGAATTTATTGAATTATCCCTTAAAAATGGGTGATGGATTTATCTGTCCATTTTGGCCCATTTTAAATATTTAACAATATTTTAATATTTATCAATACTTATTTGGACCTTTAACTTCACCCTTTTCTGTTGAGGTTGTTGTTACTCTACTTTTGAGTTTTTCAATGGCTACTTCAGCCACTCTTTCACCAGATAGGAGCATTCCTCCAAATGTGGGTCCCATACGGGGGCTTCCAAAGGTGGTGGCTACAGCCATACCAGTAACCAGTAATCCGGGGTATACTTCTTTGGTGTTTTCCACAATGGTGTCTTCTGATTTTTCCACCCACATTCCCTGGAAACCTTCTATGTCAACCATCCCTCTTTCTTCCAAGGATTTGACAACCACTGCGTTGTGTCCAGTGGCGTCAATCACTATTTTTGATTCAATGGCAACCGGGTCAACACAGGTAATTGCGCGTGGCAGTGCCGATACTGGTGTCCAGTTTATAACCACTCCGGCGATTTTACCGTCACGAATAACCACATCATCAAATTTGGTCATGTTAACCACTTTGGCACCGGCATCCATTGCACTGGCAATGAGTTTAGAACAGGCATGGGGGCCATCGGCAACAAATAAACCATCCTGAACCTTTTTATAGGGAACTCCAATTTCATCTAAGATTCGTTCTCCTGGTTGTCTGACAGTTAATTTGTTCATGAGGTAACCCCCAATCCAGAACCCGCCTCCAAGATAATTGTTACTTTCAATTATAAGGGTTTTAACACCTTGCTGGGCAAGTCTACGTGCAGCTATCAAACCACTTGGTCCGGCCCCGATTATGATAACGTCGCTTTCTATGTAATCGATGAATTCTTCTGCAAATTCGGATACAATTGCCTTGGTCACATCCTTTTCTGAAACTTTTGAAAATATTTCCATTTTTCTTCCTCCTGGTTATAATTTCACTTTTAAACTCCCTACGGAAGTGGGAACTTCAACAAGACCTTCTTTAACAATTGTTATATAACTATAGTTACTTATAAAAATTGCGCCCGGTTTTGAAATTAATAACTCAGTTGGAATAACTCAGTTGGAATAACTAGTTGAAAATTACTAAAAAATATTAAATCGTAAAAATCAGTAGGAATGATATTTAAAAAAATCATTCAAGTATAAATCATTTTTTAAGTAATTTAATACCTGCAATGGCTTTATCAAACTCATCCTCAGCATCAATTTTTCCAAGTGTCTCCAGAACCAGTGGTAATTCTGCATTAGTTTCAGGATGCCTAGGAGCAGCCAAACAGCCACTATCAGGGAGTATGGATATATCGAAGGTACCGATCTTTTTACCTATATTTTCAATCTCCACCTTATCCAGTCCTATGAGTGGGCTTAAAACTGGCATGGAAGTTGAGTAACGTGTTGCCAGGATATTGGGCAGGGTTTGAGATGCAACCTGGCCCATACTGCTTCCATCAACAATGGCCAGGGCATTCTCTTCACGGGCGATCTTCTCGGCAATCTGATACATTCCACTCTTACACAGCACACAGGTCATCCTTTCTGGAGCTTCATCCTTACACGTTTGGAGGTATTCTCCATAGTCAACCTGGTAAAGTTTCAGTTTTGAACCAGCTGAGTATTCTTTCAATTTTGCATGCATTTTCAGGATTTTTTCGTTGGAACCAGAGGTGAAAGGATGATTGTTAAAGTTCACCATGGTAACACTACAACCACGCTTCATCATTAAGAAGGTGGCAACCGGTGAGTCTATACCTCCAGAAACGAGTGCTATGACCTTTCCCTGTGTCCCCATGGGTAAGCCGCCCAGTCCCTTTATTTTTTCATGGAATACGTAGGTTTTATCATCCCTTACTTCTACATATAATCTGAAATCGGGGTTTGATAGGTCAACTTTGGATTCGGTTACTCCATACACCACGGAACCAGCATAAGCTGCCATTTCCTGACTGGAAAAGTCATGTTTGCCCACCCGTCTACATTTAACTGCAAATGAATCTTTTGATGAGAATGATCCCTCATTTACCAGTTCTCGGGTGTAGGTTTCAATCAACTCTTTTATGGAGTCATGGTCAGTAGGGGTGACTGCCGCTGGGCTGTATGAAACTATTCCCACAATTTTCTGGAGGGAATCAAGGGTTTTATTCAGATCTTTGGGATAAATGAAGATCCTGCCCTGTTTTATCTCTATCTTGTCATTGATAACAGTTTTAATATTTTCTATGAGCTTTCGCTCGAATCTTCCTCTAACCTTAGGGCTTTTAACCCCAATTTCCCCGTAACGAACTATTATTAATTTCTCCAGCATCTTTAAACTCCTAAAAATTAAAAAATATAGTAGTTAGGTCATGAGACCTATTTCCCACATACTTCACAATCTGGCCTTTTATTGGTTTTAACTTTTTCTACCTCTGACCTCAAACCATCCCACAGAAGTATCTCATTTTCCAGAAGCTCACCTTCTCCAGTGATATATTTAACTACTTCAGTAGCCTGTACAACACCAATTAATCCCGGTGTAATTCCTATAATTGGGAAAACTGATTTAGGCGGGCTTTGGGGGAATATGCAATTTAAACATGCAGTTTTACCGGGTATTATGGTAGTGGCCTGACCATCAAATCCACTTACTGCACCGTGGAAGTAGGGAATATTCAACTTGAATGCAGCTTTATTGAGGGTGTGACGGGTGTCGAAGTTGTCCATGGCATCCACTATCAGATCAGAATCACCAACAAGATCATAAACATTATCCTCAGTGATGGTTTCAGATATGATATTCATTTTTATATCTGCATTTAAGTTGGTAAGTGTTTCTTCAGCTGATTCTGTTTTTTTCCGGTTTATATCTGCATCCCCATGTAAGATCTGTCGGTTGAGGTTACTTAATTCCACAATGTCGTGGTCTACTATGGTTATGTTCCCCACTCCGGCCACTGCTAGATACACTGATATAGGGGAACCTAGTCCTCCTGCACCAGCAATGAATACCTTTGCATTTTTAAGTTTTTCCTGTCCTTCTTCGCCAAAAATCATTGTTTGACGTGTATATCGTTTAATTTCACTTTCTGTAAGCATGTTAAATCCCCATATTATATTTTAATATTTTTAACCGCCGAACACTACTTTAATCACGGTTATTTCATCTTCATTGGTTAAGAGCTGGTCTTCATGGATTATGGTATCATCCTTTTTAACCACCATCTCCATGGAGTTAATTTCAAGCTCCTTGAGAACCTCTTTAACCAAAGATGAGTCAATTTCCAGTTCCTTTGTTGGTTCGTCTTTGATATTTACTTTCATTTAATCACCGCCACTTATCATAACGATAGTTATATAACAATTGTTATATCTTATATAAGTTACGGTGAAGGACCTATGACTATAATTACCGAGAATTTAAAAGAAACTATTAACTTAAAATGGGGGGGGGGTAACTAAATTGAACCTTATTACCAGTTACAATGATTTAAAATTTTCCATCCGCTGTGTTGATGTCTGGAAAAAACTCAAACCATCCTCAGATGAAATTTCGGAAGCTCTCACCTACCATTTAAATAGGAGTAAAAACTCAGATGACATTTCTAGACTAAGTTCTATCAGCCTTCAGGAATATCTGGAACTGTTGATGGATGTTATTCAGGAAGAATCTGGAACATGGTTTTTCTATGTGGATATTGCAGGGGTCTTATTTGACCAGGTACGGGATGAAACCATCTTTATTTATCAGACGGATAATGGATACTGTGTTATTTTTGAGAAATAGTGTGAATAGTTTGAGAATAGCGTGAACATGTTTGAAGAGAAGTTGGGATAAGCTGGAGAGATGGTTGCGGATAAGTTTGAATGATAGTTGGAATGAGGAAAATAACAAAATTAAATGAAATTAGAAAAAGAAGGTAATGGAAATAAAAAATTATTTTTATTTCCGGGCCTTAGCCACTTTCCTGGCTATAACCAGTTCTCCAATGGCTATCAAACCAACGAAGAATTTTTCCAATCCTCCAGTGGCCCAGATAGCTTCACCAAATGTGGAGTTTTTGATTCTTTTCTCGTAATCATTGGCAGTGACTCGTTTACCGGTTCTGCGGCGGGTAACAATGGCTGATGCTTCCATGAGTTCATCCCAGGTAACACCTTTAAGTTCGTCTGCCATGGCTTCGAAGATCTTGGAAACTTTAATCTCATAAAGACTGGAAAGGGTTTTCACGATATCAAAAGTTCGTACTACTCCTACAACAACATCGTCATCACTTATCACAGGTATGTTAAACACTTTATACTCTCCTGCTTCCAGGACAGCTAAACGTGCAGGGTCATCATCATGCACATGGACAATGTCCTCTTTGGCGTACATCACGTCTTTAACCTTTTTTTTACCTTCTCTGAAACCTCTGGTCACATCCAGGGAAGTGATCCATCCAACCAGTCTCTTCTTACCATCAACCACGGGTGTGGTGAATCTTAATTTTTTCTCCATTAAAATGGATACTTCTACCAGATCATCGTCAGGGGATACTACAATAAAATCCTTGTCCATCATTTCATTAACTTTCACTTAAACCATCTCCAGTTTTAAAGCCCCTACCGGGCATTTTGTAGAACAAACTTCACATAAAATACATTTTTCCTGGTCCAAGACCACCCTATCGCCATCAATTTTAATGGCATCAACTGGACAGTTTTCCTCACAGATCTGGCACTGGACACAGGTGTCCTCATCCACCAGGAGCTCTTTTGTTTTTATCACAGGCCCTAATTCTCTTACAAGATCAATGGACCCTTGGGGGCAGACATTAGCACAGGCACCGCAACCCACACAGGCATCAGGATCAATCTTAGCAATTTTACCCTCACTAACAGTTATGGCTTCAGTGGGGCAGAATTTGACACAAGTAGAAGATGAATCGCATTTATCAGGATCCACTTGAATTGATTCCATGCGCAGTTTACGATGGGGTACTTTGACACTTTTAAGATGATATTTAACATCATCCTGGACAGTTGATGTGCTTTCAATGACATGTATACATTTCACTGGGCAGGTCTGGGCGCAGATTTCACATTTCACGCAGTTATCCAGAATTTTGGCTGGTCGTGAGGATGTGGAGTCACTGATAGCATTAACTGGACATTCCTCCACACATAAATTGCACCGGACACATTCAGGGGAGATAGTTATGAATTTATCTTCAAAGGTACAATCTTCGATTTCTCCTTTAAACCCTTCCTGACTATCTTCCAGGTCTCTGGATTTAAGGGCTACCTCTCCCTCCAGTACCTCTTTCTTTTTTTTGAATGTTACATCCATCTTAACACCATCATGTAATTGACTAACCTATGGTATTTTATAACTGGTTAGTTTATTTCCTTTCCTGATTTATAATATTATGATGACATCTAATTTAAGTTATATCTAATTTTTTTTAAAGTTGCCCAGTTTTCTTTAAGTTTTAATTACTTTTAATCACAGTTTAAATGATTCTGTAATCAATGCAATTCAGTAATCAATGCATTTTATCAGGATACTTGGATATTATCTGTGATAAGAATGGAAGTCCATCAATGGCACCTGGCCTCTTCACACAGTAGGAAGCAACGTAGTTTCCCATGTTGGCCGATCTTTTGATACTTTTACCGGTTAAATATCCGTAGAGGAATCCGGTGTTAAATGCATCCCCTGCCCCGGTGGTATCCTGACAATCCACATTAAAAGCATCCAAACAAAAAAGTTCATCTCCATCAGTAACCGTACACCCATTTTGCCCCTGTTTAACTACCAGTATTTCCAGTCCAAAATCAAGAAGGGCTTTCATTTTATCCTCATTTTTTTCCTGGTTGGGCATTAGTAGTTCCAGTTCTTTCTGGTTTAAAAGTAGAATATCAGTTCGCTCCAGTAACTTCTCCAGGGTTTTAATGCCTTTTTCTGCGTAGATCATCCCCGGGTCCATGCTGACGGTTACACTTTCTGGAATTGATTCTAAAAACTCTTTTTGCACCTGGATTGATTTGCCTACAAATGATGTGAGGTGAATCAGTCGTGTATTTGATATGTATTCCAGGTTGATCTGGCTTGATTCAATTTCATCATTTACTCCTGGATCAACGTACAATGCCCGTTGACCTTCAAGATCCACGAATCCATGGACAGTGCCACTGCGACCATGGGAATTTTTTATAACTCCTCCGGTGTCAACACCTTCCTTTTCAAGGTTTTCCAGGAGTAACTGTCCCTGCCGATCACGGGCTACTTTTCCTAAAAAACCAGTGGACAGTCCCAATCTGGCCAATCCAATTATGGTGTTAGCTGCTGAGCCCCCACAGCTTTCATGCACATTGGTGATGTAAGCTTCTTCATCTTCTCCCGCTATTTTATTAACCCGGTTAAGTCTGTCAAGGTTAAGTGCTCCAAATCCTACTGCGTCCAGTATAATTGAAATAACATCACATCCAATTATTATTTTTTCTTTTATTCAATTTAGTCAACTTCACCAAATGTAACATTTCATTTAGATTACTCATCTTATTACAACTCTCTTATCTTATTAAAACTCTTAAAACTCCTTAATCTTATTATAAACCATTCTAATTTAGTTTTAATTAATCATTATCTCCATTTTTACCTAAAACAAATCCTTTAAATATATCTGGTGGTCTCCCAGTTTTCCCTGGTAATTACCAGCGGATATTCCCAGAACGTCTTCATAATCCAGCAGGACTTCAATTCCTACTTTCATGGCCTTTTTAAGGCTTTCAAGGGTCAGGCCGTTTAGAACAATTTCTGGAATATAATTAACACCCTCTGGTACCTGGGATTCGCCTCCCAGTATGTTTTGCAGAGTAGGACAGTAGGGATGATTGGTGGTGGGTCCAATCCAGGGGTAATTGGTCTCGGGCTTAGAAGCTGCGGAGCAAATATCAAATGGAGTTATCACTCCTTCAATACTTTCAATTGCCTTTAGGGCAGCCCTACCGCCTTCCAGGACTGCTTCCTTACTTTTTGAGTAATACCAGAAGTTAGCACCCATGATTCCTTCCATGTACCCTAACTTACGTTCAATGAGAAAGTCAGGTATGGCTATGGGTACCACAATCATGTGCCGACCGTATATTTCTTCTTCCCACTCGTATCCATCCCCACAGTGACCAACATGCTTCATGGTGCCAATGTAACCGGTTGGGTTGATGGATGCATCAAACACTGATGTGAATGGTTTTACCAGGATGTCCTGCCTTATACGGTAGGATAATTCCACTTGGAATTTTTCAATATCAGTGGTGTTGTACCAGAACTGGAGTATTGCTCCTTTTCTATGGTCCGGGGTCTGATCTTCATTTAACCATCCCTCAACTCCTCCTTCCACCCTGCCAATCACGGTTCCAGGGGTGCTGGTAGCATCGTAGGCAGCTCTTTGGAGGGTCAGATCATCGTCGGCAGTGATAATAACCCGGCAGCAGATACCGTTGAAGGCCTCGGCGTAGGTATCTTCAATTTTATCTATTTTTATTGGATATCCTTCTTCATTTCCAGATAAATTTCCTTTCCCCTTTCCAGTGGTCATTAACCCAGCCCTCCGATTGATTCTCCTCTAACCTCTTTGCGGAACTTACAGCTATCTTCTTTGAGCTCTTCCAGATTGTCTTCAGTGACTACTTCCAGTCGTGTGTTGGTTTCAGCCAGTTTAAATGCCAGTTGGGGGTTAACAGGATGATCTTTCACTGCTTTTTCAGGATCTTTTTTAAAGGAGGATGCAAATTCCAGTACCACATCGTTGTCATATCTATTGAACAGATCTGCAAGTATGGATGTTATTGTAGTATTATCTGAGATAACAGCAAGTGATGCATTATCCAGTGCGAATTCATTCCCGTTAAAAGATACTGCGATTCCTCCATTATCCCTAGCGTACTGGAGTGGTTCTACATCGGTTATACTGTCTCCAACATACATCATGTCACATGCCTGGTAGTTTTTTTGGGCCATAATATCCAGAACTGCTTCTTTTTTGGCTTGCCCACCCACTGGTTTGATTTCAGCTAAGAGTGAACCAATTTCCATCCCTGGAATCTCTTCCCAGAATATGCGTTCCAGGTTATCAAATTCAGGGTTCAAAACAATTGACAAGCGGAATTCTTTGAGTTTATCCTTATCTTGCTCACTCAGGGGGTGGCTGTCCAGATCCAGTTTGGTACAGTAGCACTGATTAAAGGAAAAGTTGGTTAAATCACAGAGGGCCCGGATGTAATGCTCGTAACTGGTGCTGACAATGTAGGCTGGCATGATAAATTGAAGCAATCCCAGGGTGGCCCTGGCTCCAGGTAGTAGGAGAACATTTCGTGATGAAAACTCCCTCATATTAAGATTAGTAGCACCATATGCTTTTAAAAATGGTAAAATTAGTTTTAAAGTGCTTCCTGCATTGTAGCCTGGTCTTTTTATCTCATCTACCAGAATATCATCGTAATGACTTAGTATCTGGAAGAATTTTTCCCCATCCTCAATGAAATGACCTGCCAGTTCAAAGGCATTGTCATTAACTGATATGGGTCCTTCACAATCAGAAACAAAGAATTTCTTACCTAACAATCTACATCCTCCTGTGGACGTTTAAAATGATTACATGTATTAAAGATTTGTTACATGTTTTAGAAATTATTTTATTAAAAGATTAAGGTTGGTGGGATCTCTTTTTTAGATCAATTTTTCAAGATTTTTTCAAGATCAATTTTTTCATGATTCAAGTAGATTTGTTTTAAGTCTTGTGCATTGATCCTTATAGATCATTTTAGAAAAATAAGTGAATTCCACTAAAAATTAAAAGACTTTTAGGTCTTTTACTCACTTTTATCTTCATGATCTAACTTAATAGCTCTGGTGGGGCAAATTGCCTGACATTCACCACAGAATATACATTTATCCTCACTAACTGTGACCTGATCATTTTCCAGGGTCATGGCATCAACCGGGCATTTGTTGACACAAACTCCACACTTCTGACAGGCATCGTTGTCAATCTGAACTTCCCCTGAAGATGGACCGGTGATGTTACGTCTTTTAAAAAGAACTCTGCCATCCTTAACCAGGAAAGATTCTTCTTTAAGTGAAATTGACTCAAATGGGCAGGTTTCAACACATTTACCACAGTAAACACATTCATCCCCTATATGTACTGGTGAAGGCATTTCCAGTTCTATGCAATCCACTGGACACTCTTTTATACAGGCACCACAACCAATACAGGTATCTTCATCCACCATTATCTCCCGGTGGGGATTAGTAGCCTGTATAATCTCTTTAAGATCTTCAATTTCAAGGTCTGCTCCAACCAGAGCTTTGATCTGGTCAGTTACCAGTTCGGTAACATCTTCAGTGAATTCATCTTCACTGTGGCTGTAACTTACTTCACGGGTGACCTTGTTAAGGATGGAATCGATCTTAACTGTTTCACGGGCCAGCTTTTCGCTTTCTTTTTCCATGAGCTCGGAAACAATTTCCATGGTTTTTATTTTCTGGTACCCTTCATATGCCCTTTTACGGGATGAATAACGTATTGCGGTAGATGGACAGACATTCATACACTCTTCACACCGTGCACAGTATGATGGGTTAATATATGGGAGTTTACTCATCTTTCCTACGTTAATAGCTCCTTTAGAAGGACATACCCTGGTGCAGGTCATGCAGCCAATACATTTTTTCTGGTTCACCACTATGGCCTTTCCACCCACCACTGAGCGGGGCAGGATCTCCCCGTACTTTATGGCTTCAGTGGGACAAACCCGGGAACAGTAGCCACAGCGCACGCATTTATCTTCATCAATTACACTGTGTGCTTCTTCGGTACCAGAAGAAACAAGGTGAATGGCACCCATACGACAGGCGTCCACGCATGCTCCGCACTGCCTGCAAAGTTTAGTGTTTATGTTGGGAACATTTTCTCTACGAGGCTTGGAAAGAGCAGTTTCCATGTGAATGGCATCATAGGGACAGACATTTCTACACAGAACACATCCGAAACACTTATCATCAATTTCAATCTGATTGTCTGTTGGATTTTCATGCACTGCATCCACAGGACAGGCATTAATACAGGGTTTTTCAGTGCAGATGGTGCACTTTTGATGATCAATGTTGTATTCCACTTCCACGTCACGAAGTGGTTTATAAATCTTTTTAGGTTTATCGGATTTTCCAGTATTATCGGTTGCTGTGGGCATTTTTAATCAGCTCCTACCGGTAACGGTGCTGCCTTAATGGTGATGTGGATGACTCCTTCATCTAAAGATGGTGGGTCCAGTAAGAACCGGGCTACAAAGAATCCTGCCACTCCAAATGGACAGGTCTGGTAACAGGTACTGCAACGGAGACATTTGTTGGTGTTCCGTTTAATCACATCTTCCTCTTTATCATAACTTATGGCACCTGATGGGCATTCATCAACACATAACTGGCATTTTTTACATTTTCCTTCATCCCAGGTCACAATACGCATATTCAAGCGATCTGTGATTTTGTGAAAAGTATTCAGGATAAGATCATCGTTTTTTACAATGGATCGGGCACTTTCAACCAGCTCTTTGATTGGATAATCCATTTTATAAACTTCAGTGTCTTTTAAATGGGTTATATTATCTCTTTGACCATCAATGTATTCTTCTAAAGTGTTAACAATTAAATTGATTATTTTCTTCTGTTCCTGGACATTGGCGACATAAATACCTTTAACTGCACCCTTCACCGGGCAGTTCTTCAGGCATTCTCCACAACTGATACACACTGATTTATCAATGAGGATCTTGTTGTTCTCTTCATAAATGGCCCCGTAGACTGGGCAGGAATTCATACATTTTTTGCAGCGAATGCAGAGGTAATCATCGATTACATACATTATTTCTGTTGGAAGAATGGTGAATTCTTCTCTGATGAGGTGGTTTTCACCACAGGTAAGTGTTTTAGGGTCAGTGGGACATACTTCCGCACAGAATCCACAGCGGATACATCCACGGTTGTTGATTACAGGGTAAGTTTGTCCTTCTTCATCTGCAGTGTCTTCACTTCTCACTAGTTTTATGGCTTGAGGGGCGGGACATGCTGCAGTGCATGCACCGCAGGCTATGCAGTTTTCTGGGATGACCTGAGGGAAATCCCGGAAACGATCGGGTGTTTCCACAATCTCAGGGTTGGTCTTGGCTACTGCAAAATTTTCAGCCCAGGATTTTCGGGCGAACTCGTAAATATACCAGATTACCGATGACATGATGCATCAACTGTTTAAAGATTCATTATCTGTTAGAAATTTATATTATCCGTTATAAACTCATTTGATTTACTTAAATTGTTATTTGAGATATTTAACAGTGTGAAGCCCATCAAACTCCTTCTTTTCCCCACTTTCATCCGTGATCACGACTCTTTCGGTGCAGGCAACACAGGGGTCTACACTGGCATAGGTGGCAACTGCATCAGCCACTGTGGCCACGTCATTCAACATGTACCTGGCACAGACATCGATGTTCATGATACTGGGAGTTCTAATTGAAATATTGTTTATGAGATTACCATTGGTTTCAATCATGTAGGTGACTTCACCACGTGGAGCTTCATTCCTCCATTCTGCATATCCTGCTGGGATGTTAATCTTTTTACGCACATCTCCCTCGGGAATATTGTCAATGACCTGTTTAATGAGTTTAATAGACTCTCGAACTTCATCGAAACGGTTCATGTTTCGGGCATCGTTATCCCCCTCTTTTCTCCAGATAACATTCCAGTCAAAGTGGTCCTGGTAGGTGTGATGATCTTCCCTGAGGTCGTGTTTTAGGCCAGAAGCCCTTCCTACGGGTCCAACTGCACGACCAGTTATGGCATCATCACGGCTCATTTTGCCCACATCTTTACACCTGAGACTTAAAAGTGGCCCTTCCTCATATATTGACACATATCTATCGTATTCTGATTCCAGTTTGGAAATTATCTCTTTTATCTGGTTTAGGTGGGTTTCCTTGGCATCCATTTTAACCCCACCAACTACATTCCAGCCCATATTAACCCGGTTACCGGTTAAAAGTTCTATGGCATCCATCACTGGTTCCCTTAGGTATAGCATGTACATGAACAGGGTTTCGTGTTCAACAGCTTTGAAGTAGGTTGAGTTGGCCAGAAGGTGGCTCTGGATCCGGTCCAGTTCATTGGTTAAGACTCGCAGGTACTGGGCCCTTAGTGGTGCACGTTCTCCCGCTATCTTTTCAAAGGTCTCGGCAAAGGTCTGGGTGTGAATGTAGGAACAGATTCCACAAACCCTTTCTGAGAGAAATATTCCTTTCTGCCAGGTTTTGCCTTCCATTACCTTTTCTATTCCTCTATGAACGTATCCGTAATCAATTTCGGCACTTATGACCTTTTCTCCCCTTGTTTTGAGTTTGAGGCGGACTGGTTCTTTAAGTGCTGGGTGTATGGGTCCAATTGGAAGTATCATTGTTTTTGCCTCCCTTTTGCTGCTATGGCATCAGGGCCCACTGCCAAGATGGCAGCTAAAATTTCAGATGGTCTAGGTGGACATCCCGGTATTTCAGCGTCCACTGGTATGAAATCAGATACAGGAGCATATATTTTGCATCCTTCCTGGTTAAAAACATCCCCTGTTAGGGGGCAGTTTCCTATGGCCACCACTATCTTGGGTTCTGGGGCTTTAGCGTAAATTCTTTGTAGGTTCTTTTTCCACTGTTCTGACATGGCCCCGGTTACCAGTATTACGTCGGCTTCCCGGGGGTTGTTGTGGACGTAGATACCGTACTGTTCTAAATCGTAGCGGGGTGATAGGAGTGCCACCACTTCGATGTCACAGCCGTTACATCCTCCAGTGTTAATAAGGCATACGTGAATTGAACTTTTCCTTACAACATCTTTAAGGGCATCTAACATTGATTTACCTCGACTTATCTCATTAGATATTCCAGTAAATCTTTCCTACCGTCTTTTAGGGCTTCCTGGTAAGATTTACCTTCAGTTAATATTTCAGCAGCTATTTTATTCTTAATTTCTTCAGTTTCTTCTTCAGATAGTATGTTCATTGCATCGGATAACCAGCATAATCTTAAATCAGCGTGCAGTTTTTCTTTTATACAGTGATGTTTTGATGATTCATAGCGCGGGTGCAATGCCTCTAAACTGGCCATATCCAACCGTCTGACTAATATTTCTTCCAGTTCATCTTCTGAAATTCCCAGTTCCTTGGAGATAGGTTCAATTATATCCAGTTTCCAGCGGTAACTTTCAACTATTCGCATCTTCATGATGCGCAGCACGTCATCCTCATCCATAGTGGATATGTCCCCAGTTTTCCCTGTATCTTTGCTCAAAGGATCACCGTCCTGATAATCCAGATGATTCCGGCAACTATTATGCCGATAAAGGTCTCGTTACGACCATAACCGGGTCTCATTCCCAGCACCATTGCCAAAAGGAACACACCAATGGTTATGGTTATGTATTCTGGTATAAACGTTATTAAAATACTGTTAAGGGTTAATGTCCAGCCGATTATAGCCAGTACCACGGCCAGGGCATCGAGCTTTCCAATGGCATAGGGTGCTTTGTATTTCCGGTAACTTAAGACCAGTCCCAGTATGGATCCCAGTACAAAGGAAAGTATGTAAAGTAGGTAAATTGTTTCATTCATTTAATCACCATTTAAACGGGGCGGTAAAGGTATATAAATGCGGCTATGAACACCAGGAGGGTTAGGATCATGGCCCATTTCTCAGCATTCTCTGAAAAATGAACTGCTCCTTTCCGGTGAAGTAAGTATGTGAAAATCATTAAGAGAAAAACTGCTATGGTGAGTGGTAAAACTACAATCCACTGTATAAATGTGGCCAATGCACTGGCCAGAACAGCACCAAAGGCCGCCAGGGTCATGAGGAACAGTGTGTCTTTTTCTTGCATTTCCATTTTTTTATTTCTCCTGTCAGATGTAGTAGAAATGTTTTTCTATTGAAGTAAATGTCCTGTTAGTATTTTAATCTCTTTTTAGTACTATAATCTCCTCTTAGGTATAGTAGTAGCGCTCTTAGTATAGTAGTAGTGCAAAGGAACCTATGATTCCAATTATTGCAAAGCTAACCTGCATCATTATGGAATGATTGGGGTTTAAGATAGGGGTAGTGGCATTTATAAGGGCCACAATTGCGGACATTACAACCATGCCCACCAGGTACCACAGTGGACTTAATCCACCAATGAACACGGTTAAGAACACCCATAAAAGCATGTACCATGCTATTGATTCTGACATCATCAGATAACCACGGAGCAATCCGAAGTGCTCTGTTTCGTATCCTGAAATGATATCTTTACCCTTGGTTATGGCGAAGGGAGAGTAAGGGGCTTTTGAAAGTATTAACACGAAGAACATGGCCGCGGCCAAGGGCATGCTGTATATGAGTGGGCCGCTGGCGGCCTGGAAACTGACGATATTACTCAAGGTCATTGTTCCTGTTTTAAAGTAGATTATAATTAGAACTGCAAACAGTGGTACCTCGGCTGCTGCTGAGAAAACTGCCCTAACACAGCTTAGTTTACCATAGGGGGACCCTGAAGAGGATCCTGCATTGTGTTCCACGATCTTGTGGATGGCGTAGATGGCAAATATTAATAATAGTGATCCTCCAGTAACTGGACCCACTATAACTGCTGCCACCCATATAACACATAACATGGCAGTTATGGCTATATAGAACGGCATTGCTGCTGTTTGGGGGAATGATGATTCTTTAATAAAGAATTTTAAGGTGTGTAAGAGGTGCTGGATAATGGGTGGTCCTGGCCTCATCTGTATCCTGGCCATTATCTTCCTCTGCAGTCCGAAAAGGACACTTCCCACCAGAAATGCGATGAGAACGTTTAACAGAATGTTTGCCATTAAGTTCAATATGATCACCGATTAGTTAGTCTTACGTATTTTTATTACCGTTATACGGTTATTATGTCTTATAAATGGGTATTTATATGGTTTAAGTTGTTATAATGGGTTAATATCCTATAAATGGTTCCCGGGTCTTATCTTCTTCATCATCCTTGGGGCCCCTGGCCATTACTATCAGTCCAAAGGATAGTATTCCTGCAGGTATGAATATAATGGAAATTCCATAAACCACCCAGCTGGGTGGATTGAACAGGAGTGCATAGGCTATTCCTGCCACAGAGATTATAAATATTAAATAACTTGTTACCTTCAGTTTGTCCATTATTTCACCAGTTATATTTTTCAGATGATTTTAACCTCATATTAATTAAATTTTTGAATATATCACTTTTAAAATGGTTTGTTTATGATAAGCAGTATTTCGATCATACGAACAATTACCAGTAACGAGCTTAAGTGAATTATAAGCAAAAATGGTGAACCCGGAGTACGGAACATCTCTGCTTTGGTGGCATAGAATGGTGCCACACCAGTTTCACCAGCCACTCCCAGGAATAGTAATATAGAACCAAAGGTCATCATAGCAGTGGTGGGTATGTTCACAATTTCCAGTAAACTGATGGTTCCGGTTGCTGCCAGGATCAATGCTGCTCCCCCAAAGAGGGGTAGAGTGGCAATCATGGCTACCAGGCCGTACTGGAATGCCGCATCTAAGACGTCCACCTGTTTTACAGCGGCTACTATTCCTATGTTAACGATACCTATCAAACAGACAAACAGGGTGAAATCAAACACGTCTCCAGTGATCATTGCACCGGCAGTTGCCAGTCCACAGACTATGGCCAGGAATCTGCGAATTTTAAATTCTTTTTTATTGACAGTTACTCCCTTATCTTTAAGGGTCCCGAATTCCGCTTCAACCTGGGTTTCAGTTTTACTGATGGCAATGAGAGTAGTGAAGGCCAGTGCACCGGCGAACATGAACAGATTGAGGGGAGCCATGTAAAGGACAATATCTCCCAGTGGGATGTATCCCAGTAATTGTTGGCCCAGTATAATAATATCCATTTTATTTATCTCCTACTACTCCTTTTTGAATTCTTCACGGCCCATAACTCCTATCAGGCCCATTTTAAATGTTACTTTGATAAAGACACCGAATGCTGCCAGGAACAATGCCAGAAGCCAGAACTGAGGGAATACAAAGAATATCACAAATCCTACCAGCCACAGACACCATGCAATACCTGAAACTCCGGCAACACCTTCCCATATGTCTGCAGGAACTCCTCTCATTCTTCGGGATAGGGCATAAATTAATATACCTCCACCAGCAACTGCTCCTCCAGTGAATCCACTTAAAAAAGCACCGTATGCTATTAATATAATTGCAAGGAAAGCAGGGGCAGTAGTTAAGATTTCCATGTCCATTTTCATGGGTAATGGAATAATATCAACATTTTTTCCCTGTTTTCGTATTTCCCTGCTCATTAAGATTTCTGAGATAGCCAGGATCTCAGCCAGATCAACCACCAGTCCGGGTAGTATTAGTGATTCAGCCAGATCGGTTCCCACTGCGGCCACCATGATCAACATTCCTATTCCCACTATGTCTGTGAGTATCAGGGCGCTTAAATCGTTTTTCTGGTATGATATGGCTAAAAGACCTATTAATCCCACTAACAATCCGGTAAATATTGCAGGAATGTAAAGTGACACCACAATGGGGGACACAACGCTTGGGACCAGTACAGACGCACTCATTCATCTTCCCTCCTTTTCATGGTGAAGTTAAGTGCCACCCATGATGCAATTACAAAGGCCATCATGAGTATGCTGGACTCCAGGACTGTGTCGAATCCTCGTGAATAGTATAATATTTCATCTATTAATCCTCCAGGGGATGAATATATGGATGTACCGAAATAGAGGGTTGTATTACTAACTCCAATTGCAATAGGTGATAAATAACCTGTTACCATTCCTGATTTTGCTGAGAACTGAGGGTACTGTGATTTTACAATTCCAGGTTCTGTTAATGGTGATCCCCCACGATCATAAGGTGCTAATGGGTCTTGTTCATTGATCTGTAATTGAGGTGCTGGTCTGGGGTACAGTTGGTTGTCGTTTAATCCCATGGGTACCAGAAAACCGGCCAGTAATAAAACCCCTAGTATCACTGAGAATAATCGTGGGATCCTCTTGGGATTGGCCAGTGCATTCCACAATCGACCTATACTAATCATAATTTAGCCCCCACTTCTTCCAACCTCACAATGGCCCTCAAAAGGATCATGGTAATTATGGTACTTGCTGCAATGTAGGTTAAAAGGGCAATTGTGTGGTTATAGGTTAAAAATATGAGTGAAACACCAACTGCGGCAATTTCTGTGTTCAAGGTTCGTACAAGGGGGTCTTTAACTCCGGGACCTATGGCAGCAGCAACACCTCCAAGGATGGTTAGTGCCACACCAGTATAGAACCATATATAAATATCAAGCAAGGTTCCCTTCCTCCTGGGATTCTCGATTTTTCTTTCTTACTTCATTTAATTTGATGATTCCAATCAATAATATGACAGTGGTGATTGGGTCAAAGATGGCTGCAGCCATGGCCACGTCCAGGTATTTGGCAGCTACGATCATTCCGATAAACCCACCCTGAAGAAGCACGAACATGATCACTTTATCCAGTGGTTTTGCAAGGACTATGATCCCGGCAGTACCAATTAAGGTAAGCGCTGCCGATACAGTGGTTAAGTTTATAAAGTCAAGATACATTTTATTTCACCATGATCTCTTCTTTTACCCTTCCCAGAGAGTAAGCAATGGCATTGGAGCTTAGGGTGGATGTAATAAAGAATGCGATAGCTATTATTGCTCCGAAGGGTGTCTGTATGTACAAGGCAATGATTGCAGACATGCTGAAACCAATAACGTTAAGGTAAAGTAAACGTTCTGAACGGTTCTGGGCTACCAGTGTGCGCAGTGCCATGAGTATTACTATTATGCCTAATATTTCAATTAACATGATTAGCACCTTAGGTTAACTTGGTATGTCTCCCCATTTTCTCGGCTATTTTCCCTAAAAGACGTGATGCTCCAGGGTGATATAATCCCTGTATGGTTACAATAGCCAGGACCATACCCACAATAAAGTATTCTGGTTTAAAACCAATATAAGATGTTAAGAATATTATGACCGTGATGGTGAGGGCGCCGGTGGTTCCAGCATACCCGGGGTCTGCACATAACCGGTTACCAAAGTAAACCAGTACTGCAGCTATTAATCCTCCTTCTGGAGTTCCTATGGCATAGCAACCAACTGCAGCCAGTAAAGTCCCGGCGGATGCATCAGGTGAACAGACAATGTTTCCCTGGAAAAATCCTCCTGCCAGATCCCCTCCTCTTTCCTTGATGGATCTACCAATAACATCGGCACCCTTAACTCCAGGTGCTTCTGGAAGTCCCATCCAGGTGTCTATCAGGACGAAATTCACCCAGGAGATAATTGCTGCTATTAAAATTCCTAAAATTTCATTCATGGGACCCCTCCTCCTGATTATCTGATTCAGGTACGGGTACTACTTTTTCTAAAATAAATTTAGCAAATAAAGCAGTGATGATCCCGGTGATTAATGCCACAATATACCCCTGATAACCTAATTCGTAAACCATGGCATAAAAGCCAATAGCCAATATTGCAGTTGGGAATACGGCACTGATGGTCCAGGATTGCCTCATAGGTCTTTCTGGGAGTAAGGGCAGCCTTAAAACAAGGCTAAGTATCAATGCTGCAGCCAGGGCAATAACATAACTGAACACATTAGCATGAATAATCATGATAAATAGGTGGTCTCCTTTATGTATATAAATGTTTTTACTTGAGGATGCTTACGAGTTATTACTGGAGGGATCCGTGAAGATCCACTTTAATAATTGTATTTATGTCTCAGATAATGCCAATCCTTAAATAACTTATTAAGAAGTTTAAATAAACTTAATAAGAAGACTCAATCTTTAATAAGTTATTTAATGTCTTCACTATTTCTTCAACTTGCCACATATTAAACTTTTCTCATAAACTTTTTGGCAATGTTTTTAAAATGAATTTTAACGATTAAAATATGGATGAATTATGAAAAAACGTTCTTAGGTTCTAATGATGATTTGAAACCCTACTCTATATTACTTATTACATATTAAGCGATACATTACCTTTTTTTTATTATTACTAATTGTAATCATGGACTCATTTTACTAATCACAGACTCTAAAACTATCATACCTCCCTAAATCTATTGCAAACCTTTAATTATTTGTGAATAATAAATTCTTTGATTTAAACATAAGTAAAGTCATTCAAAAACTGTATTCCTGCTGCATTGGATATATAAACAATACTGAGAGTTAACATTTATGGGATGAATTACTTAATTTATCCATATAAGAAATCCATTTCACAGGATTTGTTACCTTTTAATATATCATTTAAATCTTTAAAATTGCTCATAATTATTAAAAGATAGGTTATTTATCCTTCAATTCTACTTCTAAAATACTGGAAGTTCACATAAAATAATATAAATTTATTTATACTCTGTGAACTTAAAAAATACTTGAAGTAAATTGGGGAGGTAGTTTAATGGTTGATAATGATGATAATTCTAGATTCAGACTAACTAAGGGTGTTGTGATATTAATAATTGTTTCTCTTCTTGGTTTGGGAGCGGTATTTTATATGTACACTATATATATGGCCGATTCACAGTACAACACCCTTCCTGAGATAAGTGCTTCAGATCGAATATTGATAATTTCTCCTCATCCAGATGATGAGTCTTTAGGTACGGGGGGACTCATTAAAAAAGCACTGGAAAAAAATGCATCTGTGGAAGTGGTGATGGTGACTACCGGAGATGCAATGACCCCTGAAGATTTCCAGAAGTATTTAAAGAGCACCAGTAATACCAATTACAAAGGCACCATTGGGGATATGCGTCATACTGAGGCTATTAATGCCGTTACTTCTTTAGGATTAACTCAGAACAACATCATCTTCCTGGGTTATCCCGATGGGTCACTTAAAAATCTTTTGGAAACAAATTGGGACACTTCTTATAAGCGAACTTCTGGGTCCAACCTTTATGATCATTCTCCTTACAATTTTACCTATGAAAAGAATGCACCATACACCGGGGCCAATGTAGTAAAGAATCTAGAGCAGATCATGAAGACTTACAAACCAACCATAGTCTACTATCCTGATGATGGTGATGATCACCCAGATCATTTTGCCACCAGTGCATTTACAAGGTATGCAGCTTTGCAGATGAATTACACGGGCAAGAGCTACACTTATCTTGTCCATAAGGGTATTGCCTGGCCCTCTCCACTAAACTACCAGCCAAGCAGAGCACTTCAATTCCCTAATGAACTTTCAATACTGGACGCTGACTGGTACTACACTTCTTTAAATGCCACTGAAGAAGCTTCCAAAGAAAAAGCAGTAAAATCGCATGCATCTCAGGTAACTGCTCTTAGGGATCTCTTAATGTCCTTTGTAAGGACAGATGAGATATTTGCTACCTATCATGTGATAGATCTACAGAAGATTGGAGGTATCAATTCAATATGGACTACTCTACCCTCCAGTTACTATCAGGATGTAAAAAATGATGATAAAACTGGATTCCTACAGAAAGGTGATGATCTAACTGCTGCTGGAGTGGCCTATGATGATAACAACGTATACCTTTTCTCACAATCTCAGGCTGTGCAAAAAGGTTTAGCCTACAATTTCCACCTCCGATTGTTCAATGGGACTGATTTTAAACGGGTGGATATAATGGTTAAGAATGGAAAAGCTGAATACCAGACACTTGCCAAAAACAGCATAAATTCCAGTCAGCAACCAATAGTGACTACTAAGAATAATATCATTGTAATCACCGTACCAAGAGGGATTTTCAATGGAACCAAATATATGATGGTGAGCACGGATCTGGTTAACCCTCAGAACAATGGATTAATAGATTACCTTGCTTACAGGGTTTTCAAATTCCCAGATTCAATCGCCACATCAGACAATAGTTTATTTGGTGAAATTTCTTCAGGAATTACTGGAATCATAAACAACAATCCCGGAGTTTCAACGATTCAACAAGTTACAAATTCAATAAGTGGTTCTAAGGCTGAAATTGGAGGGAATAGTAACAGTCTAGGTTTAGTTTCCCAGGAAGATTCTCAGAATGTTCTTTCAGCATTGGATGTGAATTTTTAACCGGACTAAACAGAACTAAGGTTCACATGCTTAAAATAGTTAGGACATCAGGGTTATCTAATAGTTATTAGATCATTGGCTACCTAGATAAAATTGAGATAATAAAAAGCAGAGATGATTCAATGGGTGGAACTAGTAACAGCACAGTCAAAAGTAGCAACGTAAAAAAGAAACGAATAATATCCCTTGACGTGTTCAGGGGGCTTGCTGTTGCTGCTATGATCTTTGTAAATGCCATGGCCTTCTCTGATTTTACTCCAGGAATCTTTGAACATGCTGCCTGGAATGGTCTTACATTCGCTGATCTGGTTTTCCCTTCATTCCTTTTTATTGTGGGTGTGTCAATGGCTTATTCCTTTGCCGCTCGATCTAAAGATTCTAAACGTCGTTTATGGGGACATTTCCTGTTTAGGGTGGTGGCACTATTTACGATTGGTGTGGGTCTCAGCTGGTTCACATCCAGTTTCACTGTGGTAAGAATTCCGGGAGTACTTCAACTCATTGCTCTTTCATCACTCTGTGCTGCACCAATGGCCAGATCAAAGCCCCGATGGATACTTCTGGTTGCCGCTATCCTCCTTATAGTACATAGTTTTATTTTACTAGGTGTCGGAGCCCCAGGAATACCTGCAGGTACATTGGAACAGGGGAATAACGTTGATGATTGGTTGGATGTTCAGATTTTAACATCCGATCATACCCTTAATCCGTATGGTGATCCAGAAGGCATTCTAAGTATTATCACTGCAACTGCACTGGTTTTACTTGGATTATTTGTCGGTCGAACACTTCAGTTACGGAAACATAACTGGAAAACCATTGGTATTTTAATGGTAAGTGGAACTGTCTTTCTCCTGATTGGAGTAACAATATCCCTGTTTTTACCCATTATCAAACAGCTTTGGACCTCAAGCTTCATTCTGGTCTGTGCAGGTATTGGAACACTATTCCTAACTTTAATGTTTTCGTATTTAGATCTTAAACGATGGCCTAATGTTCTCGTATGGGCCATTCCCATGGGCCTTAATGCCCTGGTGATCTACATACTGTCTATAGCATGCACCATACCTATGCACATGGACTTTTTCACCAATAGCATAGCCGAGGGGCCCCTCAGTTTCTACGATATAACTACTCTGTATTTCACACAAATGTTTGGTCCGGCTGAAGGTATGGTTGTTTATGGGCTACTTATAGTTCTAATATGGTTAGTAGTAGCATCTGTAATGCATTGGAGGCGTATTTACATTAAATTATAATTTTTTTACACCCTCTAACGAAAATACAGTACATAATAAAGAAACACTATCTGAAGACCTAGATAACACTTTTTTTTAGAAGATTTTTTCAGGACCTTAGATAAGATCGCGTTAAAATGATTTAAATTGATAAATTAAGAAAAATCTAAGTCTTTAAAGATAAATTTAAAAGAAATATAATTTAAACCAGTTTATTATTATTAAAAAATAAAAAAAAGAGTTAGGCAGTTCTATTCTCTTTTTTCAGGAAATAATTCAGCTGATCCTTTAAGATATCATTGAGGGTGTAATCGATTTTACCTCCGATCCCCTGGATCTTTTTGGTGTCAGCCAGTAAAATAGGAACTTCGGCTGGTCTGAACCGATCTGGATTGAACTCAATGGTAACATCACCCTGTTCAGTGTTAACTCGTATTCCCTTATCTTCCAAAGTGTATTCCAGTTCTCCTTCTAAAATTAACTGGTCAATTTTGGTTTTTGGGAATTTAATTCCGAAAATGGAACTGTCATCCATTTCATTGGGATCTTGTATTTGTTTATCGCCTTTGAGGGTTTCAATTTTATTCACATTCCACCCTGCTTCCTCTAAGCCCATCAGTATATAGCTGAGGACTGAGTTGGTTCTCATGGATCCCTGGTTGTAAACTTCTCCTGATTGACCCTTTTCAGCCAGTAAGAGGTATCCCTGAACTATGTCTTTAACATGGGACCAGTCACGCAGTGCATTGAGGTTTCCAATAACAATACGATCAGATTCGCCAGATTTCAGTTTCATAATCTGATTGGTAACCACTGAAGTTACAAACATTATTCCCCTTCCTGCTCCTTCATGATTGAAAGCACGAGAAACCACAGCGTCCAAACCATAGGAGTGATAGTAGTTCCTCATCAGGTAATCACCGTAGACTTTGGACACAGCATATGGTGACATGGGTCTTAATGGGTTGGTTTCTTTTATAGGTACCTCTGGGATTTCTTCTGGTTCAGGGAAAATGGTACCATAGTCTTTTTTGGCCTTTTCATATTGTTCCTGGGAAGACAATACTAAGCCGTATTCTTCACTGGATCCAGCAAAAACTATTTTAGAATTGGAGTCTTCCATTCGCACGGCTTCCAGGAGGTTGGAAGTTCCAATACAGTTAATGTTTTGTGTTTCCTGAGAGTTATCAAAGGATCGTTCAACAAAGGACTGGGCAGCCAGATGGAAAATATAATCCGGTTCTGATTCTTCCACCGCACTGGTCATTGAGGTTATATCAGTTAGATCTCCTTCAACAAGGGTTAATGCCCCGTTAATGCCGCGATCTATAATATTTTTTGCTATTGTACCGTCAGCTCTCCTTCTTACCAATCCATAAACATTAGCTTCTTTATTGATAAGCTCTTTAGCAAGGTAAGAGCCGGCAAATCCGCCTGCACCAGTTATGAGTACATTTTTGTTTTTCCAATTCATTTAAATTCCTCTTGTGATTCTTTAATTATTAAAAATGACATCCAATTAAATAGGTATCAATTTATTTTTTATTAACTCTTCAATAATTTAAATTTATTATTTTCTTTAAAGATTATTATTTACTAGTTATTGAGGTTATTTGATTTTTTTAAGTTGTTCATCTCTTATTAAAATATTTTATCCATTAAATTGTTAATTTTTTTATAAAAATCCCCTTCTTTTAAGTCATTCTTATTTCATAATCCCTATTCTCTCTGATATATTGCCACCACACCAAAGGACTTGATAATGTTATAACCTTCAATATTTGGATGGGACTTGCTGGTAGAGTCTATATAATAATCCACCTCATTATTTTTGAGATAATCAGCGAATTCACTAGTAGTATTGAACAATCGGGGGTATGCTCCTAGTACCTCCATTTTAAGATACCAGCTAACTGCATTGGGATAATCTGATCTTATGTTTTTATTAGGGTATTGGGGGTCGTACTCTTTTATCCAGTTACTTGAACTATCAATATCAACAGTAAAAGTTTTTTTAGGTGTATGCCCGATGTAAGTTGCTGTAGCTGTCGATAGTAGTAACAGGGCGAAGATTAGATAAACTCCACATCTTCTTAAACTGGATTTTTTAATGGTTGGTTTTAACCGGTCAATAATCTTTAAGAATTCACTGAAACCCAGAATTATGAAATAAGCAAATGCCGGGGCCATGGTAATGAAGTACCGATCCACTTTAAAAGATAGAATACCATGGAATATTAAAAAAGACCCGAACCATGATAAAAACAGAAAATCAAGGCCAACTTTACTACCTGAATCTGTACTAGCTCCATCAAATATGAATTTATATAGAGTGTATAGTAATGAGATTAACAAAATTTCACTGATAACCAGTGATTTATAATAAAAACTGATGATGAATCCCACTACTAGACCCAGAATCAGTATTGATTTCAGCAAATCAGTTCTCTTTAAAGCTGTAACAGTAACCCCATTAAATTTTGATTTTGCGCCGTTGTAAATGTAAAATGAAATTCCAACTATGCTAATAAATGCAATCAGATATGATAATATTGAAGGAACCCCTAGGGAAGGGTTTAATATGTGCTGATATGTACCTGTAAGTGGGCCAACTGAGATGTAATTTAATAGATTCTGGAGGTAATATAGAGTGTTGGGGTTGTAGGCCACATCACTGGTTCCAGTGGAAGCAGCTGTTGCTACTGCAAAAATCATGTCAAATATTGAAGCAGTAACCCCTAATTTCATAAAAAAATACAATACACCCGCCATTAAAACCCCAAATTCTATTAAAATTCCTGAAATTACTATTTTAAAGTTTTGAATGTGTTTAAGATCTTTTAGATTAATCAAAAGGTAAAGGAGTATGGGGAGAATTATCAGACCAGAAGTGTACCGGCAAAGGGTAGCTATCACAAATAGGGGCAAAACTAAATATAAAAATTTGGAATTGTCCTTTAGGCCAATAATCATGAAATAAATCGCCCAAATAGAAAAAGCAATTCCGGGAATATCTATACCCCCACTAACGACCCATGATAGTACTACTGGTAAGGATATAAAAATTATACTTCCTGCAAAACTTTGAATTGCATTAAAACGCTGTTTTAAGAGGAAGTAAAATCCAATAATTCCAATTATGGATATGAGACCACTTACCATGAAGATGGCATTAACTGAGACGTATCCCATTCGGAAAATAAGAGATGTGATAAATGGAATGAGGGGTGGTAATAAGATGGAGACACCTCCACCATTCATACCTGCAAAATAGAGTGCATTGTTAAGATAGTTAAAAACATCCCAGTAAGGAACTCCTATCCTTATTTGAATACTCAGAATGAGGGAGACAATTCCCAAGGTAATTAAAATAAGTAAAATGAGTGTATTATTGTATACTTGCTTTAGGATTCTGGAAATGATATTGTCACCCTTTTTTTCGCTGTCCAAATTATCACCCAGATGCCAGTTCTTTTAGAATTCATTAAAAAATCATAAACTATTAAAACGTTATTGAGTCGGTATATCTCATTATAACTAGCTAATAAAATGTATAATGTTTATTAATCATTTAATTTTTTACTATTTTATATTCAATTCGTTATTTAAGCTCAATTAATCATTTAAAGTTAAATATTCATCTAAAGTCAATTAATCATTTAGTTAGGTGATCATAAAGACCCTTAACCAAGATCGTGTGGTCTATTGATGATAAATTAATTTTCAACGAACCAGGTTACTGTTTCTTTCAGTTCATCCATAAAGTCAGTAGATGGATGAAATCCCAATAATTTGGCTTTGGAAACCTCTGCCAGTGAATGTTTAACATCACCCTGTCTTGGTTCCTCGTAGATGGGATCCATATCTTTCCCCAGAACTTCATTGATTATATCCACCAGCTGATTGATGGTGGTGCTGGTTCCTGTAGCTATGTTAAATGCACCAGTCTCTTTTGACTGGCAAGCCTTCAAATTGGCATCCACAATTTGTTTAACGTAAATAAAATCCCTACTCTGCTGACCATCACCGAATATAACCGGTCTTTCATTATTTAACATGGAACTAATGAAATGTGGAATTACCGAAGCATACTGAGAATTAGGATCCTGTCTTGGGCCAAAAACATTGAAGTACCGAAGTGAAATCGTTGACAGCCCGTAAATATCAGCGAATAACTGACAGTACATCTCGCCAGTGGCTTTACTCAAGGCATAAGGTGAAATAAACTTCAGAGGAGTATTTTCAGAAAGAGGAAAGTCAGTGTTATCCCCATAAACCGCGGCAGATGAAGCAAATACAACCTTTTTCAGGTCATTTTCCTGCGCTGCCATGAGAACCTTCAAGGTTCCGGTGACATTAACTGAATTGCAGTTGAGTGGATCAGCCACACTGGCCGGAACACTGGCCATAGCCGCATGATGGAAAACGTAATCACAGTCCTCAAAACTATTTTTAAGATCAATTTTGGTGATATCACCTAGATCAAGGCTGATGTTATCAAATTCCAAGTGTTTAATGTTTTTGATACTTCCTGTTGATTCATTGTCCACAATAACGACTTCATTGTCCTGGCAAAGTTCCTCTACCAGGTGTGATCCAATGAAACCAAGCCCTCCGGTTACTGCAACTTTTTTGTTTTTCATTTAAACTCCTTTTAAACTCTTTTTTAGGAAATGAATATCTTTGAGATTAATTTATTCAAATTTAATAACCAATTTGATATGTCATTACATCAGTTGATAACATTTTTTTAGTAGATAAAATTGGATCAACTAAATTATGGTTCTAGTTAAGTTTACTAAAGTTTAACGCTAAAAGGTATTAGTTTAACGTTAATCTAAATATCAGCTAACATTCACCAAAAGAAATACCGATCTGTATATGTTTTTTGTGTCTGGTAATTTATAAAGATTAAATTCAAATTTATATTCTCCTGGAGAGTTAACGGTTAATTGGAGAGGTATTTCTTTCTTTTCACCATTTTGAAGGGAAATATTTTTTTGTTCCAGAAGAGTGCTATTTCTTTTTATTTGAATTAAATAAGTGGAATTTGAATATTCATGGTTAACCACACCTATGGTAACATTCCCTTTTTCACCGGTAGTTAAGTTAGTTGGATAATTACCCGCTTTTCCATCAGCACCCAGTAAATAAAACTCGGTGAATCCATCTGATTTTGCAGGGGTTAACATAACATAAAATATTCCTATTGTTCCAATGATCAGGGCGATTATTATTATAATTGAAATAGTTCGATCAAATTCCATTATGATTCTTCCTTTATCTGTAACTGTCTAATATTGTTTTAAATTGGAGTATACATATACAATTTATCACTGTGATTAAAGAGTTGTATCGGGCAAATAAAAATACAATTAATCAGGTTCATCATTAAATTCTTTTATTTCTTTTAGAATGTTATCTTATAAAAATTAATTCGATTTTTAGTCATAGTCTTCGTATATTTTAATTATTATAGCCAATATCACATTAATCTTATTGATTATATGATCTTAAAAAAGAATAAAAGATGGATTGGCTTTAAAACAGCCAATCTATTTTAAGTAGGGTTAATTCATGTTCGTGCTTCGTTGAAAATTGCACTGGCCATTTGCATAATATCTCCACCACACACCATGAAATTAAATCCATGGTTGATCATGAATTGATCGGGATTGTTTAACCCATCAGTCGGCACTCCATAATAATTGTAACCCCTATCAGGCAGGTAAGTGCTGAATGTGTCGTCATGAGCTCGAGGAAGGAAGTTTACCCCACCATTCATAGCTTTCGTAGGTAAATTGGTTATATCCCATCCTCCAGCTTCGGTTGTCCAGATGGAATAAATCTCTCTACCACCCTTTATGCCCTGATAATAACTTCCAGTCATTGCATAAATAGTTCCAGCACATGCTCCGCCGTATAGGTCTACAACTAAAGCGTTCTGTTGCACATAACTTGCTCTTAGTACAGCATTTTGAGTATCTGGGCCTACACCAAAGACGTTGGCATCTACTCCCCAGCTTCTTAAAAGGGAAACTATTGCATTTAACCGATTGTAATCTGATTCTATTGCACTAGAAATACGGTCACTGGTAATCCAGACGGGTTTACACAATGATTTCACGGTAGCCGTGGATGGTAACGTATTACTTGAATAATAGGAGCTCAAAATCTGATTAAAAAGGTAGATCTGTGATTGGTAGCTTATTTTCCCCAGACCAATTAAACCGTAGGGTGGTGCCTGATGGTTATCATTCATGTGACCTGCAATCCTCTGGGCAAAGTCAACATACTCAGAAATACCAATGTTACCACTGCTTAACTGTTCTGAACTGTAACTAGGTAGTGTATCCTTTTGCAGTGCTATTGATGCATTGTTGTTATTTTTAAGCTGCACTGTGGCCATGGTCAGTAAATGTAGGTACTGGGCCATATTTACTGGCACTCCAGCTATTTCCGCAACGGTTGGCAGATGTTTATATGTATCCAAGTAAGCTTCAACAGTATTTGCAGCAGCAAGGATCTCAGTTAAGGTAAAAGAACTTGGTGGTGTTTCCATTAACGGGATATTGCTGGAAGACCATCCTTTTACCATTTCAATATCTGGTAACTTATGGTTGGTATTATACGAACTCAAAATACGGCAGTAGAGATAGACCTGTGACTGGTATCCTATTTTACCAAGACCAACCAGTCCATAGGATGGCGCCTGGTGATTATCAGTCATGAAACTGTTGATGCGTGCTGCCAGATCAATATATTCATCTTTGAATAAAACACCACTGACTAAATCTTCTGTACTAGAACCCGGTGCCACATCACTAGCAACAAACAGTATTGCATCATTATTATTATTGTTCAGTTGAACCGTGGCCTGTACAGCCATATGGAGGAACTGGGCAATACTAACAGTTTTCCCACCAATTAATATTGAATTGGGCATTGTTTTGGTGGATTCGATGGTGTTTTTTAGTGCAGTAGCAGCAGCAACTATCTCACTGGGTGTGAAAGTAATAATTGGTGTTTCAACAATAGGTATATTCACATTAGACCATGATTTAACAGTTACGAAGCTGGGTAGTGTTCCGTTGTTTTTGTATTGTGTGAGGATTCGGGTGTAGAGGTATATTTGTGATTGGTAGCTGATTTTTCCGAGGCCGATTATTCCGTATGTTGGTGCTTGTTTGTTGTCTTGGATGTATTGTGATATTCTGTTGGCTAGGTCTGTGTAGCTTGCTGTGTTTAGTGTTCCGGTGGTTAGTTGTTCGGTGCTGGTGTTGGGTAGGGTGTATTCTGCTACGTTGATTGTGGTGGTGGTTGGTTTTCCGTTGTTGAGTAGTGTGGTGGCTGTTGTGGTTAGGTATAGGAATTGTGCCATGTTTAGTGTGGTGGTTCCTATGGTTATGGTGTTGGGTAGTGCTTTGTTGGTTTCTATTTGTGTTTGTATGGTTTGTGCTGCGGTGAGTATTTGTGCTATGGTTACTGTGGCTGTGGTTGGTTCTGTTATGGGTATGTTTTGTGTGTTCCATGCTTTGACTGTTATTGTGGCTGGTAGTGTTCCGTTGTTTTTGTATTGTGTGAGGATTCGGGTGTAGAGGTATATTTGTGATTGGTAGCTGATTTTTCCGAGGCCGATTATTCCGTATGTTGGTGCTTGTTTGTTGTCTTGGATGTATTGTGATATTCTGTTGGCTAGGTCTGTGTAGCTTGCTGTGTTTAGTGTTCCGGTGGTTAGTTGTTCGGTGCTGGTGTTGGGTAGGGTGTATTCTGCTACGTTGATTGTGGTGGTGGTTGGTTTTCCGTTGTTGAGTAGTGTGGTGGCTGTTGTGGTTAGGTATAGGAATTGTGCCATGTTTAGTGTGGTGGTTCCTATGGTTATGGTGTTGGGTAGTGCTTTGTTGGTTTCTATTTGTGTTTGTATGGTTTGTGCTGCGGTGAGTATTTGTGCTATGGTTACTGTGGCTGTGGTTGGTTCTGTTATGGGTATGTTTTGTGTGTTCCATGCTTTGACTGTTATTGTGGCTGGTAGTGTTCCGTTGTTTTTGTATTGTGTGAGGATTCGGGTGTAGAGGTATATTTGTGATTGGTAGCTGATTTTTCCGAGGCCGATTATTCCGTATGTTGGTGCTTGTTTGTTGTCTTGGATGTATTGTGATATTCTGTTGGCTAGGTCTGTGTAGCTTGCTGTGTTTAGTGTTCCGGTGGTTAGTTGTTCGGTGCTGGTGTTGGGTAGGGTGTATTCTGCTACGTTGATTGTGGTGGTGGTTGGTTTTCCGTTGTTGAGTAGTGTGGTGGCTGTTGTGGTTAGGTATAGGAATTGTGCCATGTTTAGTGTGGTGGTTCCTATGGTTATGGTGTTGGGTAGTGCTTTGTTGGTTTCTATTTGTGTTTGTATGGTTTGTGCTGCGGTGAGTATTTGTGCTATGGTTACTGTGGCTGTGGTTGGTTCTGTTATGGGTATGTTTTGTGTGTTCCATGCTTTGACTGTTATTGTGGCTGGTAGTGTTCCGTTGTTTTTGTATTGTGTGAGGATTCGGGTGTAGAGGTATATTTGTGATTGGTAGCTGATTTTTCCGAGGCCGATTATTCCGTATGTTGGTGCTTGTTTGTTGTCTTGGATGTATTGTGATATTCTGTTGGCTAGGTCTGTGTAGCTTGCTGTGTTTAGTGTTCCGGTGGTTAGTTGTTCGGTGCTGGTGTTGGGTAGGGTGTATTCTGCTACGTTGATTGTGGTGGTGGTTGGTTTTCCGTTGTTGAGTAGTGTGGTGGCTGTTGTGGTTAGGTATAGGAATTGTGCCATGTTTAGTGTGGTGGTTCCTATGGTTATGGTGTTGGGTAGTGCTTTGTTGGTTTCTATGTAGTTTTTGACTGTTTGTGCTGCGGTGAGTATTTGTTGTATGGTTACTGTGGCGGTGGTTGGTTCGGTTATGGGGATGTTTTGTGTGTTCCATGCTTTGACAGTTATTGTGGCTGGTAGTGTTCCGTTACTATTGTAAATGCTTAATATTCGGCTGAATAGGTATACTTGTGATTGGTATCCGATTTTTCCCTGGCCTATGTAGCCGTAGGGTGGTGCTTGGTGGTTGTTGTTGATGTATTCGTTTAGTCGTCGTGCGAAGTCTTCGTAGTCTGTTTGGGTCATGGTGCCGGTGTTTAGGGATTCTTCGCTGTATCCTGGTACCTTGTCGTTTTGTAAGGTTATGGGTGTTTTGTTATTGTTCTGTATCTGGTCTGTGGCCTGTGCAGCCAGGTGAAGATACTGTGCCGTGTTAACAGTTTGATTTCCAATTGTTACGTTATCCGGTAGCTTTTCATTGGTGTCGATCTGGTTTTGAACAGCAACCGAAGCATTAGCGATCTCACTAGGAGTGTAGCTAGTTGAATTTGTTGCAGAAACCGCTCCGACACTTAAAAAGAATACAACTCCTATCAATAACGCAAAACACAAGAGTTTTTTCCTATTAGCTTTATTAATAATTATAACGCCTCCATATCAAAAAAAATTCCACATTACATTAAGTTTGATGTTATAACTTCCTAAATTAATATTATATTAGTATGTAATTTTGTCCTATATTATTAGTATATAAATATGTCCCATTTCAATATATAAATTTACCTTTTCCATCATAAAATACTTTAAATTCATTTTTTGTTCTTTAAATACCTTCAATCCTGTAATGAACACTGATGTAAAAAAATTAAGATTTTTTAATTAAAATTTTTACTAGGATATAACTGGGCAGGGCTGTTTTATTTAAGGAATAGTTTAAAAAGGCAAACTGGTGTAGGTGCCTTGTAAACTGTAAGATCCAGTATCCCAATTGTTTATGACTCCAAGTTCGTTTCTGTAACTGGTGGCATCTGCCCAGCACCATTGACCATTGACATAAATCATTGCCCAAACATGCCCATACCAATTTCCACTACTGAAATAACAGTTAGCATGCACGTATCTTGCAGGTAAACCTGCAGCACGGCAGAGAGCAACCAGCAAATGAGTGGTGTCAACACAGTTACCAGCACCTGATTGTAGTGTACCAACCGCACCTTTCTCAGTATTATAATAAAATTCATAACCTGTGTTGTCTCTAACCCAGTTAAAAATACGTGCTGCCATATCATAGGCTGAAAAGGCACTATTAGAGATATTATTGGCTAAAGCAATGATACTAGGGTTATCAGACTGACAGTTCAGGGTAGGTAAACAATATTGTGAATAACCAGCGGGTATATCATAAATAACAAACAGCCAGGGTTTCACAGTATCAGAAGATGATGGAAGTCCACCATTATTTCTATAAGAATCCATAACACGACTGTAAAGATAGACTTGTGATTGGAAACTAATTTTTCCCAGGCCTATGTAGCCGTAGGGTGGTGCCTCTAGATTTTCATTCATGTAATCCATAATACGCTGGGCAAAGTCAACATACTGTGCAAGGGTAAGGGTGCCCGAATTTATCTGTTCCTCACGGTACCCCGGTATATTGTACTTTCCAAGTGGGATCGCAGTAGTGTCATGGTTATTTATCTGTACCACTGCTTTTACTGTTAGATATAAAAATTGTGCAATATTAACCCTTAAACCCTCAACATTAGCAAATTCTGGAAGGGTTCTATAAATTTCAACGTTATTTTTAACACCATTAGCTGTTATGGCAATTTGACCAATGGTAAAAGCGACATTAACTTGATTAACAGGTATGTTTTGAGCACTCCACGATTTCACAACAATGTTATCTGGTAGGGTCCCTGAAGTAGCATAATATGCTAAAATACGGGTAAATAGGTAAACTTGAGATTTATATCCCATGGTTCCCAGACCTATATAACCATAAGGCGGTGCTTGGTGGTTTTCATTCATATGCCCTGCAATTCTCTGGGCAAAGTCCAAGTATTCATCCTGGAATAGAACGCCACTAACCAATCCCTCACTCTCATATCCTGGTTGTTCATCAGATTGTAACGAAATCAGATTATTATTCTTATTATTTAATTGTAACGTGGCCAACGTGGCTAAATGTAGGAATTGGGCGGTATAAATGGTTATCCCATTTACAATAACAGTATTAGGCAAGGTTTTGGTGGTTTCTATGTTATTTTTAAGTGTAACAGCGGCATTAACGATCTGTAAAGGGGTAAAACTGACGGACTGTAAGTATAATATTGGTATGTTACTGGCACTCCAAGGTTTAACATCTATGGAAGAAGGTAAGCTCCCTGTGCTGTTGTAGAGGCTTAAAATTCGAGTGTAGAGGTATACTTGTGATTGGTAGCTGATTTTTCCGAGTCCTATGTAGCCGTAGGGTGGTGCTTGGTGGTTTTGGTTCATGTGGTTGGTGATTCGCTGTGCAAAGTCCAAGTAATCTGCTAGTTTCATACTACCTATGTTGAGTTGTTCTTCGGTGTAGGTGGGTTGGTCGTCGTTTTGTAGTAGTATGGGGTTTTTGTTGTTGTTTTTTAGTTGTGTGGTTGCTGTGGTGGCTAGGTGTAGGAATTGGGCGGTGTATATGGTGATTCCGTTCACTGTTACGGTGTTGGGTATGGTTTTGGTGGTTTCTATGGTTTTTTGTAGTGTTACTGCTGCGGTTATGATCTGTGAGGGTGTGAAAGTGGTGGGGGCTGTGTAGAGTATGGGTATGTTTGATGTGGTGAAGGGTTTGATTGTTATGTATGGGGGTAGGGTTCCGGTGGTGTTGTAGAGGCTTAAAATTCGAGTGTAGAGGTATACTTGTGATTGGTAGCTGATTTTTCCGAGTCCTATGTAGCCGTAGGGTGGTGCTTGGTGGTTTTGGTTCATGTGGTTGGTGATTCGTGTTGCGAAGTCTAGGTAGTCTGTTTGGGTCATGGTTCCGGTGTTGAGTTGTTCTTCGGTGTAGGTGGGTTGGTCGTCGTTTTGTAGTAGTATGGGGTTTTTGTTGTTGTTTTTTAGTTGTGTGGTTGCTGTGGTGGCTAGGTGTAGGAATTGGGCGGTGTATATGGTGATTCCGTTCACTGTTACGGTGTTGGGTATGGTTTTGGTGGTTTCTATGGTTTTTTGTAGTGTTACTGCTGCGGTTATGATCTGTGAGGGTGTGAAAGTGGTGGGGGCTGTGTAGAGTATGGGTATGTTTGATGTGGTGAAGGGTTTGATTGTTATGTATGGGGGTAGGGTTCCGGTGGTGTTGTAGAGGCTTAAAATTCGAGTGTAGAGGTATACTTGTGATTGGTAGCTGATTTTTCCGAGTCCTATGTAGCCGTAGGGTGGTGCTTGGTGGTTTTGGTTCATGTGGTTGGTGATTCGTGTTGCGAAGTCTAGGTAGTCTGTTTGGGTCATGGTTCCGGTGTTGAGTTGTTCTTCGGTGTAGGTGGGTTGGTCGTCGTTTTGTAGTAGTATGGGGTTTTTGTTGTTGTTTTTTAGTTGTGTGGTTGCTGTGGTGGCTAGGTGTAGGAATTGGGCGGTGTATATGGTGATTCCGTTCACTGTTACGGTGTTGGGTATGGTTTTGGTGGTTTCTATGGTTTTTTGTAGTGTTACTGCTGCGGTTATGATCTGTGAGGGTGTGAAAGTGGTGGGGGCTGTGTAGAGTATGGGTATGTTTGATGTGGTGAAGGGTTTGATTGTTATGTATGGGGGTAGGGTTCCGGTGGTGTTGTAAATGCTTAATATTCGGCTGAATAGGTATACTTGTGATTGGTATCCGATTTTTCCCTGGCCTATGTAGCCGTAGGGTGGTGCTTGGTGGTTGTTGTTGATGTATTCGTTTAGTCGTCGTGCGAAGTCTTCGTAGTCTGCTTGGGTCATGGTTCCTGTGTTTAAGGATTCTTCGCTGTATCCTGGTACTTTGTCGTTTTGTAAGGTTATTGGTGTGCTTTTGTTGTTCTGTATCTGGTCAGTGGCCTGTGCAGCCAGGTGAAGATACTGTGCCGTGTTAACAGTTTGATTTCCAACCTTTACACTATCCGGTAGCTTTTCGTTGGTGTCAATCTGGTTTTGAAGAGCAACTGAAGCTGATGATATTTCGCTGGTGGTGAAATTGGTTTGAGATACCGCAGAAACAGTATTAACACTTAAAATAAATACAATACCAAAAAATAGTGCTATGATGCATTTCTGATTAACTTTAAATGTCATTAACACCCCTCCCAATGAATAATCAGACCTGAATTAAATATTTATTTTTATTAATAAATCTAAAAATATTAATTTGTAATATCATTAAATATAATATTATGATGATTCAAATCTATACTACTTTCCATGTTTTTTGTAATTTTTGTTACATATTTAATTCAAAATTGCATTATATATATAATTTGTGTTTGTAAATCAAAATAACTTTTTTTTGAAGTCTGTTTCCCTTTCAAATCTCTTTTAAATAGTTCAAAACCAAGATATACATATCCCTAATTTCCAACGGTATTTTTTTTAAATAAACATCCATAAAACCCTTTTTTTATAATATGCATGTTTTTGATAGTATTGGAATCATCGATACTAGCAGTTAGTGAAAATTAAAAGATTTTTAATATTTCAATGATTTTAATATTTCAGTAAATTAAATCATCAAAAAAGTTAGATTCGATTTAAATTAATATAATATATGACTTAAAACTGAATTATACTCTATTAGTATTGTTTAACCCCTATGAGTATTATTTGGCTTTAACATAATTAGCTCATTATAACCTATCACTAAATTATATTTGTTCAACATAGATTTAGTATGAATTATTAATAGCCCTAAAAATTAAATATAATCGTTAATAACAAAATTTATAAGTTTTACTTAATGATTGATTGTAATGACTCAATTGTACAACACTGATTCTTCCATTCAACTCTAATCTGTAGTGCTGATAAACATGAATACCGCTCAAAAAATAGTGAAAAATACAAGTGTGCTCTTGATATCCCAGGTATTAAGTTTCCTATTGGCATTTTTCTACACAATCTATTATGCAAATTATCTGGGAGCTGCAGGTTTTGGTACCCTTTCAGCAGCTTTGGCTTTAGCAGGAATATTAACCATTTTCACTGATCTGGGGTTGAGCGCACTAACAGTTCGTGAAGTTGCAAGGGATAAAACTCTTGCCAGTAAATATATCGGTAACACTACCATAATAAAGCTAATTTTCTCAGGATTAACATTACTGGCAACTTTCTTAATTGTACAGCTGTTTGTTCATGATCACACCTCAGCTACTGTAATATATATCATCACCATAGCCCTAATTTTCAATGTAATATCCGGAACATTCAGCGCAGTATTCCAGGCCTATGAAGAAATGGAATACCAATCAGTAGCAACAGTACTTAACAGTATTTTAATGTTTGCTGGGGTTTATATTGCCATTTTTTATAATTCAAACATCATGGCCTTTGCTATGGTCTATTTAATCATCAACTTTATTATTTTACTCTTCAACGTGGTGATTTGTCTCTGGAAATTTGTGGTTCCCAAGTTCGAGATTGATTTCAAATTCTGGAAAGCATTGATTATGGAAGCATATCCCCTGGCTATAGCCAGTATCTTTGCACTGATTGCATTTAAAATCGATACCATAATGCTCGCGTTTATATCTGGTGATGTTGCCACTGGGCTTTACAGTGCAGCCTATAAATTGTTAGAGGCTTTGATGTTCATCCCATCAGTTTATGCCACAGCGCTACTCCCTGTGTTTTCTAAATTCCATGTTTCATCCCAGGACTCCTTGAAATTTTCCTATTATAAATCTTTTAAATATTTGAGCATGTTGGGAATCCCCATAGCAGTTGGAACGACACTACTGGCTGATCAAATCATCTTATTCATTTATAGAACTGGATATACTGAAGCGACTGTAATACTCCAGATACTTATATGGGCCATACCTATAATCTTTGTAAGCTATGTTCTGGGAGCTTCCATTACATCCATAAACAAGCAACACGAAACTGTGAGAATAAGTTTTCTCTGCATGGTCTTAAACATTGTATTAAATCTTCTACTCATCCGTAAGTATGGTTATATAGGTGCGGCGGTAGTCACAGTAATTACCGAGCTATCTTTATTCCTGTTCTATTTCCACTTAATTTCCAAACATGTGTGCAAAATCAAACTGCGTGAAGTTCTACTGAAACCAATAATTGCCAGTTTCATCATGGCATTGTTCATAATACTGGTTAAAACTAACCTGTTTGTGGTAATAATAATAGCCACACTAATTTACTTCGCAGTTTTAATCCTCCTCAAATCATTTTCTGAGAGTGATAAAGAAATATTCCGGCAAATAACAGGTAAATATATGAATAAATAGATAACTAGATTATATGGCTGGTATATTGATAAAATGACATAACTTAATAAAGATACAGTGTGATGAATGATGCTAATTAAGACATGAAAAAAATTATAACGGGCTGGTTGAATGAAAATATCGATTCTTATCAATACTTTAAATGAGGAAAAAAATATTGAAAGCTGTCTAGAGTCAGTTAAATGGGCTGATGAGATAGTTATTGTGGACATGTACAGTGATGATAAAACAGTTGAAATAGCCCGGAATTACACTGATAAAATATTCTTCTATGAAAGAATGGGTTACGCAGATCCTGCTCGCCAATTTGCATTGGAAAAAGCATCCTGTGAATGGATACTTGTGGTGGATGCTGATGAAATAGTTCCCCTAAAATTAAGGGATAAATTAATGGAAATAATGAAAAAAGATATGGGAGATGTTATTTACGTCCCCCATAACAACTATTTCATCGGTAAACAGATATTTAATATAGGATGGGGCCCCCTGGATGATTTCCATCCCCGATTTTTCAAGAAAAAATTTGTGAGTTTTGGTGATGAGATCCATGAATTCTTCAGAATAAATGAAGATGCCAGATCCTATTCCATTGATGATCCTGAAGCAGGATTCATCCATTTCAGTTACATTGACTTTGAACATTACATAGACAAAGCTCTCAATGGATATACCAGTATCGAGGCCAGAAATGTATTTCAAGGTAAAAAACAGAGGGATGAATTGGGCAATAATGTTCCTAAAATTTTATTCACCCTGTTTAGGGGTTTTTTTGATTCATACGTACGTGATAAGGGATATAAAGATGGATTTAGAGGATTTTGCATCTGTGCTCTTTCTAATATTTACCGGTTGGTAGTTCACATGAAGGTAACATTAATGGAAGAATATGATTCCGATGATCCCCGAAAGGAGATATTAGCAGAATATGATAACATAAAGAAAAATATTCTCCTTGAATATGAAAATGAGAAGTAATGTTTACAGGGGATGTTTAAATGCCTAAAATTAAAGTCAATATGATTACCAGTTGGGATATTAAATGTGGAATTGCAGATACCACACAATTGTTAGTAAACTATCTGAATAAATATGATGATATTTCGGTGAAGGTATGTCCAATCACTCGACCAGAATCAAAAAATCCGTTTTATTTTCTGGGATTATTAAATAAAATAAAAACAAATGAAATTACTCATATCCAGTATCAACCTGGCCTTTTCGGATATTTCCCGGTTCCCCATTTAAACTATAATTATATTGCCTTAGTTCTGTTTAAACTGAAGTTTTGGAAAAAGAATAAAATCATTACCACAGTCCATGAAATTGGCACCACTACCCTTATTGATGGGTTAATTTTGAAAATTCTCAATTTATCCGATAAAATTATTGTGCACGATAATAGTTTAATTGAAACATTGGAAGAAAATGGATTTGACAGTAAAAAAATAACAAAAATTCCATTGGGTGTTCATGCATCTAACATTTTAGATCAACAGGAAAGTAAAAGTCTTTTAGGGTTTCCAGATAAAAAAATCATTACAATTTTTGGATTTGTTGGTGAAAATAAGGGTCATGATTTAGTTGTGGATGTTATGCCCCGCCTTGATGATGACATCATATTACTGGTTGCTGGTGGGGCCAGAAACCAGGAACAACTGAAGTATTATAATTTTTTAAAAAATAAAGTTAAATCCATGGAACTGGAAGATCGTGTGATTTTCCTTGACTTTGTCAAAGATGAGGATATCCCTAAAGTTTCAAGTGCTACTGATCTATTTATATTCCCTTACATTTGGATTGCTGCTTCTGCAGCTCTCAATCAAGCCATAACTTATAGAAAACCCACTTTAACTTCTGATCTGGATTACTTTAAAGGAATCAAAAATGAATTTGATTGTATTGAACTTTTTGAGAACAATAATAAAGAAGATTTATTAAACAAAATAACTGAGATCCTGGATAATTCTGATAAAAGAGCTTATTTAACCAAGCAATGTGGAAAATATTATGAAAAATCAAAGTGGGAGACAGTTGCACAGAGAACCAAGGATTTATATTATGAAATGTTAGATATTTAACTAATATCAAACTAAATATGGGACTTATTAGATGTTAATTAAAAAAGAATTCGATTTTGGTTGGAAAAAATGGCTTGATCCTCCGTTCTATGCAGATTTAGCTCATAATCACCAGAAAGGTGACATATTAGATGTGGGGTGCGCAACCTGTGAATTATATACATTTTTAAAAGGTAAAGGCTGGACTGGGAAATATTATGGAATTGATGCAGTTGAATATATAAATTACAAGTATCCTCCTGATGTTAATCTGATTATAGGCAAAGCATCTGAAGTTGAATTTCCTGAAGTGGATACTGTAATTTTATATAACCTACTGGAACACTTAGATGACCCTGTGAACATACTTGCCAAATCATTAAAATCCACCAGAGATAACGTGCTTATTAACATTCCCAAAAGAAACGAGGAAATGTGGGTTAAATATGGTCTTTTCGAACCACATCAATTAGATAAAACCCATAAACACTGTGGATTTTCAAGGGAAGACTGTTACAATATGGTTGATCTTGCTGGGGGAGAAATAAAAATTTATCATGAGGTTGGAGAAATAAATGCACTGAAAGGAATGCCCCTGTGGAATAATGTCATTCCCCGTGGAATTAACCTGTTGATGAGTAAAATTTTTTCCTCAAAAACATATTACCATGATATCTGGTGTGAAATTGTACCCTTAAAATGATTCAATCCATTTAAATCACATTATACCCTTAAATGATGAGAAAAAACCTAAATGGAGTATAGAGTTAAAATTAATAAATACCCCAAATGATCATGTTTAAACTTAAAATAAAAATATCAATTACATGTTTCATATTTTAATTTCATTTTGCTACTTACTTGGTGATTTAATGAATGTAGGTATTCTTTCATGGATTATTGACCGGCAAAGAACCGGTGTGGATAACTACCTTTACGGTACACTGGAAGAGATGATCAAACAGGGAAAATCTGAAAACATTACCCTGATTCATCACAAAAAAAGTGACGATCCTGTCTACCAGCACTGTAAAGATGTATTAATCCCCCACATCCCCTTAAAACTCACCTGTTATATAGGAATGCCCTATGCAGTAAGGAAGGCCAATGTAGATGTCTTACACTTTCCAGCACATTGGCATACTCAGAGTTCAGCTTTTTTCCTGAACAGAAATGTTAAAAAGGTACTAACCATCCATGATCTCATACCTCTACTTTATCCAGATAGTTATTCACGTAACTTGGCCCGGCGGTGGAATAACTCCCTAAAACTAATAATTAACAGAGCGGACCATATAATTGCAGTTTCTGAAAAAACCAGGGAAGATTGCATAAAATATCTTAAAATACCCTCAGATGAGATTACTGTCATACCTAATGGATTTAGCAAGGCTTTCTATCCAATTCCCAATATTGGAGACGTAAAAAATTACATAAAAACCACATACAACTTGGATAAGTACATACTCTTTGCTGGAAGAGTTGAAGCAAGGAAAAATATCACCACACTAATAAATGCTTTCTACGAGCTGAAAAAATCCGGATTTAACCATAAATTAGTCATTATCGGTGGGATGGGCTGGCAACATGAAAAGGTACTCCTGGAAATTAAAAAATTGAATCTTCAAGATGAAGTGGTTTTCCCAGGATACGTCCCTGAAGACGACCTGGTCAAGTTCTATAATGCTGCAGATTTGTTCGTTTATCCCTCTTTGTATGAAGGTTTTGGTTTGCCTCCATTAGAAGCTATGGCCTGCGGTACTCCAGTGATCACTTCTAATACCTCGTCTCTGCCTGAAGTGGTTGGTGATGCGGGGATTATGGTTGATCCACTCGACACCACAGCCCTCTCAGATGCCATGTTTAAGGTGCTCGATGATCCTGGTCTTCAAAGTAAGTTGAGGGATAATGGTATTATCCAGTCCAAGGAGTTCAGCTGGCAGAAAACCGCCCAGAAAACCTGGCAAATTTATGAAAAAGTCTTAGATGAATATTAAATTCACCTATTCCCAGTTATAAATATTAAATTCACCCATGTTCTAAGATTATATTTAACAATTAGATGGGTTATAATTGACTAATTAATAATCAAATTTTGATAACCAAATAGTAAATAACCCTCTTATAATAACAGCTTTTTAATAATAGGATAATAGCTTCTTAATAATAGATTATATGCGGAGATTTGAATGTCAGAAAAATTAAAAATTGCAATTTTCCACAACCTTCCATCAGGAGGGGCAAAAAGAGCATTACACGGATTTGTCAAATATTTGTCTAATTCAGGGCATATAGTTGACTTATATGTCCCGGTCACAGCAAATGAAGAATTTCTTCCATTGGAGGATATGGTCCGGGATATGAATGTATTCCCGGTTAAAAAAAGCTGGTTCAGGTCAATGGTGTATTCTACCTTTTCCTATGTGCCAGCAATATTCAAACCAATATCCATAAAAAACGTGGACCAGACAGAAAAAGCCATCGCCCAAGCCATTAACCAGGGGGATTACGATGTGGTCTTCAGTGAACAGGACCAGTTTGTTATGGCTCCTTACTTTTTGAAATATATAGAAAAACCAACAGTTTACTACTGCCAGCAGCCACCACGGCGTGAGAAGATCCTGGAGAAGATATCTGAAGACAAGAGGAAGAAAAGATTGTTTGAGCCACTGATCAAACGATATATCAATCATGTAATCGATAATGAGATGAATCTGGACCTTAAAAACGTACAGTATGCTCAATATATCATTGCTAACTCATATTACTCCCATGAATCTGTCTTAAGATCCTACGGACTCAACTCTTATGTATCCTATTTGGGAGTGGATGTTGATATATTCAAACCGCTGAACTTACCCCGAGAAGACTTTGTCCTGTCTGTGGGTACCTGCATCCCACCCAAGGGTTACGACTTCATAATAAATTCTCTGGCACTTATTCATGAAGAAATTCGCCCTAAACTGATGATAGTCTCTAATATGGGTGATGAACAATGGAAAGATTACCTTAGGGAAATGGCATCGGGATTAGGGGTTGAACTTGAAATATTAAGAGGTATTGATGATGATAAACTGGTCGCACTATACAACCAGGCTAAAATGGTGCTCTACGCACCATACCTAGAACCATTCGGTCTGGTGCCCCTGGAAGCCATGGCCTGTGGTACGCCGGTGGTTGCAGTTAAGGAGGGTGGTGTGCGAGAAACAGTGATCCATAATGAAAATGGATTCCTAACCCAGCGAGATGAATCCTTATTTGCAAAAGCAGTGGTTAAACTACTGGGAGATGATGGGGAACGATCTAGATTATCAGAAAATGCATTGGAACTTGTTCGCAGAGAATGGACACTTGAAAGTGCCGGTGAAAGATTAGTTAATCACCTTAAACGTGCCATGGAAAAATGAAATTTTCTTAGACTAATTTACACTTTAAACTAATTTGTAAATAGATGTTCAGTTAATACGTAGGAATGGAAGTAATTTAAATAAATTTATAAATTAGAAATATATGAATTATCCAGAATAAATTGAATTAATAAATCTAAATAAATTGAATTAACACCATATTAATGGTTTTTTAAAATGATTATGTGGAAGATACTATGAACTGGAATGGAAAAAATATCCTGATAACCGGGGCAAACGGATTTGTTGGCTCATATTTGGCAAAAGAACTTTTAGATGAGGGTGCAGAAGTATATGGTTTCATCCGGCCAGAAGACATGTCAGCAATGGAAAAAAACCTGATAGACAAGGGCATCAAAGATAAATTAATAATGTTAGAGGGAGATCTAACCAATATAACCTCACTGGCCAACGCCCTTGATGTATCAGAGCCAGATTACCTTTTCCATCTGGCAGCTCAGTCCTTTGTGGAACTATCCTTCCGCAAACCCCTGGAAACCCAGCACATCAACTGTATTGGAACTGCCAACCTCCTGGAAGCAGTTCGTGTCAAGGATATGGACACCAAGATGATATTTGCCGGTTCCAGTGAAGAATACGGTATGGTTATATCCTCTGAAGAACAGTACCAGCAGGCACTTAAAAGTAACAAAACCATCTTCCCGGAACCAGAGACAATACCCGAATTACCAGTCAAAGAATCCAACCCCTTAAGACCCATGTCTCCATATGCTGTATCCAAGGTTTACGGAGATCTCCTGATGCAGAATTACCATCATTCCTTTGGCATGGATACAGTGGTGTCACGGGCATTTAACCACGAAGGTGCAGGAAGGGGTTTAATGTTCGTAACCTCAGTCATCACTAACCAGATCATGAAACTCAAATACGGGGAAACCGATCGTATTGTTATTGGAAACCTCAACGCATTTAGGGACTGGTCCCATGTATCTGATATCATCCAGGGATACCTCCTCCTGGCAGCCAAGGGTAAAAGTGGAGAGGCTTATAACCAGGGGTCCATGAGAACTAACTCCGTTCTGAGCTACATATTACTGGGAATGGAAAAAGCTGGCTGGAACATCAACAGCATTGAAACCATCAAGGGTGATAAAACTGTGGATAACCCTGCTGCCATAAATAACGATCCTGTCTTTGGTGTTAACTTTGATAAAACCAGGGTAGACCAGATCATGCTGGAAGAAGGACTGGAATACACCATCCAGGATAAGGGTATCAACGTGAACACGGACCAGGGTAAAGTTGTCATAGAGTTCAATCCAGACCGTTTCCGACCAGCAGAAGTCCCTATGATACTCTCGGATAATCAGAAAATCCAGAAGATAGGGGCAAAGATCCAGTACAGTCTAAGTGATGTTATCCAGGACCAGCTGAACTACTTTGACCTTAAAGAAAACAGGGAATAAACTATAGGGAATAAAAACAAAATAAATTATTTTCTTAAATAAAAAAGATAAAAAAAAGAAATATTTTTTCTTTTTTCAGCAGGAAATAAGTTTAAGTCTCTGATTAAGATTTAATTGATATTCAACCTTAAAAAATATAATAAATGATTTTTATGCATCCCGAAGTTTCAATAATCCTATTAAACTGGAATGGCTGGCAGGACACCATAGAATGCCTGGAATCACTCTACCAAATTGACTATCCCGCTTATAATATCATTGTGGTGGACAACGATTCCCGGGATGATTCACTGGAAAAGATAAGAGCTTACTGTAAGGGTGAAATGGAGGCTGGATCAAAGTTTACCACTTACAGTTCATCCAATAAACCAGTGGAGATATTCGAATTTGATGAAAATGAACTGGAATCATCTGTTCTGCTTAATTCCATGGAAGAAATAAAAAATAAACCTTCTGCAAGGAAATTAATTCTGATTAAAAACCTGAAAAACTATGGATTTGCCAAGGGGAACAACATTGGAATTAAATTTGCACTGGAAGGGTTAGTATCTCCTTATACCATGCTTCTCAATAATGATACAGTGGTGGATAAGAATTTCCTCCAGGAACTGGTAAAGGTTGCAGAATCTGATGATGAGATCGCCCTGGTTGGTTCCAAGATTTACTACTACGACTTTAATGGGAAGGATGACCAGATATGGTGTGTGGGGGGTAAAATAGACCTGAACCACTACCCTGGACACTACGCAGTACTGGAAGATGTGGATATAGGATCCTATCAAGAACCAACCCTTACTGTGGACTGGGTTTCAGGCGCAGCCATGCTCATAAAGGCAGCTAAAGTTCCCTATAACTATCTAGATGAGGATTTCTTCTTTGGATGTGAAGATGCAGACCTGGCACTGAAACTCCATGAACAGGGTTTTAAGGCCATAACTGCACTAGATTCCATAGTATGGCACAAGATCGGTGCCTCAAGGAAGAAGGGTAAACTATTCAAAACCACGTTATCCGAGATTAAAACCAGTCTAAAATTTATTAAAGCCCATAAAAAAGGTTATAGTCGTCATTTACCCCTATACTATATGCAAATAATCAGTTTTTATTTATCTGCATTTTTTAACAGGATTTTTTAATAAGTTGAATTGATTTATTTTATTTAAATAAGTTAGATGGTTTTTTTATTTTATTTTTATTTATTTTTCATTTTTTAAGGAATAATTAACCGCTTTCTGAAATCCTTCTACCATATTACTGTAGCCGAATCCTTCTTGGATAATTTCAAATGATTTTTGGCCCATTTCAAGCCTTAATTTGTCATCTTCCAGAATGGTGTTTATTGCCCTGGTCAGTGCAGGTACATCCTTTTCCGGAACAATGAATCCATTTTCACATTCTGTGATCATATCACTGGCTGCACCAACTGCATCAGTGGCAATTACTGGTTTCCTAAATTGCATGGCTTCATTCAATACCAGTACCCAGGGATCACCAATTCCATGGGTTATAGAAGGCACCACCACCAGATCGCTGGTAATGTAATATGATGCCAGTTCTTCCTGTGATACTTTCCCGGTGAAGATGACCTTGTTTTCCAGTCCCAGCTCATTAACCATGCCTTGGAGTTCATCTTTATAATCCCCGTCTCCTAAAATCAAAAGCATTATATCTTCCGTTTCGATTTTTTTGAGGGCTTGAATCAGGTACTGAACTCCCTTCCTTTGAATCAACCTACCCACATACAGGAGGATCTTTTTATTGTTTAAGTCCATTTTTTCCCGCAGTTTCCTGGCTTTTCCGGGATCATCTTCATGAATGGTCTGGTTACTGGCATTAGGCATCAGGAAGATTTTTTCCTGGTCGGCGCCCAGTTGGATGAAATATTCCCGGTGTTTACTTCCAGGCACCACAATGGCACTGGAAGTTCTTACAATCCACTTTACCAGTGGCTGGATTAGTTTGGATTTTAAGGATGTGTCTTCCCAGGCCCAATCTTCTCTCCAGAGGATGATGGGTTTTCTTCGTATCCAGGCCACCCCATAACAGTAGACACTCTCCATTATTTCAGGGATGCTATCCCAGCTACCCCCCACCATGAGGTCATAGTCCTGGAATGCTTTTTTAAGGATTCCCCATGCTATTCCTACATGATTAGGGAGAATGATGTGTTTGATATCTTCCATGCCTCCAATATTATCCGGATTTTCCAGGCCGTAGATATCTTTTGAAACCTGCATGTGGGTAAAAATATAATCTATAGCGTATTCCTGGTCAAGGTCTTTGAAAAAGGGGATTCTGTACCACATAGCTGTATTATGAATGAATAATATTTTGGTCATGGAGGTCATGGATATACCGCTCTAATTATTGATGAATGATTGATTATATGGATTTTTTCATGAATGTTGGACTCCAAAAAGATGGTGATACAAGGTAAACCTTATCTGTGGGGATACCTTAAATCTGATTATAGAAACCATCTGATTGATAATATCCTAATCTGCTTATGGCTAATTAATCTGATATGGAATACTCTCTGATTGATAATACCTTAATCTGTAGGGATGTACCTTAATTTGATTATAGGTATATGTTTACATATGAATTGTCATAAATCCTGCTTTTATTCTGGTATATGTAATAATAATTTTCCCATCTTCCGGTGATATCCAGGGTTTTATATAGATTCCCTTCACGTACATTCACATAACCCATAAACAGATATCCTGGCATAGTGGTATTCTGTTTATCAAATATTATCCGTTGCCCTCTGGATAAATCAAAACCACCAAGCATTAATCTGGGACCTCCAACAGAGTCAGTGGTTACGTTTAAACTCTTAAGACCATTCTGATTAATCCAACTGGCACCCACTATTTCCTGATCATAAATGTAATTTTGACCTCTAATCAGTCCAGTGTTGTCGTATTCTGATGAATATGGTATACCTGCGAAGTGGTATTGAAGGTGGTTACTGGTTATAAAGAGTGATGTTAAAAGAATTAAGAAGATCACAGATTTCCAGGAGGGTTTTTTAATTCTTTTAGCAACTGTTATGACTCCTAAAATGAATAATGGTGCTGTGAAGACTAATAGCTGGAAGAACAGTCGGTCGGCACCATACATTAAAGACACTGATGGGAAGACCAGGAACATCACCAACATTCCAATGGAAAGTATGATTCCAAGAGTGTATCCACTATCAAATAGTTTATTGCCTTTTATGTAGTTAAATAGTAAATTTACTAGTCCTATGCCCATGATCAAGAAAATGAGATCATTCACCACTGCACTTAATGTGTTAGGGAGAGATTTCAGTCCAATACCCAGAACACTTAAAACCAGTGCATCTCTAGTGGATGAATTCCCGGCATCACCGGCACTGGTAGCCACACTGGCACTGGCCACTACATCTGCACCTGCAAAGAACTGTACATTGGCGTACAGTATGAACCAGACCAGAAGGAATAAAAGATAGCAAAATATCACATCAAAATTTTCAAAATTTAATTTGCGATGTTTTACAATACTTTTTAGGAATGGTAAGCCCAGTATGGGTAGTAGTAGAGTTAAAGCCACATATGATGTACTGTAATGGCATACAATGGTGGAGAATACGAAAATAAGGAAGATAATCTTTTTACTGATTTTTCCTTTTTTGTATTCATCGAATAAAACCATTACCGCCAGGAAGAAAAACAAAATGGCGATTTCTTGCCTTGCAGATCCAATCATTAGTATGAAAAATATTTGGAATGTAAATAGAAGGGCTGCAAATAGTGCATACTGTTTTTTGAAGTATTTATCGAAAATGGAGTACAGTATTAGGGGGATAAATGAACCAATCAGGCCATAGTACAGCTTGAAAATGTATTCACTGTTTATGTTAGTCAGGACTTTTAAAATGGTGGGGAAAATGGTTATACTCAAACAGGCATTGTAAGGGTTTCGAAAACTGTTGATATCCCAGTGAAAGTTATTGAGAGTAAGCTGGTAACAGTAGTATTCAGCGTGAAATACAAGCCCATCATGGTACATGGACGGCTCCAAACCCATTATAATATGGTTAGATGTTAATCCGTGCATCAATAAGAGGCTCAGGCCAACTAACCAGATCGAAAGAGGATAACTCCATTTGTGGACCCTTTCCTTGAAAATTACCAAACTTACTATGTATGCAGGGATCAAAAGGAACATTAACATTATAAAAACGTTGTTCTGATAAATGTTCATAATGTAAGTTCCCACAATGGCCAATATGGGAAAAATAAATGGAAACAGAACTATTGAAAGGGATTTATCACCTAAATCAAATTTAAAGTTAAATATATTGCCTATATCGAAGTTTTCCTGGTTAAAGTGATAGTCCAGAATGCTCAGTATTACAAAAATCACATTCAAGGCAATTAGTACTGGCCAGAGAGATAATGGTTGATTTATCAGTGGATAAAGGATGTTTAGACCTAAACCTGTGAAGATAAGTAAAGAAATGCTTAAGCCTATGTTTATTAATATTTTTTTCAGGAATTCCATTTTCTGGAATCCTAACAAATTTCCCAATACCATTCCTGGAACCAGCATAAAGAATATGAATGGTATGGCTTGTCTAAGGAAAGGTACGTCTAAAATTATTAGTATATCGGTAATGACTAAAGTGGCTAATAGACATAGAAGCCATTGACCTGGTGTGCATTTCTTAATTCTATTGAGCATAATATCAGCTTTCTATTTTAACTAGCTTTTTATAAGACTATCTGGTTTTAAGATTAAAATATATTTCTTCAAGTAATTTAAGGTGATTGGAAATATCATACTGTAATGAGGATTGATATGCGTTTTTCTCTAATTTTTTAAGGGTTTCCTGGTTACTTATGAGATTTTTAAGGATTTTATTCAATTCTTCAGGGTTTCCCGGTTCAAATAAGAATCCATTATATCCATCTTCTATCAACTCGGGTATCCCCCCTATCTTGCTCCCTATAACCGGGATACTATTCATTAAACTTTCATAAATCATCATCGGGGAGTTATCATAACATATAGAAGGAAGAACACTGATATTAACTTTTTTATAAAATTTCATTATATCCTTCTGTTCCAAGTAGCCGTGAAAAATTATTCTGGGATCTGAACTGGCGTTCATCCTGAATTCTTCCTCATCAACTCCCTTACCAAGAATGTGTAATTTGATATTATCATTCTTTAATTCTTTAAATGATTCTATTAAAATATGAACTCCCTTAATTTTACTCAAACCACCCATGTAAGCGATATTAATGGTTTCATAGTTTTTTCCTGTAATTTCATCATCCAATTCTATACCCAATGGTATTTTCTTAACTTCAGTATGCTGGAAGAATCCGAATGACCTCAATTTATTAATAATGAAATTGGAAGGAGCAACCAAAACATCTACTTTTCCATTAATGAGCATTTTGTTCATTTTAAAGTAGATTTTACACGCAGAACCTGGATTATCACATACCTGGCCATTTCCATGTAACAGGTTTGCACGGGGGCATATCAGTGAACAATCATGAGCGGTGAACACCACTGGAAGATCAAAATATTTAGCAGCCGAAAAAACCGAAAGTGAAAGACCTTTGTAGTTATTAATATGGGCAACATCGGGATCTTCTACTTTCAAAATCCTTTTAACGGTATTATAAACATTTAAGTTCCATAGATCTATCCCATGCCAGATGGGTTTTAGATATAATGGTTTTTCTTCATGTTCATAGGTTTTATAAACATTAATGGGGTTTATTCGGTATATTTTTACTCCATTTTTTACTTCTTCCAAGTAGTCTTCACTACTAGTAGTAATTACTAATACTTCATGCCCTTTTTTAACAAGACCTTCAGCAGTCTTTTGAACTGTGATTTCAGCTCCACCAATAACATTGGGGGGATAAAGGTTTGATATTAGACAGATCTTCATATTAACTCCTGGTAGATATCATCGGTGAGTTGAGCCACCCTTTCCCAAGTAAACCTATCTTTCACTACAACCCTACCTTTTTTCCCCATCTCTTCTAGATCAGGGTTAGATAACAATTGAATTATACCTTCAGCCAGTGCATTTGCATCTTCCGGCGGTACTATTGTTCCCAAACTCTCTTTTTGAATCTCATCGGAGATACCAACTATTTTGGTGGTAATCACTGGTTTTTCACAGGCCAACGCTTCTAATGCAACTATTCCAAATCCTTCCTGAGCAGAAGAGATGGAAGGTAAAGCAAAAATTTCTGAGCGGTTGTAATATTCAACGATCTTATCCTCAGGAATAAAACCATGAAACTCCACATTACGTTTTATACCAAGAGATTCTGCCATAGATTTATAATATTCTAATAAACTCCCTTTACCCCCAACTACTAATTTAATGTCTTCAATATCTTTTTTCACAATTTTTATTGCATTTAATAAAAAATCAAGACCTTTATATTGGTGATAATCATCAAGTAAGCTGAGGAAAAATATACTGTTCTTTTCAGTTTCCACATTTAAAGGTCTGAATCGATTCACATCCACTCCCACTGGAACAATTCTAATTTTATCAGCATATTTCGATAAATAAGGTGATGTATTAAGATAATCCTCTTGAATTATTATTATCCGATCGGCCTGTTTAAGCAAGAACTTTAGGAAAGTTTTATTATATAAATTTGCGATGTTACTGGCAGCTCCACTGGCCACAATATCATTGTAGTAGTTAAGCACCAGGGGGGTACCTTTTAGTTTGGCAAAGAATGCACTCCAATCCGCAGTCCATGGTGTAGGTAGATGAGTGTGCAGAATGTCGAAATCTTCCCGGGGGATTGTAAATGGCAAGGTGGGGGTTATATTGGTGTTAGCAATTTTTGCTATGTAAGGAAGTCGGATTACATCAATATTGTTAAATGTCTCTTCCTTTGGTGAATGGGGCTCATTTGCACAGATTATCTTTACCTGGTGTCCCATTTTTACCAGTTCTTCTGAGAGACGGTAAACGTAGTTTTCTACCCCGCCAATGAAGGGATAAAACCTTACTGGTGTCTGTAATATCTTCATATCTTACTCCTTATCTTCAAATAGCAGTGATTAGATTCATTACTATGATTATATATCCATTAGATCAATTTAAACTGATTATTTTTATAAAGTTATTCTCTAGAGTTCTTTAGAGCTCTAATCTTAGAGTTTTTTGGAGTTCTAATCTTAGAGGTTTTTTTTAAGTTTTAGTCTTTTAGAGTCTGGCTTTCGTAAAATTATAATTTTGATTAATTTATTAATCCTTAAATTATTTTATAGCCAGGCTTTCCTGATAAAATTTATCAAGGTTTCTAACGATCTTATCCCAATCATATTGTTCAGCTGAATGTATACAATCTGTTCTCATTTTAGAACTGTTTTTAAGAGTTTTAATAATCTTTTCTTTGAGATCTTCTGCATTGGCATCAGCTATAAACCCATTCCGACCCGCGTCTATCAGATCCATTGCAGCATTTAAGGGATTATTTATCACCACTACGGGTAATCCACAGGCATTAGCCTCAACTACAACCATACCGAAACCTTCTCTTTGTGAAGGTAAGACAAATATCTTTGAAGATTTAAATCGAGAAATAAGGTCCATTTGATCTTCAAAAAATCCAGTAAATTCCACAGATGATTCCAGATTCAACTTTTCAGTTAACTCATGTAATTTGGCTTCTTCGGGTCCTTCACCTATAATGAGGCAGTTTACTTTGCCCAGTGATTTTTTAACCAGGGCTAAAGATTTAATGAGTAAATCAACTCTTTTATCCTTAATCAGTCTCCCTGCGTAAATAATATCCCATTTTTTTTCATCATCTTCCAGGTTATATGGTTCAACTTCCCTTATTTCCTTAAAATTTAATCCAGGGGGTATAATTACTGCATCTTTGACTGTTCGAATTTTCTGAAGCTCCCGGTCAGTCTGGGGGGATATGCTGATAAGTCGGTTGCTCAACCTTAAAGTTATTTTTTCCACCAGCTTCCCAAAAAAGCCCACCGAACCCATGTACTGGTACCAGTAGTCCCCCCATACCTCTAATAAGGTTATCACCAGTTTTGAGTTTCCACGCATTGCGTGTTGTTTGGCAACAAAACATGAGAAAAATGGAAATCCCTGGCAGTCGACAATATCAAATTTTTCCTGGTTAAGAACTGGAAGTAGTTTCCAGGCAAATAACAGGGCTTCCTTGACGGATCTTTTATCATCTTTATAGAGATCTATGGGTTTACCCACTCCATGGAGGTGTATTCCCTCAAATATTATGTTTTGTTCTCCTTTATCCTTCCACCACCATCCCCATGAATAGCAGTGTACCTCATGTCCTCGGCGGGCCAAACGGGTGGCAAGTTCATATACTCGTTTTTCTGCTCCTCCAGTGACCCATGGGTACATAGCATCATAAATAAAGGCGATCTTCATAAATTAACCTCATGAAAAGATTTATAAAAAACAGGGTTATTCTTATTTAAGCTATTTCATTATTAAAAGATTTTGTTAATTTCAAACGCTCAAAAGGAGGTTACATCTGGTTGTTACCAGATCCGCTCTCCTTTTAATTTTGGCAGGTATAAGAAAATTGAGATTTTATTTACCCTTTAGATTTTATTTACCCTTTTTTTCCTCTTTATTCAGTAGCAATAAACTTAAGAACATTCCTGAAAATATGGTCTGAATTCCAAGTATGGATAATATCATGGCCAGCACAGTGCTCTGAATCTGGTACAGTGGTCCGAACCCTCCAGTGCTCCAGTTGTAAAGGACATTCAGTCCCATGATTATTCCAATTGCCAGGAGAACTACTCCCAGAAATAGTTCTTTTTCCAAGGAATGGTAACTCATTAATTTTTTGATAATACCCGTGCTGCGTGAAAATCCATAAGCAGCTCCAAACGCCCCGAAATAAAGCCATGAAAGTAGCATCTGGTAACCAATTAACAGTAATAAACCACCAAGCATCAGTGAATGCATCCTGGATATTCCCTGTAACATTACAACTGCAGTAAGCAGTATTCCAAGAAGCAGGGCAACACTACCCGGTATCAGCAAGAAAGGGCCTGGGCGGTACATCATCATGAATCTGAGGTGTCTCCATCCATCAGAAAATGAGCTGAGCTTTGATTCACCCCCACGGGGGTAATAGGTAATGGGAACTTCGGCTATCTTAAGCTTCTTACGGGATGCTTCAATAACCATTTCCGATGCAAATTCCATACCTGAAGTCTTAAGATCCATCTTGTTCAAAGCTTCCCTGGTCATGGCCCTCATTCCACAGTGTGCATCTGAGATCCCGGTGTGGAAAAGTGCGTTTAGTACCCAAGTTAGGAAAGGGTTGCCTATGTATTTATGGAGAGCTGGCATTGCTCCGGGTCTTATATCGCCCTTTAATCTTGAACCCATGATAAACTCGGCATCACCCTTTAAAATTGGTTGAATGAATTCAGCCATTTCATCAAAGGGGTATGTTCCATCTGCATCCCCCATAACTATTATATCACCCTGGGCTTCCTTGAAACCACGACGATATGCATTACCGTAGCCTCGTTTGGTTTCTAAAACAACCATAGCTCCAGCGTCAGAAGCTTCTTTAGATGTATTATCTGTAGATGCATTGTCAACCACTAGTATTTCTGTTTCAAGTCCAATATCATTGAGTTTTTTGATGGGTACTGTTAGAACAGTTTTACCTACAATTCCTTCTTCATTCAGAGCTGGGATAACGACAGAAACTTTCATAGAATCACTTTACAAATATTAAAAAGATTATTTAACTTAGTTTTTCATGTTATATAATTTATACTCTTTAACTATTATGATTGGACTTATTTTTAATAAATTATTGGGATTTATCCGGGTCTTGGTCTGTATAATCATCATTCCCTTAATTGTTATTCATTCCCTTTTTGATCCGGTACCCTAGTATTTATGCGTTCTTTTATTAAACATGTTTTAGGCCATGATAATAACTCATGCCCTGATAATGAATTAAACAGTATCAGTTAATAATCTACTATACACACAATGAAATCCTTATTTTCATAGACCTTTGTGGCGTAGTCCGGTTTTATCTGGTCAAAGTGAGTGGTAATATTTTGGCTGAAGTAATATAGGGGGAAAAACTCCGACTTAATACTCATAACTCGTAGCCATGAATCTTCTTTGGGAACCACCAACTTTTTATCATATACTAAATAACCAATTCCCTGATCTTTAACTTTAGATACTGTCATATTAGGGTAAGTTTTAGTGGCGTAAAATTCAAAACCATAATTCATGGGCATTCCTGCTTTAGATCCCAGAAACATCCCTGTGAATTGGTTGGAGATTACCAGTGAGCGGCTCTTGTTACCGTTTTCCTGGAACCAGTTGGCAAGATCCACTTCAGAATCAGATGGAGGGGCTATTTGCACATTTCCAAATTCATTTTTCACACTGAATACTGAAATGTCTGGATCACTAACAGCAAATACTGCACTTAACATGGAAAGGGCTAGTATAACCACTAAAACCATACTTCGAACCTTTTTTGATGAAAACTGAGGATAACTTTTGAGTTTCTGGCATACTAAGTGTATCCCGTATCCCCCCAGTATGGATAGGGGGATCAGGAGGTATATGAGCACCCGGTAGGAGATTACGTTAACCCCAAACCAGTAAGCATTGCTTAAAAGGATCATGGCAATAATCCACACCAGGATCACATTGTCTTTTTGCTGGTGTCTTTTTGCTGCAGCTACTGCCCCAATTACTGAAAAAAGCAGCACCAAAACTCCCAGATTTCCCAGGTAACTGTAAATTCCCAGGGGGCGATTAAATGGTAAAGAAGTGCTCATACCCGTAATAGCGGTTATTCCCTGCTGCAGGAGGGTTTGTATAAGTTGGGGTGCGATGATTTGTAGTGAAATAAGACCGGCAATGCCTATGACTATTATCACCATGAAGAATGATATGAAATTTCCCAGAGCCTTAAAATTCCTGTAAACCACCAATTCCATGAGGGTAATACTGGTAATTGCCAGTACCAGGCAAAGGGTAGCTGCCTGATGAGTTGCCATTACCACAATCAATAAAATTCCCCCCAGAAGAGCAATTTTGAGATTCTTATCTTTCAAGGACTTGTAATAAAGATAAACTGCCAGGGGGAGAAAGATCAATGCAAGGTTCTCTGGAAGGGCCAAAATCATCCTTCCAACAAGTAAACTGGATAACATTAAAAATCCAGCACCAATTCCTGCCAGTTTTCCGTAGAATTTACTGGCCACGTAAGAAACTGATAGAACAATTAACGATGTCAATATGGGTTGCAGGAATCTGGCGACCTGGAAAAAGTCAACACCCAGACCAGTGCCAATAGCAGCAATTAAAAAATGGAATAATGGAGGATATCCAATTTTTTGACCATTAGGTGCGTTTAATAATGGATCAATTAATGTGAAACCATTATGGGCATAAACCTGGGCATACTGCACATGGTAAATTATATCCCATCCCAAAGGCCACTGGTATTTCAACGTGGGAATTAGGGCTATAATAAAAGCAGCTATTGCCGGTAAGAGAATTAAATATCTTTTATTGTAAATTGACGTATAATCCATATAATTTCACCATATGTAATTTGAGTGTGACTTGTAAATTGAAGATTCAGGATAAAATGGAACCATCTTATGGTCATGAAACAGTTATATTCATACCATTATTTATTTCATCCAGTATTTGGTTTAGAGACTTCCCCTGTAAAACAGGATGTAAGCAAGTATCATGAGAACAATAGCACCTATTATTGCAACTGAAACCATGCTCTTGTCATTTCCAAAGACTATGGGGATGGGTCCAATTAAGATTACTCCCCCGGTGCTTACCTTTGCATTTTCGCTGCTTTCAGTTTTTCCAGAGGACAGGAAGGCAGTACCTACGAAGATAAGCAACATGCCCAGAATTACAGCGGCAATGCCCATGAAAATAATGGTTTCTCCTTTGATCATGTAATCTCACTTTTCTACTATAATTAAGATTTTTTCATTAGAAGTTGGTAGATTATCTAGTTAAATTTATCTAGTTAAAACTAAGCTCTTAAATATTTTTAGGGTTATTATATTAATTGTCTCTTCCTTATCTAGATGTCTTTTCCTTATTTTAAATATTCCTTATTTGTCCAAAATTCGTTATCAGTTATTCAATTTAATTTTAAAAAGATTCTAAATTTATTCTAAATTTAATTTAAGGTATCTAAATTAATTTTAGGTGTAAACAAATATATTTTTATATAGCTATTTTATTCTAAATTTCTTAATTTTATTTATCATCTTCTTTTAGAACCCTGTAATCTGATTTGCCATTACTGGTACGTTTTTCTATGAGTTCCAGGGTTATCATCAGATCAAGACATTCTTCCAGGTTATCAAAGTATTCTTCTGGATTACCTTGGTATTCGTCTTGATTACTTTGGTATTTTCCTGAAATAACCTCGTGTTTAATCCAATCATCAGCCTTACACATAATATTGTAAATTTCCAGTGAGTTTATAAGGTTGTTTTTCAAGGCTTCTTCAACTTCCACTTCCTCAATTTCTCCTTTTATTTCCCTGGTCAGTTCCTTAACACTGGATACTTCATTGGTAGGTACTAGAAAGATGACTTGAATCTCTTCAGAAAGGAAAGAAGCACCACGGCTGATATGGAGGCGATTTTCCTGGAATAACAATCCACCTATATCTTCCACATGTTCTGCCAGTAGTTCGAACTTGTATACCCCGCCACTAAAATGCAATATTTTGTACATGTACATCCCCTGTTATTAGATGGTGCTTGGGTTGTACATAAAATTTCCTTAGTTTTAAAATAATGAAACAAACTCCTTAACTAAATCTTTAAAAAATAATTAATATGGGAGATTTGTAAAATTAATACATCTCACAGGGGAATTTACACCTGTGGATTTTATCAATTTATCATTTCACTAAAATTTCATCAGGCCTGCAAATAGCAATCCCCATCTCATCTCCTAATTCTTCTATATGAATTATCCAATCATTGTTTTCATCCTGGTGTTTAAGGTTCAATTCATCACATAATTCGGTGGTTAAGTGATTGGTAAGTTCATCTTGCGAATTAGTACCTTCTATAGGTCTCAATCCATTACCTTTCAGCTCAATTTGAACGGTGAAGGATTCATTCCCATCTATTTTCTGGGATGCCAGTTTCAGAATATTCGTGATCAAACTTTCCATTGATGAGGAGACTACATAATCAAGAGGAACTGCTCTTTCAATGGCAATGGTAGAGGTTTTACGCAGTTGAGTTATGGCTTCTGTTGGATTCACGTCCAGTTCCACAGTGACTCTATCATAAAACTCCGATTCTGTGATATAAAACCAGAAACCAGTGGAATCTAGTGCGGTTTCTATTTCCTCAATTCCTTTAATTTCTGGTTTTATTCCTTCTATTCCAGAGTTTTCAAATTTTTCGTCTTCTTTAAATTTTACCATTAAAACAAAACTATTTGCATTTTTTTCTAACTGTTGTTCTTTTTTCATGAAAAATCCCCCCTCCCCACTTGGTGGGATAAGGTGTTGGATAAGTATTAATAATAGTATGAAGTTATTAAATTTATGGGTTTGTCTATTACTGCAGATAAAAAAGCAACACTTAACATAGACTTTGTGATCTCAATGTTCCTTCTCCTGGTTATCATGGGCAGTGTTCTTAGCATTGCTGTTGAACGTTTTGAAGTAGTACAAAAAGCTGATGAAGCAGTACAAACCCGTTCCATTTCAGAAAAAGTTGCATCAACCATTGAAGAAGTTTATTCTGGTGGGGAAGGACATGAAATAAAAATAGAAATGCCACCGGACATAAAAGGCTCATATTATGAGGTTAAGGTTAATCAATCCGGAGTTCTGGTTCAAGTGGGCGGTTATAATGGTTATTCATATTCTTTTTTCAAAAAGATTTCTAACTATGAGATGAATCAGCTGGAAGTAACTATGCAACCCAATAGAAATTATACCCTTCGAAATGTAAAGGAAGCCAAAAGTAATAAGGTGATAATATTTTAAAACGTTAATTTTATTCTACAGTTATTATTTTCACGATTTCATTGCATGTTACCCTTATGGGAAACTGTATTTAAAGGAACCATCTTTGAAAATTTATTCGGCTCATATTGGTATTTTTAAAATAAAGGTATTTATGTAAATGATTAATTCACCTACCTTCAAAAATCAGGTTTTTTAAATAAAGATCTGTTAAAATAGCTTGAATAAAAAAATTGATTACTGTGTTGATATTATATGGACAGCAAAGGACAGCTTCCCATTGAGTTTCTGCTGGTAGTGGGTTTAAGCATAATGGTTCTAATTCCACTGACTTTGAGTCTGTCTGATGCCAGTGAACTTAATCAAGCCATGAGCGCCGCCAGGACAGGAGCATTACATGGAGCAATATCGGATAGTTTGGCAATATATCCCAAGGAATCTTTCCGAGATTACACCCTGGAGAACCAGCGTTTACTTAACCCTTCCGAAGTAAAAATCATTAAAATCAGCTATTTAAACCAGGGTTTCCACCAGGGTTATCAGAAGACCAAGATTCAGCTTAAAATCTATGCATCAGCACCTTCTGTCACTAATAAAACAGACAGAAACTGTTTGGGAGATCGAATTAATTTCAATGCTCGTAAAAAAATTGCAGAATCATTCAATACAGAAAACCTAACTAATGCACTCTACAATCCTGCTTTTTCCAGTAAATATGTATTTACCACTACCGATGTGCAGTGGCAATAAAGTATTCACTTATTTTAAATTCAACCGACCATTATTTTAAATTCAACAGATGATTAGTAAAGATCTATCCCGGCCAATAATAGTTTTGATAATTTTTAAACACGATAACCTGTGAATTAGGTGATAAACTGTAAAATTTAAGTTTTAGTTATTTAAATTAGGTGTTAATCATTGAAATTATAAAATATGGGATAATATGTCCTTAAAGTAGAAAATCTTTAACTTTAAGTAGTTTAATCCTATAATTAGTTTCCTTTTTGTAATGAAATTGAAATGTGATAATTCTTAAAAAGAAAAGAAAATTTAAAAACATTTGAAAAACAATTTAATACTATAAATGGTTTATGAAGATGATCAATATGAGCAACCTAAGGTCAAGGGATAAGTTATTCAGCTTATGCTCATTTTTCCGGGATTCTATGTCAATAGGGTCTATAATAGAATTTTATATACACTTATAATGCAGTTAGGATGTAACTAACATATGGGGGAACTAAATGGCCAAAACTAAGAAAGAAGAGCTGGATGATGTGCTCACAACCCTTATGCAGGTAGGGCAGATCAAAGCATGTGGAATCGTTTCTAAAGAAGGACTTTTAATTAACTCCAGAACTCCTCCTGATGTTGATGCCCGTATCTTCTCTGCATTATGTTCTACGATTATGGGGGCAGCAGAAGCCGCATCTGGCCAGATGACTACTGGTGGAGTTAGTCAAATCTCTGTTAAAACCGAAAAAGGAACAATTGTATTAATTCCTGCAGGTGCTAAAGCTATTTTAACCGCATTAACAGAACCCGAAGCTCAGTTAGGATTGATATTCTTTGAAATGGAATCCATTGCCCAACAAGTAAACCAGATCATGGGGGGAATGTAAATGAAGAAAACTTACATTCCCAAGCTGGACGATTTTCTGGGAGGTGGGGTGTTGGAAGGATCATCGGTGCTGTTCTACGCTGATCCTGGAATTGAATGTGAAGCTTTTGGTTACCAAACACTGCAAAACCGACTGGAAGAGGGGGATCCTGGTTTTATATTCACCAATGTAACTGAACCTAGTTCCATTATCTATGAATTCGATAAATTTGGATGGGACCTTGAAAAGATTGTGGATGAGGGGAGTGCTTTTTTTGTTGATGGGAGTTCTTATTTTATCGGGGCTCCTGTAAATGGTAAATATGCCATAGAAGATTATTCCGAGATAGAAGAAGTAGTTAATAAAGCAATAAATGATATTCCAGATGGTGTTGGAGTTATCAATAATCTTTCCACCCTCATTGATTATCTTGATCATGGAGAAACTGTTCGAATCATAAAAAAATGGAATCAAGTTGCAAAAGATAAAAATACTATTTTATTATATATATTTACCCAATGGGATTATGAAGCAGATTTAATTGATGAAATTAAAGGATCAATGGATTGTCTGGTTAACCTGAGCACCATTGAAGAAAGGGTTATCATTGGACAGGGGTTCATGGTCACAGGAGCATCCTGGACCACCCCATCCAGTAGCATGGTACTTTTTAATATAATGCGTCCTGGTGGAATAAAAATATTCATACCCAAAATCCTGGTAACCGGACCATTCAATGCAGGAAAATCCAGTTTTGTTAAAAAAATAGCTCCAAATTCTGTTTCAGTGGATGAAATGGCTTTAGGCCAGGTTCCAACCACGGTGGCCATGGACATAGGACACATGGAATACAAGGGATTTGTGGCTGATGTTTTTGGAACACCGGGTCAGGAACGTTTCGATCTGATACTGGATGTTCTATCCAAAGAGGCAGTGGGAGCTTTTATTCTGGTGGATTCAACTGATCCCAAGACATTTGCCCGGGCCAAAGAAATGATAAAAAGGTGCAATGCAGAAGCCATACCAAAAGTTATTGTGGCCAATAAGCAAGATCTTCCAGATTCATTATCCACTGCTGAAATAAGGAAGGTTATGAACCTTGATCAAAGCATACCCATAGTTCCAATAAGTATAATTCGTGATGAAGGAATTGAAGATGCTATGGATGCACTTTTAGAAATACTCTATAGGTGAAATCATGATTGTCCGTATTACCTCAGGCATATCTGGTTTTGATGAACTAACCGCTTCAGGAGATGATCTAAATCTTAGTTTAGGTGGGATCCCTGAAAACACAGTCACACTAGTTTATGGTCCGGGAGACGTGGGAAAATCCCTGTTTTGTTCTGGTTTTATCTACAATGGATTAACTCAGGATGAACCCGGTCTTTATTTAACTACTGATCTTGGAATACAGGATATGTATGAAAAAATGCAGGATACCGGATTTGAAATTGAAGGCTATCTTGAAAACGAGATGTTATATATTGTTGATGCATCAAGTAGTGACACTGAATTTCTAGATTCAAAAATCTACCAATCATCCAATGTTAAAAACCCCACTGACATCCTGGTTAAGGTAAGTAGGGCTGTGAATTCTATTTCTCAAGATAATCCTCGTTTCCGTGGAGTTATGAATTCTGTAACCACCATATTAGAATATAACGATGAAATGTTAATAATGAGGGTTTTAAAGACCTATATTTTGAGGGTAAAAGAGGCAGGGGGTACTGCTGTAATCACCTACATTGAAGGATCATCCGATCCACGTATAGAGATACTTATTAAGTCAATGGTTGATAACATCGTTAAACTCGATGGGGAAACCATAACAATTGAAGCCATGAAAGGCATTGGGAAAAAAGAAGCTTCTTACCAGATAAGTAAAGAAGGAATTGTGGTGGGGAAAGGGAAATAAATCAAGGTAAAAATGTGATAAAATGAGCAATTATGAATCTGGTATACATGGATTGGATGAAATTTTATCCTCATCTGGGGAAATGGATGGTTTTCCACAAAACACCACTACCCTGGTTTATGGACCCCCCAAAGTGGGCAAATCCATTTTTTCTTATAAATTTACATATCACGGGTTGAGTATTGCCGAACCATGCCTGTATATCACCGCAGATGATGGGATGAAGCAATTACAACAAAACATGATGGATTTTGGATGGTTCCTGCAAAGCTTCATGGATGAAGACCTTTTATATGTTATTGATCCCATATCCTCACTTTCAGGAGCTCATATTGAAAATAGCAACACCTACACTTTATCCAAAATCAATGATTCCACCGATCTGATGGTTAAAGTTGGGCTGGGAACTCGTTTTGTTTTCAAAAAATCCAATGAATTTCGTTCCGTTTTTGATTCACTCACTACTTTCTTTACTTTTAACCCGGAAGCAATGGTTATCCGATTTTTAATAACTTACCTGCGAAGGTTAACTGAAGCAGGTGCAACTGTGCTTGTTAATTATACCGAAGGCGTGGCTGGTGAGAATACCGAAAAAATCTTGAAATCTATTGTGGATAATGTAATACTCCTTGATGGTAAATATTTAACATTCAAATCCAGTAATGGTCTGATTGTAACCGCTGATTATGAAATTACTGACAAAGGACTAATCTTAGGAAGGGGAGAGGTATTGTGACTAGAATAGGCCTTAAGAACTTTTTTACGTAGTGTTTATGTAATAGATCTGGATAATGCACGTTCAATGGGGCTTAAATCTCCATAACCTGCAGTACAATATTCATTGTTAAGGTTTAATGATTGATAGGAGGAATTGCTTGTGGGAATTTTCAATGGTAAAAAAGACTATGCTACTTCTCTCAAAAATCTTTTAGAACAACTCTGGGAGTATCAGGAAGCTGAAGCCAATTTAATGGTTGAAATTGCAACCCTCCAGTATGAAATGGGAGATACTGATGATGCCATCGCGTTTCTAGAAAAAGCGGTAGGAATATACCATGAATTAGGATTTGGTAAAGAAGAAGCAACTATTCTAGATTTAATAGGTGATGTGCATATCAGTAATGGTGATACTCAAAATGCTCTTGATAACTATTATAAATCTTTTAAGCTGTGTTCTTCATTGAATATACCCCTTGAAGCGGAAGTTTTAAATAAAATAAAAGTATGTGAGGCTGAACTTGAAGCTATCAAGGATAATGCGGCTAATAAAAAAGCAAGGGTTGAAGGTGAGTCTCATCCAAAATCAGAATTATCTAATGAAGAGCACTCTGATGAGGGTGATGAATCCATTGATTATGTGAAAATTGGGAAAAGACTTGATGTTATCATTGGACTTCTGGATGAATCTGCAGTTTACGCTGATTATCAAGAGTTGGAAAACCCAATGGCTAACTTGAAGGAAGCTCAACTTATGGCCAATAGTATTGGTGATACCAAAGGTGAAGCAGCATTACTCCTGATCATGGGTGATATTACATTAAAAGAAGAAAAAACCAAAAAATCTCTGGAATTTTTCCAGAAATCTTTGAATTCATTCAAGAAAATAGACGATAAAAAAGGAGAATCCATATCCCGATTGATGATGGGGACTGCTTACTTTTTACTGGGTGAAACTAATGAAGGTTCTGATTATCTTCGCCAATCCATGGAAATAATAAAACATTTAAATGATCCAGACATAGAAAAAGCTGCTCTGGCATTGTTAAACTCTATTTATGACTGATTTTATGGTGGATTTATAAATGGTAGATGTATGTGGTCTAGACTGACGTAAAGGGTCATCACTGCTACAACGAGATATGTATGAATGATTAAAATGAGTTAAACAAAATATAGAATGTGTTATACACAGTTTTGTGTATCCATACAACAAAAATTGAATATGTTTATTTAAACATGGTTTATTTAATCAAAACATAGATTATAGCACGTTTATTTAAAACATACGCGCTTTTAAAACGTAAGCCAGGATTATTCCAACAGCACCGAAGAATAATCCAATGAGCCACACAATGATGACCACATTTTTTTCTTCCATGGGACGTTTTAAAATCCATCGTATAAGGGAATTAAAACCTGATTCTGGGGCCATTAATTTCCCATCATCTCCCACCTGAGTTGGCTGGTGTTTTTGTCTTTCCATTACTCCTGCACTGTACAGTTTGAGCAACATATCTATTATGTTGGGTATGAGCACAATCAGGGCAATGATCTTCACCCTACCAATAAATGCCACTACCACAATGGTTGCCCCTATAATCAGTGTTCCCACATCACCTGGGAACACATTGGAAGGGTGTCGGTTGTAGTAAAGGAAGGCCAGTAATGCTCCGGCCATGCACATGCTGATTACTGCCACATCGGACTTGCCCATGATTATACAGGAAATACTAAGGGATATCATGGCAATTGCCCCCAGGCCGGATTCAATACCATTTAACCCTGCCAGCATGTTGGTGAGATTGGCAGCAATGGAAACTGCAATGGGTATGGCTAAAATGTATAGCAATCCCACGTTGGGGGGTGCAATCCAAATTAAAGGCATGCCTGCCAGCCAGAGAAGGATTAGTTTTTCCTTTGAGGATAACATTACCAGGTCATCCACCATCCCAACTATCCCCACCAGGAGAATCACCAGTAAGGTGACTGTGAGCTGGAACTGAAGTTCAGGATAGAAATAAATACCTAGAAATATCCCGATTATAAATCCGAAAAGGATACCGATACCGCCCATTTCAGCTACAGCGGGCTTGGATGGCTTGTGGATATCTCGTCCCACTATATCTGCATCTTTCAGCTTTTTAATAAGACGGGGCATACTTATGAATGTTACCAGAAATGCCACCAGGGCACAGATGGCCGAGGTTAAAAACAGGTTCTGGTAGAGGATGATAAGGTTAGGTTCCATATTTTTCACCGTTTTAATAGGGAGTAAACTGTTCTAAGGGGGATTTTCAAATCTTTTGAAATATCCTTAGCTGGAACTCCATTTTTATAAAGGTTTTTAACTTTTTTAACTTTTAAGGTATCGTATTTCATCTTCCGCCCTGGTTTAAGAGGGGAGCCCTTGAGGTAATATACTGTTTTCAGGGGTATATTCAGTGATTCTGCAATTTCTTGAGGAGTACGGCCTGATTTTAGTAACTGCTGTACATTTTCCGTATCTTTTTCGTTATATTTTTTGGGACGCCCTTTCTTTTCTATTGATACAACAGTAACTCCCAGTTCCTTCAGTGCCTGAATGTATTTTGGTGAAATTCGTGAATGTAAACTGGGGGGACAGCTTATCTTCTTAAGATCCGGATACTGGTCCAGGAGTTCCATGATCTTACTGAAGGACAGTGGTTTATTCACGTAAATTTCATCTTTCAAATGGAAAACACTCCTGGAAGTTTGTTTTTTAAGACTAACGATTTTGGTGTTTATTTTTTCATCATTGCCATGAACTGTTTGGCCTTGGAAGTAGCAGGTTTTTGAAGGGTCTCTAGGGTTTCTTTCTCTTTTATAACATCTTTAAGTGGTATGGAGAATAATTCTGAAGTTTTTTCAGGGCTTAATTTTCCTTCAATAGAGAGTATGGCTGCTCCCAGAGCCGGTCCCATCTGTAAGTGAAGGCCTTTCATCTTCTTTTCAACTGCGAATTTACTGGAAAGAACCTTTCCCATCAGGGGTATGTATTCGATCTTCAGAGGGAGGTGATCCTGCATGATCTGTACCACATCCTGTTTGAAATCCTGGAATGACTTTATCTGGTTTGAATCCAGACTGGGGCGAAGGTAAGGGAAGGGGCCTGAATATTTATTCCTCCGATCATAAGATGTGGTTAAGTAGTAGCATAAAAGATCCCATAAAATGCATATGCGTGGGATTTCTAGAAAGAGACTTTTTTCAATTAAACGTTTCTTTTCTAAATCTTTTTTAATAGTTTCATCAAGAATTCCATCATTAAGAAGTCCCTTCTCTTCCAGTTCTCTTTCTAAAAAGAACTTCTTCAGGTTTTCGGGTTCATCATCATTTTCATACTTATTAGCCTTTCTTTCGGCAACTTTCAGTGCTTCCTGGTACTCTTCAACTTTCTCCATGTTTATGAGTGATTTTTCAAGTAAATCCGGTAAAAAATGGAGGATCTCAGTTTCAGCATACTTAACATAACCCAGTGAAAGGGCAGTTTGTACCTGTTTGTCATTGATTATGGAGGGTTTTTTACGATGGAACTGCATCATTTCAATACGGGCGTTGGAACCATACTGACTGCGAATTTCCTTTTCATAGTTAGCCTCATCATGGGCATCAATGGTAACCCTTTTCCTGACCCACCTACCATCTTCCATGATCTTGATAACCAGGGATACAGTTTTAACAATACCTCTTTTTTCCTGTTTTAGGATGCGCACCATACTTCGGAAGGCTTCCCTACTCCTGGGACTGAGTTCCGATAATTTAACCATGTAATCACCAGAAAGGGGTAAAAATGGAATGATTTCAAGACGATAAACCCCCTCTAGGTTTACATGTAACTTCAGATTATCCCCACCACATTTGCAACGTGCCCCCATTAAGAGGGATAGCTCATGGCCACTGTACTTATGATGGCAGGATTCGCATTCCAGGGTAGCGAATTCCTCCAGGTGACCTATTGCAATACGATGGGAGGACATGGCAGATTTAACCCGGTCCAGTATGTTTTTTTTGGCAGCAGCGTTCATCCTGAAGTACTGGGTGTGGCGGCTGACATCATACATGTCCTCTGCCTTGGTTTCACCACTCAAGGGCCGACCATATTTGTTTATGGAACGATAAGGGGCAGTATAACCCTTAATTTCCATGGTCTCCCTCATATCCTGCAGGGTATCCATGTTGTCTTTCAGGTAAGTGTAAAGTGTAAGGAACTTTTCCGGGCTTTCAATATCATTTAATGAAATTTCCCTTCTTTTTATTTGATCCAGAAAACGCTCGGATTTTCCAATGAGTACAGATTCGTTCATTGTATTCCTTCATTAAAGTCTAAGTTCACCGGATTTTTTTTTTTTAATATGATGATTTAGAAAATAGAGGTATAAAACCTTCTTTTCCTCTTTTAATTTTCTATTCATTATATAATGTCATTCATCAATTTCAACAATTCATCCGGTCTTGTTAATCCATCAGTTTTTGCAATTTCTTCTGGTTTTGTTGATCCATCTGTCTTTGCAATTTCTTCTGGTTTTGTTGATCCATCTGTCTTTGCAATTTCTTCTGGTTTTGTTGATCCATCTGTTTTTGCAAGTTCATCTGGTGTTGTAGATTTACTACATACAACCTTTTACGTTAATCGGCGGATATTCAAACACAGCGCACCCTGATTATTGTATGCGTTCACCTATATTGGCATCAAGAGAGGTTAATAAACTTAAACTATCTCCCGCTGCCAGCACCATTCCCTCGGATTTTATACCGAAGAGTTTAGCTGGCTGAAGGTTCACCACTACGATTACTTTCTGATTGAGTATGTCTTCAGGTGAATATTTGGTGGCTAAACCGGCCACAACCTGTAACTGTTTGTCTTTAACATCAACCATTAACTTTAAGAGTTTATCAGAGCCCTTGACTTTTTCTGCTCCAATAACTTTACCCACTCGCAGGTCCATTTTTATAAAATCATCAATACTGATTAAATCATCCATAACTTCGGTCTCCTCTAAATTTTTATAAAGTGCATCCTTTTCCTTGCTAATAACATCGTCATCAATTTTGGCAAATAATGGTTTGGCCTTGGAAATTGGGGTTCCAGCTGGTAAAAACCCGGCAGCATCATCCCAGCTTAAAGTATCACCATTACCACCATTTAAACCAAGAAGTTCCCTCATCTTTCCAGATTTAGATGGGAGATATGGGCTTATAATGATACTGATTACCTTTGCAATCTGATTACATAAATAAAGGGTGGTAGCTGCCCGGTCACCTTCTTCTTTAACAGTTCTCCAGGGTTCCTGGTCATTGAAGTACTTGTTTCCCAGTTTGGCCAGTTTTATAATTTCCTTAAGACCCTCCCTGAAATCGAAGTTCTCAATATGTACACCAACACGTCCTGGAGTTTCAGCTATTTCCTTCTGAACGCTCTGGTCATACTCATTGAATTTGCCAGGCTCGGGTATTTCACCCTGGAAGAAACGGTGGGTGAAGGAGAAGGTACGGTGCATGAAATTGCCTACCACGTCGGCCAGTTCATCGTTAACTCTTCTCTGGAAGTCATCCCAGGAAAAGTCAGTGTCCCGGGTGAGTGGTGCATTGGCCACCAGGTAATATCTTAATAAATCAGCGTCAAATTTCTCCATGAAATCCGCCACCCAGATCACCCAATTTTTACTGGTTGACATCTTACGGCCCTCCAGTGAGAGATATTCTCCAGCTACGATGTTGTATGGTAACTTACACCCGTAGGCCATGAGCATGGCCTGCCAGAATATACTGTGGTGGTAAATGATGTCCTTACCAATGAAGTGCACTGCCCGGTCATTCCAATAGGGTTCCCAGGGGGTGTTTTCACGACGGGCCCACTGTGCAGCTGATGAGATGTAGCCCAGGAATGCTTCACCCCAGACATAGATGATCTTACCCTCAGCATCATCCAGTGGTACCGGGATACCCCAGTCCATGTCCCTGGTGAGGATCCAGTCCTTTAACCCTTCATTAATCCATTGCAGGGCATAATTACGGACATTTGCCGGGAATTGTGTGTTGTTTTCCAAGGTTTCCTTAAGTTGTTCCTGGAAGTGACTTAAACGGAAGTAGTACTGTTCAGATTCCCTGGCTTCTGGTTCGCTGTTGCAGATGAGACACCTTGGCTCCACCAGCTGTACTGGTTCTAAGTGCCGGCCACAGGTTTCGCAGTGGTCACCTCTGGCACCTTCTGCATTACAGTGGGGGCAGGTACCCTCCACGTATCGGTCCGGGAGGAATCGTTCACATTCCGGGCAGTAAAGCTGCTGGATGGTCTTGGGATAAATAAAATTTTTCCGGTAAAGGTCTAAAAAGAAGTTCTGGGATATTTCATAGTGCAGGGGATCGGTAGTTCTGGAAAAGTTATCAAAGGAAATGTCTGATAATTCCAGATCCCTCCGGATCAGCTCATAATTACGGGTGGCAACATCCAGGGGGGATACTCCTTCCTTTTCCGCCTGAACAGCTATGGGTGTTCCGTGTTCATCGGTAGCACAGACCAGTAACACATCCTTACCCTTCATCCGGTGGTAACGGGCGTAAATATCTGCGGGTATGTAAGTTGAACGCAGGTGTCCCAGGTGACATGGCCCGTTGGCGTAGGGCAGGGCACAGGTGATAAATACTTTATTTGAATCTTTACTCAAAGAAATTCCTCCTATAATAACATATTTAGTGATAATAAAGTTTATTCTGCCTTAGATATCTATTTTTAAATATTTATTAACTATCTTAAGGTAAAAACTCAGTTGGAGTTAATGATAAAGAATATTATCTATTTTTATCTAATTTCTATATAAGATTTGTCCATTGACCTGAATTATTGTCCATTGATATGGATAATGGATGATTTTATGGACGTAAATTAGTGGATTATTCGACTGGGATTATGGTAAACGTTTAGGGTTGTACTGTTTTTAAATAAATATGGAAAAATTGGGAATTTATCAATACTAAAGATGTTCAATCAATAAATTTTTTTAAGCTGGTAGGCAACAGTTAATCATGGTTTCCATCTCTTTTTTAAATCCCCTATCACCAGAGGGAAAAGACATTGTAAGGGAATTGGGTAACTTTGAAGGGATAAAAGAGGATATTCCTGAGCTTAGAAGTTTAGTTACCCACAGTTTATCTCAGGAAATTCTTGATGATAATGAAATACCCTCTAATTATCTGGAACTTGCCCTCAAGAGGATGGAATGGTATATTAAGAAAAAACATGACCGAGAATTTAACAGCAGAAAATATGCATTTCTTTCTGACTATGCCATAACCAAGTACGATGTTATTTCATTTTACCTCCTTTGCCAGGCCATTGGAGTTAAATTCGGACCTAACTCCCGCGAAACCAGGGTCATGGTTGAGGCACAGGGGGATCTGATCCAGGAAAGATTAGGTAAACTACGTGATGAAGAAAGCAGGTTAATTGTGGAAAAGTCCCTGCAGATGTTACTGAAGGATGATCTGGTGCAATGGACCTTCTTCCAGGAGCTTCTAAGCACCCGTAAAATACGGCTCACTGACTTGGTACTGGACAGTGGAGAACTGATACTGGATAGGGAAGATTTTTTGGACCGTTTTGGGTCAAGGATAAAACATCGTAACCCCCGCAGCATGTACGAGCTGTTAATTGGGGATGAACTCAAGGAACTTATAATGGTTAAGATGATCATGCAGGAAACCGAGGACTACATTAAACAGGTTCATGAAAAGGCACGGATCATGGTAGAACCCAATCCCATCCTCCTGGAACTGGCTGATGATTTGGCCGAGGTACTGGCTGAACCAATGCAGAGTTACGGTTATGGTTCGGGTAGAGGTGGAAGTGGGCCAATGAAAGCTGGTCCACTGAACCCACTGGCATTTCCACCCTGCGTAAAGAAAGCCCTGGAGGGTATAAAATCAGGGGGACGAAACGATGCTATAGTACTCTTCATGACACCGTTTGTTTCCTATGCACGGTTGTATCCTGATGTTTTCAGGATGAACCTCTCTAAACGTATCTCTGATCAGGATCCACAGCTGGAAGTTACAGAAAACGAGGTTCTGCCACTTATCTACGAAGCTGCACAGCGATGTGTGCCACCATTATTTGATGACCAGCCACAGGAAAAGGTTAACATAAATGCCAAGCTTGGTTTTGGAATGCACTCCACCCTGAAAATGGAACACGAGGGTGAAACAACATGGTACACACCCATGAGCTGTGAAAAGATAAAACTGCACCTGCCCCATCTTTGTCGTCCTGATGAGGTCTGTAAAAAGATAGGTAACCCCTTAAGTTACTATAATAGGATGATATGGGAAGTGAGGAATCTGGATAATGAGGGGTCTGATTCTGGTAATTCTGGTGCAGATGGTAATGGAAATTCAGGTACAAATGGTAAGGAAAATTCTGATAGCACTGGTAAAAATAGTGGTGATGTTGTTAATGGACAATCCAATGTTAACAGTGCACCTAAAGGTAAAACTAACCAATCAAATCATAAAAAATCATCAAATAAAAAATCAGGGGAGGCCTAATATATCATGGAATTAAAACCAGCCACCCCCAATGAGCGCCGTCAGTACTACCGGGAAGAATGGAATGTGAATGATGTTCCGGATTTCATTCTCAACACCCTCACCCAGAGGGAGTTTGGGTTTGACCATGTGGGACGGGGCCCCAATGACCGTTACCGTGTATTCCAGGAAGTAGATTATTTAAGAAAGTTCATGAGGGTTAGAACACCATTTGCTGCATACTCTTCCGTGGCATTTTACCATAAACCCCGACGCAGGGATGGATGGATAAAAGCAGAGGTGGTTTTTGATGTTGATGCCAAGGACATACCCATAAGAACCTGTGGCTGTGACAATGTCTGTGAAATATGCCTGGGTCAGGCCAAAGATATTGTCCATGGACTGGTGGACACCCTTAAAGGTGATTTGGGGCTCAAAAATCTTAACGTGGTTTACTCTGGTCGTGGTTATCACATCCGAGTACTGGATGATCTGGTGATGCCCATGGACAGCGATGTACGTAGCCAGATCGTTAAATATTTAGTGGGTTCTGAAGTTCCACGCAGTGAATACTCCAGTCACGGGATGAAATACAAGCTGGAGCACTTCACCATCCCCTTTGGTTATCCGCAGGTATTCACCCAGCGGGTTAAACAGGCCCTTTTGAGCCTGAGCCTGGATACTGAAATTGATGATGTTAGCAAGGATATTAAAAAGGCAGTTATCAAACACCGTGAATTATTAAATGATGACCAGTGGGGACTTTTCAGGAAAGAAATAGGTCCAGTGCGATATGGACGGTTGATTAAAGGTATTGCTTCTCTTAATTTAACCCTGGTGGATGCCAAGGTTTCCATAGATCTGAAAAGAATATTGAGATTACCCTCTTCCCTGCACTCCGGAGTCAGCATGAAATCCACCCTAATCAAGAACCTGGAAACATTCGACCCCTTCCGTGATGCAGTTCCTAAATTCGTTTATGAAAGGAAGGAATAACCCAGAAAATGGTTTGGTTACGGATTTTTTTTTTAAAAGTTGATTCAAATTAATTTTTGATTCAATTTAATGATGGTTAAAATTCATAAGTTTGATTCAAATTAATAAAATAAAATTTAAAGAAGTAAAAAAGTAGATTATGGGGTAAATAGACTTTAATCCCTGGTCAAAAGCTCATTTTTATGCAGGTAGCAATACAGGAATTTAAGTATATCCTCATCTGCATCTTCTGCAATTAACAGATCCAGAACATCCACCAGCTGATATTTATCCAGGATTTTCTTCTTCAAATGCTTGCCCACCCTGAGATTCCTGATCCCATCTGGTGTGAGGGTTCCTTGGATAAGGGAATGGGCATCAGGGTATTCACGTTTAGTTAGTGTAACCCACTGCTCACCTTCGGTCCATGAATCGGGATGCTTTTCAAGGAATCTCTTTCCATTTTCATCATCCCATACCATGGGGCCGTGATGTTTTTTAAAGGGAGGAAGGTGCCAGGTGTTCATCTCCAGGAGTATTAAACCAGTTTTATCCTCATCACTCCATGAATCACTGCCCATAACTCGGAAATCTTCATTTTCCATGATCTTCACCATGGATTTTTCAGTCTTCTGGATCTGGGGGTGCAGGGCATCGGCAGAAATATCCGGAGCAGGGAAAGCCAGGATGAATGAATGAGTTTCCCTATTTTTAAATTCATCCCTGATACTTTCTCTTGTGAAATTAAGAGCTTTAGGATAAAAATATGAGGTTTTAGGATTATCCAGGAAATTACCTGCTGCCACACGGAACTCTGCCATTTTCTGCAGTGTAAGGGCTGCTGAAACATTCCGGTTTCCATCCGTGGGATCCACCACAACCAGGGGGTCCTTAAAGGACCTGGCAGTGCCGTAGTTCTTGAGGTCAATCTCGAACCCTGGTTTCCAGTGGTTAAAAACCCCTCGAAGAACATCCATGAAGGAACCGTAATGAATTACCAGTAATTCACATAGGTATCCTGAAAATCCACCCACCTTGAACTCAGAACCATAGGTTCCCACCATCTTCATGAAGCGTTTCAGGAGACGAACTTCCCTGGTCTGTTCTGGTTTCAAGTTGGCCATGATGTACTGGGTATGGAGAAGGGTGCGATCCACTGCAGATTTCAGTTGACTGGAATCTTCAATATCATAACAGGGAACAAAATCAACCATGTAACCTTCAATGGTACCGGTGAGGTAGGGGTGTGAAGCGTACCGTGCTTCATAAGTTCCATTAACTTCTTTTATACATTTTTCTGCAAGTTCCAGACCATGAACCTTCAGATCATCTAAAGAAGTGGTGAGTGGGAATTTAATGAAAATATCAATATCCAGGTCCTTGCCTTCACTGTTATTGCCATTGGATATCCATGTATTCTTAGCCACTGAACCTAAAAGAACGGCCTTTCCATCAATACCCTCCTTATGGGCATTAAGATTTATAATTTCAATTAACTTATTTGATAAACCATGAACCTTTGATACCTCTTCTTTTGAGGGTTCAATATCGTCTAAAACCTGTGTAAAATCAATCACTTGTAATTACCTCTAGTAGTTTCATGAATCTTTATTGCCTGTTTGATTGTTATTATAAATTATTATAAAGGAATGTTAAATCGTTATTTAAACGATTAATTGTTATTCCTTACTATTAATCTTTAAATGAAAAATTCCTTAACATCGGTGTATATTGGACCAACCGGGGTGAGTTCACTCTTCTTTAAAACCAGTTTTTCCAGGGTCATATCACCAATTTCAACAGACTCTAATTCCATTATTTTCTCCTTTAAGAGTTCCTTATTTTGAGGGCCCTTCACTCGGGCTATGGTGAGGTGGGGTATGTAACTTTTTTCCTTTTTGAATCCCATTCTGGCAAATTCCTGGTCAAGGTCTTTTTGAAGCTCAGAAAACTGGTTTGGATCTTCAATTCCCAACCATATAACCCTCATATAATCCATTTTGGGGAAAACTCCAGTTCCCTTGATGTGCAGTGGAAATGACTGGTACTTTTCCAGTTTGTCCTGCATAATACTGATTATCTGGTCTGCCTGGGATGAGGAAATCTCACCAAAGAATTTGAAGGTGAAGTGCAGGTTTTCTGGTTCCACCATCTTCAATGGGGCCCGGGTTTTCTTAAGATCCTTCTGTATTTTCTGGATTTTGTAGGATAACCGGCTATCCACATCAACTGCTATAAATGCTCTCATTGAAATCACCTGATTAGCTGTTTTTTAGTATTCTTGTTAATTTGAAGTATTTAAATCTCTGATTTTTAGAATCATCTATTAATTACTATTTTATTAAATTATTCGATTTGTTACTATTTTATATCAAATTATATGGATTAATATCAAATTATAAGATTTTTTATCCTGTCCAAACTTTCCTGGGGAGTTTCCACGGTATTCAAGAGGTAAACATCAACTGCTTGGAATACCTCACGGAAGAAGTTTTTCCTTATGTTGAGCTTACGTTCATCCCTTATCAACTGGTGGGGGTTGCAGAAATCCTTCTCCAGCATGAAATCCAGGGCTTCGTTGTGATCCAGTTTGCGGAAAGGAGGATTTGTTGGGTCCCGTTCTAGGAGAACTACGGTTTTTAGGGTACTTGTCTCCCTGACTCTTCCCCTAAAAAGGGTGTTAACATCAGCAATACCTCTACCTTTATTATCCAACTGTACTTGGTTCACCTCTTGGGAGAATCCCTTCCAGACCTGGGCTAAATCATCCCTAATGTATGAATTCTTTTCAGAGGAATAAACAACTGCAGCATTGTTGAAGAGTCTGGTGAAGAACCAGTCGTCAGATATGTAATTGAAATCATCGTACTGGAGCATTCCATAGGTTAAGGTGGTTTTACCGGTCCCTGGGGGTCCGATGATGGCCATGGCATGTCCGCCATAGTCAACTGCCGATCCATGGGTTGAATAACGCCGGTGCTCAGAATGGTATTCTTCAAAAAAATCGGAAATCGTGGCCAGGGCTATGCTTTTAATCCAGCCATAATAATCACAGTTTTTAACGATGCAGGTTTTGGAAACAGGTTCATACAGGACCTGTAGCTTTCCACCATCTTCGGTTGAGAAGATCTTGGCATGGGGACGGATATCCTCATTCATGAACTTGAAGTTATCTTCCCATTCCTCTTTAAACTCCTCATTGTCAGTTAAAAGTTTAACACAGGCACCGTGGATGTTGGCCTTTCGTTCGAACTTAACCTTATTTTTAAGTTCCAATAATAGTTCATCCTTGATTGAGGCTTTTATAACTTCCACATTGTATGTTGACATTTACATAACCCATTTATAATCTTAAATTCACTTGTGATTTTATATATCTATTTCACCTGTGAGTTTATGGTTTAATTATTAGTGTTAATGAGTCTTATTTTATTCTCTGAATTTCACCAATTTAATGGTCTGTGATTTATTAATATTTTAAATTCCAATAGCATTATTTAAAGATGTATATGAGGACTATAAAGTTATTGGAGGTTGATATTTTTCTCTGGTTTTTTTAGTGAGATATCGGTGTAAATTAATCCATAGAATTTGAGCTAGGTTACAGAGTTATTTAACTATCGCACATATGACTAATGATATCTTAATTCCCCACCACATTCACATTCTTCAAAATCTTCTGGTGACTCACTCGGCTGTAATTCGTAGCGGCCTCCACAATTTTCGCATTCCAGATAATGTTTACCTTCAGATATGTAAATTAAAGCTACAGCTCTGGCTAAATAAGCAATGAGAAATGCAGTTATAAGAACTGCACATAAGAAGTATATGAATAGTAGAATTTTTATTCCAGGATAATTTATTGGATAATATTGGAAAATATATTCTAATAATGTTAATATTAAAATTTTTATTATATCTATTATTAAATAGATAATTCCAATGGCAATATACCATATGATGAAATTTTTCCAACCTATACCGGCGATTTTATTTAATATTTCACGGAATTTGAAGGCTGCGCCTATTTTATTATCATTTGAAGCCATTTGGGTTGCTGCTACCCATATAATGGGGTACACTATGATCATGTAAAAAATTGCAATAACAGTCCAATAAATGTCATAATTAAAATTGGTTACCATAAATAGAAGCATTTGCATTATTGATGTTCCAGATTCAGCACTTTTTATGATAATTTCCATATTCGATGGGAATAAGATTAGAAAAGCTATTATAAACAGGATAACTGGGATCAAATAAAAAATGCTGATTATGCTGACTTTGATACCATCAGTAAGCATAATATACCAAGAAGCAAACCTGGGGAGTTTTAATTTATCATCCAAGGTGGATTTCATGATTTTTAACATGTAGCCGAGGATTAAGAGTTCTACAATGAATTGGATTATGCGTATACCTGCAATGTGAATTGTACTTAAATGGATTGTACTTTTTAAAGTATATACAACGTCAAAATTAGAGATAAATACAAGAATCCCTAATATCAAAAATTTCTTCCAATTTGAAAGCGGATATAACAATGAATCTCGTACTATTTCTTTAATATACATATACCAATTCCACCTTCTCCGACACTTCCTGTAATTACTGATAGCATTTTTAAATGCATAAAATTTTATTATATTGATGAGTTTCTTTAATCCATCATTTTGATCAGCTCATCATTATATTCATTTTTAATATCATCATATCTATTAAAAATATCACTCCTATTTCGATCCGGGGTTTAAAATTCCTGTGATATCCATTGGTGGGCAGGATAAATTTAAAAAAATTTATAAAATAGAATAATTATTAAATTAATTAGTTTTTAATCATGAAAATAAAAAGTCATAATAGCTAATTAGCTAAATAGATAGAATATCTTTAATAAAAAAAAGATTAAGAGATAAATTTTACTGTGTATATCCCTTAAATTTATTTTTAACAATTATTTCTCAATAATAGTCTCTTCAATGGCCATTCCAAAGTGCCGGGCATTGGGATCCAGGTAAATCATTATCTTATCCCCCACTTTCAGTTCTGCCACTGAAGTGGGTTTACCATCTTCGGAGACCAGGCGGATGGTTTCTGCATTTTGAAGAAGAGTTCTAAGTATAACACCGTCGTATTCAGCTTCAACCAGCATCAACGGACGTTTTTCAATTTTAACCCGTCCCACAATGGCTACTTTACTGTTTCCCTTCTGATCCACGGTTAGGACTTCGTCTCCGGTTTCCAGTTCTGAAAGGTACTTGGTCTTGTTTCCAGGGGTCATGACGTAGGCGTGCACTGGTCCGGCGTTAACCCTGAAGGGTCGTGAGGCAACGTATTCACTTTCCATGGACTCACTGTGTACCAGGAACAGTCCCTGGGAGTAGGATCCCACCAGCATTCCTTCTCCTAACTGCATCATGGAGCAGGTGTCCACACAGACCCGGTCTCCAATACCAACTGGTTCCACCTTGGTGATGGTGGCTGGTTTAAGCTGGTAACTTTCATTCTGTATTTTCTCCATTAACTCAGCAACCTTTTTTATCTGGTTGATTTCATGGGGACATAACAGTATACCATCGGTTCCATGTTCCATTGTTTCCAGGGCCAGTTTTGCTTCATCATAGTTGGTTACCGCAGCAATGATCTTTACTTTTTCATCCTGTAATCCTGCAATGAGGTTCTCCAGAGGTATAACCTTCCAGTCCCGGCCCATGAGGATGAGGTAATCAGCTTCTTTTCCTAAAATGGCAGCAAGTTCTTCGTGTTTTTTACTGAGGATTTCCACGTAGGCAGCTACTTTTTTATTCCTTCGTTTTAATCTCTTCGCTGCGGCCAGGTCCTTGGATTCAGACAGATCATCGGGTATGATGAGGGTGCCATCTCCTTCACTGTTTCGGCCCACCAGCACCACATCAGCGTCTTCTATATCGGAGATGAGCTTCACATTACCCAGCTTGCGAATGTTGTCCATATCGCTAAAGTCAACGATGTGATCCATCCCTGATTCCAGTCCCGTGGTAATGAATTGCTTTTTCCTATCCCATACATTACCTTCGGCCATTATCCATGCAAATTTCATAGCTTTAACCTTCTATCTTTAACTTTCTAAGGAGCCTAATAACGTTTAATGGATTTATCGGCCATTAAGGATTTTAAGAGCCTCATCAATATCCAGGTCATTGTGAACAATTTCAGCAATGGCTCTGGTGGTTTTCTGTGGTGATCTGGCCTGGAAAATGTTTCTTCCTATGGCCACACCAGCTCCGCCCATGTCCACTGAGTTTTTGACCATTTCCAGGAGTTCCCGGTCGGTTTCAACCCGTGGTCCTCCAGCAATGACCAGTGGTACTGGACAGCCATCAATAACTTCTTTGAATGTGTCCGGGTCTCCGGTGTAGTTGGTTTTAATGATGTCGGCTCCCAGTTCTGCACCGGCACGGGCAGCCAGTTTCACTACTTCGGCAGCGTGTTCGTTGTCGATTTTTTTGCCTCTAGGGTACATCATGGCAATTAGTGGCATGCCCCAGTCATCACATATCTCGGAAATGCTTCCCAGGTGCATTAACATCTCTGGTTCCATTTCTGATCCCACGTTTACGTGTACTGATACTGCGTCTGCTCCCAGCTGGATGGCTTTCTCCACGGAGGTTACCAGGACTTTATGATCAGGATCAGGCCCCAGAGCAGTGCTGGCAGATAAATGAATAATCAGTCCGATATCTCGTCCATATCCTCGGTGTCCTGTGCCAACCATTCCTTTATGCATTATCACAGCGTTGGCACCGCCGCTTGCAACCTCGTCAATGGTCTCTGCCATTTTTATTATTCCATCCACAGGTCCAATTGAAGCACCGTGGTCCATGGGCACAATAACACATCGCCCAGTTTTTCGGTTGATTATTCGTTCAATCCTGATTTTCTTTCCTATCATAAATACCCTCCTTCTTATACTTTTGGAGACCAGAGTTTTAGTTCTTTTAATCGCGGTGGGATGCCATCATCTCCACAGGACTCCAACCACCCATTTTCCGATCTGATAAGTTCAGAAGTGGATGATGAGTGTATGAAATCTAAAAGACCTCTGTTTCTTATTATAGTGTTACGAGGTTTTAAAGTTGATGACCAAATGAAGAATACTTTAAAGGTGGTGTCCGGATGGTAACCCCCACCCAGATCAACTGATAGGACATCACAACCCCCCAATTTATTAACCTTTTTAGCCACTTCTTCTAGAGTCTCATGAAGGCGCACATCGCTCTGGATAAATTCAATGGGGGTCTTAACTTCTTTATTCAATTGTTCCAGTTTTTCTTTAGACTCGGTGCCTTTATCCAGGGCTATTATTTTACCTTCTGGTGCCAGCTGGGATATTATACGGGTGGAATTACCCACATGGCAACCCAGCTCTACAACCACGTCATCTTCTTTGATGATTTCTTTCAGAATCTGTCTATAAATTTTGATGTCGTATGCAACGTTGATCATGTTAATCTTCCTGGTGAATGTTATGGTAGTTTGGATGATTTAAGGGTAATTTTTGATTAATTTTTTATGCAAAATTATTTAAAATGTCTAAATTTGTACATAACGGATTTACACCTCCAGGTAATTGAGAATAGAGTCCTGTTATTGCTTCACAGTGTTGCTCAGGTAGTGTATTCTAAATAGCATTGTACTGACTTTCTAAAATCAGTTTATCCCAGTTAATGGTTAGGAGCATTTAAAAAGTAAATTTAAAAAAATAGTTTAAAAGATATTGGAATAAAAAATAAATTTTCCAATTAAATCTTAGTTGGATGTGGTTTTAAAAGCGGGTTCAAGGAGTTTTTTGGTTTGGTTTTCACCTAAAGTTTGGTTTAGTCGGTTTTTTAATTGAGGATTAGAGTTTACTAAGCTGATTATGGAATTTTGATCTGCAGTCATCTCATCTGTGAGTCTATTTGTTTCATTGGTCATAGCACTGATAGTTCCTATAGCACCAAAAATTCCACTTGCCTGAATATCCTCATATAATTTCAAGTACATTTCCTCTATGTTTCTTAAGTCTTTATATTGTTTTAAACGCAATTGGGCATATTCTTTAGTGGTATTATCTGGAGCAATATTAACCATGTCTTGTGTTTGGTTAATTGTTAAATCTGTAAGGTTAATAGCCTGTTTAACGTTTCCAATGTTAGTTTCATAAGATTTGGTGGTAAAATTGGTTTCGTTTAATATCTTTCCTGTTTGAAAGAGTGTACCATTTTCCCCTTCTGTTTTTAGTAATAGATCATTATAGGTATTTGATTGATATACTCCGTATCCGTAATATCCTCCAACAACTGCAACAATTGCTATTATAACTATTATTCCTGCTAATATTCCTTTATTCATTATTTCCCTCCCCATTTGTACTATTAAAAAAATTATCTAAAGAATGTTTATTTTTACATACTATAAATATTACTCTTACTTACTAACTGCATCCTCACGATTTTTCATATTTTTAAAAAGCAGTGTTTTAATCACATTAAATTTTCTAATTTTTTTAAAATGAAAAATCTTGAAAATAATTCCTTTATTATGGGTTATATCAATAATTGCAGGTTTTTATGGTTAATATTAATTATTTCCATTTTTAAGTCATATTCAATGATTTGGAAATGCTGTTAGCGGTGTTTGAAATTCGTTTACCGTTTGATTCAGGTCCATAAACTCCAATAGCATATACTGTGTCATTGATTTTAAATGACATCAAATAGTTTATTGAAGGTTTCCCCTTAACAACTACGGTTATTACAATTGTTTCCAAAATAATGCCATTAGGATTAGTAACAGTTGATGTATACAATATTTTGCAATCTGATCTATTTTGGCTCGTTAAAACAGCATCATCTCTTAATTTTGAAGCTGAGATAGCTGTTTTATTCTTGGTCACTAAGATGTTTTGAGAATTAAATGGATCGCCACTGGTAAAATAAGCCACTTTTTGCATTGTTGAACCAGTTGATTCACCATGTTGAGGGATAAAAAAATAAGGATAATCAAAGGTTATGACAGTGTCAGTAAATTTTTTGTTTTCTGTCAAAGAACTGTATGCGTACGCTAAAATGATTAATATTGTACTATTAATCCAATCTTCAATAATATATTGTTTTTCAAATTAAACATTCCAATTATTGGTTAATGGTAAGATTTGAGTAATGTGAACTATCAAAAATTTAGCATGAAAAAATAAGATATAGCACTTAAAAATTGACAGATTCCGGCTATAATTAATAAAACCCCGGCTAATGTACCATATTTGTACGCTGATGATTCTTTTCTTTGGTTATGTAAAGCTAGAATGCCCCCAATTAGGAAACCTATGCCTGCAATGATATTAATGTAAAATAGTGTCATGTGATCTTCCATTTAATTTTTCCAATTTCTACAGATATTTGTCTTTTTTTTAATGTTAAATATTTAAACTTTTTTAAAGTCTCTTGGGCTGTAAATTAATCGGTTATTTTCTTAAATTAAATTGTCAATCCCGAAAACATTATTCTGGCTAGATTATAGTAGTTATGGTAACCATTTAAATACAATCCTAAATTTACAGGATTAAGCCCATATAAACTGAAAAAATGTTCTATTTTCTAAAAAAATTATAATAACGAAGAGTAACATAATAAATTAAAGAGGGGACTATTATGAGTGTCGAAAAAAGTGCAAAGGATAAAGATCATTACGTTCGTAACGTACGTAAATATCGCCTGAAATCTCCCAGGAGTATTTTAAAAACTACCAAGAAGTATCATTAGATGAAAGAAGAGTTTTTATTATATTATGGCTATTTTAGAATATTTGAGTCACATTAACAGTTATTTTTAAATAAATTAAGTAAAATATTTCTTGTTGTATCAATACAAAAATAATTAATTAAAATGAAAATAATTAATCAAAAAGAATTTAACAATCATTCTGAAATGATTTCATTTTTAAATCTTTCAAAACCTATTCTTTCTGTGAGTCTCCCCAGGCGTTTGGATTTTTCATTTTCCTGGTAGTAATTGATGATTTTTCCTATTAATTCTATGGCTTCCTCGTCTGTTAAGTTTTTGGCTACTAGTTGTCCGATCATGGGTTTCATGCCTGCAGTTCCACCTGCATACAGATTCCATCCTTTCCGGTAGCCAATGAGTCCAATGTCCTTCACTCTTGATTCTGCACATGAATTTGGACATCCAGATACTCCAATTTTTATCTTATTAGGCATTTCCATTCCCTGGAACTTTTCATCAATTTCCATTCCCAGTTTTACAGAATCCTGCTCTGATCTTTTGCAGTGGGTGGTACCAGGACAGAATTTGGTGGACCGTACCCGTTTTCCAATAAATCCTCCGGGTTTCATGTCCAGATCTTCCCATATCCTATCAATATCCTCAAATTTAATTCCAATAATGGCTATGCGCTGGTTGGAAGTTACCTTAAGAGTTTTGGCATTATATTTTTCGGCAATACTGGCTATTTTTATTAGTGTGGCAGGGTCTACAAAACCACCGGGAATATAAGGAATTATTGCATACGTTTCTAAGTCCTTCTGGATCACAGCACCCTTTTCTGGAATATTTCCTGACATTTTTACCCTCCTTAAGTATCCATTTTTTAATAAAAATTACACGTATACTGTTTGTTTGTTAGATTATAACAAATTAATTATTATAAAATCCAAGTTATCTTCCTACTTCAAGCTATCTTCTTATTTAAGTTATCTTTTCCTGCCCTTTAGTGTAATATTTGTATGATTTTAATTAGATGAATTTTTAATTAGACCAATCACGCCGTCACGGTACAAAAATGAGCAACATATTTTTTAACAATTTTAATCTAATAGAGATGTGCATTTTATGGACTGAATTAAAGATGTGCATTATTGATTGGATTGAATTAATTTAAACTGGAATAAAATACACCAATATGGAGGGCAAACCCTAATGATTCCAAAGTGTATGAGCACTCAGCACCCAGATAATGTAAACTCCCCTTTCTTTTCATCTTCCAATGAAATAGGTGGCGAAGATGAAATAGCCGAGGCATACTATGTTTTTTCCCATTTAGGCTGTGACGAGCAGATGTGGGATTGTGAGGGGAAGGAAGTTGATAACTACGTTGTTAAAAAATTGTTAAGCCGTTACGGGGAGTTCTTCAACCAGAAAAAGTTAGGAGAAGATTTACGCCTCACATTGAGGGTTCCCAACCCAACTGTGGAAAAAGCAGAAGCTAAAATCCTCTTAGAAACCCTGGAGAGCATACCCCGGTCCTTTGATGTGGCTAAATTATTTTACGGAGAGGACATAGCACCTGTTTTTGAGATAATTTTACCAATGACTGGATCTGCACGATGCATTGACCGGATATACAGATATTACTCTGACTTTGTAATTGGAAAACAGAACAAATCATTTAAAGATGATGATATTACCATTGCAGAGTGGATTGGTGAATTCAAGCCCACCAAGATAAATGCCATCCCTCTTTTTGAAGACAGGGAGGGTATGTTAAATGCCCATGAGATAACCCGTAAATATCTCAGTGACAAAGACATCCACCAGCAACGAATTTTCCTGGCCCGATCTGATCCAGCCATGAACTACGGATTAATCGGTGCAGTTTTAATGAATAAACTGGCCTTATACAACTTCAATATCCTTTCTGAAGATACTGGTGTTGATATCTACCCAATCATTGGTGTGGGTTCTGCTCCTTTCCGGGGAAACCTGAAACCACAGAACATTGAAAATCTGACCACAGAATATCCCAGTGTCCACACATTCACCATCCAGTCCTCCTTTAAATATGACCATCCCACCGGTGAAGTGATCAAGGGTATTGAAAAGTTAAAATCAATCAAGACTTCCAGGCCCCATGAAGTTGACCCTGAAAAATTCCTGGAAATAATAGATAAGTATGGTCAGGAATTCCAGAAGCAGATACTGGAATTAGCCCCACCCATAAACAGCATAGCAAAACACACTCCTAACCGCAGGAAGAGGAAATTACACATTGGGCTGTTTGGTTATTCCCGGAATATTGATGGAATTTCATTACCCCGAGCCATATCATTTACCTGTGCCCTATATTCATTAGGTTTACCTCCAGAAGTGTTGGGGTTAAATGCTCTGGATGGGGATGACTTTGCATTCCTGGATGAATACTATCTGAATTTCCAGAACGATTTAAAAGATGCTCTGCAGTATTTGAATCCTGATTCTCCATTTTTACCAGAATCTATAAAAGAAAAGTTAAAATCTGTGGATTATGTGACTGATGAGGCCCATAAAGAAATTACGGATCAGATCATCGACTTATTCCGGAAGGATAATCTTGATGCAGTGCCAGAACTCATTTTAAGAGCAGCTAACTTACGTAAATTCGTTGGTTAAAAAATTCTAGGTTAAACAGAATTATCCTATTCCATTTTCTTTTTTTTATTGATTAAAATAGTCTGTTTTTTGATGGAATGTATCTATTACATTATTATTTAAATCCAATAGCATTGCTATTTAAATACAGTAAAATCACTATCTAAAAAGTAAAAAAGGTAAAAAAAGGGTTATTTTTTCCGTGGTACTAATGTTCCACCCAGTATGGTTAGAATAGCCAGTACGAGTCCTATAGGATTTGCACCAGTATTTTGCATCGCTACTGTTTGTGTTGCTGCGTTCACGGTATTAGCGCTGTTGTCACTGGATTTTACAGGGTTGATGTGGATGTTTAGAATGCCCTGGTTTCCGGTTTTCCAGTTGTAAGTGGACGTGCTTATGGTTGGTGTTAGGATGTATGTTCCGGCACTGGTTCCACGTACTGTGAGATAAAGATAAGGGTCTCCCTGTGGTACAGTTAACAGTTTCCAGGTCACGATCCGTGTTGTGGGATCGTAGCTGCAAATTCCGCTGTCTGCACTGAGATCCACGTATTCTAATCCTTCAGGTAAAGTGAAGGTTATAGTAACGTTTTCTGCAGCGTCTGGTCCATAGTTACCTAATTTATAGGTGATCTGGAATTCCTGGCCTGCTAGTGGATTGTTGTTGCTGGTTGTGGGGTCCATGTACAGGTTTGCTGATGGGTCAACGTGTAATTTACCAGAACCTGTGGATGTTAAATAATCACCATCACCTGCAAAACTGGCAGTTAAAACAAAATCACCTGCTTTGGTGAGTTTATAGGTTAAGGTAGCGATTCCGTTGCTATCTGTGGTCCCTGTTCCTACACTGGTTCCATTAATTGTGAAATTCACTGTTTTGTCTTTTATGGGAGTGCCATTGATGTCGGTTAGTGTTGCGGTTAGGTTGGTGGTTCCGTTGTTAGTTCCTATGCTGTTGTTAACTAAGATTTGTGTTGATGTTTTGTACACAGTTAATGTTCCGGTTCCGGTGCTGCTGGTGTAATTGCTGTCTCCGGGGAAGTTTGCGGTTATGGTGTGTGTTCCGGGTGTTTGTGTGATGGTGTATTGTAGTGTGGCTATTCCTTGGTTGTTGGTTGTGGCGGTGCCTATACTGGTTCCGTTTATGTTGAATTCTATGGTTTTATCTGATAGTGGGTTGCCATTCTGGTCGGTTAGTGTTGCGGTTAGGTTGGTGGTTTGGTTGTTGATTCCGGTAGTGTTGTTTACTGTGATCTGAGTGGATGCTTGGTTGATGGTTATGGTAACACTTAGCAATTGTGTACCTGATTTTGCGGTGACATTGGCTGTACCTCCATTGGCCCCAGTTAGGATTGTTTGCACCAGGCCATCTTTGGTTACCGATTGTGTGGGATTGACAGATCCCTGGTCTGTGCTGAAAATTACACTGTTTCCATCGGGCATGTGAGTGTTATACGGAATTACAACTGTTCCATCGGAAAGATTATTGAAGTTAGCAGTTATAGTACTTTTTTCACCATAGTTGATGGGACTATTTCCAGTAAGGGTCATGTAAATCCAGTTATTACATGTAAATGCACCGTCAACTCCATCAACACCTGTATTGGTTCCCCACCAGTTAGAACTGATGTCCAAGTTGCTATAAAATAGGTTGTCGATGTTGTTAGTGGAGGGTATATTCTGGGCAGTGTTTCCCACGAAACTGCTGGAATTAATGCTCACTGTAGACTTATCCGAATATATACAAAGCGCTCCTCCTGATTTGAGGGCAGTGTTATTAATGAAGTTACAGCCGCTAATAATTGCGTTGATGTCATACAGAATAGAAATTGCACCTCCAGAGAATGCTTGGTTGCCTATAAAGTCGGAGTTTTCAACGATCAGTGGTCCACAGCTAAGGATAGTTGCTCCATAGGTTTGACTACTACGTGCGTCATTGTTGGTGAAGATTGAATTTTTCACGGTTAATGTACAACCATCATCACTGTAAATAGCCGAACCTCCACTCAATGGCATGTAATGAGTGGTACAGTTGGTGAATTTGCATTGGTTAATGGTGAGGGTACCATAGTTACATATGCCTCCACCCTTCAGTGATGTGCCATTGGTTATGGTAAGGTTGTTAATGTTCACTGTGCCGGAGTTAATGAGGAATATTTGATTTGAACTTGAGCCATCAATGATGGTTTTATCAATTCCAGCCCCATTAATGGTCATGTCTTTAGTTATGATTATATTAGTATTACCTGCTCCACTGTAGGTTCCTTCACCAATGTTAACTGTTCCACCGTTGTTCACGGTTTCTGTTGCGTTTTTAATGGTGCTTTTTGCTGTTTCCCAGGTAAGACCATCCCAAGAATCATTTCCATGAGAATTATTCACGTAGATGGTGTCATTTTCTGCTGCTGATGCACTGCTCATGCAGAAGACTACTATAAAACATAAAACTATTAAAACAACTGCGATATGCGTTTTTTCCATTACTAATCGTGTTTTTGGTATTTTTTCACCTCCTTTATGTTTTGTTAGTGTATGATAAAAATTAGAGTTTATAATGGCTAATATATCTGTTTTTCTAAAAAATTCTGTGTATATTTTAATATGAAAGTTTAAAATCTATATAATAAGTGATTACATACATTCATACTATGGGATGTTTAAAAGGCCGAATATTATTGGAAATATAAAATTTATTAAAAAAATAAAAGACAATTAATAAGTCATCTAAATTCAGTTCTCCTTAAATAAGTAAATCTATTTCTCCTTAAAAATTGAATAAATATTTTATACAAGACCTATCTGATAGTATGAATTCCATCTAAAAATTAATATATTCCAATAAATATAGTAAGATTAAACATAAGTGGTGTCTTACACCTTAATCTAATATCCTCATTGGGGGGATTTATCATGGCTGAAGAAGAAGAAAAAAAAATGGAAACAACTGTTGATGAATTAAATCAACAAAGGATTGATCTTGAAAAAGATATCAACAATTTGAATCTTCTAAAAATTGAAAAATTACAATCCATCAACGATGAACTTGGAAGTAAGATTGAATGGATGGATAAAGAAAGAATAAAGGCCACTAAGGAACGTGACAACCTCCTGCGAAAGGTCCGGCATTCAAAGGAAAAAAGCTGGAAAAGTGCCCTGAAGATGATCAGTATTTTGGGAGTTCTGGATCTGGTGGTTATACCTGCCATCATCACTCTTCTGGCCATACCATTACAGTGGATATTTGTTTCCCTTGGATTGGTCACTTTCTTTGGAATAATGCTCATTGTAAATTACATGTCTGGAACATCCCCATTTAACACCGGTGAAATTAGAAAGGCCATTACTGTATCCCTTATAACAGTGTACCTGGCATTTGTCCCTTTGATGGCTTTTGGTTTGGTGGTATTTCCAGTGGGAAATTCAGCACAGACCATTGTTACAAACTTCACATGGTTAATTGGTGCAATAATTGTGCTTTACTTTACTACCCGACCACTGGAAGAGTACATTAAAACCATAGGTAAAAACCAATAAAAAAATCAATTAACAGGATTTTAACTCTTCCTGTTGTATTGATTTAAAATTTTATTTTTTCAAGAATTATTTGAGGCACTACTACCTGCAGCATAACCTGTAGAGAATGCCTGTTGAAGGTTATAACCACCACTGGGTGCGCATCCTGAAAGTATCTCTCCAGCAAAGTACAATCCCTTAACCAGTTTTGATTCCATGGTTTGAGGGTTAATCTCCTTTTTAGATACACCACCGCAGGTAAGCATGGCTTTATTCATGGGAAGATGCCCGGTGATTGTTAATGGGAGAGCCTTTAATATATTCACTAATAACAATCGCTCTTTTTTGTTGATCTGGTTCAACTTTTTATAAGGATAAATCGATAGAATCTCTAAAACCGGGTCTATGGTACTGTTGGGAAGATGAATTTTTAAATAATTTCTCAAAATCTTTTTACTGTGACTTTCAAAGTCTTTCATCAGCTGGTTGTTAAGGGTTTCCTGATTGATACCAGGTTTAAAATCAATGTAAAGCTTCAGATCACCATGTTTATCCATGGTTTTAACGATCATGTTACTCATATCAAGAATAACCGGTCCTGAAATTCCAAAGTGTGTTAGGAGCAGGTTTCCATCGGGTAATGATATTTTCTTCCCACCATATCCTATACTGAGGCCCACATCCTCCAGGGTAACTCCCTTAAGGTCGTGAACCCATTTTTCACGTACCCGTAATGGAACAAATCCGGGTTTGAGCTCGGTTACGTGATGCCCCAGTAACCTGGCAACAGTGTAACCATCACCGGTGGAACCGGTAAATTCATAGGTTGTTCCTCCAGTAGCGATGATAACGTTATGTGCGGAAATTATCTCGTTCTCTGTTGAAGAGAGCTTGAAAATCTTGGAACTTTTATGAAGATGTTCCAAACGGTAATTATACTGGATTTGCACATGGTTTTCGGATAGAACATTTTTTAAAATATTCACTACAGATTCAGCTCTTTCTGTAACTGGGAATACACGTCCATTTTCTTCTTCTTTTAATTCCAGGCCGTGATTTTGGAAAAAATCCATGAGGTCATGGTTGGAAAATTCACCGAATACGTTCCGGTAAAATGAACCTCTCCTACCAAATTTTTCAAGGAATTCATCAAGTGTGGCTGTATTGGTAAGGTTGCATCGACCATTACCTGTTAAAAGGAGTTTACGGCCTATTTTATCATTTCTCTCAATTAAAATAACTTCCTGACCGAGTTGTGCCCCTCGAATTGCAGCCATGCAACCTGCAGGTCCAGCTCCAACTACCGCTATGTCGTATATTTTCATATTTGAATTCCTCTGGAGTGAGTTTCTTTAATGATTTTGGAATTGATTATATTTAATGAATAATTTTACCCTGTTCAATATTGATTATATTTAATGAAAAGGTAATGAATTTAAAAAGAAGGGAAATTAAAAAAAAGAAATTTTATTTAACTTTTTTTAATATTCAACATGACTAAAATTCATGTTTTGTTCAACCTTTTTTTAAAAAGGTTGGTTGAACTTAAGGAGTCAACCTTCTCCTGTCCCTTGGGAAGAGCACTGTTTCACGGATGTTTTTCATTCCAGTGATGCACATGGTGAATCGTTCTGCTCCCAGTCCCCAGCCTGCGTGTGGTGGCATTCCGTACTCAAATGCTGCCAGATAACGCTGGAATGAGTCGGGGTTAAGTCCCTTGCTTTTTATCTGTTCAACCAGTAAGTCGTGCTGGTGTACCCTGGTTGCTCCTGAGGATATTTCCAGGTCCCGGTACATCAGGTCAAAGGCATAGCTTTTCTCGGGTGCATCTTCATGGGGCATTACATAGAATGGTTTGATTTCACTGGGCCAGTTGGTTATGAAGTAGTACCCGTCCATGGCTTCTCCCAGTGCCTTTTCAGCAGCACGGGAAAGGTCCTCACCATGACTTAATGATACTCCTCTGGAGTTAACGATATCAATGACTTCATCGTATTCTAAGCGGGGGAATGGTATCTCAGGTACTTCCAGTTCCACTCCCAGGTCTTCCAGTTCTCTTTGACAGTTTTCCTTTACCTCTTTAATGGCATTGTGCACCAGTTTCTCCAGTAGGTTCATGGCATCTTCCTGGTTGGCAAATGCCACTTCAGCATCAATGGAGATAACTTCGTTGAGGTGACGCATGGTGTCGTGTTCTTCAGCCCTGAATATAGGGGCGATTTCATAAACCTTGTCCAGTCCAGTGGCCATCATCATCTGCTTGTAAAGCTGGGGGCTCTGTCCCAGGAAGGCTTCCCTTTCAAAGTAGGTGATTGGGAAGAGTTCTGTCCCACCTTCAGTTGCGGATCCCACCAGTTTAGGGGTGTTAACTTCCATGAAACCTTTTTCTTCCAGATAAATCCGGACCGAGTGCAGCATTACACTTTTTATCTTGAATATGGCACTGATGCTGTGTTTTCTCAGATCCAGGTACCGTGAGTCCAGTCTGGTGTCAATTTCAGCCCGCACCTTCTCGGTTGGATCCAGAGGCAGTGGCTGTTTGGATTCGTTTAAAACCTTTACTTCGGTGGGTATGATCTCCACACCGCCTGGGGCTTTAGGTGATCCCTGTACAGTTCCTTTAACTGCAATTACAGATTCCTTTTTAAATTTCCTTATTTCGGCAAGTAACTCTGGAGTGATCTTTTTACTGGGCGCGGTTATCTGGGTGATACCGTTCCGGTCACGTAAGAGTACGAATATGATACCTCCGAGGTCACGGATTTCATGAACCCAGCCCATGAGTGTCACTGATTCAGTGTCCATATCTTCGTCTAGTTCCTGTGAATAATGTGTTCTTTTCCAGTCTCCTAATGAATCTGTCAATTTAATTCACCTCGATTATTATAATATAAAATTTATTCCGTTTGATGGATTATTCCTTTGAAGGTTTGTTCCATTTTTGAAGGATTATTCCTTATTTTGAGGATTTATATCCTTCTTTTAGATTAATCTTCATTTTAATAACATACAAATTGATAAAGATGCTGATTTATTATATGAATCTCTAAAAAAAGCTTTAAGCTTAAATTTAGATTTATATCTTTAAAATATGTATAATATAATATTATTTATTCAATCTAATTTTTACTTCTTAATATCATTGGGGTATTATATTATATATTAATTTAGCCATGGATTAGATCCAGATTGATTTTAATCAATTCAGATTTAATATTTAATCAATCCAGATTATTTTTGCAATTAATCTAAAAACCACTCTTTAAAAGATATATTCAAGATTTACAATCAATCCACATCAAGACGCTTTTTAAATGACTCAGCATGAGCATATAAACCTTCATATTCTGCTAAAGGAATCACCACATCTTTAAGACTGTTCAAACCCTCCCTGGATAACCGCTGGACTGTAGGTTTTTTCAGGAAGGACTCGGTGGAAAGTCCTGAGTACATCCGGGCACAGAATGATGTGGGTAAGACATGGTTGGTACCAGACCCATAATCACCGGCTGCAACAGGGGTTAAATTTCCAAGGAAGATACTGCCTGCATTTTTAATATCCTTAACCACTTCCTCTGGGTCACAGGTCATGATCATCAGGTGTTCAGGTGCGTATTCATTGGAAAAATTAACTGCTTCGTCAAGGGAACTGGCCAGAATGATTTTCCCATTTTTCTGGAGTGATTCAGTGATGATCTCTTCCCGTTTCATCTGGGGAAGTTTTTCTTTGATTTTGGTATCAACTGACCTGGCTAGTTCCGGGGATGTGGTCACCAGTACAGATGCTGCCTGGGGATCGTGCTCGGCCTGGGCCAGAAGATCCAGTGCTATGTAATCAGGGTTACCGGTTTCATCTGCTATTATCAGTACCTCTGAGGGTCCTGCAGGGAAGTCAATATCCACCTGGCCGTAGACCATCTTCTTAGCAGCAGTCACGAAGATATTACCCGGTCCCACAATTTTATCCACTGCAGGTATGGTTTTTGTTCCGTAAGCCATGGCTGCAATGGCCTGGGCTCCGCCCACCCTGTAAACTTTATCAGCACCAGCAAGGTATGCTGCGGCAAGTACAATATCCTCCACCTTTCCATCTGGACCCGGAGGAGTGCAACAGATGATCTCATTTACCCCTGCAACTTTAGCAGGGATAACTGTCATGAGGATGCTTGAAGGGTAAACCGCCCTCCCTCCAGGTATGTAACACCCCACCCTTTCCAGAGGGCGGACAATCTGGCCGGCAGTTATACCTTCATCCACTTCCATGGACCAGTCCTGTGGTAGCTGGGCCTGATGGAATTTACGGATGTTGGATGCAGCCTGTTTAAGGCTGTTTGTTAAATTATCTTCAATCTTACTGAGACTCTCTTTCAGATCATCTGGTGCAATGAGAAAATCCTTTAAATTAACCCCATCAAATTTTTCAGTGTACTGACGGAGTGCTTCATCCCCATTGGCCTTAACATCACTGATGATATTATTTACGATGTTCATAACAGAATCAGAATCTATCTGTGACCGTCCCAGAAGTTCTCTTATGTTTCCATCTTCAATTTTCACGGTTTTCATTTTTTAACCAGGTATCAATTTATTAAATAATTATTAAGATGTAATAGGAGTTATTGCATACAAATGGTATTGTTTAATAGATCAGTCCAAACCTTTATTTGTAATCATAGGTAAACTATAATTTACCCACTATGCCCAGTACTTTCATACTTTTTGCCTTATGCTTATGGTTTTTTCTGGGTATAGCTTTAGGTAAAAACTTATATATGCATATTGATCGAATCTTAATTACTTAATTGTAGGTGTCTGGTAGATATGTACAAAGATGAGCTTATACAGTTGCATCAATTTTTGGTATACGTTTTGAAGCATCTGGACCATGAGTATGAGGTGAAGGATGAGTGTAAGGATTATTTATGCCTTAACATTAGCCCACATCACATACACCGCACCAAAGCTGAACATAAATATGCTATTTTTGTATTGTCAAATTCTATTTCTGAGATAATTGCTGCCAATAACGGAGGAAGTTCTTCTAACATTTCCAATGGCCTCTCAGAACTGGTTAAACGGTCGCGGAAAGAACTCATAAAATTCCAGAATGAAGATACGTTAGCTGCCCAAAAGATTAAGATGCAATAAGAGGAACCCCTGGCTGGTGAAAATAGATGAGTGCTTTATTGAAGATGGTATGCTTGATAGATGGTGAGCACTACCTTCCAGTTACTAAATCCGCTTTAAACACATTAGATAACCTTGAACATATTGAAGTCGTGGCCGCAGTTTTTATTGGAGGCACAGAAAAGCTAAGAGATGCCACACCCGAATCTATTGGTGAAAAACTGGGAGTTAAAGTTTATTTCGGGTCTGATCATCATAAAATACCTTATGATCTTATTGTTAAGGTTTCAGTGGATCATCAGGCAGATGTTGTCATGGATCTTTCTGATGAACCTGTTGTTGATTATTCTAAACGTTTTAAAATCGCATCGTTGGTGCTGGAAGAGGGAATTCTCTATGAGGGTCCTGATTTTTCCTTTCAACCCCTGGATGAATACGATGTTCTCACTAAACCCTCGGTCAAGATCCTGGGAACCGGTAAACGCATAGGTAAAACAGCAGTATCAGCCTATGCAGCCCGATTAATACACAGGGAACAATACAATCCATGTGTGGTAGCAATGGGCCGTGGTGGTCCAGAGGAACCAGAAATTGTCAGGGGTGATGAGATCGAAATCACACCGCAGTACCTCATGGAACAGTCTGATAAAGGAATTCACGCTGCTAGTGACCATTGGGAAGATGCCCTGATGAGCCGTATACTCACCATTGGATGCCGCCGTTGTGGTGGTGGAATGGTGGGTCAGGTGTTCATTACCAACATGAAAAAGGGTGCCCAGATGGCCAATGATGTTGATTCCGAGTTTGTGATAATGGAAGGTAGTGGAGCAGCCATACCACCCATTAAAACCGACCGACACATTGTACTGGTGGGAGCTAACCAGCCCATGATTAACATTGAGCGATTCTTCGGACCTTTCCGGATTAAAATGGCAGACCTGGCAGTTATCACCATGTGTGAAGAACCAATGGCCAGTCCACAGAAAGTGGAACGCATTGAAAAGGTTATAAAAGAAATCAACCCTGAGGCCACGGTGATACCCACAGTGTTCCGTCCCAAACCCTTGGATTCCGTGGAGGGTAAACTGGTTTTGTTTGCCACCACAGCTCCAGATTCCGTTAAAGATGTTCTGATAAAACATCTGGAAGAAGAATACGGCTGTACTGTTGTTGGAACCACTCCCTACCTTTCCAACAGGCCATTACTCCAGAAAGACATTGAAAAATACATCAATGAAGTAGATGTTATGCTAACAGAGCTAAAAGCCGCTGCAGTGGATGTGGCAACCAAAGATGCTCTTAAAGCAGGCCTGGAAGTAGTTTACTGTGATAATATTCCAATGGTTATACGGGAAGAAGATGACCTTGATCCAGCCATACTTAACGTGGTGGATAAGGCCATTCAGGACCACCAGAATAAATAAAATAATTAAATACTCATTCATAAATTATAAAACAGTTAAAATCTGACCCTAGGATTTATACTGTTTTTTTATTTGTTTTTTTTTAAATGGATTGATTAACACTGTGATATAATTATCTTGCTTAAATGATTAGTAAAATGAGCTTCAATTATGTATCAAAGTTAGCTGAATTATGTAATAAGTTAGTTTAAATTATTTATCAAATTGAGCTTATAATCTACGCTAAGTGTGCGTATTATGAAAAATGCGCTTGAATGATAGCAAAATTAGTTTAGCTAATTTGTATTTTAAATCATTAGAATGGTGATGGTGTGGAATTTCAAGAATATGATAAATTAACAGGTTACGGTAAATTAACCGATTATGATAAATTAAATTTTGATAAACTAAAAAAACAGCTTTCTTTTAATTTTGCTGAGAATAAAGCCATAAATGACCTCCAGATTAAACCGGATGCATTCATACCGATATTATTCTCCCTTAAATTCGGTGGTGACTGGAGTTTCAAAACCAGTGAACTGGAAGCCATGGCGGTGAAGGAGAAAATAACCCGCTACAATGATGATGAGGGTGAAGGTTACACCCTGGAGAAAGTTACACTCTTTGTGAATCCCATGTTAATCTCCACTGAGGGTAAAGTTCTGCGCCTGGAGAAGTGTGGTGGTAAAAATGAACGTGAACTGGTGGAAAGACCCTTCAGGGTGAAACTCGATGCTGAAGATATTATACTGGCAGAACTTAACCCTAAAATCATGGAGATAAGTCTTAAAAGGATTGGTGGGCCGCTTTGTTTTGAAGGATCTGCAGCTTATGGTGTTTCTCATGAAATGGAGCATCTTGCAGGGTGTGAACACACCGGGAAATTTATATGGGAATTTAATTACAATTTGAAGTTGTAATAATTGGGAATATAATTATTGAAGTTATTTCAATTGGGAAGATAGTTTTGAAGTTATATTAATTTGGAATAACAATTTTTTTAAGATAATTAATTTGGAATTATAACATCTAAAGATCATTTAAGGATTTGTTTTTAATGCACGGATTTTATTTTTTTATAGTTTCAGGGGTTTAATATCTATTTTTTCAAGTGATCGATTAGAATTATCCTGTATTTTTAGTTTTCAGATGAATTTCAACTTTGTTTTATGTAATTACATTTAATAAACACAATCCTTATATACTTAAACTTTTAAATTTTACATTAAGTGATAATGGAGGTGAAAATATTAAAGCATCTAAAATAGCAGGTCTAGTCTTCATGGTGTTGATTTCATTTAGCATGGTTTCAGGATCATTTGCCGCAGAACAGAGCCATCAACAAAATATAAATGTAAAAAATGGTGAAACATTCACTATAGCACTGCGTGAAAACCCCACCACTGGCTATATTTGGAGTGAAAGTTATGATCAGAATTTTTTAGAACTTAAATCTTCAAATTACATTCCAAATACACCAATATTATGTGGATCAGGTGGAACACGAATTTTCGAATTTAAAGCTTTAAAAACCGGAGAAACCAGTTTAATAATGGCAAAATCAAGGCCATGGGATAACTGTCTCCCTGTGGATCTAATTTTCTACAATGTGAATATCACAGAATAGAGAATTATTTTTTTTATTTTTTTTTTAAAAAATACAGAATTAGAACAATAAACAATTAAAACAAGAGGGAAATTCCTTAAAACAAGTAAAAAATCCCAGATTTACCCGGGATATAGGTTTTTACCGAAGCTTTCTTTCTTTTCTATTTTTCCATCTTCATTATGGATGAAAACTTCAACATTGTATCTTTGCCCTTCTTTCTCGGCAAATTCTATTGCTTCTTCTTTGGTGTCAAAGTGCCCGGAAGCTTTTACTGCCCCGTCTCTTTTAACATCCCAACCCTCTTTTTTACCAGCTATAACATGGAGATTGGCTGCCATTTTTTTCACCTCTCGGATATTACCAGAATTCTAAATCAAATCGTACTTTACCTTAGATATGTATTATAACCTTTAAATAGATTGTTATGAGTAATTTGTAATTAAAATCAATCTGTAATTAAAGATAGATAATTATGAGGTGGGTTCCCCATTTTTGATTTTAATTACTGATTTGTGATTTTTAGAATTGTGACGGTAACTGATAAGCCTTGATGAATTGGCTACCACCAGTACTGATCCCATATTATGAATCAAAGCACCGGCTACTGGTCCTATAATACCAAAACCTGCTAATAATATGGCAGTGAAGTTTATCAGAATAGGAACCACGATATTTACATTGATGGTGCCCCTGACTTTTCGGGAAAGATTAATGAGTTCCGGGATTTTAGATAGATCATCAGACATCAGTGCCACGTCTGCACTTTCAATGGCCACATCTGATCCCAGTGCACCCATGGCCACACCTACATTGGACCTGGCCAGGGCAGGAGCATCATTTATCCCATCTCCAATCATGCACACCTTTTCACCATTAGTAATCCTTTCTTCAATTACCCGGACCTTGTCGCCAGGTAGCTGCTGGGAATATACATTATCGGCACCGATCTCCCTGGCAATGGAAGAGGCAGTTACCTCATTGTCACCGGTTAACAGAAAGACTTCTTTTATACCCATTTCTTTAAGTTCTTTCACGGTTTCTTTAGATTTCTCTTTAATGGTATCGGCAACAGTTATAATCCCTAAAATGGAGTTTCGAATGGCAACAAGTAAAACAGTTTTTCCCTGATTTTCATAGTCTCTGATGATTGCGTTATGGTGTTGCTTTACCTGAACTTGATGTTTATCCATTAGTTTTTGATTACCAACCATAACCCTTTCATTACCAATTTGCGCCTCAACACCCTGACCAAGATCCACTTTAAATTCATGGGGATCTAAAATCTGCAGTGATTCTTTTTTAGCTTTACAATACACAGCCTGACCCAGAGGATGTTCTGAGAATTTCTCAGCTACCGCTGCTAATTGTAAGATCTCCTCTGGAAAATAATCTTCATGAAAAGATATCACATCAATTACTTCGGGTTTACCATAGGTTATGGTGCCGGTTTTATCAAATGCAACTGTTTGGACCCTTCCCACGTTTTCCAGGGCTTCTCCACTTTTTATAAGAATTCCCTTGCGTGATGCATTGCCAATCCCAGCCATGATTGCGGTGGGAGTGGCCAGTACCAGGGCACAGGGACAGAATACAACCAGAATGGTTACCAGCCGTATGATATCGTGGGTTACGAAGTATGTAACCAGGGAGGCAATTACGGCAATGGGGACAATGATGGTGGCGACCCGGTCAGTTAATCTGACCACCGGTGCTTTCCTACTTTCAGATTCTTTAATTAATCTGATGAGTTCAGCCAGGGATGTGTCCTCACCAACTCTGGTAGCATTTATTTCAATGGCTCCTAACTGGTTCAAAGTGCCTATGAATACTTCATCACCTGGTTTTTTATCAACTGGCATAGATTCTCCTGTTAAAATAGATTGATCTACTGAGGTGTTTCCACTTACAATAATTCCATCAACTGGGATGGATTCACCAGGTTTTACCAGAATGATATTCCCAATTTCCAGTTCACTTACTTGCACTTCCTTTTCCCCATTAGGTGTCTTTACCCGGGCCACCTGGGGAGTTAACTGGATGAGTTTTTTAACACTTTCATGAGCCTTTCTAACGGTTCGGTCCTCTAAGATCTCACCGATCATCATGATAACTGCAATTTCTCCAGCTGCGAAATATTCACCTATAGCAACAGAAGCAATAAGGGCAATACTAACCAGAACATTTGCTTTTAAATCAAATTTAGTGACCAAACCCTTCCCTGCTTCAATGAGAATGGGCGTTCCGCTGATCACCACACTTACCAGTGCCACATCAAAGGGCAATATACCTTTAAGGATCCCTGACCAGCTGATTAACAGGAATACTCCAGAAATAATAGTTAAAACTATCAAACGATACTCACTATCTTCTTTAAATTTCTGAAAGCTTTCATTCTCTTTAATTTGCAGGCTAATATTCTTAAATAGCCCAATATTGTCTTCAATATTTATATCCTTCATCACAGCACCTTTTACACCTAGTATTACCGGCATTATATTTCGATTATTTCAAATAGCTCCCAGTTTCCAGATTTAACCTAGTTCACCAGCCAACAGCAGATAATGTTTTTATTCCTGATTTTTTTTAACATTCCAGTCGATTTTTTAAATGGACTCTTAATAATAAAAAAGAGAAGAAATAATTTTATAGGGGGCTAAGTATTACCATAATTCTTCTTAAATCCATCTACACTATAATGATAATTACTGACCTATTTAAAGGTTATTTAAACCTTTTTTGATTAATAATAAAGTTTATTTGACCTTTAAGATCATTTTAAATTATTAAATCGTTTAAATGGTAATTATGGTAAATCACGGTTTTTTAAAAATGATTTTAGAAAATTAGTAATAGACATAACATTGTAAATTCGTAATATCCAGTAATTATTCATAACATTGTAAATTGATAATATCCTGTAATTATTCAACATGAGAACCAGTCTTGATTAATAATCACAGAGATTGTGATTATATTCACATCAAATCTTTTCAATGGTTATTTATATTGTGAAACCAAGTGTAAATTATCACTGAATATAATATGGAATTTTGTTATTCGAATGGGGGGTTATAACTAAAATATGATTTGATTTAGTGACGTATATCCAACAGATTATAGGATAACAAAAGTTATTGTTCTTATAAAGGGTCTATTTATTTTTAAAAAATTAAGAATCTTTTAAAAAATTAAGATTTAAGAGGGGTGAAAAATTGAAATATGCAAAAATTTATATTTTTTTAATTGTTGCCTTGGTGGTTTTTGTCTCAGGTTGTACCAGTCAAAGTGGTGGAAACAACACTGCAGGTTATAAAACCTTTGATAAAGAGGGGATTTCATTACAGTATCCTGGAAACTGGAGTGAAAAGGCCATCCCTCAAAATGATGAGAACCTCACAGCTCAATCTGGTTTTAAAATGCTGACTATTATACTGCAGGGTGATTCAATAGATAATTACACTGTATATATGGGAATTGGAAAAAGCAATATCACCGCTGGAAACCTCTCTGAAGCAGCTGACCGCTTGTATAAATATTACATTTCAGCTGAAGCAGGAGACTATCTCAACAAAACCAACATTACCCTGAAAAATGGTTATAATGGATTTGAATATGTTTATGGTGGTACTGGAGCGTCATCTGGCAAATCACTTGATTGTAAAACATACATCTTCACTAAAGACAATAAAACAGCATATTACATACAGTTTGCTACTCCAAGAGGTGGGTTTGAACAATATAACACCATATTCCAAAGCATCCTTAACACTACTACTATAACCTAATCCTGTAACTTAAAAATCCATTTTTTTTCTTTTTTACTTTTTTATCCAGACATTATAACCTTTAAAAATTCATTCAGTCTCTTTTTAAAAGCGTATTATTCGATTTTGACCGCCAACTTAATACACAAACATATTTATATAACCTCTAACCCACTGATAAAATACCAATTGAAAAGAAAGGAGTTGATATTGTGGCACAATTAGGACAAGGTCAAGGACAACCTATTATTATAATGCCTGAGGGCTCTTCAAGAGTTTTAGGCCGAGATGCTCAAAGAATGAACATAATGGCTGGAAAGGTTCTGGCTGAGACTGTTAGAACCACTCTTGGTCCCAAAGGAATGGACAAGATGTTGGTTGATGGAATGGGAGACATCGTAGTAACCAACGATGGTGTAACCATCCTCAAAGAAATGGACATTGAACACCCAGCAGCTAAAATGCTGGTAGAAGTAGCCAAAACCCAGGAAGATGAAGTGGGAGACGGAACCACCACTGCAGTCATCATTGCTGGAGAATTACTCAAAAAAGCAGAAGATCTCCTGGATCAGGAAATACACCCAACCACCCTGGTAATGGGATACAGGAAAGCAGCAGCAAAAGCTCTAGAACTATTAAACCAGATAGCTATTGATGCTAGTGACCGTGAAACTCTCATTATGGTGGCCATGACTGCCATGACTGGTAAAGGAACTGAAAAAGCACGAGAACCACTGGCAGAACTGATAGTTGATGCAGTACTCCAGGTAGAAGAAGACGGTGAAGTTGACTCTGACCAGATTAACATTCACCGGATACAGGGTGCAACAGTCCACGACTCACAGATAGTCAACGGAGTGGTTATTGACAAAAGCAGAGCAATCAATTCCATGCCTAAGGACTTAAAAGATGCTAGCATAGCACTTCTGAAATACCCAATAGAAGTCAAAGACCTGGAAACTGATGCCAAGATCAAACTCACCGACCCAGCTCAGATGCAGGCATTCATAGAACAGGAAGAGCAGATGTTAAAGGACATGGTGGACAAAGTTGTTGCCAGCGGTGCCGATGTAATCTTCTGTCAGAAAGGAATAGATGACCTGGCCCAGCATTTACTGGCCAAAGCAGGAATCTTAGCAGTTAAAAGGGTTAGAAAATCCGACATGGAACGCATAGGTAAAGCAACCGGAGCCCAAGTTGTAACTAACGTCGAAGAACTCTCATCAGACGACCTGGGACACGCAGGACATGTTTACGAGAAGAAAATATTCGATGAAATTCTCATATTCGTGGAAGAATGCGAAGACCCCAAAGCAGTATCCCTCATCCTACGTGGAAGTACCAAACACGTGGCCGAAGAAGTGGAAAGAGCAGTGGAAGATGCTATCGGTGTAGTTTCAGCCACAGTGGAAGACGGTCAAGTAGTAGCTGGAGGTGGCGCACCAGAAATAGCCATAGCCCGAGGTCTCAAAGATTACGCTGACACCATCAGTGGAAGAGAACAGCTGGCAATTGCAGCCTTTGCTGAAGCCCTGGAAGTTGTCCCTAAAACCCTGGCAGAAAATGCTGGACTTGACCAGATCGATGCACTGGTGGACCTGCGAGCAGCTCATGAAGACAACTTCTACATGGGACTGGATGTATTCCAAGGTGAAGTCACCAACATGAAGGACGCCCAGGTTATTGAACCTAAACGGGTTAAAAAACAGGCCATCCAATCTGCAGCAGAAGCCGCAGAGATGATTCTGCGTATCGATGACATGATCGCCTCCACCGGCAGCGGTGAACCCGACATGGGTGGAATGGAAGGTATGGGTGGAATGCCTGGTGGAATGCCACCAATGATGTAAGTCCATAGGACTTACCACCCTTTTTCATTTACTTTTTTTAATTAACTCATTTTTTTTATTTTTAATAACCTCGAATTATCATAAATAGCCTAGAATTTTCTAATATTAATTTAAAATTATCTAAAATAGGCTAAAATTTCTAATATAATTCAAAATTAACTATAACTATCTATATTAAGCAAAATCTCTTTCATTGCTTTGTTTTATTCAATTTTTATTCATTAATTCAATTTTATTCATTTTTTCATGATTTTACTTTGAAATGCTAGTAGTGTTTATCCTAGTAATGTTTTTAATTAAAAAATCTTCTTAGGTTACCCTAACTTTTATATAGTATTAAACCAGATTATTTTTAGGTGACCCTAAATGTCTTCTGAAAAAATCTTAAGTGAAAATGCAGAGGAATATCTGGAAGTTTTATACAAGCTCTCATTGAAGGAACGTCCAGTTAAAACTACCAACATATCCAATATGCTCAATATATCCCCGGCAAGTGTTACTCAGATGATTAAAAAATTTGAAAAAGAAGGTTACGTTCATTATTCACCCTATAAGGGTGTCACTCTCACTGAGGAAGGATATAAAATTGCTTCCAACATCACCAGAAAGCACAGACTCCTGGAGAGATTTCTCCATGACGTGCTTAAAATTAAGAAAGAAAAAGTTCATGATCAGGCCTGTGAAATGGAACACGTGCTATCAGACGATGCTGAACGAGCACTGTGCCACCTTCTAAAGAATCCTGATGAATGTCCAGATGATGAAGAACTGATACCGGTTTGTGATTTCAAATTTGAAACCTGTGAAGAATGCCGCAAGCGCAAGCAGGAAGAAGTAAACCAGGTGGGAAAACGTGATAAAAACCTTGTTTCTATCACTGACATGAAAAAGAATGAAAAAGGTAAAGTTTCATTCATCAGGGGTGACTATAAAGTTATCCGTAGATTAATGGATATGGGAATAACCATGGGTGCTCAAATAAGCGTGCTTGAAGTTGCTCCTTTCAAGGGACCAGTGGAATTACTGGTCCGTGGATCCAATCTGGCACTGGGAAGAGATATCGCGAAAAACGTTTTTGTGGAGATCATCAGGGAAAACACCCCAAAATCCGGAGGAGCTTTATCATATGGTTAAACTTCCTGAGTGCATTGAAAAATCTGATTATGAAAAAACCGTTTCATCCTCCCCTGACGCAGAAATATCATCCCAACCCAACGACATTACCATAGCCCTTGCTGGGAATGCCAACGTTGGTAAAAGCGTTATTTTTAATTACTTAACCGGTTCTGACCAGGTGGTTGGGAACTGGCCCGGTAAGACAGTGGATCGTGCTGAGGGGAATCTCCAGTATCATGGTCAGAAGCTCCATGTAATAGATTTACCTGGAATATACTCATTTTCCACATTTTCCATGGAAGAAATAGTTTCCAGGGAATACATTGCCAATGAAAAGCCAGACGTTGTGATCAATGTGCTGGATGCATCAGTACTGGAGAGAAATCTTTTTTTCACACTACAGCTAATGGAAATGGAAGTTCTAATGGTGGTTTGTGTTAACCAGATGGACATTGCCAGGGGTAAAGGATTTGAGATTGACACCAAAAAGCTGGAAAAAGCACTGGGAGTTCCAGTAGTCCCTACTGTAGCTATTCATGGTGAAGGTTTACAGAAACTCATAAAAAATGCAGTTGACATTGCCCGAAGTAAGAAAAAACCTGATATCTCCCCGGAATACGGTGGCGAAGTTGAAAAAGCAGTTAAACAACTTCAAAATTTCTTGGAATCAGAAAACATTGATCTGGGATATTCCAATAGATGGCTGTCCCTTAAACTCTTGGAAAATGATCCTGAAATAAATAAACAGGTTGAATCATTATCAGAACGCGCAATTGGGTTAGCCAATTATCTGGCCCTTGAACTTGAACAAATTCATGATGAACCATCCTTCTCCATCATGGCCTCTGAAAGATATTCCCTGGCAAATAGAATTGCAGCAGGAGCTCAAAAGCAGACTGAATATAAAATTACCATATCCCAGAGATTAGATAGAATCCTCATACACCCTGTGTATGGGTATTTCACATCGGCACTGGTAATAATGGGACTTTTAGTGTGGACTTTCATTATAGGAAATTTCCTCTCAGATCTAATCACCAGTGCATTAAGCTTTTTTCAGCCGGTAGATCCGGCATTATCCGGTCCAATATTTGCAGTGATATGGAATGGTGCTTTTGGAGGTTTAGTAGCAGGGTTAACTTTGATAGTTCCCTTCGTGATTCCATTCTATATTATGCTGGCTTACATAGAAAATTCAGGGCTCCTAACCCGTGTTGCATTTATGATGGATAGTTTCATGCAAAAAATCGGCCTGCATGGTAAGGCACTGATCCCCCTTATACTGGGTTACGGGTGCAGTGTCCCTGCAATTGACAGTACTAAAATTCTGGAAACAAAAAGAGAAAGAATACTGGCAGCATTTGCCATAACATTTGCCCCCTGTTCTGCCAGAACTATTATTATCCTGAGTCTGGTAGCAGTTTTTGTTAGTATATGGTGGGCCCTTGCCCTTTACGTCCTGGATATAGTGATAATATTCGTAATGGGAAAACTGGCCCTTAAAGCCATGCCTGGGGAACGTACAGGACTGATCATGGAAATGCATTCTCTGAGACTACCTTCCTCATCAACAATTCTCAAACAAACCTGGAATCGCGTGAAATCATTAACATACCTGGTATTCCCAATTTTCATTCTGGGAAGTGCCTTAATCCAGTTATTCTATGTTTTAGGTATATTAGGACCAATAAGCAATTTCATGGCACCCTTAACAGTGGGCTGGCTGGGACTTCCTGTTTTTGCAGGAATACTGTTAATTGTAGGAATAGTGCGTAAAGAGTTTGTGCTCTTAACTCTGGTTTCATTTGTAGGCACCAACCTGGCCTTAGCACTGACTCCGGTTCAGTTCATTGTTCTGGCACTGATTGGAATGCTATACATTCCCTGCCTCTCCACTATCAGCATACTTATCAGGGAATTTGGAGTGAAAGCTGCTGGTGTTATTTGTGCTGCGAATTTAGTCACAGCAATAGTGGTAGGGGGAATTGTTGCCCAGTTACTGCCTTATTTCATGTGATTTTATAAAAAAGACGTGATTACCATCCGTTGCATTTATTAAGTTCAAAAATCATTAGATTAACTTCAAACTAATAAAAAAAATAATCTAGAAAATAATTGCTTCAAAAATGAGTTAAAACATTTAATTTTAAAAATTAGGTTAGTAACGTAAATAGGTGATAGAAAGATGAAATGGTCATTAGTTGCAATCGCCATTGTGGTGGTGATTGTAGGTTTTACTGTGGTCGCTGTTGCCAGTGGCCCCTTTACTCCATTAGGTAGAATTTCATTTGTTAAGGTGGCAAATCCTGATTTTTATCCAGGACATATTCATTCTCAACTTTTAGCCAAATACGCTGAGGAAAAAAATTCCAATTGTGCCCTGATATGTCACTTTGCAGGGAGTTCCAACTACCGTAGCTATCCAGACGGTGATGTATACATAATTGAACTGGCCCTTATTGACACTCAGGGAACAGGTGCTGCTGATCCTACCAATTACTGGGATTCGGTTAAATTAGCTTTATTTGGTGCCCCTGAGGGTAGATACAAATATAAATCTGATGGGCTCACCTTCGACACCTATGATGAGGCAATGAATCATGTAAACACCCTTGCTCGAGAACATAACCAGAGTGGTCCTCTTCCAATAGCTTGGCACGGTAATGCCAGACAGGGTAATGCAGTGTTCATTCAGGGATGCGGATTTCCACTTTACTTCCATATAATGCAGAAAACATATGGAACAATTCCGGCCTATTTGATCACATTTTCGGGAATGGTCTTCCCTTACATGAACAACCCTTACCGGAATTTTGAGTTAGGGCATGCTTCCCAACTCCAGGAACTTTACAATGAGGGAGAATTGGATTACACGTAGAAATTCTAATAACGCAATTTCTACGTTTTAATCTAATAAAACGATTTTTATGTTTTAATCTAATAAAACGATTTTCTCGTTTAATATAATGACTCGATTTACGTTTTAATATATTAACACGTTTTTCGCGTTTTAATACCCGTGAAATCTCTAATATTAGGGGATGTTCAGATGTAAAATATAGAACATTCCTTCTTTTTTTTATGGAAAATTTATTTATAATGATTAATCATAATCTATAATGATTAATAATAGCAATATATAAATAGTAAAAGTAACTAAGTAATTACAATCAGAAATAAATTTTTTATAAGAAAAAGGGCGGATGAAAAATGGTACGAGATACATCAGTCCTTCTTGATGAAAGAAGGGTTTTCGAACCAAAAGAAGAGATTCAAAAAAGAGCCCATGTGAAAAATTGGGAAGAAGAGCTTGAAAAAGGCAGAGACCTGGAAAAATACTGGGCAGAAAAAGCTGAGCAGTTTGAATGGTTCCAAAAATGGGACAAAGTCCTGGACGAGGATAACAAACCATTCTACCAGTGGTTCACCGGGGGTAAGATCAACCTGGCCTACAATGCTGTGGACCGGTGGATTGAAACTGAAAAACGTAATCAGGTCGCAATTTTATACATTAACGAGCGTGGAGAGGAGAAAAAAATCACCTTCTACGAGCTCTACATTCAGGTTAATAAACTGGCCAATGCCCTTAAAAATTTAGGGGTGAAAAAAGGTGACACAGTTTCCATGTACCTCCCCATGTGTCCCGAGCTTCTGATTGCCATGCTGGCCTGTAACAAGATCGGAGCAGTGCACAGTGTGGTCTACTCAGGCTTGAGTGTTGGTGCATTTGTGGAGCGTATGAATGATGCCAATGTCAAAGTCCTCTTTACCGCAGATGGAACCTACCGCCGGGGTAAGATCATCAATCTAAAATCCATTGCTGATGAAGCCATCCTGCAATGCCCCACCATTGAAACCATAGTGGTGGTTAACCACACCGGAACCCCCATAGAAATATCAGAACTATCCGGAAGGGAGATCTTCTACGAAAGATTGGTAGATGGTGAACCTGCCTACTGCGAGCCAGAATGGATGGATTCAGAAGATCCCTTATTCATACTCTACACTTCCGGGAGCACTGGAAAACCCAAAGGAGTGCTGCACACCACTGCCGGTTACATGGTGGGTGTTGCCACCACCCTTCGTAACATATTTGACATACACGAAAACGACCTCTGGTGGTGTACAGGAGATATTGGATGGATCACCGGACACAGCTATGTTATCTACGGACCATTACTCCTGGGAGCTACCACTGTGGTATACGAGGGAGCACCGGACTACCCTGACCCTGGGGTATGGTGGAAGATCGTGGAAAAATACGGAGTAACCAAATTCTACACAGCACCAACAGCTATCCGACATCTCATGAGGTTCGGTACCCGCTACACAAACCTGTATAACCTGGATTCACTTCGCATCCTGGGAACAGTGGGAGAGCCCATCAACCCCGAAGCATGGATGTGGTACTATAAAAATGTGGGTAAAGAGAACTGTCCTATAATGGACACCTGGTGGCAGACAGAAACCGGAATGCACCTCATATCTCCATTACCAGTTTCTAATTTAAAACCAGGATCTGCAACACGCCCTTTCCCTGGAATAGATGCTGATGTGGTTGATGAAGAAGGTAACCCTGTACCCATGGGTAAAGGAGGATACCTGGTTATCAAAAAACCATGGCCCGCCATGTTCCGTACATTATACAATGATGAGGAACGATTCCTGGATGTTTACTGGAAGGATATCCCTGGATGTATTTACAAGGCAGGGGATATGGTTCGCAAAGACGAAGATGGATATTTCTGGATACAGGGGCGCAGTGATGATGTCCTGAAAATTGCAGGGCACCGTATTGGTTCAGCAGAAGTTGAATCCGCATTTGTAGGTCATCCTGCAGTTGCAGAAGCTGCGGTAATTGGAAAATCCGATCCAATTAAAGGGGAAGTTATCAAGGCTTTCATTATCCTCCGTGAAGGATACCATCTCAAGACCCAGCTCATTGAAGAACTTAAAAAGCATGTTCGTTATGAACTGGGACCGGTTGCAGTCCTGGGTGAGATCGTGCAGGTGGATAGTCTTCCCAAAACCAGAAGTGGTAAAATCATGCGCCGGATTCTACGGGCCCAGGAAATGGGTGAGGATCTGGGAGATACGTCCACTTTGGAGGAATAATTTAGGATTAGATTTGGAATTAAAAAATCTACTCAGGAAAATCTACCTAACATTAAATAATAAAAGGAGATGATGAATCAAATAAATTAACCCCTTAAGGGTGTGATAGTATGGAAGAAAACAAAAAATCTGTCTGGATAGAGGATTTAACTGCCAATCCGGCACCTCTTGGACTACTGGGATTCGGTTTAACCACCGTCCTCTTGAACATACATAACGCAGGGTTTTTCCCCATTAACAGTATGATACTGGCCATGGGAATAGCTTACGGTGGGATTGCACAGATAATGGCCTGCGCCATGGAGTACAAGAAAGGTAACACCTTTGGAATGGTAGCATTCGGTTCTTACGGCCTCTTCTGGTGGAGTTTCGTACTTCTATTGATTCTTCCCAAGATGGGCCTGGCTGCAGCACCGGATAAACTGGCTCTGGCATCATATCTTTTCATGTGGGGACTATTCACCCTGGTGATGTTCATTGGGACCCTGAAGCTCAGCCGTGGATTGCAAGTGGTCTTCCTATCTCTGGCAGTACTCTTCTTCCTGCTGGCACTTGGAGATATAACTGGTAATGCTACCATAACCCTGATTGCAGGTTATGAAGGTATATTTACCGGTTTCAGTGCAGTGTACGTTGGACTGGCACAGGTTTTAAATGAAACTTATGGAAAAGATGTGCTACCCACCTGAATGGGTTACTCATTCAAATGGGTATTCACCTAGTGGATATTCACCTAAATGGTATCACATAGGTATTCACCAAACCATAACCAAAAAATAGTCAAATTCATTTTAAATAGCTAACCGCCTCTAGCTATTTAAATAGAAACTAAAACTTCCCCTTTTTTATTAGAGGGGAAGTTATTTTTTTTTATTTTTTTATTCTCTTAAATTGAAACAGTTCCTAATATGAATCTTTCATTGTAAAAATGAATTTTATATTTGTAATATTCTCTCATAATTGATTGAATCTTCTGATAGGAATGATATAATTTTGTTATGTTAATATAACAGAATCAGATTAAACGTAGTTTAAATTATTTTAAACCTTAAAAAATATGGATAATCAAGTTCATTAGATATTTTTAAGAAAAATATTTGATAAAAAAATACAAAAAAATTAAAAATAAAGATTAAACATCTATTTTAAATCCAAAATCCACTTCACTGGCGGGTTGCCCACTACGAATACCCCAGTTTTCCATAGGGGGCTCCAGTAATATGATTATAATGTCATTACCACCAATACCGGGATTTTCACCTAAATTATGGACAATTTTCTGGTAAAGTTTCTTTTTAGCATCGAATGAACGTCCTGGAAACATTGTAATCTGGATCATGGTAACCGCAGGAGTACGTTCTGGTGGACACTCAAAATCTTCTGAATCCAGTTCGTAAATCCGTTGAAACCGGTCACTATCTGGAATGCCCAGTGCATCCATCAGTGACTGGTGCACACCATCTAAAATTGCTTTTTTATATTCTGAGGAAAATCCTTTACGAATTTCGATTTTTACTAGTGGACACATTTTAATAACCTTTAATTATTTTTTTTACACATTTAATAATATTTTTCATTATTATTTTCTATACTTCTATTTAATTCAAACATTAAAATTTTAAGAGCATTTATTTCTGCATCGTCATATAATTTACATTGATCATGATACCTCTGTAAAAACCGGATTAATGATTGTTTATATGATGTTGATGTTGGACCATTTACAAAACAATCTTTTAAAACATTACCATATTTTTCAGGTTCTTTTTTATCACTTAAAATTAACTTAAAATACAGATCCAAAACTTTAGTTGTTAATGTTTTTTTATCCTTTTCTGGAACCATATTTTTTTTGTCATTTATTTCTGCATTACAGAAAACTAGATAGATTACACTCATTTTAATTATATTATGAGTTTCTTGTTCACAGTTTTCATTTATTAAAGGTTGTTTAACTTCATCTGTAAAATCAATGATAAACTCAACCCATCTTTTTAAATTGTCAATTATTTCATGAAGGAAATATGAGTAAATATTTAAATAGGGACTAGGCGTTGGATCAAAGTATTTGTCACTATAATTTCTGCATATTTCTTGAACAAAGTGATAATAGTTTTCTATGCCCATATGCCATTTTATTTTCTGAAATAAAGCTGTAGTTATGAGTATATCAAAGAATTTAATGCCTATAAATACAGGATCATCAAATGGTTCCGTGTAAAATCTACCCATAGAAAAGTATCTTTCATTATATTTATTATAAACATCAATGTCTTTTCTATTTTGTTTTTGCAAAATTTTAACTACTGTTTTTCCAATTGATACATAAATTGCATATTTGTCCGCTATTAATGTTTTTTTATTGTTATATTTCGTTGGAGATAAAATTGTATGTAAAATTTGGCTATTTTTGGGTATTACATACTTTTCATCAAATCTATCTTTTTTAACAGAAGAAATTTCTCTATACAAAATACTGTTTCGTTCAAGTAGTAAAATCGAAAAAAACATGTCTGAAAATCTTATTCTAAAATTAGAATCCAGTCTTTTATCAGTAAAGATTTTTAAACCTAGATTAGGATTGAATATAATTATTTGTTTAATAAAATCTTTTTCTAATAATTTAGTCTCAATATTTTTTAAAAGATCATAATTTTGAGTATTATTTGAATCTCCAAAAATATGATTAAAAATTTCTTTTTTGTTCATTTTTCTTGGTTATCCTTTTTCGGTTTAAAAATATAATCATATTCTTCTTCTATCGGTAACATTAACTTATCTAATATGTCTTCCTTAGAATTTTTATCCACAATAATCTCTTTTTTAAGTTTTTTATCATCATTTCTTTCACCGAAAATATTTTCATAATTATCCTCAATTAATGAAATTAAAGTAGGATATTTTTTTTCACCATATAATTCGTCGATTTTCCCTATAAAATAGTCTTTATTTTTTATTTTATTGTTATTGGTGAAAAAAATATGTATGAAAATCAAGAGAATGGTGAATGATGTCATTATATATGCAAATTCATATAGATATTGCTCGTTATACCCCCATGTGTATAAAGCAGTGGTGTTAACGGCAGGACCATAATTAAGAGATACATAAATACCTTTAATTAAGAAAAAAATCATAAAAACTGCTAATGATACTATAACCCATTTTTCATATATGCCAATTGCATAACCGGCCCTTAATTTTTTATATTCCGGTAAAACAGTATATATAGCAAATATAGTAGCTAATAACGTAAGAGATAGAGCAGCTTCCATTTATATCACTAATTTAATATCTCAATAAATTTAGTTTCCTAAACATTTTCCAATTCTTCTAAAAAGGATACTATTAATGTTTATATACGGATCCATATTGATTATCTAATTAATATAATATTACTATAATGTTAAAACTTAAAAACATAAATTAAACTAAATAAAAAAAATTCCTATGCTTCCATATGGATAAATTTTATTATACACATCTATTCCAATAATTGTGGATTTAGTAATCCCAAATTTCTCCATCTCATTTCTTGATATTAAGCTCATCATTTTATCTCTTTCTGCAATGCTTATATTATTATAACAATATCCAATAATTAGTTCTTCAGCAGGTTTATTATAGAAACTGACATAATTAGTGTGATTTTTTTGTTTCCATTCTTTCTCTACAATACTCTTTACTTCTTTGACTTTCTTTTCAAATGCTTTTTGATCTTCATAAGAAACATTTAAAAGCGGTAAAGATACTTCCATACTTCCTAACGGTTTTAAATCATCAATTTTACCTATTATATCTTGCCACCATTGAGTTCTACTCGGTAAAGGCTTTGGATTTTGCTCTTCAAGATGTTTAGTTACGAGATAAGAGTCAAGAATTTCTTCAGAAACCCCATATAATTGAACAAAAGTACTATTAAAGTCAGTGTCTCCAAAATTAAATCCTGTTTGAAGATAAAATGCTAGTAAATCCAATTCATCAGCAACATAATTTATTTCTTTCTCAAGATGATATCTTTTTATTAAATAGTGAATTTTCTCCGAATCTGTTTCTAATAAATCAAAAAATATCTCTAAATCCGCCAATGACATATTAGGAGTGAGAATAACATCACCCTTAGTAAGTCCTATTTCAGCAAGTAAAGGAATTTTAGATGCTAAATATGCAAACAAATCGAATGTTATGCCTAATGTTAAAATATTTTTAATTTTTGAAAAGTCTACGCATATTTTTTCGTCATTTTTATTTGTAAATTCAACCTTGTTTTTGTTGTTTTCTATATATTCTGCGAATTTCATTGCTTGTTTAGAAGGTTCAACAATTAATTTCTTAATTTCCCTTTGAAGTCTTTTGAAAGATCCTCGTCTAGCTGAATCACTAATTTTACCAGATTTAGCTTCAACAATTATAGCATAAGAATCAATAAGAACTAATAAATCATTTTCACCTTCATCCCACATGAGATTACTATAAATTTTTGCAGATTCAAAATTTCTTTTAAATAATTCCTCTTGTAGATTTTTCTAAAAACTGTGCCCTTCTTCTTTCATATATTTTTTTAAGCCTTTGATCATCAATAAAGATAGTTTCAATCAACTCTACACAAAAACTAATGAAAAGACCTATAATTGGCCAACAATATGTCGTTTCATCAACTTTTATTAATGGTTTTTTCCAAATTGGATTTCCAAGGAATATATGTTCTGTGGGAAAATCAGACAAATCTCCAACATCATAAGACCACTTTCTTATTATATTACTAAGTGTATCTACATCAATTTCTTCAGGATAAGCTTTAACAAATTCAGATAATTTAATAGTGTAAATTTCTTTAAGGAATTGGTTACTTAAATCCAAAATTAAATATAAAGCAAATTCTTCTTTTGATTTAAACTTACTTTTGATTGTATACAAATCTTTTTTATTAATAGACGGATAATAACCTGTAAAAAGTTCAATCATTTGAGAAATATCAGAAGAATTATAAATATCATATATTATATTGTTTCTTTCATTTAATTTAAAGTCAACAGTGTCTAATATTGATTCTAACATTTCAATTAAACTTATTACGCTAATTTTATACTCCTTTTGATTGAATCATCAATAGGTTCAAATAATTCTTTTGTTAATCGTATGACTTGTTCTCTATGCCCCCAATTCCTTATAGTCATTGTATTGGCACGAAAAATTTCTAAATTCATTAGTGCTTTTTTTTCATCTTTTCCATAATTCTCTACTTCAGCCATTTTTTTGTTTATAAATGCTACCGGAACTTTATTTATCAATTCAATTATTTCATTTGCATGAAAAATTGAAAAAGGAGTATCTTTTTTTATTTTATTATTTTGAAGAAACAATGCTTGTAGTATTTCAACTTGATATTGAATTATCAATTTATCCGTGGAAATATTTGGAATTTGGTCTATAGGTGCTGTTAAATAATATACCGAGAACCAACATAAAACGTCAAGAACATTCAAATCTTCTAGAAGTTTCTTAAGACTATTCAGGTCCTTTTGATATTCTTCTCTGTATTTTTGACCTACTTTACTAAATAATTTGTCAATTTGATCTTTAGATAATCCTTTTAAAGGACTTTCTGAAATAGTATAATCAAAATTCACTATTTCTCCTAAATTTTTCTTTTTTTCATCTAATGGATTCAAGAATAATATCCCCTTAAAATAATAATTAAAATTAATATATAACTTAAATATAATACTTGTTATTAAAAAATAGAACTATGATTTAATTAAAATCATTTTTGTGGATTAAAGGTTAATTACTGAACCAAATAGATATTTGATATTAAATTTTCATTTAAAAGGGCAAATAATGGTAACAAGGCAAAGTATGAGAAAACCAAAGACCAATTCTGATATAAACCAATTATGTCCATGTGGAAGTGGATTAAAATTTATTAAGTGCTGTGGTGGAGCTTTAGCAAAATCTTCACCATTATGGCAACTAGAAAAACTAAATAAATCTTTTAACAAATATAATAAATTAGAATTGGTTTCAATTCTAGGTGGATTACAACTTTGTCCAGAAAACCATTCCCAGTTATTTCGTCTTGAAACAGCATCTAGAATAGTATGCAAAAATAAAAATAAAAATAATAAACAAATAAAGACAAAAAATTTATTTTACACTCTTAAAGCTATTCTTCCTTCTAACGGAATAATAGGAATGCAAGAAGATCCTCCTGAAGGTCTTTTTACCTATAACATAATGTTTCCTAATAGTAATTATACTGTATATACAGGTTTACAGCATATAGAACCTCTTGTTCTCCAAGATCTTATTCATGTTGTATTTCATTTAAAAGATGAATTTCCTGAACGATTCATGGCAATTATTTATTTTTCTGTCAAATCTATGCTTACTATTAGTAATGAAATAGCTAAAAGAAATGGACAAGATCCTTATGTTAGCAGTCCTGATAGGTGGCGGAAAAATATAAAAGTTCCAGATATCGATAGATTGCATGAATTGTCTAATACTGTTATATTTACCGAAAAAGAAATTGAAAATCTTACCTCAAACCATTATGATTCTATTTTCCCTTTTATTCTTCCATTAGGACATCAAAAATTTAAAGTTGAAGATCCATTGAAGAATCCCCTATTTTTTTCTCCCCTTGTTAAAATTGATGATAAAATTGTTGTTGCTCTCCCTGGAATGGTAGCTGGTACCTTAAGGCACTTTATATTGTTTCAATCTCAGGAATTTGGGGTCAAAAATTTATTATTACGAGGGTTAAGAGAAAAAATGTGGTTTGATGTAAATCAGTGCCTAGATATGATGTCTTTTGAGCATATTCCTTTAGACTTACCCCAATGGGATAAAAATATATCCTTTGAGGAAGGTATTTTTAGAATTGACAACGATAAAATAGCATATGTATTACTTATTATGGATGATTTAACTGGATATAATCTAGATGAACCGTATGGAACTTTAGACTCAAGCTATCATTCACAATTGGCTAGTGATAGATGTGAATTTATAATCAAATGGTTAACAGGAGGAAATGCTCCTAATTGCAATGAAGTGCTTACAATTGTAATTTTTGGTCAACTAGGTCGTTATGGATCTATAGTTATAAAAAAATTACCAAATAACTCAAGAACGATTTTAATGACATTTGAAGAATTAAAAGTAATTGCAGAAACTAAAGAATGTGATAATTTAACTCTTTGGAAATTCGCTGAAACATTGAAATCGTTTAATCATCCATTAATTGGATCTTTTTTAGATCAATATGCATTATATTTAGATTATCATCATAGTTTTAATATTTCTGATGATGTTAGGCCGAGTTCAATTTCTATATCAGCAGAGATGAGTCATGATCTTGGAAGAGCCTTTCGTATAAAAGTTGCAAATTTATGGGATACTCATGCTGCATTACATCGTAATCAACCCAATGTTAGAGTTTTTCGTATAGATGAAGATATACCCATATATTTCTATATGGTAACAGGTGAAAGACTTGTATATGGTTATTATCAACCAATATGGGTAGGAATGGAAGATGAATCAATAAAAAAGCGTGAATTAAGAGAAAAATATTGGACTATAACTTCTACAGTATCATATTGGTTATGGCAATTAACACCTAGTCTTAAATCTCATTTGGAATCATTAAATTTGAATCCAATTCATATAGCGTTAACTTTAGAAAATCCTGAAAAATGGATATATGTAGATTTAATTGATTCAACAAAAATCCCTGTTTTTGAATATAATATTGATGATTTCACTATTGATCTCAAAATACCTTCTGAAATCATCAAAATCGTGCGAAAAGCAGATAATACTGCCGATAGAATGATTATAGATGAACTTTTAAGTGCATTTGGTTCATTATTAGAAACTCATGATCTTCCAAACAGTTTAACTAAATTAGAAAGGCAACGCATTTTAGATATGCATGTTCCTTTGGGAGTAAAAAAACATTTCCTTATATATGACTCTGAAAATATTTCTTTAAACCCGCAGAATATCCCTAAATTCCGTAAACTGCAGGAACATGATATTGAAGCGGAGTTAAATGAATTAGTTGATAAATTAGGAGATAAAGCACCTCCAATAGGAGTGATATTTGATAATGACACAAAAGTTAAACTTTGTGATGATATTGTAGATTTGTATTATGAAAAATTAAAGTTGGTTCTTCGTAAATTTGATGGTAAATTACTTTTAAAGAAATTAATTGGCTCTAATGAAGCAATTTGTAATAAAAGAGCCAGCGAAAAACTAAAAATAGCACCTCTTATCGGATGTTATTCTGATATTCCATCAATGGTTAAACAAACTATTGGAGATTTTAAGGAAATAGAAAAAATAGCCTTAACTACACGGACGCTTATAGAAATAATCGCTGCAGAACTTCCAAAAGGAAACCAAAAAATAAGTATGGATGATATGGATAAACTACTTGCTATTACTTACCATATAATAAATTGGGGAAATTTAAGAGATGATATTAATTTCGAGTTATATAATATTGATCTTAAAATTTTAAAATCTGGGCGAATAGGTGTAAATGTAACCGAAATAATAGATATGTGGGATCCTTTTTTAAAATCCAAAACTTTAGAAAATGTAGAAACTGATTTTGATAACTTTAAACTATATTATGAACCGGAATACAATTCAGAAGAAGTTATAATGGATAAAATTGATTTTGCTTTTAAAGACGAATTTGGATTAAGTTTAAATCAAATACATGAATTTAACACTATTTTACTTAAAATTGGTTTAGAACAGGAATCACCTTTTGCTTGTCTCCTCATGTCTGAGTTAAAAAGTAGAATAAATAAAGAACTTGGTTGGGATAATAAAATTATTCAGACAGCTATAGATATATTTTCGCTTAAAAAAAGGAAATTATGGGAAAAACCCCCTGAAGGATTTGAGAAATCTGATGTTTGGCCATGGAGGTTCAATCGAGCCCTTTCTTACTTAAGAAGACCTTTAATTCTTATTTCAGACCCAGAAGATAAACCTGTAGTATTTTGGGGTTTACGCCATGTAGATGAAGCAGAAAAATTTTTGATTAATCTTGTAATGAGTGGCCGATACAAGACAAATAAAGATACTGCTGAAAAAATGAATACACTTGTGGGTAAGATCAGAGATAAAAGAGGCCATAAATTTACTAAAAAAGTAAAAAATTGGTTTGAAGAGAATACATCATTTGAAATACATGCTGAAATAGATATTGGCCCTAACGAAGTTTTAGAGTATAATACTAAATTAGGGGATATAGATGTTCTAGTAATTGATAGAGAAAATAAACATATTTTTTCAATCGAGTGCAAACATATTTTTTATGGACGTAATCCTAGTGAAATCAAGAATGAAATTGAAAGATTTATTGGAAAAAAAGAAGGAGACAATTCGTGGGTTAATAAACATTTTAAAAGACACAAATGGCTAAATGAAAACATAAATATACTATCATCTGCATTTGAATTAAAATCAGATAATTTTCAAATATTTTCTATAATTTTGACAGTCCGAGAAATACCATCCACATACCTGCGTAAAATGATATTACCATTTATTTCATTTACAAATCTTAAACGAGAGGGTATTGATAGTTTATATGACTTATTAAGCTTAAATTATTCAAATAAAAGGGATAATAAGATTAATTGGAAAAATTAGAAATAAAAAATTATAAAATAATGGAAGTATAAAAAAATGCCAATAAAAAATTATACTGATGGACCTACATTTGTAGCTTTCATGGACATATCTGGGTTTAAAAATTATATGAAGGAAGGCAGAGGGTTAGAAAAATTAGAAACGTTTTTTAATGGGAGTTTTGAAATTCTTAAAGGTTATAAAAATGAAATAAATAGCATATTTATTTCTGACTGTGGTATATTGTTTGTAAGAGAGCCTCAAGATGAATTAATGAGACTAAAAATTCTATTAAAAGCAATAAAGGAAATTAATAAACGAATGCTTGATGAGGACATAATTTTAACAACATCTATATCTTATGGGGCCTTTCGGTATGTAAAAAGGATTGAATTTGAGGGTATGATCAAAAATAAAGTTTATGGTAATGCGTATGTGAGGGCGGTTATAGATAATACTGAAGGAACCCCAAAAATAAAACCAGGTCAATGTAGAATTTTAAAAGAAAAATTACCTATTGATTTACAAATAAACAGAGATGATGAAGTTTTTGATCTTATAAAAACTAGAAAATATGATACTAATAATCACTATTTTTACTGGAATCTAATTGATTCTAACGAAATAGATGATTTTGAAGAAAAATATAAAAATGCTCATAAATTTAGAAAGAAAATAGGCTATCACTTGATCAGCGATGTTTTAAATGATTATAAAAAATATACTTTAAACGAATAAAAATAATTTAACAATTTTCTAAGCTTGAAAATCAACTATACTCGGGTTGATTTTGATTTTATGATTATTTGAACCTATTTCACCGATAATCTTTAGAAATCTCTTGTCAAATCAATAGAATTTTTATAATTTCTATTAAACTATGGCCTGTTAGTGTATACTATTTGTTTAATCTTAATCACAATGAATTGATTGGTTATGATTTGGAATTTTAATGTATCATGAATTTGAAATTAATCTTTCAAAAAAATAATTCAAAAAAGAGGAATCAGTTAACAGAATTGATTAGTTTAGCCAATCTCTTAGCCAGTGCCAGAATAGTAAGAACCGGTGGCGCACCCGGTGCCCTGGGGAAAACACTGGCATCGCACACGTAGAGCCCTTCAATTTCTGTTTCCAGATTTTTATCCACTACTTCTCCCACTGCAGCTGTTCCACCGGGATGCGCACCTCTGGCTGGAGTGGAAACCAGGGTATCAGGATCAACACCTGCTTCGGTGAGGATGGCTCCTGCAGTAGCGCATCCCTCGGCCAGGAGTCCCACATCATTGGCGGTACTCTGTTTAAACACACCCTTTTCATCCACTCGGCCGGAAGATTCATCAGGTATCTTGACCATCATTCCAAGTATGTCTTCTTCATGGATGCTGAGTTTATCAAGCCGTGAGGTCAGTAAACTGGAATAATGTGGTGCCAGTATAAATCCATCTTTTTTAAGCAGACTGTTCATGGACACCTCTTTATAGAAGCCAATACCGGGCAGTGCACCACCTACCGTAACAAAAGTATCCACAAACAGATGTTCTCCTGCCACTAACCCTGCAGATCTGAGTAATCCTGGTGTCTGGATGGCACCGGAGCATAATATAATTGTATCTGCATCATATTCAGTTTTTAGTCCAGTTTCAGGGTTGTATGTTTTGACACCTTTAACCCGTCCATGTGTAGTTGTAACCCCAGTTACAGTAGTGTTTTCAATAATCTGTACACCATGTTTGAGAGCGTCATCCAGATAATCAAGAGAGCTCCATTTAGCATCCCGTGGACATCCAAAGGCACACTTACCACAAGGGATACACTTTGAGGGGTCTATGAATTTAGGCATTTTTTCCATGGGCAAACCCAGTGAAAAAGCAGCTTCCATGATGTTGACTGTACCTTCTCCAAAATGAGTATCAGGAAGTGTCCTTACGTTTAATTCGTCTTCTGTTTCCTCAAATTCAGAAGAAAGGTCTATTCCCATTTGTTTAAATTCTTTTTGACAGGTTCGAACTGCGTTTCCTGCAGTCACCAGGGTGGTGCCTCCCAGACAGGAAGTTTTAAGGAGTTCCACTCCAATATTCAGGTTGTCATAACACTGGAAAGCGTTATCAGTTGTAACCCTTTTTCCCTTTTCAATCAGTGTAACTGATGCACCATTTCTAGCTAGTTCTCGGGCAACAGTTGCCCCACCAGCTCCGGATCCAACCACAATCACGTCTTTCATTTCATCACGCTGTAACTAATGTAATATCAGTTATATTCCATTTTATTTTATAAGTGGAATTATTTATGTAAGATAATTTGACTTTATTTTTAAAATAAAATGATTAGGTGCTATTTATGATAAATGGGCCCTATGTTTTAAATAAATTTATTTCCGATAAAGAGTTCTTCTCTGGGGTTGTTTTGGTTTTCTTTTGATAATTCTTTGGGGAGCTTTATTGATTTTGGGATTTTTAGGTTTGTCCTGAGATTTGAAGAGTTTATCTGCGAAGTATCCTCCGATGGCCCCCATTAAACCGTAGATTACCAGACTCACAACCAGTCCCAAAAACAGGGTGAATATACCATCAAATGTATAACCCACTCCAATAACCACTGCATTGGGAAGTTGATATGGTAAATCTGGTGAAGTAAAAAACGAAGTAACAAAGTAAAGGAGACCCAGTAAAGCAGCTGCCAGTGCCCCGACTTTGTAAGTGGCCTCCTCGTCAGGAGTAAGATAAACCGCAACAAAGCCCACTAAAACCAGTGCATATATGCTCCCAATCTTAAAAAAGGCCAGAATAAGGCCCAGAATCATGCTGGTTAAAATTGCCATTTCCATACTAATTTTTGGCATGTTATATCCTCTTATGAGTATAATCTGTTATCATCATTGACCTTAAACTTTACTAAATTAGTATATTCAATTTAAACAGTTAATCTATCTATATTAGAGTTTATAAGTTTATCAGAGTTTATAAGGATTTTCATTAAAGTTTGTTTTAGTGTTAGTACAGGGGGCAATAACTTTGGGGGGGGGGGGTGCAAAGAATTCAAAAGAAATGATATTTAAAGTTTCTGATACTATGAATAAAGATAAAGTTAATAGAATAAAAAAACAGAATTAACTTACAATGAGTGTTAGTACCATGAAAATAACCCGTAGTGTGGAAGATTACCTGGAAGCCATGTATTCACTGGAAAAGGAGCATGGGACCATTAGAGTAAAGGACGTTGCAGAAACCCTGGGAGTAAAACCCCCCAGTGTGGTGGAAGCAGTGAAAAAGCTTTCCAAAATGAACATGGTTTCTTATGAACGTTATGGGACAATTAAGTTAAAGGATGATGGTATTAAGATTGCTGAGGATGTAGCCTGTCGCCATCATCTTCTTAAGGATTTCCTGATAATGATGGGTGTTGATAGTGACATAGCAGAGAATGATGCCTGTTCCATGGAACATGTGATGGATATCTCTACCATCAGTAAATTAAGGAAATTTGTTGAGTTCAACGATATTTTCCCCCCTGCCCATCAGTATATGGAAAAATTCAGAGAATATGCAGAAAAAGGAACCATAAACTCTAATGAGGAGTTAATTTTTTCTGATTAGCAGTTATAACTTCTTTGATGAGAAGTTTAATTCCAATTGGTTTCTTCCAGTAGGGTTTAAATTTACAATGATAATTCCACCTCATAATAAAGTTATCACCATTAATTTAAATTCAAATACTTAGGTTATCTTCAATACTTAAATCTCAATATCACAAAATCTCACGGTTATTAACCACAATTTGAGTTTTATCTCAATTGGGTTTTTATCATTAAAGGGGGTATTCTAGATATGAGCATTTTTAACGGAAGTTTCAATCCGGATGTGGATAAACTGGAAAGTGAAGGGGACATCAATGGCCTCATCAAAACACTCAAAAAGGGCAATAACCAAAATCGTGCCATAGCTGCCAGGGCACTGGCAAGATTTAAGGATGAAATTGTAGTTAAGGCCCTTATTGAGGCATTAGATTATGATGATAGTGATGTCCGGTGGAATGCTGCCAGTTCTCTGGGTAAAATTGGAAATTCTGATGCTGTTCCTTTCCTCCTTAAAACGCTGCGTGATGATAAATGGTACGTTCGATTGCAAACAGCAGATGCACTGGGGGAGATTGGGGATGAAAGAGCATTATTACCCCTTTTAGAATCACTTAAAGACATTAAGATACGTAACAACGTCGCCATTGCCCTGGGTCATTTAGGGGATCCAAGGGCAGTTGATCATTTGATTGATGGGCTTAATGATGATGACTTTAGTTTCCGCAGTGCATCTGAAGAAGCACTGGGTATGATTGGTGATGAAAAAGCAGTTCCAATCTTAATTGAGGCTTTAAAAGATGAAAATGTCAGTGTTCGAAGGCATGCTGCTGGAGCACTGGGTATGATTGGTGATGAGCGAGCTATAAAACCACTCCTGGATGCAGTGGATGATGATAAATGGTACGTCCGCCTGCAAGTAGAAGAGGCAATACAGGAACTCAATGCTCGTTTGAAGAAAAATGAAAAGTAATCATGGAATATACATCTGATATTAAATAAATTCTCTTATTTTAGCCGCTATTTTATCGCGAACATCAGAAGATATATTCTTTGGTGGTCGGGGGCGCATATACCCAAAATGTGGATCCTCAAAGGTGCATCCTGCAAAATTCACCGGATCCCTGTAGCGGGGAATGAAATGCCAGTGCAGGTGTGGTTCTGGTTTATCTTCCAGGTAAAAAGTGTTCATAAGACAGCCCCAGTTAAAGAGAGTGGCATTAAATGCAGTCTTAACTGCTTTCTCCATGCTCTCCACGAGCAAAATAAAATCATCCCATTCTTCTTTGGAGAGACCGGTTAAAGTTTTCTGATCCCGTTTTAGTGCAACCACACAGGTGGCCAGATTACTCTGATTAGGAGCCAGGAACACAATCCAGTGATCTGTCTCCAGAAGAGGGTCTCCAAAGTTATAATCAACCAGTTTCTCACAGTAAGGACACTCGATACTCATTTTTATCCCTGGTTTCAACATTTTTAACACAATGTTATAGATTTTACCAAAATTTTTATAGATCTTTTTTGTTTATAAATATTTTAACATTTTAATGCATTTAATTTAATGTAGTTTTAATACAATGTAGTTTCCAATTAAGTCTAATTTCTATTTTAGTCCTAATTTTCATTTTAATCTGGAATTCCCTACAACTTGGAAAGAATAAATGAGATTGCAAAACCGATTACAGTTACCATCCCTGCCAGGTTGTGGGTCTCAGAAAATGCCTCAGGGATCATGGTATCAACCAGCATGGCCAGAATACCTCCGGCTGCAACAGCCAGGGTAACTGCAGTCACTTGAACCGGTAACTGGCTGAATATGGAGTAACCGGCAAGTGAAGATAAACTGGTGATGATGGCAATTACCAGCCATAAGGAGAAAACTTTACCTACTTTCCATCCTTCTTTTTTCATTCCAGCTGAACTGGAAAGGCCTTCTGGTATGTTGGATAGAAATATGGCAACAACAGTGGCGGTACTCACTGCGCCCCCACCAATCATGGTCAGACCAATTGCTATTGATTCAGGAATACCATCAATTACAGATCCTGCTGCTATTGCCATGGCTCCATTATCATTATCCTCAGGTTTAACTGATCTTTTCCGGTGTTTGGCTCCCTTACGGGCCAGGTAAATGTTGGTAATGGTAAAAATTGAGGCACCTAACAGGAATCCTGCTACCAGGTGGGCTGGTCCTCCCAGGGTATAGGCTTCATCTAAAAGTTCAAAAGAGACAGCTGACATGAGAACACCTGCTCCAAAGGCCATGATAGCGGCCACCCATCGATGTGGGATCTTAAAAAAGTAACCAAAGAAAGCCCCTAAAAGAAGGGCAGATCCAGCAACAAAACCCCATATTCCCGCCATTACCATACTTGAAAACACAGGATCACCACAATAATCTCATAAATTATCTTATGGATTTAAACATTAATTAATAATCATTTAAACAATGTATTCTATAAACATATAATTATATGTGTGAGTTACTTACTTACTTGAATGAATAAGCTTACTACTCTAATGATTAAGTGTCCTGTGGGGATTTTAATGCTAATAGTAAATTTAAATGATTATAGTAACGATTTAGATAGTATGATTATTAGGAAGTAACATCTATGTCTTCGGTCTTTTATTAGGAGTAATATTCATGTCATCGGTCTTTCAAGAGAAATCTGGATCTGTGGAAAGGTGCGCCATGATCCTGGTGGTTATTGGTTCATTTTTAATACCAGTAATGGGATCTTCCCTTAGCCTGGTTCTTCCCCTTATCCAGAATGAACTTTCGGTCAGCATACTCCTACTAGGATGGATTCCCACCGCATTTATACTGGCCAATGCCGCACTGGTATTGCCCTTCGGACGACTGGCAGATATCCATGGACGGAAAAAAGTATTCACCATTGGCTTCATCATCTACACCCTGGCATCATTTTTAGCTATTTTTTCTAATTCTGGGATTGTTTTAATCTTTTTCAGTTTCATGCAGGGCGTGGGATGTGCTATGATATTTGCAACTGGAATCGCTCTTTTAATTTCTATTTTCCCACAAAAAAAGAGAGGTCAAGTGCTGGGGATCAACACTGCTGCTGTTTATATAGGTTTATTCCTGGGACCACTTTTAGGAGGGTTCCTGGCCCAAAATTTAGGATGGAGGAGTATATTCTTTATTAATGTGCCCATCGGATTATTTGCACTAACTTTGATCATGACCCGGTTTAAAGGTGAATGGACAGGCTCTCCTGGTGAAAAATTCGATTTAAACGGGTCAATTATTTATATCCTTTCACTCTCAGCATTGATGTATGGATTTTCAGCCCTTCATGACTATTTGGGGAAAATTATCCTTTTGGCGGGTGTTTTTGGAATGGTTATCTTTTTTAAGGAACTCAAAGGTTCTAATAATCCCCTGATAGTTTTGAAAATATTTAAAAATAAATTAACCAGTTTTTCAGGAATTTCACTCATTTTAGTAACAATTGCTACTTCTGCAATGTGGACCCTGCTCAGTTTGTATCTTCAGGACCTGCGTGGCCTGGACATAATAACTACTGCCCTTATCCTGGCAGTGCAGCCACTGATTGTGGCATTATTATCTCCCCTGGTAGGATACCTGGCTGATAAACAGGATAGCCGGATTGTTCTTGTTTCAGGGGCCATAATCAGCACTATTGGGTTACTTATTCTGTCAATATTGGATGGGAACACATCTTTAATGGTGGTTTTAGTGGGATTGGTACTGGTTGGTTTGGGGTTGGGTTTGTTTTCGACACCGACCAATCGGAATTTCCTGGAATCTTTAACCAGTAAGTACTATGGTGTGGGCTCAGCCACCCTTTCCACCATGATATTCATTGGTCAGACTATGAGCCTGGGAGTTCTCCTTCTAATTTTAACCGGGTTCATGGGTAACGTACAGATAGAACCTTCAAATTATCCCCTATTTATGGAAGGACTTCATGTTTCTTTCTGGTTGTTTGCAATCTTTGGTGCAGTAGGGGCCGTGGTAACATACCTTGCGGGTGGTAAGTTGTCTCGATAAACTAATGCAAATAAACAGTTTTTCCTGAAAAACTCTCAGAAAAATGCAGAAACCATGGATAAAAAGCGACATCAAAAGAACATAATTTTAATTATATAATAACAGTAATGTAACAAATTAATAGTAACAGTGTACAATAAGTTTTTTTATTAGTGTGGGGGAGGATAATCATGAAAGAAACATCCAATGGGGAAAATAATGGAAATGATAAGAATTTCCTTAAAAACTTTTTAAAAGAAAAGGAGCATAAAACATCCGAATTTATTGCAGTTATTGTTGTTAACCTAATATTTCTGTATATTGTTAACAACTTACTTTCCTGGAATTTGAGTTTTATAACCTCCTCATTTCAGGATGTTCTGTGGATTTTTAATCTTTCCATAGCTGCCACAATTGTGGGTAACGTGCTCTTTTTAATCTATCATCCCACCTGGTTTAGGAGTATAATTCGGATAATACTAAACATTCTGGGTTTTCTGGTAGTTTACTACTTATACACTGTATTCCCATTCACATTTAGCAATGGTCTGGTTACATTCTCATTGAAATTTGCTCTTATAGTGGCAATGGTGGTAATGGTAATTGTAACCATTGTTGAGGTTGTAAAATTAATTTTAAGAGCCTTGAAATCATTTTAATCTTTTAGAAATTCCTTTTTAATATTTTAGAAATTCCATCATAATCTTTTAGAAATTCGATTCAATGGTTTAATAAACCCTTCATCCTGTATTCAACTTCAATTTTAATGGCTTTAACCAGTTCTTCTAGGGGTTCATCTTCCCATGGTTCTTCCAGACTTAAAAATGAGCGGAAATACAATGTATGCCCTTCAACGTCAATTTGGAAATCCTCAATGTTTCCAATTGCACGGTGATCTATTTGGGCGAACTCTTCATGAGAAAGTGTGACCTTTATCCGTACTTTCCATCCGTTAAATGATTCATTGAGACAATCAACTTTAACCTGCATAAGTTTCAATTCCTACCGTAAGTTTCATTCCATTAATCTCGTTTTATTATTTTTCACAAACCAAGGGTACGTTTAAAACCATCATAAACCAAGTGTACGTTTAAAACCATTAACTACATCTTTAGCTGATTTTAACAGGGGATTTTTAACCTTTATCGGTGTTTCCATGTTTTCCAGGCGATCGATACGGAAGTAGATTGGTGGATGGGGATCGAAGTTTATCCAGGAGGGAAATCTGGTGGGGGAAATTCTTTCGGCATGGAGGCGCTGGTAACCAATTTTACGCAGTGCACTGGCTAAGACCTCAGGCTGGCCGATTTTCATGGCAGATAACAGATCCGCCCTGGTTTCAAAGAACTTGGCCACAAAGAAAATAAACCCTAAAGCCACAATCAGGTAAATTAAGGGAGATAAGACCACCAGTGGGAATAGGATGGTGAATCTGAGGATGAACTCTGCAGAGATTATACTGAAAAGAATCAGGGGGTCCCTACCTGATAGGTGGCCCATTTCATGGCCCAGCACCGATAGTATCTCATCTTCCTCCAGCTGCACCAGCAGTCCAGTGGTGATGAGTACCAGCCCGTGGTTGGGGCCCGGACCGGTGGCAGCAGCATTGGGGATCATGGTGTTACTCAAAGCAACCTTGGGCATGGTGATGTTGAACTTACTGGCAGCTTCTTCTACTATGCTGTAAACATCAATCACCTTGGCCACCTTCAGATCTGACTGGCAGTGGAAACCATATTCATTGAATATGTCCTCTCCCAATTCACAGGTAGGTTCTAATCCCACTGCTAAGCTTTTCTGGTAGATTTCCTCCTTCATTTTTATTATACTGTCCTTACCAAATTTTTCCTGGAATTTCTTGAATTCTTCAAGGGGCAGCTGGTATTCTAAGATATGTACCCGTGAATTTTCAGGCGTGATCCTCCAGTCACTGGTTTGAAGCAATATCTTATCAGATAAAAGAACAATAACCAGTTGAAAGACCAGTATACCAATAATTGCCAGAAATATTCCCAGTAAAAGGAAAAGAAGAATGTTGACTCCGAAAAATAGGATGTAGATCATGATCATGTTACTTCCAAACATGCGAAAAGAAGCCCTTTTACGCCTGGTTGGAGGTGCCTCTGGTATAATCTTCTCTCCCTCCACCCATGCAAAGTAAAGGGTGGCCTGGCGAATAGCATCCTCAAAGGCCTGGATAGCAATGAAAAGTTCTTCTTCCAGGATATCCATTGTAGGGGTGATGTTAAAATCAGCTGGAACCATAACTGGTGATAATTTTACAGAAAAGGGATTTTTAGCCTGTATTTCCACTTGGACTTTCCATTCTGCTTCTTTGCTGGTAGCAGTGTATCTTAAAACTCCAACACCATCTAACATGCCCTTGGTAAGATTTTGGAATAAGTCCGGTTGAGGTAACAGATAAAATTCTCGTAAAAAATCCAGTGCTTCTTCCAGGTGCCTTGATGAGAGTTCGGTGTCAATAATGAAATTTTTTTCCAACATTGGCCTCCCATTTGATTAAAACATGAAAAACTTTCAAGTTTAAGCAATTATTAGAGTTAGTTAAGCAATTTATTAGAGTTATTAATTAGAGAATTATTACTGTAGGTTAATCTTAGTATATACCTCAATTTTAATAAATTGAACGGTGACCAAACTAATAAGTGACTGAATATTCCCTTAATATCCAAAATATAATAGATACATCCCCTGTAATTCCTTATGGTACCTAAAAATATATAGATGGGTGTCATTCAGATTATTTACAACCCATCAAGGATATGGTTGAGCAAATTGATTAAAAAAATAATTAGGTAACTCAAATTACAGATATAAAAATTAAAATGATTTCACAGTATTGAAAGCTGAAGGATTACTCCCAATATGACTTTTGGTTATATAATACCCTGCAGGAGTAACAGTCATTATCTTACTGGATTCTACTTTATACACTATTACATTTGAAACAGCTTTAAATGATACCCTGGCTGTGGGCATTGTTATTTTTTTAAGTTTTTCCAATTGGTCCATATCAAATTCCCCCTATTTTTTATTATGGGATGAAGTTGTATATACTAATCTCTCAAAATTAGTAAAGGTTAATTAGGAAATAGTTGTCAATTGCTCGCTCTAAGAATAAGTATAGATTTACTTTACATAAAAAAGATCTGCCATGGATATCCTACAAGACCCTAAATTCAAATATTTCCTAAAAAGCAAACCTCGTAAAAAGAACACTAAACTGAAATATACGAAGGACATTCAGCATTACATTAACTCAACAAAGAAAACACCAACAGAATTAATACAAGAAGCACGGGAAGAGCAAATAAAATATCCTTGGATGGATGAAAGAAGCTTACCCGGTTATTTTGATGATTTTATTATATTCCTAGAAAAAAGAGGAATCACAAAGTATAGTCAAAAAATAACAATCGACAGTGTTAAAACATTTTACCATTGTTTTGAGATTAAAACACCTGCAAAAACAGTTCTTGGAGTCCCTGAAAACTATTATATATTATATGAGGATCTCCCTCAACATGATGCTATAAGGAGAATCATATCCTTATCAAACGTACAGTATCGGGCATTATTCAGCTTCATGGCCAGTAGTGCTATGAATTACAGTGACGCAACTTCAATCAATGTCAGTGAACTGATTTCTGCAATAAATTACTATTTTAAAATCAGAAAGCAAAAGTTCAAAGTAGATGGCCTGGATGAGTTATATGAAATTAATGAAAAAGTAAAGGGAATCACACCTGTCTGGCGTATGTGGAGATTCAAAACAAATAAACAGCATATTACCTTTTCTTCGCCTGAATCATTTAATTTTATTATTGATTACTTCAAGGATCAACCGCCTGCTGATGAAGATGTTCCGATATTCAGAGCATATAAGCAACAGCGAAAGACTGAGTATCGTGCAGTTGCCAAATATTTACATTCAATGAATAAAAAATTATGGGGGGATAAGAAAGTTGGAAAGTTCGCTTTTGTAACCTCTAAAAGTTTCAGAACATTCTTCGCCAACGAAATGGAAGATGCAGAAGTTTATTATAAACACATCAGACTTATGATGGGTCACAAACAGGCAGGTGTAACTCAGAATTACTTTAAAAGCAATGCAGCTAAAATGTTAAAATCATATTTAAAAGGAGTGCATAGGTTAACATTCCTCGAAGAAGTGACCGTGATCGACAATACAGATGAAAAACTGTTAGCTTTAGAAGAGGAAAACAGACAGATGAAAAAAGACCTGGAACACTTCAAAAAAATGATACATGATAAAGAAAAACAGGAGAAACTTCCCTAATTCTTAAATTTTTTATTTAAACTAGATATTAAATACCATAAAAAATAAATATTATTACAATATTTGAAGGTGTCAAATTAAGACTACTTAATTGTTGTACCTTCATGAAAACCGATTATTTTTAACAGGCACCAAAAACCGGACAAATGGTTTGACACCCTCAATACATTAATTAATAAATTTTAAGAGGGGGGTTTAAAATGCGCAAAGCATTTTTAATATTGCCTATTTTTTTAGTGGGAATTGTGTTAGCTGGCCTTATTTCTGCACAAGAGGTTGATACTAACATTAAAGCTGAGGTCTTTCCAGTATCAAGTGAATTGAGTGTAGGTGATACGATAACGGTTAATCTAAATGTTATAAATTCAGGGCCTAGTTGGGTAACAACAGATAATGAAAAAACCAAAGTCACAGCACATATTACTTACTCTAATGATAAACTTGAATTACTTGAATATTACATTACGGACCCTAATGGTGGTCGATTTGAAGGTTACAACCAAGAAACAGGAAATTGGATTATTGATACGTTACCCTCAGGTTGGACAAGAACTTTAGTCATGCGTTTTAAAGTTATAAAAGCAGGTGGTGCAACTATATCTATCGACACATCATGCCAAACGGATCATGATCCAAGTAACAATGCTGCTACAATAAATATCAAAGATAAACCAACAGGAGTAAATTTAGGTTTTCCAGGTGTAGCAGTTTTATTAGTTGCAGCAGGATTCATCATTGCAAAAAGAGATTATAAGAAACGCCCTTAACTTTGAATGAAGCATGATGGGGTGAGCCTGGCGTTAGAGTCATTAGATGAAGATCCAGAATTCCAGGAAATATAACTCTAATTAGGGGATTTTAATTACTAATGCTACATCAAAAATAGAAAAAAAGGAGATATGACTTACATTCCTCCAACATTTCATGATTTAAAGTAAATGATTGATTTTTTTAAATATTTTTGTTTTATTAGTACCACAGTAACATTTAATACGCTTTTATTTTTGGAAAAATCATTTACTTAAATACCCTCCTCAACCCCAAATATTACTTCTCAAATGCTCTCCATGTTGTTGTTGATATACCTTCCCCAGTGATAACCAACTAACCAAAAAAACAATAAATGGGGACGTTGCCATGGAGGGCCTCCACATGCCGACAAAAGTATATGTAATCTCTCCATGGCTCCTACACGCACCCCGTTACCGAAGGTGCTGCATTGGAAACTATAACCAAACAACCTAATATAATTTATGAGAACAACACCCGACAAACCCTCCGAATCCTCGGAAGAGAATATGATAAGATATACGCAGAAATATTACAACTTCAACCTGGTACAACCAGATATGAAGAACTGAAAAAACAGGGCGAAGAAAACATCCGAACCCGGGAGAAAATCATAGGAAAACTACTCACAGAACAGGACAGTAAAGTGGTGGTCACTAAATGGTGAACCTCCCAGAAAATAATTATAATATTTACAAATCAGGGGCGACCAAACATTACTGTTATATTGATACACTAAACCAAGGATCCTGTAATCAAAAAGAAAATTATTTGTCTTCTTTAATAATATCTCCAATTTCCATATTAAGTTCTTTTAATAGTTCTTTGTTATGTTTAAGGAACAAAGTGGCAGCTTCTTCCCATGCAGAATTCATGGGGTCCTCATCATATTTCAGGCCAGCTACAGCTTTGAATATTACTAATTTTTTAGATGTTACAGTTGCACTAGTACGAGTTTTTGCATTTGAGTCAGATGACATGAGTATCTCCCTGACTTCTGTTTCGCATTTCATGTTTAAATATTTTGGTTTTTTGGTTTATAAACTTTGTGTAAATACGAATATTAATTATATATCAATTACACAAAAACACAAATTATATATGGAGTTACTTCAACATAATTTTACACATAAGCACAAAAACACAAATAAGGGGACGATAATGGTGCGCATAAATACATACATTAATAAAAAAAATCAGGAGATAGTTGAACAGGGTCAAAAATTAGGAATTAAACCTTCCCATGCAATGATAGCAGGATATAAATCACTTATGGGGAAAAGCGCAACATATCATATTTTAGAGCAACAACGAGATATTTTACTCAAACAATTACATGACATTGAAACTCAACTTGAGAAATTAAAGCAGGACATTAACATAGATCCTGAGAAAGAAGACGAAGTTATTAAAGATTTAATCCGTTGTTATTTGAGAGATAAAGTAATCCCAGAAACAACACTTGAGGTCCGAAGAATTGAATTAAATTTAACTCTTGAAGAAATGAAAGATCTGGTTACTGAAAAAGTAATCAAACCATGCAATGAAGGAATTATTGATTCTGTTACTTTTAATTTGAGAGAAGTAGAAAAAATTGATGTTGATAAAGCATGGGATGATGCTATAAGATTTTTCAGACAGCAATATACTTATACGGGTGTTTTAAATGAAAATGACATTAAACTTTGGACTAATGCTTTAAATGTTAATTATGCAACATTAAAAGAGATATTAGAAGGTGAGATCATTGAAAGTTGATCTCATTTTTGAGCATTATAAATTCTCACAGGTCAATCCTATCCCTATATGCGCACGGTGTCTGCGCACTGCGCACTATTTAATTCATAAAAAACTATGCGCAGAAACAATGCGTATATGCGCACAGTGTATGTGCACTAATTACAATTTAAATTTTGAAAAACTATGCGTAGAAACCATGCGCATATGCGCACCCGATAGACGCATATTTATTTTATTTATTCTTCTTTTAGTTTTATTATATTATAATATATTATTATTATTATTATTATTATTATTATTATTATTAATTTTTACACAAAAACACAAAAACACAAGATATTTATATACCTTTCACCAATGTATTATTGGGAAAAACACAAAAACACAAAGTTGTTTTAAGATGTTTTTCCCCCACCCCCTCCTACACAGGAGTTATTTAGGGGACGACCAAATCTTGTGGAGAATATTAAAATGAACCGTAATGGATGCAGAATGCAGTGCCAAAATGGCGATGAATGTTGTGTCGAATGCAGAGAGCCTAAGCTCATGAGGGAACACTGGGGAGGTTGATTCTATATGCCAATGAAAACTCGGGTCCTGGAAGAAACTAAGGTAGCTTTTGAAAAAGAACTCCAAGCCCATGAGGAAGATGGTTGGGTCCCTAGATGGGATTCTAAGAATACTATTGTTTTTTGTGAGGATCCTGAAGAAAATCTGACCGAGATTGTTCACACGATTATCCTTCAGAAATGGGAGGAATGATTTAAATGATCAGAACACAACGGGGACCTTACATTGAATTTGAAATGAGTGATTTATCTGATTTTGAGCGGACTTTGGGTTATCCGAGGAGATGTCCGAATTGTGGGGGTCCCTTAGATTTCAGGAAAAATCATGATAACAATTCTGTTATTTTGACATGTGCAAAATTGGGTTTACCTTGTATGGGGCCTGGAAAAAGGCCATCCTTCATAATATCTGATCCTGAAGCTGTTAGGGAATGGTATATAAATGATGATCCTCATGCTTGGGGCCATATTGGGGGTAAAATCCATAATTTAAGACTCTATGTTAAATCTTTAAAACTTTACTTGGAAGAGAGGGATCATGGAGCTTTAGATATGTGCCGAGGGAGTATTGGCTCATCTGAACATGTAGGAGTTATAAGAAAGCTCATTGCTGGAGGTTTTTATGAGCCTGCCTTGGACTATGCGGTTGATAAATTAGCGGATTTAGAAGCTAAATTCAAAATAGCGGGCGATTAATATGGCTTCCAAATTAAATCAAAAAGTCAGAAATGTCCTGAATAGAGTCATCATTATGGATTCTGGGAAAGACTTGACTATCACTTGCCATGGTAATCAGTATCAGCTCTTCTGTAAAGGGGAGGAGATTGCTGGTGATTTGGCCCTTCCGGATTTGAAGAACATCTCAAGGCATGCTTTGAAACTGAATATTGTCCAGCTGGTGGATGTCAGTCACCTGGTTTACTCTGGCCAGGTCAGAAGGACTGATGCTTACTTGAAGATTGAGGAGGATATTGGCCGGGCATTTCTCCATGTTATCAGTAAGATGAAGTTCCAGAAAACCGCTGCGCAGGTAAAATGTCCTGTTGGGGTGGCTTAGATGAAAGGCTACACTCATTTTATTTATGTTGTGGTCATGCCCTGGGATTATAAGGATGAGCCTTGCTTGAAACCATTGGATTCCTTTAACACGCCGGAGGAAGCCCAGGCATATATTGATGAGGGCCATCCTTCCTGGCAGTTTTTAAAAGTCCATGTCCCGGTGGTGAGCTGATGAGTTACGTTTTTAATAAGAATCACAATCGGACTCATGAGCCTAATTGTAGGGCTGTGGGGATGATGAATCGTGATAAGAATGAAGTTGAAGTTGAAGAGCCTCGTGGCCATGGCTGCAAGTGGTGTGGTACTTCATCTGGATACTTGAGTTACCCTTCCCGGGAGCAAGACACTGGTCTAGATCCTTATATTAATGAAAGGATCTGCCATGACCCGACTTTCAGAAACATTCTGAAAAAAACTGGTTGCAGCTGCGGATCCCACCAGGGTGATATCCGAATGCACCCTCATGATGGTGGAGTGCGGGTCCCTGGAGAAGATGGAACCTGGTGGATCTATTTTCACTGCTACAAATGTGGCCATGATACCAGTCTTTCCAAGGTTCCCCTGACAACTATCAGAGAACTGGCTGAGGATGTGATCTAGATGGCTGACCATTATAAGGTTGACACTGTTTCTCGGGTCCAGGCCGTCCTGGCCTCCCAGGATCCACAGAGTCAGATCATTAAGATCCGAGAGGTAACTGATGAACCGGATTGTCCTAAACGGGTTGAGAAACTTCCAGAGTTTCCAGACAGGGAGGTTCGCAATGGAACCAGGGTTTATCAAAGGTTCCAGGATGGTAGAATTTTCGAGATTTGCATTTTAAGGGGATGATATTCATGTTTTCAATCAAAAAAATTGATATTAAGAGGGATGAGGGGTCAGTGATGAGTATTATTGAACAAAATATACAGGCCGGCCTTACAGCAATGAAAGCCAAAAGTATTTGTCCAGCTTGCCAGATTCCTTTTGGAAAGGAGGGGTTATGATGGATAATTTCGTGAAAAAACTGTTAAATGACGTGGATAGTGCGATTGAATCTCGATGTAACACGACCAGGGCCATGTGTGGCCTGGACATGCGCACAGGTGAAGAGAAATGCTACTCAGAAATTTGCTTAGTCCGTTGTAAAGTGAGACCATTCCTAGCGGACACCACCATAGCTGAAGCTGATAAGAAATACCGGGAAGTGGCCATGGGGGCCTCTAAATGAACTCTGAAGATAAACAAATCCGAGATATTCTCCAGGAATACAGGGACACCCTGGATCTTGGCAAGGCCACCAGGGCCATTAAGAAAGTATTCCAGGGATTATGCCTTTATGGTGAGAACATTCCCCTGCAGTGTTTTAACTGTGGGGAGGATATAAGGCCTTTTTCCAAAGACAAAACTGTTAAACTTCACTTTGACCCTGGAACTCCAGACACCAGGGTCACCCCTGGTGAACCTGCAGCTGCCTATTTAGAATGTGAAAAATGCACTAATGGGGGTCTGGTCTGATGGGAGCTAAATGCCCATCATGCGGTAGGCAGGGCCGGGAAATAGAATTCAGCATTTATAAATGTAAATGTGGAATTGAATGGACTGAACCCGTGAAGAAAGCATCCTTAATTACGAAAAGACCAGGATGGTTTACTCGTAATTATGGGAATTTTTTAAGATTATTCAAAGCATCAATTTTTATTTTTTTAATTTTTGCAGGTGTGGCCATGGCATTGAAACCAGTGGTGATTTAAGATGTTGAGTAAAGCTCAGAGAGAGAAAATCGAAGCAATAAAACGTGAATATGAAAAACAGGGGTTGAAAGAAATTAAAGCGCCAGATGGCATTTGGAGGCCTAAAATAATAGGGGAAACTTTTAGGAGTAAATATTTAGCCTTTGAACCTGATGCAGACAACTATCATAGAAATAAGTATACTTTCGCTGATGATGGTCAGTTGAAAGATGAAAATGGTAGGCCAGTCGGATTGAAGGGCCATATCTATCTCTTTGGAAGTATCACCCTGGACGACCCCATGGCCCTGATACCCATTGGGGCTGATGTGGGTATCATTTACTGTGGGGAAAGAGTCAATCCTGGATTCAAACAGCCAACCAAACTATTCACTGTGATGAGTGATAAGGAAAATGAAATCACAGAAGATTCTCCCCAACAATCAACCCCAAAAACTGGCCTTGGAATGGATGACCCTATGGCCAGGGAGATGATTAGGGATTGTAAAACCTTCTTAGACAGTGAGGGGAACAAAAATCCTAGTATTCTAGACATTGCCAACTACGCTGAGGAACTCATCAACAGTGAGGATGAACCTAACCTGGGCCTTTTAGATAATGTTCAACTGATCCTGGCAAGGGATGTGATTGCTGAATGTGCTTTGAGCCTAACTTCTGATGACAATCTAAACCCATCTGAGGAAGATGTAGCAAATTGTGCTAAAAAACTTTTAAAAAATAACAGGGGACTGTTAACGAAAGTTCAGCTGTTACTGGCTAAAAATTTGAAATCTAAAAAGGAAAAGGAGGAGGGGGAATAAGTGGATCCCCTCCCCAAAGTCTCAACAAAGAAAGGAATACAGAAGGCTTTTGAGGAGATTATCAGACGAAGAGGACCGCAAACATCTAGAACCATAGTTGATCGTCTCAGGATGGAGTACGAAGTTCGCCGGGTGCAAATTGACACTACCCGAGCAGCACAGTACCTCATCCGTAACCCACGGATCATCATCCTAGGGGATGTTCAGCAGGGTGGTAAAGTCCACCTTTACGGCCTTATTGATATTGATTATACTCAGAAAATTTTAGACTTGGTGGTGTTAGAAGATGCCTAAAGGACCAATATGGAGTGAAAGGGAAGAATCAATCTTGATTAAAGAAGTCAACCAGGGTAAAAAACCCGACGAGATTAGTAAACGTTTCCAGGAACTGCACAACTTCCATGATGATGTGCACCTGCGCAGTGGGGAGGCCATTGGCAGACATTTAAGGAGCATGAAAAACCGGAAGGGAAATCCCAAGCCCGGGAAAAGTCGATGCAAGTGGGAGCCGGATCATGATCAAAGACTCCTGGAACTCTTCCGTGACACACACCTGGAACCGGAGGAAATAGGTTTAAGACTTGAAAGAAGTGAGGGGGCCGTGAAGGCACGTATCAAATATTTGGGTATTGGCCACCTCAGAAAACCACCAAAAGCTTTCTTCCCGGGCCTGGTGGCCCGGGTTACTTCACTATTCAGGAGGCCTGGCAGTGGTAAATAAATTATGCTGCACATGTGGACAGGTCAAACCCATGGAAGAATTCCCAAAGAAAATTGTAGGCAACCGCAGGGAAGCTGAATGTGAAGACTGCATAAGATCCCATCCCCTGGTTAGGGAACGTCCAAAAGTTCTGGGTAAAAGTCCCATACCACCAAGGTTTGGAAAAATGCATGAAACATCAGAAGTTTTAGTCATAGAAGACAATCCCGGGCAAACATCTGAAAACAGACTCTCATCTGAAAATACTAGGGCGATTCAGGTTTGGGAAAACAGATTGATGAAATTTGCAACAAACCGGGATTGGTTCACTCCCAAAGATGCGAAAGAACCTGCCCAGTATAGTTTACCAATTGTGAGAAATATCTTGAACACTCTCGTTACTTTGGGATATCTTGAAAAGAATGATGAAAAACGTGTTAAACTTTACAGAATCAAACAGAATCACTTACTAAAACAGGATGCTGCTGGATTAATAGCAGAATAAAAAATTGGAGGAATGAAATTATGTCAAGGACGACCAAATCCGAAGAAAAAGTGGAGATAGATGCAGACCAGAAGATGGAAGAAACCCTCCAGGACTGGAGACAACTGAAAACCCACCTAAACAAAAATAAGGAGGTGACCATTTAATGGACATCCTTCCTTTTTTACTCACCAACTATGCCTGGATCATATACTGGGCAGTGACCCTTGTGGCCCTAGCTGGTGTGGTCTTGAACATCGAACAGGACAGTAGATGCTTCCTAATATGGATGTTCACCAACGCTGCATTTGCCATAAGAACCTTCATGCTCGGAGCATATGACATGACGGTCTTATTTACTATTTATCTTATCCTCGCAATTGCAGGGGTTTACAGATGGAAACAAAAAGAAAACGTTAAAGCAGATGTTGATGGGGTGATTTAGATGAAAACTGTTGAAGACTTAGCAGAAGAACAGCTGGCAAACCTGGATGAGAAAAAGGCAATGCAATTAGTCACACCACTACGCCAAACCTGGACCCGGGCACAGACCGAGACCCTCAAAGTTGATAAAATCACCACCATGGAAACAAAACTCGTGGCAGGTGACCGTGAACTTCAGAAGATGGCCCTCCAGAAAAGGATCCTTGAGGGCCGTATCATGGAACGCATCAATAAAATCCTCAAAGAAAACCGTAACCTACCTTACCAGGTATCTGAGAAAGGTGTCCGTGTGGATCTTGAGAAATATGACCTGGCCACTCTAAGGAAATGCTGTAATAAAAAAGGATTTGATTTCGAACAGGACCTTTTCAACATGATTGGATACATCCGACCAATCGGCAAGGGCATGACAGCTGAGGGGGCCATACCTGTGATTAAACCTATATTGGAAGCTACTTTTTTGAAGGAGGGAATTTAGATGGCTGATGAAAAACCTATTGTTTTGGAAATGGCAGATAATCTTCAGAAAATTCGGGAAGGAGTTGATGAACTCCTTTCCATGGGTTTGACTGAGGATATGATTGTCACATTGTTACAGCAGAAAACGAAAGTTTCCAAAACTAACATTCGAACAGTGCTAAATGGAATGGTTGAACTGCGTAACGAACTTACAGCGAATAGGGAGCACTTAGAAGAGAAAGGATAATTACTGAGGCTGATCCAATTATTCATCCAATTGAATATGCGGTGGAACCAGACCTGGCCGGAGTATGTGTTTTATTTGATGATGGTGTCCTGTTACAGTTACTTGTTAAGGGCACTCACCAATTTTATGAGGTTACCTGGTATTTGGATGCATGGTTTTGTCAACCATGTGAAGGATTCTACTATCGGTCTATATGTAGTCATGTGGAGCGGGGAAAAAAGTTTTACAAAAAAATGAAGGCGTGAAAATGACTTGGTTAAAATTTAATTATGTTGATTCAAATGGGAAAAAAGTATTTTGCAGAGCATCTGGAACGGTTGAAGGTTTAACCAACTTTTTAAATGAATCTAAAGAGTTAGCTGATGAAAATAATGCAACTGTTGAAGATATAAAATGGGAATGAGGGGTGTATTTAAATGTTTAAATTAGTTTTAGACGATTCAAATATATTAAAAACAAGTTTCAAGGCCATATCATCAATTGTTGATGAAGTAAGGATACACGCAGATGATGAAGGATTAAAGATAGATGCTTTAGACAAAAGCCACACAACTTTTATTCATTTAAAGTTAAAAATAGGATTGTTTGATGAATATCTCTGTGATGCTCCTGTTAATATCAATGTTGAAACTGAAGAACTTATGAAAGTGTTGAAAAGGTCCGTGGCTGATGATATTGTAGAACTTGGTGTGGATGAAGATAATTTAATCCTTTCATTCATTGGTGAGGCTGAAAGGATATTTAAAATCCATCTTATTGATATGGAATACACAGCCCCTAGCCCTCCAGAAATGAGGTATCCAACAGAATTTGAAGTTCCTTTTGATCTTCTTAAAAATTCAATTAAAGATATTGACATTGTTTCTGATAAGATACAGCTCCAGGTGGATGATAAAAAATTCATAGCCTCTGCTGAGGGTGAATTAAGTGATGCTCAAATCAGATATCATCATGGGGAGAAAATATTCGGATCAGTTAAATCTGTTTTTTCTCTAGCCAAAATCAAGGAAACGTTGAAGGCCGATAAATTCTCCGATTCTGCTCTTATCAAATTAGGGGATGACATGCCCCTTAACCTCACTCTGAAAACAGTTATGGGTGATGGATTGTTGAATTTTATGATAGCTCCCCGTATTGAATCGGAGGAATGATTAAGATGGCTTTTAAAATTGCTCAAAAATATGGTCCCGGAGAATGTTGTAAAAAAATAGATGAGGTAAAAGATTGCTGGTTAAGAGTACCACCTTTTTGTGAAATTTACGAGTGCCCTGTATGTGGTAGAAAATGGAAAAGATGTTGGAGTAGTAATAAAACCGATCTAGCACCTTCCAAGGGCCGTATTGGCCGGAGGTATGCTTAATATGAAAACCATTACGTTTAACAAAGATTATTCAAAACTTGAAAAATCCCAGTTCTCCACATTAAGACATCCTCTTTCAACTAAATATAATGAAGGTGAAATTTATCTGGCTAAATCTCCATCTAATAGTTTTAAAGTTGAATGTGTTAATGCAGGAGTTGTTGCTATTGGACAGCTCACTGATAAGTTTTTAATGCAAGACACCGATACCAAATCTCGACATTATGCTTTAAAAGAATTAATGAGTTTTTATCCAGATCTAGACCATTGCAGTGAAGTTTTAGTTGTTTTTCTCAAACAAAAAGAGTGCTATATTAAATTAGAAAATGGTCAGGTTCTGAGAGAAGGTGAAGATTTCTCCCTAAATGGCCGTGGGTTTATTCCTAAAAAACCTATTCCTATAGCTGAATTTGGCAGTGCTGAATTTTCACCTGAATTTGAACGCAGGTTCATGGAAATGCAAAGAGAGGTGAGCTGATGGTTTTTTGTGGTTTTCATATGAAAAAGGTCACCAGGAACCGTTGTTTGTATTGTCGGGAGCATGGCGCACCTGACCATTGTATTTACGTTAAACGTGAACCTGAACAGACCAGATTAAAAGGACTATTCGGATGAGTGGTTCATGTTCCTTCCTGTAGAGTACGCCACAGATCCTGATCTGGCCGGGATCTGTATACTATTTGAGGATGAAGTTCTCCTGGACCTGGAGGTCCTGGGGAACAATGACTGGTACCTAGTTTCAAGATATTATGGTGAATGGAATTGTATCTGCCCAGGATGGTATTTCAGAGGAACCTGCAATCACTACCAAAGGGTTATTAAATTTTTAAAAAAAAAGGATGAGTTAAATATGTAAACGGGTATAAACTTTAGAAATTTTTCCAATTAAAATTTATAAATGGATAAAATTGCCGATAGAATAGCTGTTATTATACTAATAATAAAACCATATTCACTCAATTTTGATGTTTTTAATAGTCCATTTGTAATTTCCTTGAAAAATTCAGGTATACCAACAACTATCATTGCACCCTGATTTGTTACTAATCTTTTCCCTCCTAATTCTTCCATTTCTTTTTTGAATTCATTTCCTGCTGCTACATTAGCTCTCCATAAAATAAGAAAGAGTATTGCTATTATAATCCAGAAAATTGTTTCTCCCTTTATTATATTCACTAAAATTTGTAAATATTGATCCAAAAAACCACCAAATATCATTGTCCATTACTATGTAATTAGTAGTAATGAATCATACTGTTTTATCTACAGCTGTTTGGTCTATTGCTTTGTTAGTTAAGTACCCTGCGTGGCTGATGGCTAGAATGGCTATAATGCTGTCATCTAATGCTGGGAAACTGTTAATCTGGGCAGGATTATTGTTGGCAATTAGGGCATAGAGCATCACACCATATGACACTGCTACAATTATGGTGAAAAAGAACATTTGGACTTTAGCCATGTTCACATTTTTTAAAGTAGCTGTTTCATCACCTTTGAAAATATCTGCAAATTCAGCACTTTCAATACTCGTGTTTTGAGGAACTATCCCCACAGTAGTTGTTTTTGTTTGATCAACAGTTTTTTCGAATAAATCTGCTTCATCTTGAGTAGGTTGTTTCTTCTTTTTCTCACTCAAAAGTAGTGGACTGCCAACTAATGATACTGTGCTGATACCTAAAAGTGCCCATAATTGTGGTTCTATTCCAATTGCCAGAGGATTGTCTACGTTTGCAGCAATCCTGGCCAATGCAATAGTGAAATATGCAGAGAGGAGGATCAAAGTCCATACAACAATCTGGAATCTGGAAAGACTCATTTGATTCCGTTCATCAATGAGAATGCCTGGTAATCGTCCGCTAATAAAGACACCAATAACAATGAAGAACAGTAATAGAGAGAAAAATATTATAATATAATTCACGCCCTTTGGAGCGAATAAACCTGAAATGGTCATTAGGAGAATGATCAGGATGGAGCTGATGGATGCCCAGGCATTTGATGTCAAATCTTTGCCTTTTATTATCAGGAATACAAGTAAACCTATGACACTGAGAATTAGTAATAACACTCCTAAAAGAGTTAAAAAGTTAATCATTTGTTTATAAGCTAAATTTCCAATCACTATTGCCAATAATGCTATTAGGAGAAGATTGAATACAAACCATCCTTTAGAACCTTCAGCCATTTTACCCCCACCACATCATAGTAATTACTAACTATTATTATGGTATGTATTTATTAATGTTTCTAAGAAAATCAGTAAAAATAATGAATTGGGTATATTTTTGAATTTGTTTTTTATTCCTCTGAGAAGTAATCAGTATCAATACTTTTTAAATCATAAGATTTGATCTTAGCTACTCCAATATCATAATCAATCATAAGCTGTGCCAACTGTTCTCCATCAATCAATACCAACTTACTATCAATTATAGAAGCATATTCATTAGCACTTTTAGAAAATTTAGATGTGGTAATAAATACTCCTTTTTTGGATTGTTTTCCTTGTAGAGCTCCTGCAAATTTCTGTATTTCTGGTCTGGAAACGTTACTATCCCATCTTTTAGCTTGGATATAAATGGTATCTAAACCCAATCTATCCTCTTTGATAATACCATCAATTCCACCATCCCCACTTCTACCTATTGCTTCACCTGCATCTCTTCTTGAGCCACCATACCCCATGTTTAGTAATAAGTCTACGACAAGTTTCTCAAAAAACTCAGGAGAACAAGATTTAACATTATCTATCAATTCTTGAGCAATATTATCTCTTAATTTCTGATAACTATACTCTAATGTTTCTTCAGGGGAGAAATCTTCTTTAGGAGTTTTAGATTTGACAGGATCTTTGGCTCTCCCTGTTCTGAATTCAACATAACCTGGGAATTGCATTAAAAAACCAATATCAATTTTTGGCGGATTTTGATTTAAAACATTCAACCCTTCCGGAGTTATATTGAAATACCCTCGTTTCTTTGATTCAAGAAGACCTGCCTTTTTAAGAGATGTTCTTGACCATCCAACCCTATTATCAAACACGGGCTGCATCCCACTTGGTAAAAGTTCCTTTCTATCCTTTTCAGTTAAATCAAATTGTTGAGCGAGACTTTCAATTGCTTCCCTAATTGAATGCTCTTGTTTATCCGATGCAAATTTTAACAATGGTAACATAATACTCTGAAAATCTGGAATTCCCATTTTAATCACCTTCTAATCAAAACTATCTTCAATAATTTTTATTTCTTCATCAGTTAACTCATACAATTCATAAACCAATCCGTCAATCTGATTATTTGTCTGTTCTATTTCCTGGAGCAATGGATTAACCACATCGAGACTCTTTTGGTATTCATTCCTCAAGAGTTCTTGGTTTTCGCGGGACCTGACATCAACTTTCTTCTTACGAAGTTCATCCAGAAACTCATCTAGACTTAACTCATAATATTTCTCAAGTTTCTGAGAAAGTTTTTCAACCTTAAAAGTCTGTTTGAGCCAGTTACGAAATCCTATAACTTCTTGCTGAAGCTTCTTATGTTTAGAGAGTATATGATCAGTTAGTTTAATGAGAGATTGCTGTTGTAAGAGATTTGCAGGATAAATTGGCAGATTTTCAACATATTGTTTAACATATCTCAGGTACCCACTCATTATTCCTGTACTTAATTGTTTGAATTCCCAATGTAACAATTTTGAGTTTAGTAAAGCAAGCAGATATCTTAATTTGTAATTTTCATTAGATAAAGTCATCAAATAACTTGTATTGAGTAAGAATAAACCATTTTTATCTAAAGTAAAAGACGGGGTCAATGCAATTTCTGCCCAAATTATTTTATCTTTTTCAAAATCATCATAATAAGCGCATTTTCTCAAATTAAACCAATGATCTCCTTTATCCCACCTTTTTTCCAGATGTTCTTTATATTGATCAAGATGATTTAGAACAGCAGGATACTCTGTAATGTCGAGTCCATTTTTAGAATTGATTAAATAAAGTTGTTGATAATCCACATTCCATTTTTTAATGTCTTTTCCACGCACTAAAGGTTTGATTATGTCTTTAACTCTAGAATCTTTTGCAATTAAATCGTTTTTTTCCTGTAAACTTATTGTAAATGCCTTATTGTAACCAGTTGTCAGCCCTCTTTTGATTTTCAACCCGTCAATATTTTTTAATTTAATTCCTGAATTTTCTAATTTCTCTTTTAAATCAAGAATCTTAGGATGTTCAAATCCCCAAGAATTGTCATTAAATCTTGATTGTTCGAGATAGAAGTCATTATTAACTAAAATTTTATTGTATTCATCATGTCCCTTTTTTAAGATAATAACACTAGGATATGTGGATGCATCTGGAAAAACATTATCGTAAGAATGATCTACATATTTAACAAAAATTGTGTTATTCAAAATATATTCACGTAATTTTTTACCATATTTACTTTTAGTGAATTTATTCGATGATATAAAACCTAATTGCCCATTATCTTTTAAAATTTCAATTCCTTTTTCAAAAAAGTATATGTAAAGGTCAGCTACGCCAGTATAAGCTCCATAATAATCTTTTAAATAAGGTTTGATCTCTTTAATTTTCTCTTGTCTTACGTAAGGAGGATTTCCAATAACCACATCAAACCCACCTTCCGTAAAAATCTCAGGGAATTCTTCTTCCCAATTGAAGGGTTTATCTGTATATTTAGGGTCGTCAATTAGGCTGTTTCCACATTTTATGTTTTTATTGAGGTTAGGTAACTTCAACCCTTTCCTGCAAACTTTTAGAAATAGAGATAATTTTGTTATATCTATAGATTCCTCATTAAGGTCGACACCATAAATATTATTTAGTAAGATTTCTCTTCTCTTCCCAATATGGTCAAAATAGGGGATGAGTGTTTCCTTTAAATCTTTGTAGAGGATTTTATGAATTGATTGGTGAATTTCTACCAATATATCTGCTGCTTTATTTAGAAATGCTCCTGAACCACAGGCAGGATCTACAATTTTGATATTTTTAACTTTCTCATCAAGTTCTTCAATTGCAGATCCCCAATATTCTCCTACAAGATCATCAACGGTATTTACATTACCTGATTTACTTAAGTATGGAATTATGGTGTTTCTGCAGATGTAATCTGTGATATATTCTGGAGTGTAAAATATTCCATCTTTTTTCCTACGGCCTTTAGTGTCTTCTTTGAGTTCTTCTAAGTCTCCAATACTGTTTTCGAATATATGGCCAAGTATGTTCACATCCAGTTCGGATGAAAAGTCAAATGAGGATATTGTGAGAAGGTTTTTGTAGATGGGATTTACTACATCCGCATGAGATCCTAAAAGATGTTTGGTGTCTTTTTCGTATTCATTAAAGTTCCAATCTTGCCATGTGTCCTTGAATATTTCCTGGTCTTCAACTGTATCACGGATTTTTAAGAAGTCTAAATCTTCAGCGAATAAACCCCCATTATATCCAGATATTTTTTTATAATCGTTTCCTTCGTTTATGTCTAAAAATAGTTCATTTAGTCGTTGCCAAATGCTTCTGTGTCTAAGGTTCCCTTTTTTAATGGGAGTTATAATAGTGTCTGTTGAGATTTGACTTGTAAGTAATCCAGAGTCCTCGGCAAATGCTATAAACATGTACCTATTCAATATTAACTGGGCGTAGTGGACAGATTGTTCCCTGGAAAGATCATTTAGTTCTTCCAATTCTTTTATAAGCATTAACCGGGTTTCGTGGAAGAGTTTGTAGAAGTTGTGTTCTAGCTGTTTTTCAACTACTAATGTTTCTTTAATGATTTTATCAGGATATCTTTTGAGGATATGGGATTTTTTGGAGAATGCAACCATGAAGCATTTGAATTTTTCTTTATTTAACAGGTCTTCATAAGTGAAGCAGATGTATTTTCCACTTCTTTCATTGTAATTGTATAATCTGAATTCTTTAAAATTAGAAACCATTATCCAATCTATGGGATTATTGATATCAGAGTGTTGTGCATAACTGAAAGCCTGGTCCACTGGTGATCTTTTATCATTGGCCCTGTTTTGTGGTTTGTCTAGATCTGCTGTTTGGTCTTTGAGTTCGATGACCATGAATTTATGTTTATCAGCTGATTTAAGAACAAATTCTACTTTACCTCTTCCTAAGGCTTCTTTATCTTCAAAGAGTATATTTTCTTCCCGGTTGTATCCTAGAACTTCTTTTAGGAAATCGTAAAAATAGAGATAGCTGCTTTTTTCGGATTTGAAATCTCCGTTTTTAACTTTTTCAGCATGCGTTTTCAGGAAGTCATGTTTTTGAACGGTTAGTTGGAATGCCTTGTTATCGGCATTTTTTTTCATTTGTGATTTGTTGAAAAGGTTGTTTTTCATTTCATCACTTGGTAAATGTTGATAATTGGTAAGAATAGGCAGAGGGCGTTTATTGTGGGGGTAATTTCTTGTTATATCTTTGCCAGGTTTTTATGTCAGGGACGACCAAATCCGATACATAATTGTGGAGAGATAATGTTTAGAAATAATAGTTCAAACTCCCCCTGCTCCATTCTTCCCACTAGATAGTATTTTTTTGATATTTAAATACCTTCCCACCACATAGTAAATTAGGGACGACCAAACCTTTAAAGCCTTAAAGAGGGATGTATGTAGATGATGGCCACAGATCAAGTTAAAAGGGAATCAAGAAGTGTAAACTTCCTTCTCTGGAAGTACAAAACCAAACAACCAGGTGAGATCAATCCTCAAAATATAGATCTGAAAAAAGAATGGAGAGAAAATCAGAAAATCATGACTGCTCAAACCCAGATGGATCATCTTAAGATCACTGGGGATCTCCAGCAGCAGGTTTTATGGATCCTTACAGAAGGCCCTAGGACTAAGGATCTATGTGCTAGGTGTAAATATGAAACTGTCACTCTTGCTATTATTTTTTACATTAAATTTTCTAATACTAAAAAAAGGCCATTATCTCATTATAAGTTAGCTAGGGAACTTGGTCTTACTGAAGAGATTTATGCGAACATTCTCACAAAATTGAGTCGGTTTTTCCAGGAGAAAATGGCATTGACTGGAAGGATCAGACGATATACTGATTCCTAGTTTATGTCTTTATTTCTTATTTTAAACCCCTCTTCTTTCTTCGGTCATGTTTGCCATGTTATTATAGTAAGAGGAACGTAGTGGGAGAGTTGGTGTAACCTGGCAAAACATGATCAAGATCTTGAATGGTTGGAGCTGGTCCGGAGGGGTATCTGTCCAGAATGTTTAGACCAACCAAATCCAAGAACTACTAAATTATTCAAGAAGGGCATTAAACGTGAATGCAGCCAGGGCCATCTCACGATCTATGGTAACCCGGAATATCTTGCTTATACTAAAATTGAGAAGAAGAAAAAGAAGAAGAAACTTGACAGCTGCCCTGCTTGCGGTGGCAGGGTAGTTTATTATGATAAGAAACATGATGAACTTCTCTGTGAATGTGGTGTTGTATTATCCGGACCTCCTCATGAAACTCATGGTAGGTGGGTGAAGTATCCGATGGGTAATCGGTATGATTACTCGGATATTGATGCAACGTATAATCCTCATGATGAAGTTGATTATGGGACTTTTACGTCTGAATGGTAATGTTCATCAGTCATTTGATGAAATCCTATATTTTTCCACAAAAAACAACCAGGCCTTTGGATTACACCTTCAGGGTGTGGTCCATGGCCTAACTCTGCCCCTGGTAAAGTGGATGAGGGAATATTTAATTTAAAAACAAAATCAGTTGTTTAATATTTTAAAAATAATAGATTTAGCCCCCCCTCTTTTAAATCTACAGATTCTCCCTCTCCACGCCAATAGGGTTATTTTAACTATTTTTATTTGCTTGCGTCACACATCCAAGACACTATTGTCCTGTAACTTTGGACAGGGAGTCAATTCTCCTCGCAAGTTTTACAAAATTCATTCTCATTTTTTTAAAAAATTTGAGGAGGTATTAAATTGACTGAAACAAATGAAACCCAAATAGACATGAAAATGGTATTTGATGTAGGTACAACCATATTATTGGCCTTAGTGCCCCTGACCTTGATATTGATCAGCTATCTGGTAACATACATCCCCCCTGAATACATTATAATCGTAACTGTGTTAACAGGGATTTTGAGCCAGTATGCTTCAAACAGAAGAGTTAAGGATAGTGTTGAAACTGTTAAAAAGTGGATCCGATTCGATTATCTTACAACCATATTACTCATGGCCTGGCCGGTGATAGTTGTTCTGCAACCACAACTTATGGTTTACATACCTACACAACTCATTGTACCCGTAACAATTGGTTTTACTATACTCAGCCAATTCGTAACTGAAAAACGCGCTGCGAGTGAAACCTCAGCATAGGGGAGGGTTTCCTTACATGAAAACCCAGGAAGGCAGGCAGGACCAATCACACATTTATGACAATATCACTGGAAAATCATGCCAGGGCCATAAATGCCAGTATGAGGGTAGATGGAAAAATTACTTTAGATTCAAAGAAACTGTTATAGATTTCATGGGTCGTAAGGATGAAATCAATGGAAACTTAAAAACAGAAGACCAAAAACTCGATGACCGATTAAAAAGTATAGAAAATAAGGTTTGGGTTATCCTTTTATTATTAGCAGGAGTAATTATTAAGGCCCTATTTGGAGTGTCTGTTTAAAAATATAAGAATTAAAACCATAATATTCCTCCATTGGAGTATGAATATTTTCTTGGAGGTGAAAATATATATGAGCTTTTTGGAGGAATATTTTAATGGTTATAGTTTTTTTTGGGAGGTTTGTATATTTTAGTAGACAATAATTGAATTAGTAAAAGTAGTTAAAGTTGATTTCCCCAAATTATGCCTAAATTCCCCCTAATCACACCTAAATTGTGCATCAATTCCCTCCATATTCTAAATTTAATATAATAAATCATATGTTAGGGCTTTTATTAAAAAACCTTCAAAAGACTTCAAATATTTTAAAATAATTTAAAAAAAGATTGTATTTAATTCTCAAGATCTATTAATCCAAGCAATCTTAAGAATCTTTTTTCAGCCATTTCCCGGTGGAGTACTTGGGGGTTGCATTGGAACCATTTATTTTTCGTGTTAAAGAATGTAGCTTCTTCTAGGCGTTCCATGTCTTCAGTTTCCATTTCATCTACGCTTAGTAGTGCAAGGTTTCCAGCTTCGAGTCCGACTTTTTCTTCTTCTGTCATTGTTCTTATTGTTATTTCCATTTTATCACCATTTTGAAGGGTTTATTTAACTCTCACATAGTAAACACTGTCTTAAATAATATATAAAAGCTTCTAATCCTTTTAAATCTATAAATATTAGGTTTATAAATCTTATTTGAAATATTAAAAAATATCCAAGGAGTTCTGACCATTTGACACTCAAAGACAAAATGAAAACAGTCAAATTGAAGGATCTTAACCCTGCACCATACAACCCTAACTACATGGATAAGACTCAAACAAAACAACTCTCGAACAGCATCGATACATGGGGATACCTGGACCCGATCATAGTAAACAAAAGAAACATGGTCGTAGTAGGGGGCCATCAAAGACTCACCAAACTATTAAAAAAAGGAGTAATCGAGGAAGATGTTGTCCTCGTAGATCTGGACACAACTAATGAAAAAGCACTCAACCTGGCCCTTAACAAAATAAAAGGACAATTCGATGAAACCAAACTCGAAAGCCTAATTGAAGACCTGGAAATAGAAGGCTTCAATGTTGAACTCACAGGCTTCCAAAACACAGAACTACAATCATTATTCCCTGAAGAAAAACTCCCAGTAGTCGATGATGACTTTGATCCTGAAGTAGAAGTTGAACCGAAAGTACAACCAGGAGACATATGGATCCTGGGCAGACACCGCTTACTCTGTGGGGATGCCACAAAAGATGAAGACATGCAACTTTTAATGAACAACCACCTGGCCGACCTAATCATAACAGACCCACCCTACAATGTAAACTACACTGGAGCAACCAAGGACAAACTAACAATCCAGAACGACAACATGGACAAAGAAAACTTCCATGAATTCCTACTCAAATCATATCAAGTAATGTATAAAGCAGCTGCACCCGGGGCCAGCATCTATGTATTCCACGCAGACACCGAAGCAGTGAACTTCCGAGAAACCTTCACCAAAGCCGGATGGAAACTAGCACAATGCTGTATCTGGGCCAAACAATCACTAGTCATGGGTCGTCAGGATTACCACTGGCAACACGAACCCATCATATATGGCTGGAAACCCACAGGGCCACATAAATGGTACAGTGACCGGAAACAATCCACACTCTGGCATTTCAACAAACCCCAGAAGAACCTTGAACACCCCACCATGAAACCTTTTGAGATCATCGCTTATGCTATGCAAAACAGCAGCAAAAAAGAAGACATCATCCTGGACCCATTCGGAGGAAGTGGAACCACACTAATAGCAGCTGAACAAACACAAAGAACCTGCCACACCATAGAATTGGACCCTCACTACTGTGATGTAATCATCAACCGATGGGAAGAATTTACAGGAGAAAAAGCTATCCTTGAGGAATAAAAAGAATGGAAGAAAATAAAAACTGGGATATTTACCCTTGTGAATATGCCGAAGGTAAATGTGAAGTCTGTGGGGCAGAAGGCCAGATCCAAATATCAGATGGAGTTGGGCGATGCCAAAAATGTCGTGTGGACTGGTTAATTAAAAAAGCTACAGAATAACTAATTTTTTGGAAAAATTATTATACCTAATCATTATTACTAACTAACATGATTGAATCACCCACCACATTAATTTTGGGAGCAGGAGCAAGTGCACCTTATGGATATCCTCTTGGAAAAAACCTAAAAAATAGAATTATTAGATTATTATCTGGAATGATGGAGAAAGAAACTGGATGGGTCTATGATTTAAACATTCCTAAGGAGTCCGTTAAGGATTTTGTTATTAAATTAGATAGTTCCGAACGACCATCAATTGATTCTTTTTTAGAAAAATACAAAAATTATACAAATTTCTCAAAAATTGGCAAAATAGCTATTGTGGATATAATATCACAGTATGAAGGTTATGGCAATTTGCGAAATCCAAATAATGATGATAATTGGTATGGTTACTTAGTTGAAAATCTTTATGAGAGTGATATTGATGAACTTCCTGAAAAAATAAGTATTATATCTTATAATTATGATAGATCTCTAGAAGAGTACTTAATTTTGCCTTTATTGGGAACATACCCTGAACTAGAAACATTTGAAGATTGTGAATCTGTTATTAAAAAGATTCCAATAGTCCACATGTATGGAAGACTTGATCCTTTGTTATGGGAAGAAAATAATGGTCGGGAGTATGGGAAATCTGTTACAACTGATGAACTATTTAAAATGAGCAAAAATTTAAAATTAATTCATGAAGCTAAAAATACAATTGTAAAATATGATGTAAATAATCTAATTGATAATGCAAATAAAATTTATTTTTTGGGCATGGACTTATATCGAAACCGCAGAAACCTTGATTTATTAGATCTAAGTCTTTTAAATAATAAAACGGTTTGTGCAACTATGTTTGATTTAAAAGTGGGAGAAATTTGCAGTATAACTTCATTTTTTAATAAGGTTAAAGCTCAAGAAAAAATTAAATTTGACTTTAATTATGGATCGTCTAAGCACAAATCTTTAGATACCATGAGAAATAAAATTCCACTTTAATTCAGAACTTGTTATAATACATATCAAAATCATTATTAATTTTCTCAATGTATCGGAAATAATCTTCATCTGTCAATTCTAGCAATCGGATCAAACTTTTAAAACAAATTATCACTAATCTGATGATTGCTCCAGGTCCTTCTTCATTTTTCATTATTTTGATATCGATCACTTCACCATTATTTCCTGTGTAATCCTTCATCAACTCATTTACTTTTTGGTAATTTTCTTCTTCCAGGTCTGGATCTGTGAAGACTAGTACTGTTTCACGCACATAACCATCAGGCTCATTGTATTCCTTCATCTGCAAGTATTTTAAAACTATAGAGAATCCCTCCTAGGATCCATATGATCTATGATCTGGGTCTTAAGCAGCGTCGAAGAGCACGAGAAAACTAATCAGCAGAAAAGAAGGGAAGACCATGAGGGAGAAACAGAAACACATTGATGCATTTGAATATTTTTACAGCCTTGGGGGTGCTGCATCTGCAGAAAATTGCAGAAGAGTTGCAGATAAATTTCAGATATCTGAAAGATCATTCTGGAATTGGTACAAAGATTTAGAATGGAAAGAAAGAGTTCACATCCTCAACATCGAAGTTGCTAAGGGAGTGGAAAAAAAGACAGTTTCCACGCTAATTGAGAATAAAGCGAAGTACTTATCTTATGCTCACAAACTATTCGACGATTGGAAGTTAAAGGTGGATGCGGGTGAGGTCCCGGTTGAAATTAAGTCTGTTTCTGATGTTGATAAGATTGTGAAATTAGCCCTGCTATTACAGGATGAGGCCACTGATAAGACTGAGACTACACATAAAGGTTCGGTTGGTATTGATGTCAAAGTCCCAGATGACCCAGTTTTACGTGCTAAAGCTAGGGATTTGATTAATGAGATTCGCAACACGGAAGATCCTGAGTAAAGGTGGGTGTGGTGGAAGACTTACTATATGATCCTATCCATCAGGCAAAGTGGAGTCCTGCTAGTCTGGCCATGGTCGCCAGTGGTGAAAATGACCCATGGATTTTATATGATCATCTGCGTTGGTTAGATGACATGATTTTATTCATGAATAATCGTCAGATTTATAGGTCTATGACCTGGATGCCACCACAGCATGGTAAAAGTTTACATATTTCTAAATATACTCCTGTCTGGTATTTGGGAGAAAACCCTGATGATCGTTTTATTGAATGTAGTTATGAAGCAGATTATGCAGCCAGGTGGAATAAACAGGCCCGGGATGTATTTGAAGAATGGGCCTTTAAAGTCTGGGGATTACAATTACAGCCAGATAGTAGAACAAAGAAACACTGGGATATTTTAGATCATAATGGTGGTTCTCACAGTGCTGGTGCAGATGCAGCTGTAACTGGTGAGCGTGGGGATTTCATAAATATTGACGATCCGCACAAAAACCGAAAAGAAGCAAAAAGCCCACTTATCCAATTGAATGTTTACGAATGGTACACTGATGTTATCGATACCAGATTGTCAAAGAAAGGTTTAATTAATATCACTCAGACCCGGTGGGATCTCCGGGATCTATCTGGTAGGATCCTGCATGATAAGGATGGGAATATTAATGAACCTCATGTTTACCTTGACCAAGAACTATTAGAATTTTTACAGAACGGAGGCTGTGTTGATAAAGATACCTGGGTGATCTTACGTTTACCGGGCATTGCTGAAGAGAATGACATACTTGGCCGTAAACCTGGTGAAGCACTCTGCCCAGACCTACACCCAATAGAAGATTTACTCGCAAAAAAGAGAAGAATGCGTGGTCGGTTCGATGCCCAGTACCAGGGATCACCCATACCTGACATCGGAGAGGTGTTTGATGCAGATTGGTTTAAAATTATTCCCAAGACCCATCCATTGTTACAACATATAATCAAAACTGAAAGAGGATGGGACCTGGCCGGTACTAAAAAGAAAAAAGGTCAAAGTGAAAACCAAGGCCCTGCACGGACTGCTGGTGTTCTGGGAAGTAGAACTGATTCTGATGATTATGTTATCCATGATTGTAAAACATTGAGAGAAAAACCTGGAGCTGCTAGAACATTCATCAAGGCCAGAGCATTGAAAGACAATCGAAAAGGTAATGTTGCCACAGTAGTAGTTCACGACCCTGGCCAGGCTGCAATAGATCAAATGGAAAGATATGAAGAAGCATTTAAAGGATCTGGTTGCAGTTTCAAACCATTTGTAGAATCTTATTTTGGAAGTAAAGAAGACAGAGCTGAAAACGTTGCAGACCATGCAGCACTATTCAAAATCTATCTTGTAGAGGGAGATTGGAACTATGATTTCATCAAAGAACACACAGATTTCCCAAACGGAAGATTCAAAGACCAAGTAGATGCCAACAGTGTAGTTTTCGCTAGATTATTCAAAGTAAAACCAGAGAAAGCCAAAGTTTACGTCTAGAAAAAATTATGGGGTTATGATTAAATGGATGAGCCAATTGCAATTGTGAATGCTAATGGTGAAGCTGTACTTAAGTCAACATTAGACAAGTATGCTGTTAAAACTGATGAACAGAACTATGAAGACACAGAAGACTATTTTCTTAATAAAGTAACTCGTAAAGGTGCAAACAAGGGTGTTGAGGACAGTAAACAGGCCCCAGAAGGTGAGTCATATTATGGTGCTTACGGACTAAAACAACCCTTAATGAATCCCAAATTATTATCAAGCCTTTACAGAGTTAACACTTATCATGCAAGGAGTATAAAGGCCCAATCAACCGACATAGGAGGGATCGGCTGTTATGTTGAACCAGTGATGAAAGATGTTAATAAATCTCACATTGAGGATGTTGAAACATTCATCCAGAACTGCAAACCATTCATTGAAGAAATAATTACAAATGCAGTTAATGATCGTATCCAAACAGGTTATCTATGTATGGAGGTTATTAGGGAAGGTGGAGTATCTTCAGGTAAGCCGAAACGATTAGAACAGATACCATCACCCACAGTTAGGATCCATAGTAGTAAAAACAAATTCATGATGACCTGGAATGGAATCACTAAAAAATGGTTTAAACGTCCAGGATATGATAAAGATGTAGATGTTACTACAGGGGATGAATATCCATTAGGAAGTTTACTCCCAGAACAGGCAGCAAATGATTTATTATTCGCTGTTAATTACACCTCACAATCAACTTATTATGGATTGCCAGATTACATTCCAGTCATTCCCACAATGATAGGTGATAAGGCAGCTGTGAGTTATAATATTGTTTTCTTCAAAAACTTTGGAGTACCAGCCTACGCTATTTTTATATCAGGATACTTTGAAGACGAACCTGCTAAAGATGCGAATGATAAACCCATCCCTGGCAAAACTAAGCTGCAACTTATTATTGAAGAAAAATTCAAAGAAGTCATCAACAACCCCCACAGCAATATGGTGTTCATGATTCCAACCGGAGCTGCTGATGTCAAGGTTGAAATTCGATTCGAAAAATTATCAGTTGACACCAAAGAAGGGCACTTCAGATTATACCGGCAGGATAACCGTGATGAAGTAATAGCAGCTCATGGGATGGATCCTCACCAAGTGGGTGTGAGGGTTTCAGGAGCTTTAGGTGGCGACACGGCCAAGCAATCAGATAGAAATTATAAAAATCGGATAATCATCCCAGAACAGAGGAAAATAACTAGTCTGATTAATAGTATTTTAATATGGGATGGAAATACTGGTTTTGGTTACACTGATTGTCAGATTAAACTGAAGGTAATAGATACTGATGATCAGCAAGTGGAATTTGATATTGATTCTAAGATGCTTGATAAAGCATCTGCTAGACCAGTAGATTTAATTAAAAAATGGGCTTCTAAACGTGGTTTTGAAATCCCAGAAAATATAGAAAAAAACCCTTACCTCACTGCTTATTATCTTGACGGCCAACCTTTAGACACAGAATTATCATTAACAAAGACAGAAGAACCATCTAATTTACCTGAAGAAGTTGCTAAAATCCTGGACGATGTGGCAGATAAACTCGACCCTGAACCATCAAATCTTATTCGGAGGTTTATAAGTGGATAATAAAGCTGCTGTTGATCTCCTCAGAACATCTGCTTCAAAGTTAAGAAACCTGGCATTCAACAATGTAGCTATTAAAGAAGTAAGTACTGATTTTCAAATAGCAGGGGCAGAGGAGTTCTGGAAACTAATTGACAGTTTACTTGATGAACAGGTAACAATCACCCAGGAACATGTCCTCGCAGCCAGTAAAAATACAGATCTTAATTTTGAATATCTCAGACAAATCTATCCTGACATTGATAGCATCATCCAGGAATCAGTTCCAGATATCAGAACTTATACTGAAAAGTTTTACTCTGCCGGTAAAACGGCAGGATTTAGTGATATGGGTGTGAAGGCCTTCACCGGTGCAGCTGATACCAATGCAATGTTCCATTTGACTAATTATAATTTTGAGTTAATTCGAAAGCTTACCGATGACCTGGCCGCAGGAGTAAGGCAGGAAGTATGGCAGGGTGTGGCCAGGGACCGTGGTCTTAAGGAGATCGCCAAGAGAATAGAAAAAGTCCCAGACCTTGTACCATTACAGAGAGGGAATCGTGTCTGGACTATTAAGGAAAGAGCTAAACTCCAGGCTCATACAGAATCCACCAGGGCCAGGCACCAGGGTATTTATATGTCATTTAAAGAGTATGGGGTGACGAAACAAGATTTAATTAACACTCCATGGGAAAGACTCTGTAAACTTTGTAAGGCCCGTGCAGCTAAAAACCCATGGAACATTGAAGATCCTAAGGGATGGTCCCCTATACATGTCACATGTTATTGTTCTAATATTGCTGCTGAAGATCCAGCAGAGAAAGCCAGTGATCCTGATGAGTTCTTAAATATGGTGACAGGTGAGATGCAACCAATAAATAAAGCTCTTGTATTTGCTATTTAATTTTCTATTTTTTTTGGCCTGTGTGGCTCAGTTTGGAAGAGCGGCTGATTTGTATCCAGCTGGTCGGGGGTTCAATTCCCTCCACAGGCTTCCATGAACTACAATTTTTAATTAACTTATAATGGAGGTGAATTGATTTTGACAAACCAAAAAAGCAGAAAATATGCTAGAGCAGATGGAAGCTTCGAATACATCACATCACTAGTTCTAGATGCAATCAAGAAAGGACTCAGTAAAAACCAGTACGCCAGTATCCCAGCCACTTATCCCGATCATGTCTTTGCGGAGATATACACAGAAGACCCGGTAACCTACACTGGATCAACTGAAGTATTCAAAATACCATTCTCAATAGATACTGATGGTAATGTGACTTTGGGCGAGGCAACACCTGCCAAGGAAGTCAAAACTTTTGAATCTACAAAGATGGGATTGTTCGTACAGAAAAACGATGCCAAAAGAGAAGTTACTGGACCCGTAGAACTACCAGGATGTCCAGACTGTGACTATAAACGGGGCGAGAAAATACGCTCAGTTGAAGAAGTTGCAGGGTTCTGTAATGCTTTTGATAATTTCAAAATTGCAGATGAAATGCATTTATATGGGGCAACTGGAAAGCGAGTTGGAGATGTAACCAAACACTGGACAATCGAGAACGATGAAACATACACTAACATAATCGGGCAACAGGTAACCCTCCCAAGAGGTACTTGGATGGCTACCACCAAGATCACCGATGATGAAACCTGGAAGAAAGTTGAAGATGGAACTTACAAGGGATACAGTGGCACGTATCTATCCAAGAAGGACGCAGACGAATTAAAAAAGACACTGACAGCCAGTAAAAATGAATCTAATTTTGGTCAGACAGTTTTGGCGAGTGCCAATAAAAGAGTTTTAATCAAGGACCTGGAAGAACCCACTCCAGTGACTATTAGTATTGTTGACAATCCTTGTGTTCCGAATGCTATTTTTACATCAGTTAAAGCCTGTCAAACATCTCAAAAGGCGGGGCGTAGTATAAGCAATTCCACACTATCAACACTACAAAAAGCACATGACACAGCCCAGAATGCACTAGATAATGTTAAAAAATTACTAAAAAAAGCTGAAGGCGAAAGGCCATCAGCAGATAAGGAGGTAGATGATATGGATGAAAAAGAATTAGCCACATTAGTAGGCGATACTGTAGATAAGAAATTTGATGAGAAGGTTAAACCGATTTCTGAAAAAATTGAGGCAATGGAAAAGAAACTCCCTGAAGTTAAGAAAGCAAACCCTCCAGGCAACCCTGGAAAAACTGCAATCAAATGCACTAAATGCGAACACGAAATAAAAGGAGCTGCTAAATTCTGCCCAGAATGTGGGGACCAGATCCTACATGAAGGTGAGAAACCAGCCGAGAAACTGGAAGACAATCCAGTTATCAAGGGCATTCTGGAAAGCCAAAAGAAGATCACTGAGAAGCTTGGAATTCCCCCTGAATCGCAGAAAATAGAAGGGCAGGAAGATGACCCTGTTGACCCTGCTAAAAAGTCAGATGATGATTTCTATGCACAGGCTGGTATAAAACGGTCTGGTAGACCTAAAGATGAAAAATAAGAGGTGATTAAGATGGTAATGGCATCAAACAAATTATACGATTTAATGATGAACAACGGCAGTTTCAAGATTGTCGATGTGGCCTCACTCGGAGATGGATTATTACCCGTTGAAAAACTGGGAAAATTTATCGGAGTTATAAGAGAACAAAGCCCCGTACTGGGGGAGGCAACCTATAAAAAGATTAATGGGGACTCACTGGCAATCAGCCGAGTGGACATGGCCAACGGAATAGTAACTCCAGGTCAGGATGCATCCGGAGCTAAAAGAGTAGTTCCTGAAGCAGACGAAGCTGGAATTGAAGTTAAAACAAACAGTTTAGTTCCTAAGGAGTTAATTGCCAAACTCAGGATTGACTATGATACCCTTGAAGATAACCTGGAACAGGATGCATTTGAGAATACATTAATGGAACTTTTCGGTACAGCTGCAAAAGAAGACTTTGAAAGATACTTCATGTTTGCAGATACATCAATCACCTGGGGTGCTCAGTCCACTAAAGCCCAAAAACTTCTATCCATCAATGATGGCTGGATTAAAACTGCTGGAAATAAAATTTATGGATTAAGTGGTAATGGAAATACTAAAGATTTCGATCCTGATCCAGAACAGGATATGTGGCCAATTCCTTTATTCAAAGCATTGTATAAGGCCATTCCTAGAAAGTACATAGCTGGAAAAATCAACAGAAGCCAATACAGGTTGTATGTGGATTCTGAAGTTGAAGAAGCGTACTCTGAAATACTTGCTGCAAGGCCAACTGTTGCAGGAGACAATGCACTACTCGGTAAAAATGTTCTGACCTGGAAAGACATTCCTGTCATAGATATTGCATCTTTTGAAGATGATACCTACACGGACCTCATTGGTAAGCCTGGAATGCTCACCAAACCTAAAAACATGTACTGGGGAACTAAACGTGATGTGCGTGTTGAAAACGAGAAAGACATCGACTGGAGACAATTGAAAAACGTACTGAGTACCAGGGTCGATTGTACTTATGAAGATGAGGATGCAACTGCTGTGGCATTATTAAACAAAGCTAAACCAGCTTCATAAATTGCTGGTTTTTAAACTATTTTTTTATGGAGGTTTATATCATGGCGATCGAATGGCCAGAATGGAAACAGGTAATATTCAGTAAAGGCCTGGGCCCAATACATGTAATTTACACAGCTACTAAAGCAGCGTTAATAGCTCTCGATGAGCGGATTAATGATGTGGAAGCAGGCACAGTTGCACCAGCTTCAATCGGAAATAGTGAACTGGAACCTGATTCCGTGGATTCAAATAAAATAAATTATTTCCTATCAGATGAACAGACCGGAACAGGTGCAACTGCCCAGAACATAGCCCATGGCCTTAGCGCAGAACCAAGCTTAGTGTTAATAATCCCTAGCCTTGTTGGAACTGATGGGGCAACAATCACATTTACGAAAGGTTCTGCTAATGTGAATGTGACCGCAACAACCGGGGCAAAGTACAGGGTATTTGCTATACTTTAATTGGGGCAATATAATGGCGGTTACTGCTGAAGCTGTCCTGGACCTTTTGGATGGTTGGGAAATTAAGGATCCTAGTAAAGATCAAACCAGTGTCGCTTATGCGATTGACTCAGAAGAGATTGACAGGTTTATCACTAAAGCTAGGATAAGAGCTGCAGGGCAGATTGAATTAGAAAATATTGACAAATTGCCAACTACTCCTTTGGTAGATGAGGCCGTGGCTACATGGACTGCAGGTTTACTATGGAATAAAAAGATCACCAAAGTCACCGAAGGAAAAGAAGACTCGGATCCAACAACCTATGGGGATAAAAAGATAGCTGAAGCCAAAGCCCTTCTTAAATCTGTGAACTTGGATCCAACAGATGATGATAAAGCAGGTGGATCCCTTATCACAGTTTTTTCAATTAATGGCAGTACATAGCTGTGATCTCTATGGGAGTTAGAACTACTATTGATTCCAACATTGACAGTCTGGCAGCAGCCAACAAAGTCCGAGCAACAAAGGTCAAGGCCGGGGTCATTAAAGGACTGGATGAAACTGGAAAGTTTGGTGAAAGGCAGATGAAGGCCATACATGGCCCTCATAGTAAATCTGGTAAAATCTTAAGAAGTATTAAATGGATTAAAACTGGAGAATACAGTCGGACCGTTGGTGTTTTCACAAACGAAATATACCCACTCATTCTAGAGAAAGGTCGTGGCCCAATTTATCCAAAACTCAGAGTTACACCTAACACTCAACATGTCAGTTACCTGGGAAAACATATTGGTGCAGCTGCATTGAAATTTGAGATTGGTGGTAAAGTTATTTTTAGACGTAGTGTTGGCCCTGCAAAGCCCAGACCCTATGTTGAACCTACCCGACGTTCTATGAGGACCATGTTCCCTAAAATTATGCAGAAAGAAATTGCCAATGCAATTCAAACCAAATAAAAACTTTTTTTACATTTTTTAAGGTGGTGCTATTTTTGGAAATGGGTATTGATGAGTTGATAGTTGAAGCACTGAAAAATAGTGAAGAACCCATCCTCGATGAATTTGTAATCCGTTTATTCAGTCAAAACAGTGTCAACGCTGATTTAAAGGCAATAGAAGTTTACCAGGGTGACATGGACATTGATGAAGTTGGAAATGATTTTGATGACTGGAAAGTGTACTACATCCTCGAAATTGATATTAAAAAGGTCGACTATCTGGAAGGCCGGAACTTTTCTAAAGAAGTTGTTAATGCCATAATGCGAGTTTTACGTAAAAAAGACGCATTAACTGTTGTTTATAATAAGGGCACAGTTAATGAGCAGACAATTGATTATAACGATTTAATGAAACCAGATAAAATAATCCCAGAATATGGTGATGGTTATGTGCATAAGAAAACACACTTACAGCTTAATTTCATTGTAACTGAGGATTATGGCATTGAGGAAGAGGAATTTGATACTATAAATACGAATGTGGAGGTTGAATGATGACTGCTAAAAAGAAAACAGAAGAGGCCAAAGCCTCTGAAAAGGTAAGTCTGATAGTATTCAAAGAAACCCAGGGCATTGATAATATGAGTTATGCCGGTTTCAAAGCTTCAATAGAAGCTGAAGACAGTACAGAATACACACCAGAAGAACTTGGAAAGAAATTTAAAGCGTATAAGGCCAAAGATGCCTTCATAAAAAAATGAGGAGGAATGATCTATGAACATAGATACAACTGTCCCCGGCAGCAGTGCGGAATTTGTAGAACCTGATGTCTCAGTAGCATTGGGTTCAGCAGGAATCATAGCTGTTGTTGGATTATTTGAAAAAGGAGATGAGAACACACCCTATTATGCTAGAAATGCTAATGAGGCGTTAGAGCTCATGGGGAAGGATGAATCTTATCCAGGGAGTAAAATAATCCCACTCATCTTCAAACCAGACACAGAAAACAACAACTACGGAGCCACCAGTGCAATATTAATCAATGCCGGGACCCGTGTCGGAGCATCATGTGCACTGGTAGATACTACCAGTCCCACAGCCGTTACTGTGATGACACTCCATGCCAAGGGTGGAACCTGGGGAAATGATCTCACTATAACAATTACTACAGGATCCATTGCAGGTAAAAAAGTCACAATCATGAATGGAACTGAAATAATCGAAACATGGGATAACCTGGCAAATGCCACAGCAGTTTATAATAAAATAAAAAGACACAGCAGCGTTATAGAATCAATAACTGTTGGAGACCTTACAAAAACATTAAAGGATATTACAGCCAGTGCATTCACTGGGGGAACTGAAACAGCATCTCCATCTACTAGTGATCTTACTGAGGCCCTGGTTGAGATCCAGAATGAGAAATTCGATATCCTGGTTTTCACGGACCTGCTTGATGAAAGTTACATCCCCTCAGTGCAACAGTATCTACTGGACCGTTTCGAAGCTGACAATGCTTCAGGTACCATCATTGCAATGGATAAAGACAACACAGTCGCACAGGCCAGGACACTATCTTTAGCAAATGATAGCATGTTCATTATTGGACTTGTTTATCAGACTTTTATCAATGGAACTGTTGAACTAAACGAAGCTGAAACTGCCGCCAGGTATGCAGGATATGTGGCTGGAATGAATGTTTCAGAAAGCCCTACTAATAAAGTGATTTCAGATGTCACAGGATTAAACAAAACATTCCAAAGTGGCTCAGCTGAAGAGTATGCCCTTGCAGATGCTGGTGTGACCATATTCAAATTGAAAGATAGGAAAAATAAAAAATACAGTGTCTTATCAGCAGTTACCACCAACCAGGAAACAGATGACAGTGGAAAGAAACTCAATGAAATCGTCACTGCAAGAACCATCTTATTTGTAACAAACTGTATGGATGTTACTGACTGGCCTGGAACAACCAGATCAATACCAGCCCTTGCTGGTATTGCAAATCAGAAGAAAGAAGATCTCATTGAAGATGGGATAGTACAGGATATGGAAATCACGCTAGAACAATCCACATCTGATGCCCAGATTCTGAACATGGACATTGGAATCAAAGTTCAGGACGTGATTAAACACATCCATAAACGTGTTAAAAACATAGTCGGGTGATTAAGATGGCTGTAAAAATATATGTGAATGGTGTTCAAGTGGCCCGTGGAACTGGATTCGATTTTGATGAGAAATGGGACACTTCAGAGGAAGATACCTTCGATGGCCCTATTTATGACCAGGGCGAATTCCCCAAATACACAGTGAAGGTGTCTAAGATTGATACATACAACTCCCAGTACGAAACAATCCTGAGAAAAGCAATAGATGACTTCCCGGATGGTATCCCTATCTCTGTTGTTGATGGAAATGTAACTGATGAATTCACAGGATGTATTATTGAATCAAGGTCAGTTAAAAGGGACCCTAAGAAAAAACGGGCTGTAGACTTCTCATTCAAAGCAAAAACACATGAAGAAAAGAGGACGTAGATATACATGACTGAAAATAAAGGGATTGAAAGTTTTGAGGATATTGATGACTTAGACTTGGAGGCATTAATCGTTGAAGGGAAAGAAGCGGTTATTGATGATGTTATTGAGATTTATAATATCAAAACAAAGTCTGTTGAAAAAAGAAGGATTCATATCCGTCCCATCCCACATGATGAATGGAGTAAAGCAGTAAGGGCAACAGGTAAAAACAGTAAAAAGGATCTGGAACAAATTGTATGTGCTCATTGCTGGTTACAGAAAGATGGGATGCCCTATGAACTTTCAAAAATAAAAGAAGCTCCTAAAGGAATAGTTACTCAGGTTTATGAGAAAATAAAACTCATATCTGGACAGTTAAAGGACCCATTTGAAGAAAAATATCTGGACAAACTCACGGATTTTTAGATCCAAGAGTTAAAGGTCGGTGCGGTTACCTTGTTACTCTTCTTAAAAAGCAAAAATACCGCCTTACTAATTCTATATCTGATTTAACTCTTTTGCAGTTGAATGCCATCATGCTCATTGAACAGATCTGGTATGAGTTGAATGATTCCGAGCCAGATCCTGAAGATGATCCTGAATACTGACTGAACACCCCCTAGTTTAAAGCTGATTCTCATGAGCTACCAAGAAGAACTCCTTATCCGCATAAGGTCTGCATACGAAGCTGGTGGATTCTCATCACTTAGTACAGACATGTCAAAAGCAAAAGAGGGGTATATACAAGTAGCTAATACTGCAACCAATTCAACTTCTAAACTGGCAGCCGCAGGAACCGCCGGGACAAGGTCTGGTGAACTTATAGCCCATGGGGCCACTACGGGTGAAAAAGGATTGGAAGCCTTAGCTCATCGTGGAGAAAGCATGGGTCACGCTATAGCCCAAGGTGCCGAAGTTGGAGTTAAAGGCTTGGACAAAGTCAGTGAGGCAGGAAGCAAAGCAGGATCGAATGTAGCTAAAGGGGGGCAAGTAGGGGCAGCCGGATTAAATAATATTAGCAGGGCTGGGAGCGGTGCCATAAGTACTCTCGATGGACTGAACACTGTAATTGGGGGCATTATCGGAGGATTTGGGCTGATGACGGTAGCAACAGCTGCATGGTCTGGATCATCTACTGCTGAATTTAACAAAAACTGGTTAGCCACTAAGGTTGGGACTGAAGCTGCAAACCAATATGTTGATTCCATAGGCAAAATAGTATCTGAAGTTCCTGGTGATGACAGTTTCATGAATCAGCTCCTAACAGGGGCAATCACCAAACAGACTAATTTAACAAACAGTGAACTAGTATCATTAGGTAATTCCACAGCTGATTATTTAACTGAAAGTCAAAGGCAAGGTAAATCAGCTATAGAAACTCAAATGGACCTTAAAGAATACATACAAAGTGGAAATACTACACAATTAGAAAGAGACAGCATTCTAAAACAACAGATAGGCACTCTTGAAGGCCAAGGAACAGTATCAGAACGTATTCTAGCATTAAATAAAGCATTAACAGCCGAAGGTCTTCAGGGAATAAGTGCTACTGAGGCAACAGCCCTCACTTGGGAAGAAGTTAAAGGTAAATTACAGGCTTCGGCGACAACACTCGGAACTAAATTCCTCCCATACATTAACCAGGCACTTAATTTTCTTTTAGCAATGGATGATCAAACTGGTGGCTTATCAACTCAAATGATTTTAATCGCTGGTGGAGCAGTAGCTCTTGTTGGAGCACTTGGATTAATATCTGGCCCTATTAAAAATGCAGTTGGAGATGCTAAAGACCTGGTTGGTTGGATAAAAGACAAAATCCCAGGTACAAAGACAACTACTGTAAAATGTGTCAAAGATCCCTCATGTACTGGGAGTTCTGGATCAAGTACAACAACTACAGGATTGAGTTTAGGTAGCCTTAAAACTGAGCTAGCAGCTGCTTTTACAGGTAGTGGTGCTGGTGCAATTGCATCTGGTCAGGCATCTGGAGCTTTGTTTGCTGCTACATTTTTATCTACTGCCATTGCAGCTATGGCTGCAATATTTGGAGTAAATCGTTTTGGTTATTATCTACAAAGTTGGCTGAATAGTGAAGCAAGTAACATGTCAGGTCCAGCTGAAAAGTTCGGAATAGACTTTGGGATGGCACTTCTTGGAGGACTCTTACCAGGAATAGGTAATGCTTTCCGTCAAGGAAGTGCGGCTGCTGGAAATAGTTTCTTACAATGGTTTGGACAATTTGATTGGGCTAAAGCCGCACAGGATAGAATAAATCAAGATTTAGGTAACCTCAAAATACAACTTGGAGGAGTTTTAGACTGGGGTAACTGGGTAAAAGCTCCAGGCCAGATAATGGAAATTGTAAGCTGGCTTAATAAAGTTATATGTGCAATTAGGGGGTGTAGCCCAGGGATCATACCATCCCTTCTGGCAATGCAAATTGTATTCATTCAAGTGTTCAATGCTGTTAAAGCGCCTGTAATGGTAGTTTGGAATCTGATAATGTTATTTGCAAATTTCGTAATGACACAGATAAGATCCATGGGAAATACCGTGATCATGATTTGGAACACAGTAACTGGAACTGTATCAGTCTGGATTTCCACCGGTGTAAATGTGGCAACAGGCGCAATTAATTGGGCCGTTGGAGTGTGGAACTGGGCAACAGGCACAATAAGTGTGTGGGTTGGCACTGGAGTGAGTGTAGCTACAAATGCCATAGACACCGCATGGGCTTATTGGCAACGTCTTAAAGACTTTGTTAAAGATCCAATTCAGGGGGTTATTAACATTGTTACACAGGCCGCAAGTGCAGGATCACCTTATGAAATTGATTATTTGTATGGCCAGGGAAGCTATTATGAACCTAATTATACTCCTATCTCAACCACTTCGGCAATAACACCAGTTGCCACTGTAACATCCACATCTAGTAAAACAGTAATTACCCCAGTTTTTAACATAGAATCAGTTAATTCAAAAGAAGAAGCAGATTATCTTATAAACAGAGTCACTAAGGAATTGTCAGATTTGAATGATTCAAAAGGAAATTAAAAAAAATAAGATTGTAAATTCTATTTGATTGTTTGAATTATCTGTTTAGCAACATCCTGACTAGCATCTCCACACATTACTGAGAATTGCTTTCCATTTTTTTCAAACAGGTAATAATAAATTCCATCTGTAGTTTTATACACGGCACAAGACACACCATTGATGGTTTGTTGACCTTGTGATTTAGTATAATCAGAACCCGCCGTCATATTTACCTTTGCACTTTCTAAATCACTCAAAATAGTAACAGCAGCTTCAGTCTTATTATCTTTTTTAACAGCTACACTACTACCATCATGAGCAGATCCAAGTTCTTTAATTTGAGAATCCGAAGGATATTGAAAACTCATCTGACTGCCATTATATGTGCTTGCTGAAGTAGAAGTACACCCCGAAATAGCCACAATTAACCCTATCATTCCCAAAATTGTTAATATTCCAACATATTTTTTTCCCAACAGAATCACCTCTACTTAATAGTTTTTCATACTTTATTATTTATTCTTTTACTAAATTTTGTGAGGTACTCGTATGTCCTATGTTACATTAGACAATCTCCCCCTAAAAATCAAAAGTATTTCACGGGATCCACAGCCAAACATAGTGAACAAATCTTACGTTGGTGGTGGTTCTTTCATCAGAAATAAAGGATTTAAGGGTAGAAAACTTGATTTAACAGTTTATGTTGGAAAGGATCAGATTGAGTTGTTCGAGGACCTTGAGAAAAAAACAACCCCTGTAATCCTCACTTCAGAAAGTAAGGCAGATTACAATGGGCAGTATCATATAACTGAAATCCGACCTAGTGAAGGTAAAAAAGGAGTCTGGAATTACACAATTACCTTAATTGAATATATTGAACCCAACATTGTTTGGGCTAATTTTTCCACCTGGAATGTATCATCCAATGGAGGCGGTGCAGCTGGAGGGGATTCTAATATAATAACTCCCCCTCTCACCAGCTGCCCAACATTACAGTTAGGAGATCGTGGGGATTGTGTTGGTGAACTTCAAACCTACTTGAAACTATTGGGATACTACATTTACAGTGATGGCCACTCCATGGACGTTGATAATTATTTCGGGGATTACACTGAAGCTGCTGTTAAAGCATTCCAGGCAGACAATAAACTAACTCAGACAGGAATTGTTGGTCCTGAAACAAAAATAAAAATGACTCTATAAGGAGGGATCTATCTGACCAGTAAAATCTATGTTCAGAATGAACGGATCCCTTTCTTTGATGTCACAATAACTAACCCTTTGCAAGCTGCTGATACGGCTACTATTAACACGGATGAACCTTTTGATTTTGAACTTAACCCCCAGGTCCAGATCATAGGGGAGCACAGGTCCTTTGGTGGTTTCATAACAAAAGATAGAGAAACTGATGAGGGTTATGCTTATGATTGTATGGATTGGACCCGATTACTCCATGGAAAGCTTTACAGGGCCTTCCATAATTACACTTCCAGTGAAATAATCATAGAACTCCTTAATCACCGTGGACTTAACACTGGAGGAATCACAGCAACCGCAAAGAAGCATAATGAAGTTGTTTTTCACAATAAAAAGGTTGTTGATGTTTGTCACCAGCTGGCCAACCTGGAAACAGATATGGAATTTTTTGTAAACAGTGATAATGTGGCCATACTACGAACAATCCCAAAACTTACTGAAGGTTATGTTTTCTACCCTCCCAGCTTCATAGATTTACAATTATCCCAGGATTCATCTAATATAATTACAGCCGTCAGTGCTTTTGGTGAAGACGATAGATTTCTTGCACAGGTAAAGGATGATGCACTTATAGGAAAGTATGGATTTATTGAAGATATCATCTCAGACACGAGTCTGAAAACAGAGGCTGAAGGCCTGGCAAAAGCCAAGGAACTTTTTAATTCAGGTAGTAAAATCGAGTTTTCCGGGAGCATCACCACACCACTTCTAGATAAAATGGCAGCAGGCCAATGGATTATAATCATCCCCCCATCCTGGAGCAAATATGGTATTAAATCTTATTACACTCAGAATGTGAGAACAACAATCAATACAGATACGGAAGAACAGCAAATTGATTTATTAAACGGTCAGCCATCACCACCATCTGAGTGGATCTATGAATCTCCAGGACAGACTCAGGGAACATTCACAAACAATTACACCTTACCATCGGAGATTATATTATCTATTTCTGACCCTGTGGCTGCCAAGGCCCGGGAGCTTGGAAACCCTCGTGCTATTAGGCGATGGATTGATGCAAATATCCAATACGAATTTTATTATGATTTCAAGTATACTCCTCTCCAGGTTTTAACTGTTAGAAAAGGAAACTGTTACGATCAAAGCCTATTATTTGTTCAAATGTGCGAAGCAATTGGTTATTCAGCATATAGGCGCTGTGGTCAGATTTGTAATGGTTACGCACATTGTGACGCTTTGGTCTACATTGATGGAAGTTGGATACAAGTAGACGTAACATGTGCAAGTAGAAACCAGCTGGAGTGATCAGATGGGATCTGAAAATGCTAAAACACTTGACCAGGAAATTAAGAGGGCTATGGCTCCTTACTTTAACCATGTTGAGCCATCTGTGTTCGCAACAGTAACCCGAGTACATGCAACTAATGTTGATATCACTTTAGCTGTTGGTGAAGATACTATTCCTTTTTATAATGTTCCAGTTTTAAAACCTTGTTACGGTTCTGAATCATTGAATCTGGCAATAGGGGATAAAGTTCTCTTAATATTCCAGGCAGGAAGCATTACAGCCCCTGTAATCGTTGGTAAATTATGAGGTAATGGCCATGGTAGATGAATCAATCTATGGAACTGATATTAAGAACACCTGGGAAGTTGGCCCTGGTGGTGATTTTAAAACAGTTTCAGGTTTAAAAAATGCAGAACAGGCCGTATACAATCGGCTGATGACGAAATATGATGAACTATACAAATTCTATGATGGTTACGGCAACAAGGATCATGAAGTCATCGGGGAGACTGATAAGGCCATTGCTGAGAATAAACTTAAAATTTACACTGAGAACTGTTTAAAAGCCGAACCCCGGGTGGAGGAGATTAAGAATATTTCTGTCACATTTGAAAAGGATGTGATCATTGTTGAAGCTTCTGTGAAATTTCTAACTGAAAATCAATCATCGAATTTCGTATTCAACCTGGAGAGAATATCATGACTGACGAGTTTACAACGATAGATGGGCTAAAAGTAGAAAGGTCTGAGATAGTACAAAGAATGGTTGACTATTACAAGGCTGCATTCGGTGAAGGTAACACTCAACTAACAGATTTTAATGAAGGTTCGGAGGTTAGGAACTTCTTAGAATCTGTAAGTATTCCAACCTATGAATTACGGTATTGGATTGCATTCATAGTCCGGCAGGCATTCCCCCAGACTGCTATAAAAGGTTATCTGGATCTCCTGGGAGTGATGTTCAACTGCTACAGGAAACGGGCAGTTAAGGCCCCAGGCCATGTCACATTCACTACACCCGCAATTAAAAGTTACAATATAACAGTTCCCAAGGGCACATTGGTTAAAACTGGAGGAATAGATGGTGTTTATTTTGTTACAACAGAAGATGTTGTTTTAACTGCCAGTACCTTAACAGTCACAGCTGCAATTGAGGCTGTGGTTGCAGGTGTAAATGGGAACGTTAATGCTGGAACTATTGATGAACTACCTAACCCTATTGATGATCTCTCTGTCACTAATTCTTCCGCGACTACTGGTGGATCTGATGAAGAGGATGATGAAACATTCAGGACCCGGATATTGGAAGCTGGAAAAAGTGGCCAGGTTGGTACAGAAGCCTGGTTTAAATCCATGGCAGAGAGCATTACGGGAGTTCATGATGCAAAAGTAATCAGTAATCCTGATGGGGAAGATTACAATGTCAAAGTTCTAGTGAATGGAATTGACACTCCAACCCCCACCACGGTGATTAATGCGGTTTTAGCTTTACTTACAAGTGAAGATAACAAGGTAGCCGGGCTGAAAATAACGGTTGACAAACCCAATTATATTTCAACATCAGTAACTGCCTCAATAACCTTGGTAGATGGGTACTCCTGGTCAACTGTTCAAGCTAATCTTATTTCTAATATTAATTGTATTTTCAATGGAGGTACAACCACCTATGGTATAACTTATTCTGGAATGAATATTGATGATGAACTGATTAGAACTCAGATTATGCAAGTAATCAACAATACAGATGGAGTTCTTGATTATAATCTCACAGCACCAAGTGCGAATGTTACAACAACACAAGCAGATGAGGTCCAGCTTGGAGTAATCACTTTAACACAGGTGTAATTATGAGTAAATATGGTGCTCAGATACGTGAACAGTTCCCAGACCGGTCCCCTCTCCATGAAGATAATAATCCAATGAGAGAGCTTATCGAAAAGGGAATAGGTCCTGAGTTTGATCAGATCGAAATAGATTTATTCACAGCCAGTAATTCAAGATTCCTTTTAAGTGCTAATGAAACAACCTTGGAACTCTTCAGAGAATGGTTCGGAGTGCCTAAACGAGATATCAGTTTAGATGAATACCGAGCTTTCATTATTGCAGTTAAAACAGCAAATATCACAATTACTGGGATAAAAAAAGTAATTGGGAATATTCTGAACATAGAATCTTCTAAAATCATTGTGATTGATGGAAGTGGCCGGGCATGTAAAGCTGGAATCACAGTAGCAGCTGACCATCACACAGGAACTCCTTGTGTATTTGCAGGCCACTACTCAGAGACGCCAGGTATAGTCACCGTCCGAATTCCAGAAGGCCAGGACATTACCTTAGTTGAATCTGTGATCAATCAACTGGTCCTGGCAAGTGTAACCGTTTACCTTGAAGAGTACGTATAATTTGGAGGTTTTATTTTTGATAGACTATGCGCGTTTGAAACTAAAATTAACTGGTGACATATCCCCTGAACTGCGTGACAGGTTTGATATTGACACAATAGTGCACAATGCAAAAGAAAAAAACGGTGTTATAACTGTGCAATCAGCAGAATTCTGGTTTAAATATGATGCAGAAACTTATGTCCAACTTGGTGGAGGAGGAGGGATAAGCAGTGACCAATGAATTTATCAAGGCAGGAGATGATTTCTATGCCGAGGCGTACAATGGAGCCATAGCATTATTCGCAGTTGCAAAACCAGAGGTAACAATTGAACTACCTTTAGATTATGTTGGTGGAATCTTCCTTCCAGGTAACAATAAATGTGCTTTCATGTTAGTGAATCTCATTCTTTCCGATACTGAGATATACAATAACAAAATAAGGTTACAAACTGGAAAAACAACTGGCACGGCCATATTCAGAGTTTACCCAAATATAGAACCCTTCAAAAACTGGCTTGAAACTTTATGGACTGAAACTAAAACCACAGGTACAATAATCTGTGATGTGAGTAAAGGAACCAGTGGCGAAACGCTCGTGAAATCAAATATTGCAAATGGAGAGGATTTATCATTACTTAGTATTGGATTGGAGTATGTTGATTTCAAGTTCACTCTTACAGAAGTTTCAGGTAATAGGCCAACCCTGGACTCATTGGATCTAAAGTTCAAAGGAGGGATCTAATTGGTAAAAATACAATTTGAACTAGATTCATTCTACACAGCAAACGACTTAATTACTAAATTATTAGAAGGAGATGGTGCAGGAAGTGGCCTTGATGCGGACCTTTTAGACGGACATCACGGTGCTTATTACCTTCCTCTCAGTTCTTATACTGCTGCTGATATACTGGCCAAATTGTTAACAGTTCATGGCCCTGGCAGTGGTCTTAATGCAGATCTTCTGGATGGAACAGAACTTTCAAAAATATTGGCCATAGGTGCAACAATACCTGCTTCGACTAACCTAAACAGTTACAATGCAACTGGATTATATCATCAGCCCAGTACAGCAAATGCCAGTTCCGGTTCAAATTATCCTGTGGCCCTGGCAGGAATGCTTGAAGTGATCAGTGATGGTCCACTTATTTATCAAAAATACACAGCTTATGATTCTGCTCATAATGTATATGTTAGAACATGTGAAAATGGATCCTGGTACAGCTGGTCCAGGATCCTTGACACTGCTGATTTGACAACATTAAATAATAACTTGGCCCTGAAATTGAATGCCGCTACATATACCGCAGCTGACATTCTATCAAAATTATTGGGAGTGGATGGAGCTGGAAGTGGCCTTGACGCTGACACCCTGGACGGTGTTCAGTACAGTACAATTAACAGTGCCATTGCTGCTAAACTATCCGCTTCAAGTTACACTGCGGCTGATATCATAGCGAAATTACTCACAGTGGATGGAACTGGAACTGGTCTTGATGCAGATAAGCTTGATGGTCAAGAAGGTGCTTATTATCTTCCGGCAGGGTCTTATACGGCAGCTGACATACTCGCAAAACTCCTAACAGTTGATGGCGCTGGAAGTGGCCTAGATGCTGATAAACTTGATGGAGCACAACCTTCAGCAACTGGAGGTACAGCCAGTGCAATAGTCCAGGCCAGGGCCGGCGGAACTATAAGCCCAGATTATCTCCCCGGATTTGCAGATGAAGACGGAACTTTCAGAATACCCAAAAGAGTTGAAAAGAAAACAATCAGTTCAGGTAGTCCTGTCACAACTTCAACATTCTCAAATCTCGATGGGAATTCTGCTGAGGATTACATACTCAAATACAGACTCTACAAAAATGGAACTGGAGATGTGAGTTTTCTTCTACGATTTAACGCTGATTCTGATTATCATTATTCCAGCAGGGTAAAAACATTTATTGATAACAGTGGAAGTTTAATCGAAGATCCAGCTTCGCTCAGTCAGCAAATATTGAGAATTGGACAGACTAAATGGTCAGCTGTGAACTGGTTGAAAGGTAAACTGGAAATAGCTGCAAAATCAGGAGCTCCACGATTTGTTGAAGGAAGGGCCCAGTTCTATGCTAATTTAGGACAGTCAGGTAATGATATTTTTTCCGGATTCTGGGACAATACAGCGGATAATATAACCAGCATGACTATTTTGAATACTGGGGGAAATAGTTTTTATGGAACTATAGAACTCTTAAAACTTGTTGATTTAGTAATTTCATAAATAATTCTATTCTAAATTTGTTAAACTGCTTAGCGATAGCTCTAAAGGAGGATATTATAATGGAATATTGGAACAAAGATGCTAACGAAGGCCATGGGGATAATAGGCGAGTAAAAGGGAATGATAATGGAATTTTTGTAGTAGTGAATAGTAATCTTAAAGCTAGATATACAGAGGCGAGTGAGGAGTATAATAATACAACTGGAGTTTTAACAGTACCTGAGGGAGTTAACCAGGTGTATATTGTAAATAATAATACTGCCCTGGTACTTGGAATAAATGAAGAGTTTAATATTCCTATTGCAGCAACTGGGGATAGTAGAGGGCATGATGAATACAATAACAATTTTGGATTGATTACATCCATTACTATCACTCCTGGATCCTCGTTTATAATAGAACTAAGCGGGTGAATAATATGCCTTATGGTAGTGCTATATTAAAAGGGTATGGTAAGAGTAGTTTGGGTTCTTTAACTCCTAATTTTAGTGTAAATGTGGAGGAAGGGGATGCTCCACTCCTTGTAAATTTTACTAATTTAACAGAAGGCAATAATGAGTATACCTGGGATTTTGGTGATGGATATATTAGTAAAGAAGAAAATCCAAGCCACACTTTCAATTCAGGAATATATACTGTTGTTTTGATAGCTAAACGTGGAGGAAGTGTAGGATATGTAAGTAAAACTAATATCATATTGGCCCTACCTGCTTCTTCACCCACAAATACAATATCTCCGTATACAGGAGTTACTGGAGGTTATGGTATTGGTCAAGACCCTATTTCCAATTTAAATGTTGCGTATACTCAAGCAACATCCGGAGTAAATGAAGGAAGACTCAAAAGAGCTATTACTTCAATAACGGGACGATGGGATTTTAATTTCAGATTAATGAATAATTATCCTCAGTTTGTCCAATACTGTTTTTTAAGCACATCATCTTCCAATCCATTCCCATGTTATGCCATAGTTGCCGATGGGGCTAATTCTATTTTTAAACTTGTTAAAATCAATTCAGGTGGAACTGATACAACACTACTATCTACTCCTTTCACCAATGTTCTTGGAGTTCACACCATGAGTGTTACCAGGAATTCATCTGGAGTTTTTGAGTTTATAGTAGATGGCACCAGTATTGGCACTGTTACTGACACAACATATACAAGTTTTACATACGATTGGATCCGGGAATGGTCAGGAAGCGGTACAAGTCAAGCATTGTATAATTGGATTAAAAAAGACAATACCTATGTCCAAAATTGGAATGGAGGATTAAGTAATATAAGGAAATTATATTCAACACCTATCCTTCGTGAACCTGGTAAAAATATGGGACACCCCCGATTAATAGAGATTGATAATGAATTGAGATTATATTATCAAAAACATGGAGGGGTCGGCATTTGTTATGCTGTAATGAATAAAGACCTAGGAAAATGGGAATTTACCAACGATGGGAACCCTGTTTTTAACTGGGAAGATGCTGGAGTACCAAGTGGGTCCACAGGGATGAGGATGGGGAATATTCTGAAAGTTGGAGATCTATATTATCTTTACTATGGATCCGAACCTGCAAGTAACATCTATCTCGCAACATCAACAGATGGTATAAACTTTACTCCACACCCCAGTAATCCAGTAGCAACACCAGATGGTGGTTCTGAACCAATGATGGGATTACCATTCGTTATAAAAGTAAACGATACTTTTTACATGTATTATTTAAATTTCAATGGAGTGTATACGCAACCATACCAATACCGAGTTGCCAGTTCTTCAGATGGTTTGTCTTGGACTAAACACGGAATTATTGTAGAAAAAGGTAGTTCTGGGGCATGGGATAGCACGTTACTTGAGGACAAGTCTGTATTTTATGATGGTACTCATTTCTATCTATTGTATGAAGGTTTCAATGGTACATCGTGGTGTGCAGGTTTAGCTAAAAGTAGTAATCCGCTAGGACCATTTACTAAATCCCCCAGTCCTATTTTATCAGGTTCAGGAATAAGTGGTGCGTACGATCAATATCACATCGCAACTCCTTATGTTTATCAAAGTGGAGAAAAATTATTTTTGATTTACCAGGGAGGTAACAGTCAAGATTACAACATTTCAGAGTTCAGTTTTATGCTGGCAACAATTGACGATTTAAGTACACTATGAATTAAAAGAACAGAATTATCTCCTAGGATTCCATTCACCATCCCTATTATAATTTTCAGAACCGTTGTACCCACAAGCATTCCATATTGAATCGAAACATGGTTTAAAAATATTTCCAATGTTTTCTTCATATTTTTTGAGAATCACTTCAGGAAGTTCTAATATATCACGATCAATTTTAAAAGTATCATGATAAAACATTCGATTTTCGGGGGCAATATACATAGTGTAATCTTTAACTCCAATTAATGTAATGAAAACTAAAATTGGTAATTCCATTTGTACTTCTTCATAAATTTTTAAATAATTATTTATTGCCTCAACGATCTTTATTTCATGAAAACCTCTGCTAATTTGTTTTTCATCATTGTTAAAAAGTTCAACAGAAACGGCTTCAATGATTCCATTCCGGTATAATTGGGTATAAGAATGAGTTTTACCTTCTAAAAGCATATTATGTGTTACCAAACCATCAAAATTTCTTCGAAGACTATAATTCACTCCATATACTGGTTTTAATTTAGAAGAATCACTTATGACTACTTCATCAAATTCATAGTTTTGCCTAGTATAAAAAGAGTTTAAGGGAATTAAATGAATAATAGTCTTAGAACCATTAGTTAAAGAGAAAGGTGTCCTATTTTCAGATAAAACAGAGGATATTCTTTCATTCCTAAAATTATTTATTTTTTCTATTAATGTTTCAGACAAATTAAACGCATTTTTGAGTTCAAAATAATCCATCTCTTCACTAAAGCGCCCTCTTCGAATGTAGAATTTTTGGGTATTTGGTCCCATACTTACTCTATGAGGGGAGTTCCAACTTCTTGGAACTTTGACTAAAATAAAAACATTACTAGAATTATTTTTATCAATAAATTCAATTTCTAACGAAGGAATCCTAGGTTCAGAGTTAGATCCAACATATTGCTCTATCCATATTCCAAGTTCATCTTTATTATTAACAGTTATGCCATTAATTTCTGTAGGGATTCCCTCATCTTCTTCAACACCATAAATTAACAGCCCACCATTAGTATTGGCAAATGCCGAAACTGCTTTTAATAAGCTACGTTTATGATCGTTGTTATAAATATCTAAACTGCTCTTATATTCTAGATTTCTACCTTCTGGACTTTCAATATATTTTAAACGTTCAATATCACGTTCTTCAATTTCTTTTATAGATTTTTCAAAAATAATATGACATCCCCCCATTCTTTACGTGTTTGTATCGAGTAACATAATATTTATTTTTTTCAAATTTTCTTAAAATGATAGGGTGAGCTATGGAGGAATGATATGACTAGTTTCGAACTAAAAGACATATTAAACACCAGTGAAGGTGTTAAAAACAGCGTAGAAATCTACAACAGACTTGATAATACAGCTAACGTGGCAGGGCAAAGTATTCTAATGAGTCAGTATCTCGACCTTGCCGTCAGGGCCGTACAGAATTTAGACAAAAATATTAAGGATCCACTGGAACTTCGAGGAGTCAACATGGCCCTGAACACCTTGGAGAACCTCACATCTGGTAACTTTTATAAAAATGATTATTTGGATATGGCTAAAAGGATCCAGAAACATGCGGAAGAAAATGCCAGGATACCAGGCTATGGTCTGTGTGGCCTTGGTAACATACCATGGCAGACCCTAGTTTATGCTTATGCAAGGATTCTCAACTGGTACAAAAATGAGGGATATCTTCCCAACTATGCATTTATTAAAAAGTGGACTGGCAGTCCACCAGTCACAGTTCAAGGCCAGGAAGTCCGTTTGAACGTTCCTCATGACCGTCAAGATGATAAATGTCGTTGCTGCCCATCCACTCTCTTCATGATCTTCAGTTACTATGGGGTCCCGGTTACTGAACAGCAACTGGCCACGGCCATGGGAACATCAGATACTAAGACATCAGGATATGGTTGCAGTGGGACCAGTCCAAGTCAGATCAAAGTAGCCGTGGATTATGTGAATAAAAAATTCGGACGCAACTTCAAATATGAAAATAAGTATCTCAGCGATGTTGGAGGAATAAGTGGCATCAAAGAATACGTTAAAAAAGGAATACCCGTCTGTCTCCATGTAATTGAAAAAGGATTCAGCTGGGCCAACAGCCAAGTAGGTCACTACGTCCCATATGTTGGATTCAAAACAGGTTACTCCCGGATCAATGATCCATACTGGGTTGAAGAATCCGAAAAATGGGAAGAGGATCAGTGTGTAATTGATGCTATTAACTTGAAAACAGGAGTTAAAAGTTTGCACATAATCTGGGAGTAAATAAAAAAGGAATATTTCATTTTTACCAGTGGAGCAATTTGGTAATTCCCCTATGCAGATATTATTTTTGTGTAGGGGGATTTTTTTTGATATTTAAAGAAAAAAAGAAGAGATATAATATTTTTTAAATGTTTTGTTAGGATTTTTCAATGTATCCTGCCTTTATTTCTATTAAACCTTTGTTGGCTAATTCTGGAGGTGAATCCACGCCAGCAGGGTATAAGTATTGCCCGTAAACTGTTATTGTATCATTTATATTATATGGTATGGTGCCAGAGTATGATGCAAGAATGTACGGTGCAGGATAAGGATTTGAAATCCTAGGAACTTTAATTATTAAAGTTGTTCGTGTTTTGTCAAATTGAAAATATTCTGTTTTATTAGATATTTGACCTGTTACTTTTACCATTTGGCCATTTAAAGCGTTATAATCAAATATTGTTGGTATGTTAAGTTCAGAGCATGAATTTTTATATGTGGAGATGTTTTCAGCTCCTGTGACTGGAGTTACATAGAAATCAGCCTCACTACCTTCAAAAGACAATCCAAAAATTAAAACATAAGCAAACGATGCCGACACAATAATTAGCAATACTGCAAGAATTTTACTCAGTCTTTCCATGTTATGCCTCTTCTCTTTACTGCGTTAAGTATTCTATATAATAATATTCCCTTTTATCTTATACCTTTGTATTTGTTCATTAGTTGTATACAGATAAGATCAAATAACTTAAAAATATTTTCAGAATTCATAACCGTTATAATAATATCTTACTGTGCCCCAATGCCATCCAAAGGTACGATATGGTCCATAAATGCTGTAATATCCTTTATGGGAATATGTGTACCTTCGACCTCTAACATAATAACTATGTGAATGATATCCATATACTGTATATCTTCCTGTGACAGTATGCCATCCTAAAACCCAACCTCCAGTATAATAATATGAACGTTCATGAGAGCTGCCTACATGAACATAATCAAAAATACGTCCCCAATTTCGATAGAAACTTCTAAAAAAAGTAGCTTTAATTTGCATTTCTTGATATGTTAATAATGTTCCATTTATTTGGATTGTGCCATTGAATATAACCAATGCACATCCTGTGTATAATTCGTTGAACTTGGTTAGGTTCATTTCAATGCAACCAATATTGGGATCCATAAGATAAACCGTGTTATTGGTTATATTTCTAAAAATATTGTAATGATAATTTCCACCAATATTTAAAACAATAATATAGTCATTTCGAAGCTGATCTGTATTTAATTTATATCCTGAGGCATTTAAACCTTTATTCTGGGCTGCTTGTGCCATACCATTAATTGATGTTCCAGTTTCATCAGTTCCAGCTAGATTTATAAGCTCTTCTTCAGTTACATTAAGTCCCATGTGTTTTAGTACAGTTGCCAAAGCTGCAGGGCCACAAGTATAGACTGTAGTTGCTAGAATTATTTCACTGGAATTCAAGTTAGATTTATCAATGACCCAGTTATTTGTAAAGTTATTTACATTTATAGAGTTATTATTTGAATCGTAGCAACAGATTCCACAGCCATTATCAGTAATATTATTCTCAAGGATGTTTGTATTGTTTGTTTGATAAAGATAGACACCTACCCAATTTTGTCCAACAATATTTCCAGATATCCCATTATCAGTTGAATTATGCAGATAAATTCCATAAAAACTATTTGTTAAGGTGTTACCTGTTATTGTTGTATTTTTTGAAGAGTAAAGTGTCATACCATAAAAATTGTTTTTAAAATTATTTCCCGATATGGTATTGTTATTGGACATTGAGAATGATATTCCGCAATTGTTGTCTTTTATTGTGTTTCCATTTATTTGGCAGTTATTAGCTGAAGTTAAATCTATGCCGCATGAATCACCGTTTCCAATAATGTTCAAATTTTGAATTGTAGAACCGCTTCCTTCACTTGTTATAATAATTACACTTAGATCCCCATCAGGTTCGGAGGCTTGGATAATTACATTCTCTCCTGTAAATGGTTTGAGGGTAATTTTTTTACTTATTATTATGTTTTCAGTGTAGGTTCCTTCATGTAATGTTATAGTGTCCCCATCTAATGTGTTAGTGTCATTTATTGCGTCTTGTATAGTATTGAACCATTGATTAGTTCTGTTATTGTATACTCCAAGGACATCTACACTTGTCAAATTAACGGGTAAACTGATAGTCTGGTTATTCAAGACGGCAGTGACATTTGCTAATCCTGCAGATGTGTTAGTTAGTCTGAGTACAGCTTTACCTCTGCTTGTAGATGTAGAGTTGCTTATTGTTCCTAAGCTTGTGTTAAAGTATATGGGGATACCATTTGGGATGTTGTTAGTTTTAGATGTGTCGTCCCCTTGGTTATTATGAGTTATATCTGCCGTAATTATGTAGTTATAACAAGATCCTGTGCGGTTTGAACGGTCACATGAACTAGTTACATTCATTACTAGCCATGAGGTGCTGTTTATGTTTTCTCCTGCTATATCACTAGGGCCATTAAGCGATATTAGGGGGTTATTTGAACCCCACCAGTTATTTGTAGCATCAACGGTTCCGTTACCTTCCTTATAAAGTCCATATCTTAAATTTCCAGTTATACTATTAAAATTAACCGTTGGGGAAGAGTTATAAATAGATATGCCATCGTAGAGATTTGAAACTATTACGTTTCGAGAGATCTGAGATTGTGATATTGAATTTACTAAAATCCCGTTTAGATTATTATTAGATATGTTATTATCTGAAAGAGAGTGATTGTTCCCATTTAGGAGATATAATCCATTTTCAGTATTGTTTGTAATTGAATTGTAATTTATTAGATTGTTGTTGGAATTTTCGATTATTATTCCATTTTTATTTGTTGTTATATTATTATTGGAAATTGTGTTGTTACTTGAATTGATAATGTAAATTCCGGTACTGTTTCCAAATCCTTTGATAATGAGATATTGAATTTCAGAACCACTACCTGCATTATTAATGATAAAGACGGGGAGGTTGTGATTCTCTGCTTGAACAGTTACATATTCCGATAATGGTCTTATAATAAGTGATTTGTTAACAATGACATTTTCTGAAAATGTTTTATTTCCTAGTGTTATAATGTCACCGTTTATGGTATCAGTGTCGTTAATAGCAGCTTGTATTGTATCAAAGAATTCTCGACTTCTAAAATTATAAACCTTTCCGGGATTTGAAACTGCTATCCATGGTGTAAATGAAACTTTTTCTGGTAAGACCTTTGATGAATTGTAGAGATCTAGAACTTGAGCATACATATAAACTAAAGATTCAAAACGTATGTAACGTCCAGTAACGTTCATGTCTCCAGTAGCATTTTTTAGATTAGCATAGTTTGGTGCTATGCTATATGTATTCATATATGGAATAATCCTATTTGCAATCTCTATATAATCCAAATCATAAATTAGTCCATCCGTTGCGTTTTCTTGAGGATATGTGGGATTTGTATAATAACCAAGAGCTATTGGAACATATGCATTTCCTTTAATGTTTAATATGGACATGGTTGCGAGTTTTAGGAACTGTGCCATGTTTACTTGTCTGTTCGATATGTTAACATTTGCTGGTAATTGGTGATTAGTTTCGATGTATGTCTTTACAGTGCTGGATGCATTGTTAATATCATCAATAGATATGAATACGGTACTTGCATTAGATACCACGGACCACTGGTTAATTATAATAAAATCTGGTAGAACTCCAGTTATTTTGTAGGAGTTCAGTATTTGAGCATATGTGTAAACTAATGTTTCGAATCTTATACGGCTTGTAGGGGAATATGTGTATTGTGGTGTGTTTATTGTTCCATAATTTGGCGCTACTACATTAGAGTTCATGAAAGTGTTAACTTTATTCGCTAAATCCACATAATCTGTCATATTTATACTAACACTGGTTGTTATATTTTCAAGAGGGTTAGTTGCGCTTCCAAAGTTAATATAAGCTATTTTGGAATTTAAATTTCCATTAATGTATAAAACAGCTAAGGTTTCAAGTTTTAGGAACTGTGCCATGGTGACTTGTTTTGAAGAAATAGTAACATAACTAGGTAGTCCATGATTAGTCTCTACATAACTTTTCACAGAACTCGAAGCATTATTTATTTGATCTGTTGTAAAGAATACTGTGTTTGTATTGGAAATCACTGTCCATTTATTAACTGTGACAAAATCCGGCAGAATTCCTGTATTTTGGTAAGAGTTTAAAATTTGGGAATAAATGTATAGCAATGTTTCTGGGCGTACATAGTTTCCAGGAGCGCTAGTTATAGATACATAATTCGGTACCACTCCATTGGTGTTCATAAAATTGTTTGTTCTGCTCGCCATGCTGAGATATTCTGTTTGGTTGATGTTCATACTGGTGGCAAGATACTCTTGAGGACTTCCGGCGCTTCCATAGGTTCCTATTGGAATTGAGGTGTTTGTACTTGCATTAATGTTTAGCAAAGCTTGAGATTGAAGTTTTAAGAATTGTGAGCTAGTCACTTGATTTCCAGATACATTAATACTTGTTGGAATGGCGTGATTTGTTTCAATGTACGTTTGCACGTTACCAGATGCGTTGTTTATTTGGTCTACAGTCACATTGGTGGCATTTACTGCAGTAACATTACTAAAACAAATAAAAATAACTGCAATTGATATTATGGATAAATAGATCTGTTTATACATTTTTTGAATTTAGATCCCCTCTTGGTATAATTACTAATGAAATTATTATGCACATCTTATATTAATACTATTCTATATTTAAGTCTTAAATCAAAACAATATGGCACTCTAAAAACAATATTTAAGCTAAAGGAATAATAAAGTATTAATATAAATTAGTTATTACATTTAATGATTATAACTTTATAGCGGATAATTTGTTGAGAATCATTTGAGTATCATGAATCTCTATAAAAAACTAGGATCCTCATGGCACCAGCTGCATTCAATACAGGGGAATTTTAATTTTTGCAGCAACAGAAAATTGGGTGAGTGGTTCTGAGCTGAAAATTTATTCTTGTTGGTCAAAAATGAGTAATCTTAAAATTATTCATCTATAAATTTCACAACACATTCAGGATTATATTTTTTTGAAAGAATTTGTCTAATGCATTCTCTTTGTTCGTAAGATTTCAATTGTAATTCTTTCAGAGGTACATTTCTATGGCAATCCCATAGTTCTGCATTTATTATTATTATTTCTGGACTTTTAACCACGCAGACTATTTGCATTGTTTTTTTAGGGTTATCTGGCTTGTAATTCAGTAGATATCTTTTCTCTTTCCACATTTACACTCACCATGAAAATGGGGATCCTCAAAAACCAGCTGCATAGAAAAACTATGGACAGGTTGCAGCTGGTAAAAGAACAACAATGAGGATCCTACACTCAATTATTTGATATTACTATTATTTAAATGTTTAATATTATAAGGTTGAACATAAGAGTAGGATCCGCATGACCTGCTGCAGCTCGGGAACCGTGGGTACAATTAGCTTAAAGAGTATAGCATCCAAAATATTAGTGTGATAATCCGCAATAATACTATTACTTATTATTATTACTTATTACCAGTATATAACAGTTGGATTAATAGAGTAAATTATTTATTCAAAGAACATCTCCAATAAAGTATATAAACCCCTTCTAATTAACCCCCACTAATTTTGACTAGTTGTATATACCAACCTTGAATCCTGGATATTAACCCTAGATATATTATTAACTGCACTATAAAAATGATTATAGTATGATAACAGTGAAATACTTTTAATATAAGCTCTGAAATTCATATCATGAAACTGGTGGAAGAAAAAAACCCAGATACCAAACGGGTACTGGAGATTATCAATGAAGGATTATCAAAAAGAGCAGTTATTACTATCATGGCTTCCTGTCGTGTTTATTATGATGGAAGGGCTGTAAGTCGCCTGGAATTAGGTGACAGGATCATATTAATCAAATCAGATGGCTCATTCATAATCCACCAGGACCGAAACCTGGAACCAGTAAACTGGCAACCACCCAAAACCAAAGTCACAGCTGATATTCATCAGGGAATGGTTAAAATCAGAGGAGTCAGGCGAAACCCAACAGAATCCCTGGAAGCAGAAATCCTGCAAACCCACATGATATCCTATTTCATAGGAGAAGATGTTGAAAGCCTGGAACTAGCGGGTTACGAGGCAAATATGGGTGATCTTATATTTAAGGATCCTGAAGTTATAGAAAAGGGCTTTCGGCCTACTTCACGTGAATACCATACTCCCCAGGGATTCATTGACGTACTGGGTAAAGATCATGAGGGTAATATAACCATTCTAGAACTGAAAAGTAGAAAAGCCGGTGTTAACGCGGTTAAACAGTTGCGAAGGTATGTTGATTGTTTCAGTGATCATAAAGAAGCGGTCAGGGGAGTTTTAGTTGCTCCTTCTGTTACCGACGAAGCCAGGGAGTTACTGGAAGAACAAAAAATGGAATTCAAGGCACTGGAGCCACCCCGAGAATTAGGAAATAAGAAGGTTGTCACCCTGGAGAAGTTCTTTGGATAAGTTTTTGAACCTGCAGAGTAAATGAACTTAAAATCAGTGATTGAGATATGTTAATTTAAATATCCCTCACTAAATTTGCCAGCTGGTTGAGATTCCGCACCTCATGGATCTCTGCCCCGGCATCACGGTAGTGGGAAACACAGCTATCCACCACATCCCATTTTTTCTTATCTTCTGGATTGAATATCATCACTTTATGACATTTACGGCTCATTTTTTCCACCAGATGGGTGCTCTGGGGTATGCCATCAACCTTGGGACCTGCCCAATCCCTGCAATCAGTTAATATCATCAGGGTGGAGCGGCGGTTAAGTTGAACCTTTTCCAGGAATGATTCAAAGGCCTGATACATGTTACTGGTCCCGTGAATCATCAGATTCTTCTGCCTGATATCACGCACTTTGATAAAAGCATCCATCATACTGGGTTCAGTCATGGCAATGGTGGTTTCTTTTGTCTGGTGGTCAAAATCAAAGACTCTGACTCTTCTAAAAGAGTTCTGGGCAGCGTAAATAAGACAGAAAAACCAGTTACTAATCCAGTCACAGGAACCACTCACATCATTCAGGAAGAAATGATGGTTTTTCTTTATACGAGGCTTGCTTTTCACCAGATCAATGAGCGCCCCTCCATTTTGAAGATTTTTACGTATGGTACGCCGGACATCTGGACGCATAATTCTAGCCTGGCGCTGGCGCCTGCTTCTCACCATGGCGATCTTTTTACCCATTTTCTGGCATAACAGGAAAAGTTCCGGTTCAAATGAATTCAGTGTGTTAATATCCCGGGAAAGCAGTTCTGATTCATCCGGTGTTTTTTTAATATCTTCCAGGGGAGGATGATAGTTAAATTCATTGGAACTTATTTCAGGTGCTTTAATATCATTAGTGTCATCTTCCTGATGGCTGATAGTCCATTTCTGTTTGCTTTTGGACCATACATTCTTATTCTGTGATGAGGATATTCCATCTTCTCCCTCATCCTCTGCATCTGCTGAAACTCCCCCAAAGAATTCATCAAAAAGCTGGTTGAATGATTCCCTCTGTTTTTGTTCCTTTACATACACTGCAGCCAGGGCATCCTTAAAAAGAGGATCTTCCTCACTTATCAGATTTGAAACTTGCGTACCAGTATGAGTGCTCCTGATACTAACTGGAATCCCCTTTTCCCTTAATAAACCCGAGAAGGTAACGATCTTAGCCATAACATCTCACTCAAACAGTTATAAAATTTCCATATAAGGTTATTTATTGGTTACAGAGGTTATTATTAGGTGATCTTATCCCAATGGGATCATCTGTGTACAAACTATTTGAATATCCGGGTATCCACTTTTTTCCGGTCTTCTTCTGACTTTAAAACCACTTTGACGGTTTTTTCCAGGGCATCATCACTGGCATCTTTATCACCAGTAACCAGGAGTGTTCGAACCCAGTCAACTGTGGCCCTGATTGATGGTATCTTCACCAGGTCCAGTTTCCGTATCTTCTGGATGAATCCCACCACTTTCTCCACCAGTTCATGTGGTGCGTCAGGTACCAGTGCTTTCACAATTTCAACTTCTCTTTCCAGTGGGGGGTAATCAATATAGAGGAAAAGGCACCGGTCTCTGGTTTCATCCAGTAACATTCTCTGGGAATTGGAGGTTAAAACTACCAGAAGATCATTTTTAAGGGTGAATGTTCCCAGATCATTTACTGTGATCTCTTTTTCTCCCAGTGCCTGGAGAAGGAAGCTTTCCACTTCTTCATCTGCCTTATCGATTTCATCAATGAGCATCACTGCAGGATTTGGGTTAATGAACGCCTGGAGTAATGGTCTTTTAATGAAGAACTCCTCACCAAATACATCCTGTTCTGTCTCTTTCAGGCGGGACATCTCCAGGTGCAATAACTGTTTCTGGTAATTCCACTCTCCAACCATCTGTTCGAAGGTTATTCCCTCATAACACTGTACCCTGAAAAAATCTCTTCCCAGAGCTCGTGCAATGGCCTTAGCAAGCTCTGTTTTCCCGGTTCCAGGTGGCCCTTCAACCAGGATAGGTTTTCCCAGTTCAAGGGAAAGGAAGAGAATGGTGATTATGTTATCATCTGGAATGTAATTGGCTTCAGTTAAAGCATTTTTAATAAATTCTGTGTCAAAAACAGTATTCTTCAGACCAGATTTGTCTTTAAGACTAGATTTGTTTGGTTTAATGGGGATGACCTCCCATATGTAATTTATTCATTCTATTTTAAGTAGAGTAGTTAAATTCAAAGTAGTGTAATGTATCTCTAGTAAAGTAAATCTGTATATTTATTTTTTTGGATTGGATCTTATTCACATCTACCTGCATTTAATATATAACACCGGTTAAATAAAAATGAACTTTTAAAAATGTGAACAAAAATCGGTAATTGACACCTTATCCCAGTGATTGATGGTAAATTAAAATAGTAATTATCAGTGATTAATAAAAAACATCAATATTAAGAGTACCTTGATGGAAAAAGCTTAAATGACTTATAATTAAATTATCTATTGATTTATATGCCTTACTTAATTTGCCAGGAATGCGGTGGCTATTACAAGCTGGATGATGATGAATCCCCTGAAGACCATGAACGTTGCAGTTGTGGGGGTAAATTAGTCTACTCTGAATATTTAGACTCCAAACCCAGAAAAACTCGAAAAAAGTTCTATGGTGTGCTATTAGCCATTGTTATTTTAACAATCATAGCTGCAGGATACATTATCCTGTTCACGGATCCTCTCAATGAAATTTCAGCATCAAGTCCAACAGTAATAGCCAGTGATTACCGTGGAACAGTGAGTAAAGAGATCATAACCGCATCAAATGACTCATCAAATGATACTTCCAATAAAAAAACCATAGCCGTAATTACTGGGATGCACCCCCGTGAGAAACTTTCCATCAGAACAGTTTCTGATGTGGTTCAACAGTACAATTTATCTTCAAATCAGGCCATTGTCCATTATATGGTTAACATTACCAACAATCCTGATAATTATATCAACGGACGTACCTATGGTGAAGGGATGGTATCACAGTACATAATTCCAGATATAAAGAAATCTAATATAGGTGTGGTTATAATATGCCATGATCATGCTCCAGGTTACGGTCGGGGCTACTTTGTGGCCACACCTAAAATGGACTCCCCTTCAGTAGCGGTGGGTGATTTAATTGAGAAAACTCTGCCGGAATTCACTTATTACCAGTCCAGTACAAATGCAGATCACGGTTCATCCACCATTACAGTTTCCAATCCACTGGCTTCAGCTGGATTCCGTACACTGGTCTATGAAATGCCTGAATGGGCTTCCTACACTCAGGCCTACCAGGAAAGTAAAAAACTATTTTCGACCTGTTTTCAAGCTATTTGATCATTTAACATTAAATAGCCAATTTTCCTTAATTTATGGTATTTTATCTAATTCACGGTATAATTTAAAGAAGTGAATCTGAAAACCCGCAAAATTTGAATAAAAATGGAAAAAAAACTTATAAAATTTAATTGTTTTTAAATTACTTTATATGTTAAAAAAAACAAAGAGTAAGTGCCGAAAGGTAAAAAGTTGGAAGTGAAATTATGTTCGGAAGTAGTAATGATAGAGGAAATTCTTCACCTATTAATGAAGGTGGAGAGTACGATGTAAAAATTGAAGATACTGGTAGAGACGGAGACGGAATTGCCCGTATTGAAGGTTTTGTGGTTTTTGTTTCAGGTGCTAAAGAAGGAGAAGAAGTTAGAATCAGAATTAATTCTGTTCGAAGAAACTTCGCCTTTGCTGAAGTAGTAGACTAACTACCTTATTTAAAATGAAGAAGGATTGTAAAAAGCATCCGGTTTGAAAAACCCGGTTAATCTTTTCATTTTTCATAAAAAACTTTTTATTTTTCCATTAAGTTATTTTATTTGTTGAAAGTTCAAGCATTTGCCTATTAGTTTTCTAATATAGTTTATTTTCGCTATTAGTTTTCTAAAAATGTTCAATTTCTTTTCCTGTTTCTGAAGTTTAGATATGTTAGTATTACTCTTTTCATTGGGATAATGTTCCTTATTGGATACTCTATTTAAGGGTTTATTGGGGGCTATAAAGTCTTTAGTTATACTGCCTGTAAGAACCAATCACTACAACTGCAGTAAGCACTACTTAGTTATTTGGCTGTTATTTTCCAAAATATTTATATTACTCTAACATATTATAACTTAACAGATTATTACTAGTAAAAATTCTTTCGAGAAAGTAAGAATTTTAGTTTCTTCAAAAATTAAGATGAGATAGGTGAGTTTTTTGCAGGATAGTTTTGATTCTCATCAGGATTTAAGCATTTATAAATCTATTTTTGAAACTAGTTTAGATGCTATCTTAATTACTAAAGATGATGGTTCTGTTCTAGCAGCTAATCCCATGGCTCGAGAACTTTTTGGTATGACTCAAGAAGAGATTATTTCAGGGGTAATAAATGGATTAATTGTTCAAAACGAAGTTTTGAAGACTGCTCTTATTGAACGTTCTCAAAAAGGTAGTGTAACTGCAGAGTTAACCTTCAAACGAAAGGATGGTTCCACATTTACTGGAGATGTAATTTCGGCTATTTTTACTGATAATGGGGTTGTAAAGGCCAATATGATTATTAGAGATATTAAATGTCCTGAAATTGATGATAATAATGAATTAACATCACAATATTATTATTCGTTAGTTAATGGTATTGCCCAGCGTAAGAAACATGAAAAAGCTATTAAAGATAGCGAAATAAAATATAGTAACCTCTTTGAAACTATGGCGCAGGGTGTTGTTTTTCAAAACTCAAATGGGCATATCATTTCTATGAATCCCGCTGCAGAGAAGATAATGGGTTATACCCTGGATGAAATTGAAAATCGAACATCTGACGACCCTATATGGCAATCAATACATGAAGATAACACCCCTTTTCCAGGAGAAACCCACCCTTCCATGGTAGCTTTAAAAACAGGCCAGGAAATAAAAAATGTGGTAATGGGGATTAAAAATCCTTCAAGGGATGGATATACCTGGCTGAATATTAATGCAATTCCAGAATTTCGAAATGGGGAAGAAAAACCTTATCAAGTTTACACCACATTTGAAGACATTACCAATCGCAAAAAAATTGAAGACGATTTAAAAAGGCACGCGATTTTACTGGACCTTTCCAATGAAGCTATTTTTTCCTGGGATTATGAATATGGTATATTATCTTGGAATCAGGGTGCTGAAAGATTATATGGATATAATAGTAGTGAAGCTGTTGGTTCTGTCAGCCATGAATTACTTAAAACTGAATTTCCAATTGAATTTAATGAATTTATGGAAAAATTAGATACAAATAAGAGTTGGACTGGTGAATTAATTCATAAAAGAAAAGATGGTAAAAAGATCACTGTTGAAAGCAACATGCAGGTAATCAAAGATATAAACGGCAAAAAAATTGTTATTGAAAGCAATCGGGATATCACTGAACGTAAACAAGTAGAAATAGAACTTAAAGAAACCTTAGATAATCTTGAGGAAAAAGTTGAAGAACGTACTACAGAATTAAGATTAGCTCATGATTATAATCGTAATCTGATTGAAACCGCCTTAGATCCCCTGGTTACAATCGGTCCTGATGGTACGATCACAGACGTGAATAAGGCCACTGAAAATGTTACTGGTTATTTGCGTAAGGAACTGGTGGGTACTGATTTTGCAGACTATTTCACCGAGCCCGAGGAAGCTAAGAAAGGTTACCAGCAAGTTTTTCAATATGGGCTGGTTAGGGATTATCCATTGGAGATCAGACATAAAGATGGTACTTTGACCCCTGTTTTGTATAATGCTTCAGTTTATAGAGATGAATCTGGAGAAGTGGTGGGGGTCTTTGCTGCTGCACGTGACGTGACTGAACGTAAAAAAGCAGAAAAAGAACTCAGAGAATACTGGGAAAATCTGGAGGAACAGGTTAAACTACGCACTGAAGAACTCGCAAAATCAAATGCTGATCTGAAACAATTTACATATGTCGCTTCTCATGATCTTAGGGAACCATTAAGAATGATTACCACGTTTTTACAGTTATTAGATCGACGTTACAAGACTCAGTTAGATGATGATGCCCGAGATTTCATAGATTTTGCTGTGGATGGTGCTAAACGTCTGGATAAAATGATCGTAGATCTCCTGGAATATTCACGAATAACCAACAAAGAAATGATGTTTAGTGAAGTGGATTTTAAAGAAGTGATGGATCAGGTCAATTTAAATCTTAATGTTGTGATTCATGAGAATAATGCAGATATAACCTATGATTTACCCCAGAACGTTAGGGCTGATGAAAATCAGATGATTATATTATTACAGAATCTCATTGGAAATGCAATTAAATATCGTAGTGAAAAAAAGCCCAAAATCCATGTATCTGCCAAACAGGATGGAAATTTTATTGTTTTTAAGGTGAAAGATAATGGAATAGGTATGGATTCTAAATACCTAAAACGTATTTTCACCATTTTCCAGAGATTACATAATCATCAGGAATATGAAGGTTCGGGAATTGGTTTATCCATTGCTCAGAGAATTGTACATCAGCATGGTGGCGAGATATGGGTTGAATCTGAGCTTGGGAAAGGTAGTACATTCTATTTTACCATTAAAATTTAATATAGCTTCATTTTTCTTAATATTTTTATTATTTTCGTTATTGAAGATCTTTAAGGTTGTTCAGATTATTTTTTTCTTTAAGATAACCTCTTTAAAATAATGATAAATACTTAATATCGAAATATTCATTAATGATGTTGTCATAAGATGTAATTGGTTGAAATAAGATGCATTTTTATGAATAAATTTCATCCTTTCAATCAAAAGAAGTGATGAAGTATTTCAGAACCAAATCTTAAGAATTTTTTATAAAAAATGGATTTCAATGGCTAGATATAACTTAATAATAGATAAAGGAATTGTAGAAATAGGTGATTTATGTGAAAGAAAAAAAATTTACAAGCACCATGGATGTTAAGAATAAACACGGTGATTTACTGGGTGCAGTATGTGTAACTCCAGCCAAGGAAATTGGCAAAAGGGATATCATTTTAATGAGTGAAAAAACAGGCACACAATCTGTTAGGAGTACCACTGAATTAATAAATATGCTTTCCAAAAAAGATGTGGATTATGAAGAACGAAAACTGGTTCTGGATTTTTTATCGGAACGATTGAGAACTTTAGAACAGAGCATGCCAATTAATACATCTAAAACCCGTAAGTCTTCAAAAAAAACTAAATAATAATAACCCTGGTTAAGGGGTGTCCTAAGGCGTTTAAAGGTATATTATAAATTTTAAAGGTATCTTTTAAAGTTATCTTAAGACAGTTAAAGTTTTCTAAAGCGTTCTACGGGGCAGATATTATGCAAGTTGAGCTAACAAAGTCCATTGAAATATTACTAGTGGAAGACAACCCGGGGGATATTCGTTTAATTCAAGAAGTTTTTAAAGATGCTAAAATTCATAACAAGATGCAGGTGGCGTTTGATGGTGAAAAAGCTATGGAATTACTCCGGAATGGAAGTGAACAGTCTCGGGCTTCTCGTCCAGATCTGATATTACTAGATTTAAATTTACCTCGGAAGGATGGAAGAGAAGTTTTAAAAGAAATTAAAGAAGATGATAAGCTTAAATCTATTCCAGTATTAATTTTAACCACATCCACTGCTGAAGAGGACCTTATCGAAGCTTATAAACATAATGCTAATTGTTACATTACTAAACCCTTTGATCTGGATCACTTCATTAAAGTGGTTAAAACCATAGAAGATTTCTGGCTTAACAGTGTAAAACTACCGTCTAATAACTAACTTTTAAGTGAGCCATACGATGATTTAACTGAAATTCCTACTATTTAACTTAAATATTAACTTCTAAATTAGCATACTACGATTTAACTTAAATTTATTAGCAAATTCCTTTTATTCCTGTAAGTTCCCTGCTATTTATGAGTATCAAGTAATTTTAATAGGACCACTGCATTGTTGTGTTCTTCATCTTTGGCTGCATAAATAAGAGTTAATTTCCCCTGTTTTTCTTCTAATTTTTTGATCTGGGATAATAATTCACTTTTTTCTTCCAGTTCATCCAGGTATTTAACCTCGAAATCTTCCCATTTATTAGGATCGTGTCCAAATGATCTTCGAAGTTCACTGGATGGTGCTATTTCCTTAATCCATAAATCTATTTTCAGTTTTTCCTTACTAACTCCTCGGGGCCATAGGCGATCAATTAATATCCTAAATCCATCGTTTTCATTAGTTTCCTGGTAAGCTCTTTTAATCTGGATCATTTTAGAACCCTCATTAAAACTCTCATTTTTTAGAACCCCCATTTAAAACCTCTTTAGAACTCTCTTTTTAGAATTTTTATTTTATAGTTTCCGCCCCTTTTTCACAGTAAAATAGTCCAACTAAATTGTATTTCAGTGCTACCGGGCACCTCACACATTTACATCCTCATTTTTTAAATTTACAATTGGAACGGCCTCTAGAGCAAAAAAGTAATTCTTCCTTGTTTTTTAAACATTCATTGTAAACTGGACAAACGGGGCAAAGACATTTAAGAGCATTCTGTTTAGTGTCACCTTATTACATCTTAATACATCATAATTTATAAATATGTTTGATTATTAATCTGTCCTTAAAAATAGATTAGGGCAAAATTCTAATGGCAAATTCCCTGAATGGAAGTTGTGTGATAATTTAATACATTATTGAGAGTTAAAATACCAAAAAAACAGATTAAATTTCATATTTCGCTTTATTTAAGCTTTTTTTATCAAATTTTTTACAAAATTTACTTGTTTTTATAAAAAGAGGAAAAATTAAAATTTTAAATTTTTAGAGAATTTTCAAATATTTCTAGAGTTAAATCTATTTTAAAAGAATTGGTGTAAAATTAAATTTTACACTACTAAATTTAAAATTAAGTTCCAATCTTATTTTTTTGATTCTCCGGGTTCTTGTGATAGCTCAAAAGACTTAAGTTTGCTTCTTGTGGTTAAAAGAAATGCAAGGAAAACGAGGAATCCGAATATAATGCCCACGATATAATCCAATGTAGTAAAGGCATTGGTTGTGTATGCATAGAATAGTATTACCACTGAATAAGGGTTTAAGATTAACCAAGTAGTATAAAAGCCAGGATTAGCTCCTTTCTCTGTAAATTGGAATATTGCAGTGTGCATAATTCCGTTCATTATGAAAAGGAATACGATGAAACCTATTCCAACCCATGGTGTTATGTATATTGTCAATGCACTGATTATAGCAAAGAACCATGCAAACGCATTAGTAAATAATTCATATCCGTTAGTTAGAGGATAATCCGGTCGTGGAGGATTTAATCTAGCGAAAGTCTTTGTATTGAAATATTCTTGAAATCCACCTTCAGTAATTCCTCCATTAACTCTAATAACATATTCTTCGGTTTCATGGATCATAAGCAATGGCAATAATGCCCAAAATAAGAATGCCAACCATGTGAAACTAGGATCCGTATATTTAAAGCATGCTAAAAGCACCAATAACATAGGACCTATAAAAGCAATGCCCCCCTTCCATATTATATTATAATCTTCCATATTAACAGCCTCCAAGTCATAATTTAAATTGTGAAATTATAAGCTAATTTTATAAAAAAATTCCTAATTTCTATTACTATTAATGTATGATAATCTCAAACTATTTTCTTAAATTACACCCCCTATCAATTTAATCACTAACATATTATCGTTATATACTAAGAATGTTACTATAATTTCACCAACCATCAAAAGAGTGTCTGATCTGGTGTGTAAATTTACAAATCTATCGCAATGGCTTTATAAGAGTTTGATAATAATATTACTAAGAATTAGTAAGTTAGTACATTATTTTATAAAAATGGCTTTGTAGAAACCCTTTTTTTTAGTTGATTTGTGTTGTTCTGTAGATGTTGTATATTGTGTTTTTGAGTTTGGTTTCTTTGTTTGATAGTTTTGTGCTTCTGCTGTGGTTTGTGCCGTTGAATTTTCTTTTTATTGTTGAAAATATGCTTTCTATATTGTTTCTTTTTGCGTATATTTTGTTTCGGAATATTGTTGGGCTTTTTAGTCTGTATTGTCCTTTTTTTGCTCTGTTTTTGAGTGGTATTTGGTCAAATGCTTTGAGTTCTTCATTTATGCATTTTCTTATTGGTTCTGTGTCATATGCTTTGTCTGCTACTATGTAATCTGGTTTATACTTTTTGATTTGTCTTAATGCAGGTTTTGCAAATTGTGTGTCGTATTTTGGTCCACGTGATGTTTGATAATATAAAATAAGGCGTGTTTTTACGTCTATTGTTAAATGGTTTTTTATGTAGCTTTTTCTTTCTTTTTGCCGTATTTTTGCATAATACTTGTCTGCATAATCATTAGTAAAACCAGAGCCGTCCAATGCTATTATATCTGCTTTAATATCGTTTAATGATAATATTAAATGGTTAATTTCTCTAATTTGTTCTGAAGGTAGTCTTTTAAAAAATTTTTGGATCGTTGTAAAGTGCGGAACCTTTTTTATTCTCAAATATCTCTTAATTACGTCTGAAACATCAATAAAATCAATTATTTCACGATATGTTGATTTTGTGTAAATTTTCATTGCCAATATCGTGAATAAAGCATGTTGTGAATATAAATGATTTGAAAAAGCATTAGAATACTTATTTATCGCTATTTTAACATAATAATACGTTCTTTCGATGAATTTCACCAGTTTATTTTCTTTTAATTCACTATTCTTGTTTAAAACACTTTTTAAACATTGAATTTTAGAATTTTTAAAATTAAAATCCAAAAGATTTAATTGCTTTGAAACTCCACTATAAACAGGGGAATAATAGATTTCGCTAATCATAATAATATTATTCCCCTTTCTCATTATAAATACTTTAGCAACCTGTTTTAAAAATATGTAGCTGTAATTTCAAGTAAAAACAGGAAAAACAAAACCTAAAACTAAAAAAATTTTTTTTATTACAAAAAAATCTACAAAAAACCTCAACTTCAAATAAAAAAAATAAGGGTTTCTACAAAGCCATAAAAATTATAAAAAAAAATGGAAAATGGAATATAATTCCATTATTGTTCTTTTCGGGTGTTTATAAATCCGCCTAGCACCATCAGGATAGCTAGTATCATTCCTGCCAGGGGTATTCCAGTATTTTGCATGGCTATTTTTTTGGTGCTACTGGCTGCATCTACATTAGGCGCTGTTATGGTTACTGTAGTGTACATGGTTTGGTAGTCAAGGTTTGCTGATGTTAATGCATAGCCTGCTGCTTCATCTCCACGCAGTAGGATGGTGGCAACACCATTAAAGGTTAAAGCAGTAGCGATTTTACTGCCCACATTACCAAGATTGGTGGTAAAAGTTACCATAGTACCATCAGGCAAGTGTCCTAAGGCTGGATCATGGAAGGTTCCATTTGAATCATAGCGGAAGTCTGCTGTTAAGGTTGATGTACTGCCTTGGATTATATTATTGGGGTTTGCGGTGTATCTCATAACCAGCCATTGATTGTAATCAGTGGATGTTCCTGTAATAATTTCGTCAAATTCAGGATTGTTTGATCCCCACCAATTATATTGTAGATCCGGAACAGATTCTGCATCATTATGGACTGCACCAGGAGAATTATTCACCATCCGGTTGAAATTGGCTACCATGCTGCCAAAGTTGCATACTCCACCACCAAGTGGTGCATATTTATCGGCATTAGTGGCTGTGACTGTGTTAAATGCTATGGTGCTGTTACTGATAACAAGAACATTTTCATTGTAGATACCGCCTCCTACAGCGAATTCGTCCCCATCTATGGCGGCCACAGTGTTGTATTTAATGGTGCTTTTGTCAATATACAAATTCCCAGCGAAGCTGTTGGATATTGCCCCACCTCCAATGCGATTTATTCCTGGAGAAGTGGAGGTGATGGTATTGTATTGAAGGATGCTGTCATTAATATACAGGTTTCCACCATTTTGTATTCCTCCACCATATGCACCCACACCAGCGTTGGTGTTAATAAGGATCTTGTTGTATTGTATTTTACTGTTATTTAGGGCAGTATCGCCGTTGTTGAAAATTCCCGCACCATTAGCTAATACATCCCTATCAGCATTAGCCGTGGCAGTGTTGTTTTGAATGATGCTATTGTTTATGATGAGAAAATTATCATTGTAGATACCTCCACCGTCAGCAGACAGAATATTAAGCTGTAAGGTGGCTGTGGACGTGACACTGTTGTTTTGAATGATGGAATTATCAATAAGCAGATTTCCTCCATTACATATTCCTCCACCAGCACTCGATACGTTTACACTTTCACCAGAGGCTGTGGCACTGTTGTTTTGGATGGTGCAATTGTCGATAGTCATGGTACTAGCAACATCATTGTAGATTCCAGCACCAGCTGCAGCCACGTCAATTGAATTACTTGTGGCTTTGGCAGTGTTAAATTCCACGATAATATTATTCAGGGTTATTATACCTTCTTGGTTGTAGATAGCTCCTCCTTTACCTGCAGTGTTACTCCGGAAGCTGCTGTTGTTAATGCTACAATTTCCAAGATAGTTGTATAAAGCTCCACCTTCATAGGCACTGTTACTGGTAAATATACAATCATTGATAGTAGAAGTACCTGTATTAGCTATAGCACCACCATAAGCATGATTAGGCATGTGTGCGTTGTTATCAGTGAAAGTACAGTCACTAACATTCATAGTTCCATACCAGTTCATGATGGCACCTCCTGCATTGGATGCCCTATTACCGGTGAAAGTACAATTTGTTACTATTAAATTGCCACGATTTTGAATAGAACCACCATAACTTCCAGAACCATTCTTGAGTGTAATTTGTAGTATGTTAACTGTTGCCCAATCCTGAATTATGAAGATATGGTTGTGGTTTTCAGCGTTGATTATGGTATTGTCTTGTCCGGATCCGAAGATGTTTAAGGATTTGTTGACAGTTAATCCATAGTCACCTGTGGCATTATAAGTCCCTTCTAAGAGGTGTATGGTTCCTGTATTGTTATTAGCTGTTTCTAATCCTTTATGGATGGTCTGGTAAGGATTAGTGTTACTACCATCACCATCGGTATCGTTTCCATCTGGTGAAATGTACACATTATCCGGGTCGATAGGATCAGTTGCTGCAACCACCCCAATTGTAAGGGAAAACAAAAAAACAAGTGTTAATAATATTACTATTTTTTTTATCTTTTTCACCTCCTTTATGCCTAATAATATTAAATAACAATTCTAATGAAGTATTATAACATATAAGTATTTAATAAATCCCGACTTTCAAGATAAAATGAAAAAATTTATTTATGATAAATAATTCAACTCTTAAAATCAGTTTAAATAAATATTCCAATATTCTTTTGAATTAAAGTTTAACTGTAAATGTATTTACAGATTATACTCTAACACCCAATGCTCCCGCGGTTTTTAATCGTACCAATAGCACCTAAACAACATGAAATTTTTCGTAAGTTTTTTTTAAAATAGTGTAATTATTTGATATAATATTATTTTTCGTGAATGAATTGGATTAAGAACTTTATTGCTGATCAAAAATTAATTGAATACCCTTATTCCATTTTTAGTTATTTTAATTAGGTTCTGTTGTATCAATACAATAATTATATTTTATTTACCTTTATTTAATTAAGGTTTTTGGGAAATTAAAAGAGCCATTTAGTTTAAAGAACCAGATAATTAAGAAAAATAAGGATGTGATAATCCTTTTATTGTTTTTTCTGTGTGCTTATTAATCCGCTTAGTACCAATAGGATAACTAAAACTATTCCTGCTATTGGTGTCCCTGTTTCCTGCATTCTGATAGTTTTCTCAGTTGTTACGGGTATGGGTGCTGCTATTACCACTGTGGCAGGTTCAGGGGTTATGAACCCATCCAAGATTGCGTAGAGGTGGGCTGTTCCCCATCCGTCATTGGCTCTGAGTATTGCGGTGGCAACTCCTGCCACTGTACTTGCAGTGACAGATTTGCTCCCAACGTTTCCAAGGTCCGTAGTTATGGTGATGGGTTTACCGTCAGGTATGTGGCCCATGCTAGAAGTATCCACACCATCACTGTTGATGGTAACGCTGGCAGTAACAGTGGATGTGCCCCCATAGGGTATGCTATTTGGGTTTGCTTTGATGGTTAATGTTAACCATGGATTGGCGTTAATCAGGTTCACCTGGCCTCCAAAGTTATTGGGGTTGTTTTGGGGGTCATAGTTAGATCCCCACCAGTTATCGGTAGCATCCACAGTATTATCCGAATAAATAGCATTTCCCAGATGTGCAGTGTTAAAAACGATTCGATTAAAATGAATATTACAGGTAGCACTATTCCAGATAGCTCCACCATCTTCACCTGCGGTGTTACCTGTTAAAGTGGAGCGATTTACATTCAAGACACAGGCACCAAAGCTGGAACCATCCACATTAACACAGTCAACAGTAACTATGCCCTGATTTGAGATTGCTCCACCATTTACACCTGCATGGTTACCATTAAGGGAACAATCATCAACATTTATGACACATGCCCCAAAACTAAGACCGTTAATATTAACGCCGGAAACATTTACTGTGCAATTATTTGAAATTACAATACCATTTCCTCCTGCATTGTTGCCTGTAAAGGTGCAGTGATTCATGTTTAAGACGCAAGCACCAAAATCAAAGCTTTTCTTGTTATTGCCAGTGACATTTATTGTGCATTGATTTGAAATTGCTCCACCGTCTCTACCTGCACTATTACCTGAAAAAGTGCACCGATTAATGTTTAAAACGAAAGCATCAAAAGCAGAAGCATTAACATTTATTGTGCAGTGGTTGGAGATTGCTCCACCATCTTCACCTGCGGTGTTACCGGTTAAGGTGCAATCATTTAAATTTAAGATGTAAGCAGCAAAATTAAAAGAACTACTTTCATCAAACAAGCAAATATTCATGATGCCACCACCATCTACTGATGCGACATTGTTTTTGATGTAACTATTTGAAATTGTAAAGTTACCATTAGCGTTGGTGATTCCAGTACCATTAATTGCGTTATTATACTGGATGTTAGAATCTGTGACTGTACAGTTACCAAACTGGTTCCCTATTCCTCCAATGATATTTGCAGAGTTGTAAAGAATGTCACATCTTGTTATTGTACAGTTACCACCATAATTGACTATTCCTGCCCCATGATTTGCATAGTTATTCAGGATCTCGCAATCGGTTATAGTACAGTTACCATTCTGGGTAGCTATCCCTCCTGCATTAGCATTTGCCGAGTTATAGGTGATATTTGATCTGGTAATGGTACAGTTCCCTCCATCATTGATGATCCCACCACTAGCATACGTATCCAAGGTTCCTGTTTGCTTATTTCGGGTGATGGTACAATCAGTTATGATACAATTCCCTTTACTGTAAATTCCACCACCATATTCAATTGCAGAGCTGTCCATGATGATGCAACCGGTAATTGTTACAGAGCCCTGATTACAGATAGCACCACCAGTAGTAGTTGCGTATCCATTGGTTAGTGTTAGGTTAGAGAGTTTTACATCTACTCCCAATAAAATATTGAATATCCAGTTGGTGTCTGTTCCGTTGATGATGGTTCCTACCTGGCTCTGGCCAACAATGGACATGTTTTTAGCAAGAGTGATATTGGTGTTGTTTACTCCAATGTACTCTCCATTGGCGATTTGAATTATTCCATTTGGATCTAAATTATCCACACCTTTTTGTAGGGTGAGGTATGGGTTATTTGCAGTACCTGTACCTGAACTATCGTTACCGGTAGTGTTAACGTAGATCTCATTTGCCGCTGAAACAGTGCTGAAACAGAAAATTAATAATAAACTTATAAAGAGTAAAGGAAGGAAAATTTTAGTGGTAATTAGTGGTATATTTTTCACTTCCTTACACCCCCCATGGATAATATCCTATTATCCTAATCTTTGATGTAACTATATGATAAACCAATCACATAAATTAAATCAATTACAATATTGAAATTAATATTATATTCATTTAATACTCTGAAAGCTTCTACAATATGTTTAGCAATGTGCTTGACATAAGTCATGATTAGGGATTATAATTAAAAATAAAAAAAGTTGGGAAAAGGGATACAAATCCCTTTATTGTTTTTTATGGGTGCCAACTAATCCGCCTAGTACCAACAGAACGGCTAATATTATTCCTGTGATTGGTGCTCCTGTAGTTTGCATTCCAATGGTGTTGCTGGTTACGCTTGCAGCATTTACCTGCGGCACTGCATTTAAACTGAATGAATCAACGCTCATACTGTTTAAATTAAAGGTATCTGAAGATATGGATGCACCAAACAGGAAACTACCAGCCCATCGAGTCCAACCTGAAACATATAGATCAGGGTCGCCTACTGTAACGTTTTTCATATTCCAGATTATAGTGTTTCCCACGATAGTCCAGGTTCCATCACCATCAATTTTGGATATGACAAATCCATCAGGCAAGGGGATGGTAATGGTAACGTTTAATGCATCGTCTGGTCCATAGTTCCCGAGTTTGTATCTGAGGGTGAATATTTCACCCACTGTAGGATTGTTGTTGTTACTGGTTATCTGGATGTAGAGATTTGCCGTAGGTACATACAAACGTCCAGTGGCATTGGATCTTTGATAAAATGATGTCTCATTAAACACTGCACTCAATGTATGATTTCCAGGTGTTTGACTAATTACATAGTTGAATAATGCAGTTCCTGTGCTGTCTGTGATATTTTGACCCACTTTTACATTATCGATCCAGAACTCAACAATTTCACCTGCCAGTGCATTTCCTAGGTAATCAGTTAAAACCGCCCTTAAAGTGATGGTATCACCTTTATTACCACGAACATCATCCACAGTAACAATGGTAAGAGCTATATTTGAGGTTAAATAGGCAGTGTAATTTGCATATCCCTGGTATGGTGATGTACTCTGATTATATGTTTCAGCATAGTTGGAAACAGTTCCTGTACGGTTGACCCTCACTTCTACAGCCAGCCATCTGGAACTACCAATCATGATTGATAGAGAACCTACATCCCAGTCTGTTCCGTTAAATGGGTAGTCAGAATCATTTGGAACCCATGCAGAGTCACTATTTGGATATGATCCAGGGGCACGGTAAACATAGTAGTTACCGGTCCAGGTGAGACCATCCAACAGATCAAGGACATTAATTGAAGTACTATCTGGTCCTGCATTGTGCACCTTAACTATGGCGTAGATCCGGTCATTGTAGTAGGCAGAGGTAATAACATTACCCCAAGGAAGATCCATGAATTCCTTAGATATCTCAACAAAAGAGGCAGGTATAATGGTTACATAAACTGAAACATTCTGTTGATCCGTTGTGGCATTGATCTGTTGAATCCCTGACTTACTTGCTGTGAACAATATGGATATAGTTCCATCTGAAGTGGGCACGGTTAATGGTTCATCCAAACTACCCCGGATGTCTCCAATTAAACGGAAACTAACCGGAACACCATCTGGTATATGGCCGAGATTAGGGTCTAAAGGACTGGATGAGCTACCATCAGAACTGTAGTTGTTGAAACTCACTGTAACTAAGCTAGTCTGTGAATTGTTGATAGTTTGTGGTGTGGCGTTTATGGTCATGAAAAGCCATGGTGAGTAATCCACGTTTCCAATTATAAAACTGGATGGATTTTCATTGGTACCCCACCAGTTGTAGGTTGCATTTAAAGCAGGATAAATAGAACCATAAATAGCAGGGCCTGTAGCAGCTGTGTTTAGGACTATCCTGTTGAAATGAACCTGCGAGTTAACTTCTACTTTGTCATCAATTATTGGTTCATAATTGTCATTCCAATTTGCACTGATTGAAAGGTACTGCATGGCTGAGATTGCGCCTCCATATATTGCAGAGTTACCTGTCAGAGTGTTTCCGGTTATTGAATCATATATTGAACTATGTCCAACCACTGATGTATTGGCATTGGTGGATTCGGCTTTGATGTTTATGGAACTATAATCTGAGATTGCACCACCGTATACTGCTCTGTTATTTATAAGAGTACAGTTGGTTATGGTACTGTTAATGTAACTTTTACTGACTGCAGTGGCATTGCCATTTTCTGATATTGCAGTTCCATAAATAGTACAGTTGTTGGAGATAGCTCCTCCTGACATTGCTGTGTTGTTGGTGAATGTACAGTTGTTTATGGTGCTGATAATGGATGCGAAAAGAGATGCTGAGATATTAGCACCTTCAGAAGCTTCTACCGTGGAAGCGGTGTATATGTAGTTGGAGATGGCTCCTCCATCATAGGTTGCGGTGTTATTATTAAATGTGCACCCAATAATGGTGCTGGTAATTGCACCGGAATATTCCCATGTGAATGAAGTGGTTCCGGTATAATGACAGACAACTTCACCTTTAAAGATGTTAGCAATGACACCTCCATAATTTGCGGTGTTATCACTGAATGTACAGTTTTCCACGGTTAGATTTCCATAGTTCTGGATAGCACCACCATAACCGAAGTTTCCTGAGTTGTTTCCGTTGATCATCATCAAATTCTGTAGAATAAGAGTGTATCCATTGTGGATTATACAATCCTTATTTTCAGCGTTGATGATTACACTGTCTCCAACTCCAGATATCCACGTGTCTTGGAGTATGGTTATATTTTTGGTTGTTGTTAATCCCCGGTTTAGTGATCCGGTGTATTCACCATTGGCGATGTGTATCCGTCCACCAGTTCGTACCTCTGTTATGGCTTTGTTAAGTGTTAAAAATGGATATTCTGAGCTTCCATTGTTGGAATCACTGCCACCATTAGCTGAGGTTGCCACGTAGACATCATCCCTTTGTATTGTTATACTTTTAGTCACTGTAGCATTGTCCACAGTTACATTGACTTTGCTAGTTCCAGGCATTTGACCTGCAGTAAATGTAGTTGTAAGGTTTCCTCCATTGAAAATGATTCCACTGTAAGTGCTGAGTGTTCCCAGGATGTCCACTGCAAAAAGTGCATCTACACTAGGTATGGAGTGATGGTAAATAGCCAAAAGGTTTTCACCCAGGTTGTTGTAGTTTAAGTTGGCTGTAACTGAGGAAGTTTCACCAGTTCCAATAACATCAGGTGCTGCATGAATTCCAAGTTGCGCCCATTTGCTGGGGCTGGTACTGACTCCTGATAGGTATTCTGACCAGTTGGAATTAGGGTCGTTGACACCCCACCAGTTATTATCAGCATCCACAGAACCACCATTATTGTAGATGACATTACCATTGGTTGCGGTATTGTTGTAGAAGCGGTTGAAATTAGCAGTAATTGTTATAGGGCAGGTGCTGTGGTTTAGAATATTATATATGACACCGCCATTCCCACCAGCTCGATTGTTGGTGAAAGTTGATTCAGTCAGTGTGCAGTTAATAGAACCACCTGAAGAATAATCCCCTTCATTGGAAATGGCACCACCATTAGAAGCTTGGTTGTTACTGAAGGAAGATTCAATAACAGTGCAATTAACAAAACCTGAATACATAGCTCTATTCAAAATGGCACCACCATTAGAAGCTTGGTTGTTACTGAAGGAAGATTCAATAACAGTGCAATTAACAAAACCTGAATACATAGCTCTATTCAAAATGGCACCACCATTAGAAGCTTGGTTGTTACTGAAGGAAGATTCAATAACAGTGCAATTAACAAAACCTGAACCTGTACCTCTATTCATTATGGCACCACCACTACCAGGGAATGTGGCTTGGTTGTTGATGAAAACAGAATCCATCACTGTACAAGTAAGAATACATGGAGCAATACCTTGAAAGCTATTGCATATAGCACCACCACCAGAGTATATGGCTTGGTTGTTGATGAAAACAGAATCCATCACTGTACAAGTAATAGAACCAGAATCTGCTTCAAACTTATTGTATATACCACCACAATATGATCCAATGTTGTTGGTGAAGTTGGATTCAACCACTGTACAAATAACTGAAGATAAAGATTCACACAAATTGTAGATTGCTAAATCGTTACTGGTGAAGTTACAATTTGTCACAGTACAAATAGCTGAACTGCCATGTTGAATTGCATAATTAGATATAGCATCGTAACTGTTACTGGTGAAGTTACAATTTGTCACAGTACAAATAACAGGATTATTATTAGCAAGGGCCTGGTTATGGATAGCAGAGCCAGTTGTAGTACCACCAATACCATTTGCACTGTTATTATTGAAAGTACAGTTCTCCACGGTTAAATTTCCGTAATTGTAGATGCTCGTATAATGTTCATCGCCAGTTAGTTTTAGTGTTGCATTGGTTATTGTCAGTTTACTGATGGAGACACTCACACCATAATTGATGAGGAATACTCCGTTAATGCCTGTTCCATTTATAATGGTTCCTGCCTGACTTTCACCAGTGATGGTCATGTTCTTATCAATGTTAATGTTGGTGTTGTTTACTCCGCTGTATTGCCCATCAGCAATGTGGATCAGTCCATTTGGATCTACATTATCTACTCCTTTTTGTATGGTAAGTTAAGGATTATCTGATGTACCACTCCACGAATCGTTTCCTGTGGTGTTTACATAGACCTCGCTAGATGCAGAAACTGTGCTAACCAGAAACAGTAATGTTAAGCTGAATAGTAGTAAAGCAATAAATATTTTACTTTCATTTTTTTGTTTTCGTATGTTTTCACCTCCTTTATGCCTAATAACATAGATATTACTTACTAAATTATTGTTTAATGTTAGCATATAATAAATAAGCTCATGCATTTACAAATAGAAAAATATAATAGTTCAATTACATTCTAACATTAATCTTAAAATCAAAATCGTGATAATAATCCAAATTCGTAAAAAATATCAAAAGAGAGTTATTCTTCTTTTAAAGACACTTGAATTGATTCTACAATAAAGACTTACATAAGTCAATGGTTTTACCTATTTTAATAAAAAATAAAAAAAGTTGGGGAAAGGGATATAAATCCCTTTATTGTTTTTTCTGGGTGCTGATCAATCCGCCGAGTACCATCAGGATAGCCAGGACTATTCCTGCAATTGGTATTCCGGTTTTCTGCATTCCTACAGTGCGGGTTGTGGTTACTGCGTTTACGCTTAGTGCTGTAACTGCATGAACTGTTATTGATTGGGTGTTGGTGTTGAGATCAGGGTCGTAGGTTGTGGTACTGAGCAATGGGTTTATTTTATATTCACCTGCAGCAGCATAGTAGAATGAAACCCCGAGGTCAGGGTCACCGACAGGTACAGTTCCAAGGTTCCAGGTTATTGTTCTTGTGTTCGGGTCGTAAGTCCACTTTTCTCCTATGTTGTCACTGGCACCCACAAATACCATTCCATCAGGGACTTTGTAGGTCATCACCACATTTAGAGCAGGATCTGGACCATTATTTCCCACTTTGAACCTGTAAGTTACGGTATCACCAACAACTGGATTGATTTTGTCAGGAGATATGTTCAGGTAAACACTGGATTTGGGGTTAATGAGCAGGTTCAAGTAAACGGTTTGGTTATCAGTCGTGGCGTTTAAATGGGCTGTTCCAGCTAGTTCACTAGCAGTTAAAGTTGCAGTGGCAATTCCATTCACAGTGGTCTTGTTAATACTCTTACTACCTATAGTTCCCAGGTCCGTTTGGAAATTCACAGGAGTTCTATCCGGTATATGTCCAGCTAAAGGTTCAGGTAGTGGAGTGTAGTTGGTTCCATCAGATGAGTAGTTGTTAAAACTCACAGTTATTTGACTAGTTTCGCCATTATTCATGGGGGTTGGGCTTGCATTAATGGTCATGTAGAGCCATCTAGTGGGGGTGGTTCCATGGATTAATGTTTCAAATGGGGGATTGTTATAACCCCACCAGTTATATTCAACATCCAAATCAGCAGATGGTGTGTCAATGACAGATGGTGTGTCAATGTATATTGCATTGGGTGAATTATTTACTATACGGTTAAAATTCGCGGTTAAAATGCCATAATTCTCGTTGTAGATTCCTCCACCGAATGCATTGTTGACTCCGACGGCAGTGTTGTTGATTATGTTGCTGTTAGTGATGTTTAGGGTGCCCTCGTTGTAGATTCCTCCACCATAAACATCTCCCCCTGTGCTGGTTGCGGTGTTGTCTTTTAGGGTAGTGTTGGTAATGGTTGAATCACCATTATTGCTGATACCTCCACCATAAACATCTTCTTCTGGGCTGGTTGCTGTGTTCATTCCTATTATACTATGATTAATTGTTAAAAAAGCACCCCAATTGCTGATTCCTCCTCCATAAACATCTCCCCCTGATCCTGTGGCTGTGTTGTTGATTATGAGGCTATTATTAATGGTTAAATCACCAATAAAGGAATTACTGATTCCTCCACCATAAACATCTTCCCCAGATCCAGTGGTGGTTGCTGTATTGTTGGCTATAATGTTGTTATTAATGGTTACGGTACCAAACTCGTTGCTGATTCCTCCACCATCAGCATATCCATTGCTAGTGGTTACGGTGTTGTTGGTAATTATACTGTTATTGATGATTAGGGTACCAGAGTTGTAGATTCCCCCACCATATGCATTGTTGGCTCCGGTGGCAGTGTTGTTGGTTATGTTGCTGTTATTGATGGTTAGGGTGCCCTCGTTGTAGATTCCTCCTCCATAAACATCTACCTCTGTGCTGGTTGCGGTGTTGTCTTTTAGGGTAGTGTTAGTAATGGTTAAATCACCAATGTTGTTGATTCCACCACCATTTGTAGAAATTCCGTTTTGTATGGTGAAGTTGATTATGGTTACCATCCCACTGTTTATGGTTAAAGGTCTTACTGTATTATATCCGTCTATTATAGTTCCAGTTTGGCTTTGTCCCAGTAGGGTCAAGTTTTTGTTAATGACTACTGCTTCTTTGTAAAGTCCATCGGCCACATTAACCGTACCATCAGAATCTACTGTATCAGTACCATTTTGAATAGTTGCTTTGGGACCAACTGTTGGACCGGTTACAGTTGCACTGGTTCCATCATAATCATCGTTTCCAGTAGCATTATTAACATAGATGGTGTTGGCTGCACTGGAAGAAGAAATAGTAGCTGCGAATATGATTAATAAGCCTAAAATGAGAATAATTCGGTAGTTTATATATTCTGTTTTTTGGGTCACGTTTTTGTCACCTCCTTCTACAATTTTATCATCTAATATGATCTTTGTATTCACAAATCAATAACAAAAATAAAATTTTTAGTGACTTATGTCACAAATTGATGAGAATGCCTTGAAAAAAAATGGATTAATCTAGTTGGAAATCTCAGTAGAACTGTTTAAAATGAGAAAAATCCATTTATAAAATAGAAATTTATATTCAAAATTAATTAAATATTATTTTACTTCTTTAATCGTTTGAAGACTCCTGAATCCGCGGTACAATAAATATTTTTAATAAGTCAATGGTTTACCTAATTCTATTTTAAATAAAAAAAGTTAATTGAGTACTGATAGTACTCATTAATTTATTTACCCTAGTCAATGGTTAGGGGGTTAAATGGATGCTTATCCACGCATCATCTAGTTCTCCTCCGGTGGATTCAACGGCACTATCTCCCTCTTGAATGGTTTCACTTCCTCGCATTAAAGATAATTTCAGAGTTTCATTCCTGTTTTCTAAGTTTGAAGATCGTTTACTTATTTAATTCTACTCTTTTTATCTGGATAATATCTCTTTATTATACGCTGATTTTAAAATACCTGAAACGTATTTTCACCATTTTCCAGAGATTGCATAATCATAGGAATATGAAGGTTTGGGTATTAGTTTATCCATTTCTCAGAGAATTGTCATCAGCATGGTGGCGAAATATGGGTTGAATCTGAACCTGGAAAAGGTATTACATTCTTTTTACTTGTTTATTGATCAGAGCAATATTGATATATAATAATGAATATAAATATTAATGAAAATTTTTTAGTAAGAAGATGAAACACACAAAAATTTCCCGATTTCTTAAAACATATACATTCTTTTTTTAAAGGGAATGCAGTGATTTCATTAATTCTAATCTTCTTAAAACTTAATCAAACATCAAGGAGGGGGAAAATGAATAAAAAATTGATTTTGATAAGTTTATTAACGATAGTTCTGATGCTTTTCATGGCGGGATCCGTATGTGCCCAGGACCAGGCTATAGAAGCAAATAAAACTGCCAATGTAACAGGGGTTGATACAGCCACGGTTTACATCCAAGTGAATGGATCCAGTAATTCAACCCGACTTCCTGCTGATGTGGTTTTTGCCATAGATGCTTCTGGAAGTATGAGTACCAGTGACCCTACAGGTCTTAGAAAAACTGGTGCCATCAGTTTCATTAACAAAATGAACAACACTACTGATCAAGTTGGAGTGGTAAACTGGGCTAACGTAATAAAACAGCAGCAAGGTTTAACCAGTAACTTCAATCAGGCCATTAATGTAGTTAACCAGAACACTCCTGGAGGTACAACCAATGGTGCTTTGGCAATGGAAACTTCCATCAATATACTCAGTTTATCCTCACTTCCCGCTAATCAAAGAAACATCATCTTACTAACCGACGGACTCTTTAATGCAGGGGGGAATGCTACACAAACTCCTGACCAGCGGGCCATATACTTTGCTACCCTGGCTAAAAGTTTGGGATACAATGTTTACACCATAGGTTTGGGACCGGATGTTGATCCTGTTGTATTAACCCAGATGGCATCTGTTATCAATGGCGTACCTCAATATTATTTTGCCAACAATGCTTCGGTCATTGATAGTATCTATAATCAGATATTCCAAAGTATAACCACTAAAGCTAAAGATATCACTGTCACAGATGTGGTACCCAACTACATGACCTACGTAGGTGCTACCATAGCTCCAACAACCAATGTTTTAAACCCGGATGGAACCAGAACCTTAACCTGGTTTATACCAACTCTGGGACAAGGGCAAACCTGGAACGTGAGATACGATTTAATGTCCACCATTAACGGATTCAACATTCCCACCAACGTAGTAGCTAATATTACTTACACCGACCCTGAAAACAAAACAGGAAACTTAACATTACCCATACCATTAGTAGACTTCCCAGCATGTCTTAGTGTGACTAAAGAAGGTAATCCTGAGCCTGTTTGGCCTGGAAGTTTGTTAACTTATGAAATGAGCATAAGAAACAATGGCCCCCATACTGCCTGGATTGTAAGCTTTTCTGACGTTCTACCAATTCAAATCCATAATAGTGTCCAATATTCTCTGAACAATGTTAACTGGAGTCCGTACACTTCTGGGCAGAGTGTAGATCTTGGAAGCCTTTCTGTTGGTCAGATCGTTAATTTCTGGGTGAGAGGAGTAGTAGATATTGCCACAGTACCCCCAACAACTCTTAGCAACATGGTGAATGCATATGTTAATGGAACATTATGTAATAGTGCAACTTTTATTAGCAATTTAATCCCCGCTGCAGACCTGGCCATAATAAAAACAGCCAACCAAACACAAGGCCTAACCTCTGGACAAAACGTAACATTCACATTAACAGTTACAAACCTCGGACCTAACACCGCAACAAACGTAATGGCATACGATCCTATGCCCACTGGAATATCATCATTTGGTGCTGCAACTCCCAGTCAGGGGACTTGGGATCCTATTATGAGAATATGGAACATAGGAACTCTAACAGCCAGCCAAATAGTGACTATTACCTTTAACGCCACCATAAATAATAAATTCACTGGAAACATAACCAACATCGCCACCGTCAACGGAACTGAATTCGACCCCAACCTCCTAAATAACCATGATTTAATACAACTTTTTGTCGAAAACCCATATGTACCCACCGCTGATCTTTCAATCTGCAAAAAAGTAGACAGTACAACACCAGATTTTGGTGATATTATCCACTTCACAATTGGTGTGTGCAATACAGGACCAGATCCTGCTGAAAATGTTGTGGTCACCGATGTATGGCCAACTGGCCTGATCTTCGTATCCTCAACACCAGTACCATTTTCAGTTGTTGGGAACATATACACCTGGAACTTGGGAATCATTGGACACAATCAAAATGCAACCATAAATATAACAGCAATAGTAAATGCCACTGGATTAATAACCAATTTCGTGAATGTTACGACAACAACCTTCGATCCACACCCTGATAACAACGCAACCGTGAACATAACTGTAAGCGAAGCTGCACACGTAGTATTAGACAAAATAGTTTCTAATTCCACACCAAATTATTGGAGTTTAGTGACTTTTACCATCACCGCATTTAATACTGGACCAAACGATGCTCAAGGTGTGGAAGTAACAGACATCCTACCTGCCGAATTGACCTTCGTTTCATCCATATTTACACCCGGAACAACATATAATCCAAATACTGGAATATGGAACATAGGAACAATACTAAACGGTACGTCCGCATTTTTAAGCATAACAGCCAACGTGACCGGAGTAGGAACTATCACCAACTGGGCTTTTGTAACAAATCAGACAACCTTTGATAAATTTCCATGGAGTAAAGACAACGAAACAATAAACGTACCACCAGCATCCATCTTTACCCTAAATAAAGAGTGGAGAGCAACCCAAGATGGAACACCAATAACCACTGCCCAGTACCAGGACAACGTCTGGATAGTTTTCAGTGCTACCAATATCGGTCCAAGTAATGCTACAATTACTTTAACTGATATCTTACCACCAGGATTTACACCTGGAAGTTATTATCAATGGAAAATAGATTCCGGAAGCTGGAATAACGAGCCTATAACATGGCCCGGTTCGGACTTTGGATTCCTTCCAGTAGGATCAACAGTTTATATCGCAATACCCGGACAAATAACAGTAGCCAACACCACAATATACAACACTGTAAATCAAACTGCACAAGACACTTACAACCCAGAATACCCAGAAGGACCACCATACGGTAACGCAAGCGCACAATTGGACATACCACCACATGCACACATTATAATAACGAAAACCGTGAACAACCCCACACCAAACTACGGAAGTACAATTATATTCACAGTAACAGCACATAACAACGGACCAAACGATGCCTCAGACGTCCAGGTAGTAGATAACTTACCTGCAGGACTAGTATTCCTTTCATACCAATCCTCACAAGGAATATACAACCCTTCAACAGGAATATGGAATGTTGGAACATTATTAAACAACACCAACGCAATTCTAAACATAACCGCACTAGTAAATGCAACAGGGGAAATGACAAACTGGGCTAACGAAGTTAATGCCACTATAAACGTACCACCAGCAGCAGATCTGGAAATAACCAAAACAGTCAGTAATCCTCGCCCTTACATCCATGAAGTGATCTACTTCACCCTAATCGTGCAAAACAAAGGGCCGGATACTGCTACCAGTGTTTATGTTACAGATAAACTGCCGGAAGGTGTTGTTTACATCAGTTCAAGTGCTAACTATGGATCATACGACCCTATTACAGGCATATGGACCATAGGAGATCTACCAAGTGGCGCTGTTGCCCAGCTGATAATGACTGTTGGAGTAGAAAAAGTAGGACCATTAGAAAACCACGCCCACGTGTATTCTGACACTTTCGATCCAATCCTGGACAACCAGAGTGCTACGGCCACAGTTGATGTGCAGGACACTTCGTTAAATGGAAAAACAGTGAATGCAAAGACTGTGCCTATGCAAAAGACCGGTGCACCCTTAGGAGCTCTGTTAGTGGCTCTATTAGTAGTATTATCCGGCGTAATTAGTGCAAAAAGAAAATAATCCGCCCTATTAACTAGGGGAATTTAATTTTTTTACTTCCCCTCTTTTTATTTTTTTTTCACAAAAAAATAATTTATTTATAAAAACATATTATCCTCCTTTTAACACCAATATCAAGAGCTATAGGAACATAGATATGTTTACTCAAAAAGATGTTCATAAACTGGTTGGATGGCTACAAACAGTGAAAAAAGACATTAATCTAAATTAATTCTAGCTGGAAATATTAAGAAATCTTTCGTTTGTTAGCATTAAAAGTAGGTTTAATGAGCTTCAAACACTATTCTAAAGACTCCTCAATCGTATCTACAATAAACACTTTTGATAAGTCAAGGGTATATTATTTTGAATTTAAAATAAAAAAAGTTGGAAAAGGGATTTTGCATCCCTTTTATTGTTTTTTCCGTGTTGCTATTAATCCACCGACTACTCCGAGTAACGCTAAAATCAATGGCACAATTGGTGTACCAGTATTCTGCATTCCGATGGTGTTGCTGGTTACGCTTGCAGCATTTATCTGAGGCACTGCATTTAAACTGAAGGAACTAACGCCCCTGCTGTTTAAATTGAAGGTGTCTGAAAGGATTGATGCTCCAAACAGGAAACTACCGGCCCATCTTGTCCAGCCGGAGATGTGAAGATCGGGGTCTCCTACTGTTACATTGTTCATGGTCCAGATTATATTGTTTCCTACGATTGTCCAGGTTCCATCACCTTCGATTTTAGATATTACAAAGCCATCGGGTATGGGGATGGTTATGGTTACGTTTAATGCATCGTCGGGGCCCTTGTTTCCCAGTTTGTATCTTAGAGTGAATGTTTCACCTACGGTGGGGTTGTTTTTGTCACTGGTTATCTGGATATATAGGTTTGCTGTAGGCACATAAAGTAGTCCGGTTGCATTACATCCCTGATACATTGTTGATTCGTTGAATATCGCTTGCAAGTTATGATTTCCGGGTGTTTGGTTGATTTTATAATCCAAGGTAGCTATTCCATTTGTACCTGTTGTGCTTTCACCAACTTTAACACTGTCAATCCAGAACTCTATAGTTTTACCAGCTAGAGGATTACCTTGGTTGTCTGTTAAAATAGCGGTTAAGAGGACTGTTTTGTCTTTGTTTCCAGTGACATCATCTACAGTTAAGTTGGTCAGAATCCGGTTAACTGATAATGTACCATTGGCATTGGAAGCATCATACTGATTGTTTCCTGCAAAAGTTCCGTTTATGGTGTAATCCTGTGCATCCATGTTTTGTATGAGGTAGTTCCATGTGATCTGACCGTTACTGTCTGAGTTGGCAGTGTATGTTTCACCATTGACTGTTATTGTAACTGATTTATTGATTACCGGCGTGTTGTGTAATGTGTCGGTTAGGGTGGAGGTTATAGCCACAGTGTCTCCATTATAACCACTGGAGCTGTTAACCGTTAAACTGGTTGGAGCAACAACTGCAATTAGATATGCAGTGTAATTATCATATCCCTGATATGGGTATGAACTCTGATTAACAGTCTCTGCATAGTTAGAGACTGTGCCAGTTTGATTGACAGTTACTTCAATGGCCAACCATATCTCACTACCTATAAAGGTGTTCAATGAGCTTACATTCCAGTGTGTGCCGTTAAATGGGCTGGTAGGATCATTTAATATCCATGAATCTGGAGTAGGAATGTATGAACCTACTGCATGGAGAACATAATAGTTCCCAGTCCAGATAAACCCATTTGGCGCATCTAAAACACTAACGGAGGTAGAATCTGGTCCTAAGTTATGTACTTTTACAATAGCATAGATCTTGTCATTGTAATAAGCAGTGGTTATAACAGTACCCCACGGAAGATCCCTGAATTCCTTGCTAATATCCACGTAAGATGAGGGGTTAATGGTTACAGTTGCTGTGACTTTCTGATCATCTGTACTTGCATTAATCTCCTGAATACCAACAGATGTCGCAGTAAACAGTATATATGTAGTACCGTTAGTGGTTTTCAATGTTAATGGTGGTATTAACATTCCATAAGTTCCTAAAAGTCCTTTTATTAAACTGAAAGTCACTGGCACGCCATCAGGAATATGGCCAAGATTGGAATCTAAGGGACTGAAAGAACTGCCATCAGAACTGTGGTTATTGAAACTAACTGTGATTAAACTGGTCTGAGTGTTGTTGATAGTAGTTGGTGTGGCGTTGATAGTCATATACAACCAATTCGTGGGAGGATTAACCCCAAACAGTAAATTGCCAAAAACTGGATTGTTGGAACCCCACCAATTATCCTCCAAACTACTAACAGTAGGACCAACGTTATTGATGGCTTGGGGTGTATTGCCCACTATCCGACTATAATTCACAGTCAACGTATCACCATCGTTGTAGATTCCCCCACCGAAGGCATATACATCTGCACCTGAAACTGAGCTGGTGGCGTTGGCGGTGTTGTTTTGGATGTTACAGTTGGTAATAGTCAACGTACCACCATAGTTGTAGATTCCCCCACCCAAGGCATTTGTATGTTCATGTGTAGCTGTACCTGAGCTGGTGGCGTTGGCGGTGTTGTTTTGGATGTTACAGTTGGTAATAGTCAAAATACCACCAAAGTTGTAGATTCCCCCACCCCAGGCACATGTAAATGCATATGTACCTGCACTTGAGCTGGTGGCGTTGGCGGTGTTGTTTTGGATGTTACAGTTGGTAATAGTCAACGTACCACCATAGTTGTAGATTCCCCCACCATAGGCATATGCATTTGCACCTGTACTGGTGGCGGTGTTGTTTTGGATGTTACAGTTGGTAATAGTCAACGTACCACGATTGTTGTAGATTCCCCCACCCAAGGCATATTCTTCAGTTACGGTTCCGTTAGTTATGGTGAAGTTGGTTATAGTTACGTTTAATCTACTGTTGATGGTTAGTGGTCGTCCGTTTTGTGTTCCGTCGATTATGGTACCAGCTAGGCTTTGTCCTATTAGGGTCAGGTTCTGGTTAATGATTATGTGTTCTGTGTAAGTTCCGTCGGCTACATAAACAAATCCATTTGGTTCCACAGTGTCGGTTCCGTTTTGTATCGTTGCTTTAGGGCCTATGTCAGTTCCTTCTATGTGTGTGGAACTATTGCCTGTCCAGCTGTCGTTTCCTGTGGTGTTCACGTAGATGGTGTTGGCTGCAGAAACTGTAGTTAAACAGAATATCAATGCGAAGCTGAAAAGCAGTAAAGGAATGAAAGTTTTTGTTGAAATTATTTGTTTTCGTATGTTTTCACCTCCTTTATGCTCAATTATTCGATAATACTTTTCATTGAAATATTGTTTACATGTTAGCATATAATAAAGTATGTATATTCTTGCTAAAAGAAAATTATAAATATTCAATTACATTGTTAGTATAATCTTAAAATCTAAAATAGAGAACAATAATTATTGAATTAAAAAAAACATACAAAAAAAGGTTTTATTCATCTTCTAGGGACTCCTGAATCCGTTCTACAATACACACCCTATTCCATCCAACAACACCACTGGCAATCTTCTCCAGCTCTTCAGGAACGTCTTCCAAACCATAGGGGCGAATTAAAACAAGTGGTTTTCCAAGTTTTTGAGCTATATCAACCTGTTTTTTGATTAAATCAGGGTGTTTGGTGTATAGGCCAGTTAATATAATAACTATATCTGCGGGTTCAATTTGTTGCAGGAGTTCTTCTTGTTTGTTTTCTCCAGGAACACCCCAATCCTTCCACTCAAAATCACGGGCTTCAATGAGTTTCTGGATAAACGTGAGGTACTCCTCATCACCTTCCCCATTATGACTGATAAATAATTGATATTCAGGTAAATCATCTTCAAAACCCTTTTCGAACATAATATATCCCCTCTATAATTTTTCAGTAAGAATTAATTTAACCCGTACATCTTGATATGATATAATTTTATATAATTTTTTTTAAATTATTCAATTTTTTCATTCATATCACAGTTAACGTGAGATAACATTAAAATTTGCGGTATTTGTAAGTTAAAAATAAAATTCCCAGCTCGTAATAACGATATACTTATTAATATCCATTATAAAATATAATTTATAGTTATATGCAACTTCGGTTGTGTTTAGGGGGCTATATGAAAAAAAAGCCATCAATCAATCCAAAATCATTACGTCCCAAGAAAAAAGACAGATCAGATTATCATAAATATTTGATGGTTAATAAAAAGTTACTCATTATTGGTGCACTTGTTTTCCTATTAGTCTGTAGTTATATCATAATTCAAGATTCTGATGGCACTGGGACTGATAAAATAACTTATTCCAACGATACTGGTGTCCAGGCATCTCCCAATTATCAGATAACAGTTATTGATAATTCCACTGGTGGGGATATTTCCAACAACACACCGCTTATGGAGAAAATCAATAAAACACCACTAATAACTGAAATTTTAGAAGCAGCCAAGAAAGGAACCCCCATGATAGTCATGGGTAATGGAAGCGAACCCAGGGTTATGATTGTTGCAGGTGTTCATGGGGCTGAGTTACCACCTCAAATAGCAGTAACCAATCTTATTAATGATCTAAACGGTAAAAAAATCAATGGAACTCTCTACATCATTCCCTATGCAATACCTTGCGACACAGCAGCTATTCAAAGAATGTACAACGGTACAGATCCTGATAGGGAAGCCGATATTTCTGGAACTCCTTTGAATGTCATTAGCAACACCTCAATAAATAACAATGTTACCATGCTTGTTGATTTCCATTCATCGCAACCCAATGATGTACCTGGTAAAAATTGTATAATTTACGATCCCAGCAATAAAAAAAGCTTGGAGTTAGCGCTTTTCATTAATAACCAAACTCACTCACCACTGGTGAAAGTTGGGAACTATTCTGGTGTCTTATCCACGGTAAGTAATCGTAATGGGGTCACGTCTGTGGTCTGTGAAGTTTTATCCCCCCACAGTAAAGTGGAACCGGGTAGTGTTGAATTATCATATCGTTATATGAGGACCTTTTTAGAGTATGCTGGAGTGTATAAAACCATATGAAAATGATAACCAACCCAAAGATATGATTTTTTTTTAAGTAAAGATGGATGAACTTGAACTTGTTGATGGAAGGCTGATTTAAACTATGAGATGGATTTTATGAAAGATAATTTTAGTGTTGCACTATGTCAGATGTATGTGGTGGAAGAAAAAAGTCAAAATATAACCCATGCACTGGAAATGATTGATAGAGCTGCTTCCAACGCAGATCTGGTTATATTACCTGAAATGTGGAATTGCCCCTATGAGACCAGACTTTTCCAAGATTATGCTGAGGAAATGGGAGACAGCCCAACCCTGGATGCTATTTCCAAAGCTGCAAGAGATAACGGTGTTTATATAGTGGCTGGTTCTATCCCTGAAAAACATGAGGAGAATATCTACAATTCCAGTTTCATCTTCAACCCCGGTGGTGAGATTATGGGTGTGCACCGTAAAGTTCACCTTTTTGACATTGATGTACCCGGCGAAATCAGTTTCAAGGAATCAGAAACTCTCACTGCAGGTAGCCAAATCACGGTTGTGGACACACCACTGTGTAAAATAGGAATCTGTATCTGTTATGATATGCGATTTAGTGAACTATTACGGTTAATGGCCCTGGAAGGGGCCGAGTTAATAGTGGTACCTGGAGCTTTCAACCTCACCACAGGCCCAGCCCATTGGAAACCATTAATACAGGTTAGAGCCATGGATAACCAGGTTTTCATGGCTGCAGCATCACCGGCCCGGGACTCTGATGCGGATTATGTGGCCTATGGACATTCCATGGTTTGTGATCCATGGGGAACCGTCTTAAAAGAAGCAGGAACCGGTGAGGAAATAATATACACCACAATTAACTTGGAAGTCATCCCAAAAATTCGACAGGAACTTCCCCTACTTAAAAACCGACGGACTGACCTGTACCAACTAAAGAAAAAGTGATTGGTGTTAGATTTTCAAATTTAAGCAGTTTATCTTAAAGTTACGCAGTTTATCCTAATTCAATGAGTTGTTTGATATTACAATAACCTAAAGGTGAGGTATGATTAAACAATTGGAAGATTATGAAATAACCGAAGTTATGGCTTTATGGTTAAAGACCACCATTAATGCACACAGTTTCATACCAGGAAAACACTGGATTGACAGGTATAACCTTGTTAAAGATGAATATCTCCCTATTTCAAGAACTTGGATTTTTAAGGAAGATAATGTGATTAAAGGATTTATTAGCATTATTAATAATTCATTTATTGGTGCATTATTCGTTTTAGAAGATTATCAAAGGATGGGTATCGGTAGAGAACTAATTAATCACTGTAAATCTTCATACCAATGTTTAGAAGTGGGTGTTTATATTAAAAACATTAATGCTGTTAATTTCTATACGCACTGTGGTTTTGTGGTTACGAAAGAACAAGATAATGGAGATTCAGGAGTTAAGGAGTATATAATGTCCTGGAAAAGAGAAAAATGATAAAATGTTAATTAAGTTAAGTTGAGTTATTTAATAAAATTGAATAGTGACTTAATTCAGGTTGTAGTTCATTTATTTAGGCTTGTTACTTTATTTGGGCTGTAGTTGCCGTATAGATATAGGTTTTTTTATTTAAATCTGCAGTTACTTTATTTGGATACACTTGCTTAATTTAGACGGTAGTGCCCTTACTTAACTGTAGAATTTGCTTTAATTATATTTAACTTTAATAAAAAAAAATGCTTTGATTCAGAATTTTACTTCTAAATCTTTTTAAGGGCCTTATTGCATGCCTTTTTAAATTCTTTATCTCCAGTTGCTGCACGGCGGGCTTTTTTAATGGGGTCAATACCACGTTCATCCCCAATATCTCCCAGTGCTTTAACTGCAGCCACTCTCACACCCCAATCTTCATCAGTTAACATTCCAATAAGCGGATCTACTGCGGCGTCATTACCTATCTCACCCAGTGCTTTGGAGGCGAATTTACGGACACTCCAATCCTCATCCAAGAGAGCTTCCACTAAATGGTCAACTACACTATCACTTTTAATATCCTTTAGGGCTAAAGTGGCGTATCTGCGAATGTTTCCCTCTTCATTTTTGAGTATGGTAACCAGTGGCTCGATTGCAGGTTCACCTATTTTACCCAGTGATTTAGCAGATGCAAATCTAACCTGAGGATTCCCATCTTCCAGTGCTTTGATTAATGGTTCAATAACCTCAGGATTTCCGGTTTCACCCAACTTTTCTGCTGATTCTTTTCTTTTTTCAGGATCATCATCTGTTAAATCCTTTAATAATTGTTTATGATCATTAGTTGACATGCTTCTCCCTCTTGAATTTTTACTAAGAACATTTTTTTATTTTACTCTATATTAAACTAACTGGAAAATTAAGATAAAATAAATGGAAAAATAAGACTTTATAAGTCAATAAGGGGTGATTTTTTTTTTAAAATAAAAATCAATTTTTGAGAATAGGCTTATTTTAGAATGTTTATTTTACTAACTCCTTCGCTCTCGGTAAACTTATTTGATAATTAGATCAGCTTGGTAAACTTCTTTGATAAATAAATTTCTTCACCTTAGTCAGACTCTTTTTTGTAGATTTCTTCGCTTAGTAACCTCCTTCAAGACAGATAATCATTTTCATTGAATGTGATGGTTATATGAGTTCCATCATCCCGAAAGACCACCATATCTCCTTCGATCTGCCCTATAAGATTTTTAACCAGTTGCAGTCCCAGTGTATCCGTTTTTTGCACGTCCAGATCTGAAGGAAGTCCAATACCATCATCATCCACTATCATCAAATAGTTTTCGGCTTTTTTGAAAAATTTAATGGTAATAGTTCCGTATCTTCCATTGGGGAATGCATATTTCATGGAGTTGGTTAAAAGTTCGTTCAATATGAGGCCCAGTGGAATGGCAGTATTAATATCCAGGTTCAAATCTTCCAGTTCCATTACCAGTTCCACCCGTTCAGGGTATCTTAAAAAGGAATTAAAAAGATCCCGGGCCAGGTGACGGATGTAATCTCCGAAGTTAATCTGTTTAAAATTATCGGATCGATAGAGTTTTTCGTGGATAAGTGCCATGGATTTGGCCCTGGTCTGAATCTGCCTGAATATCTCCTTGGCCTTTTCATCTTCAATATCAGCAGAGGTGAGATTGAGTAAGCTGGCCATGATCATCAAATTATTCTTGGTGCGGTGATGAATTTCCCGGACCAGCATTTCCTTATCATTTAAAGCCTTTTTTAAATTTTCCTCGGCTCGTTTTCTGAGGAGTGCCTCAACAATTGTGGTGGAAATACTTCCCAGGGCTTTACTATCGGAGAAATCATAGTCTGATTCCTTGTTACCCAATCCAATCAATCCCATGAAGTCCCCATTCTTTAAGAGTGGGGCTATGAGAATGTTCTTAAGGAAGGGATGATCTCCAGGTAAAAGATCCAGATCAAAGAGAGAAAAATCATTATAAATCACTGGATGTTTGTTGGTCTTAAGCTGCTTCCAGATATCCTGTATTTTTATGTTTTTCACCATGGGATTAAAATCAAGATCTTCCAGTGGAAATTTTTCCAGAAGAGATTCACTAAGAGCCGGGGAGTTGAATTTCCCATCATGGTTAATTTCGCATATAAAACCAAATTCACTCTGAGTAATGTCTTCACATACACGGAGGCATGTTTTAGTTAGATCTTTTTCGGTTTCTGATATGATGGCCTCGGTTAAAATGGTTCCCATGGCTTTGTGGATTTCGTTCTGCCTGCTTAAAAGCAATTCGTATTCTTTCCTTTCGGTCATATCCCTGGCAACGCAAAGAACCTTTTCAACACTTCCATCATGAGTTTTAAGGGGAATAAGGATAGTATCCAGCCACATGGAATCAGGGGTCATGGTCACCAGGTTTTCGCCTCTGACTGTATTTTTGATCTGGAATACCCTTTGAAGATATTTACCCTGCAATTCATTGGTTTCTGGGGGGAATAGCTCGCATCGGGGTTTACCTAGTACTTCAGAGGGGTTTAGTTTCCATTTGCGTGCTGCATATTCATTGATATATTCTAAGTTGTCGTCCTGGTTTATGATAAATACAAAATCTTCCACTGCCTCAGCTAGTGTCCTGTACCTGTTTTCACTTTCTGTAATTTTTGCCAGTGCCTGGTTACGTTCGGTTACATCTAAAATGGATGCCAATGTTCTTTTTGTTCCAGGTATGAGACAAATATTGGCGAAAATATCTTTAATTTGACCGTATTTATCAATGATACGGAATTCATAATTATTAGGAGTTGAAGTTGAATTATTGCACCTTAATCTTTGATATTCATCCATTTGAGGTTGATATTCTGGCAGGACAAAGTCTTTCCATGTTTTTTTGCCCATAACTTCCAGGGGATGATATCCAAATATCTTTTCTGTTTCAGAGTTGGCCAGTGATATGGTACTGTCTTCTTCAACAATGATGGTGGCGGTTCCACTATGTTCAAATATGGTTTTATAGTATGCCACAGATTCCCGCAGTGATTCTTTTGTCTGTTTAAGGGTAGTAAGATCGGTGAAACTCCACACCCTTCCAGTAACATCATTGCCTATTATTTGTGGTTGTGAATAGCGCTCGTAAACTCGCCCATCCTCAAATTCTATGGTATCCGTACTGATCTGGTGAGGGTTCTGATAGAGGTGTTCTATTTTTAATCTAAAGTTTGACTGATCCTTCACATCACTAATCACATATTCCAAGAGATCATTATCATATCCTGGATAAACCATTGATTGAGGAATATTCCACATGTCCAGGAATTTCTGGTTGTAACTGGTTACTATTCCATGGTTATTGACCACCAGTATTCCATTGGCAACAGATTCCATGGTTGCTTTTTGAAGAGAAAGGGATTCCTGCAGTGTATCTTCCATTAATTTAACATCAGTGATGTCTGTTGCAAAGATGGAAATGGCGATAATTTCATCCTGTGATTTAACTGGAGAAATGTAGACTTTAATATATCTAAATTCATCTCCCTTATCCAAAAAAAATGATTTAAAAGGTTCATTAGTATTTTTATTGAATATAGAATCAATAGAACTGTTATATTTATGATACTCTTGTGAGGGTATAATTTCAAGTTGTGAAAGTAGTTTGGGAATTTTTTTATCAATCCGGGACAGGAGGTTGTTAACGGAGTTGTTAACCTCTAATATTTCCCCATTTAACCCTATCAGGATAATGTAGTTGGGAGAAATTTCGAATATTTCTTCCTTATAGGCAATTTCTTTTTTCAACTCTAATATTTCTTTTTTTAATATTTTAACCCGGTTTAAATCTTTCAAGCCCATATTGTCGTTTGTCATTAATTATCCCCTTTAGACTTATTACGTGCTACTGGGATACCGCCAATAATGTTTTCCTAAAAATTTATTTTACAACCACTATTTTTTATTCATCAAATATGTTTATGCATTGTTTCACAACAGCATAAATTTAATTGAGTACTGATGTGAATTTTGTCACTGCAAACCATTAAATTTGTGAAGTTGGGAACAATCAAAAAAAAATAATTCTCTTAAACAATATACAAGTTTTATTTTATATTTGAAATCATAATGAATTTAAATTGTTAATAAAATATATTGGAATTGTTGTTCTATCAAAGGGTATTGTCCATATCGTAATCAAACTTACAGACTGATTGCAGCATACCCGTGGTGGGTTCTTCTTTAACCCTTCCAGGTAGTTTGGTCCAGGAGTAGGTTAACTGCATAATACTCTGGCAGATGAGACATAAAAAAACATCATTAGGCCGGCCTGGTGACCATGAACATTTTTTAACAGTCATCGCGCCAAGTGTTCCCCTGGAACGTGTTAAAACCTTAAAACCTAGGTTTTCGTATAAGTGTGCAATCCAGGAGAGATATACCTTCATTTTATCCTCTTCACTCAGATTGTTATAGGGGTCCTTGCCGTAATCTCGGGCATACTGGTGGAACAGTGGTTTCATGTTTTGTTCAAAAAGTCTCATGAAACGGGACAGGAACACACTTCTCTCGGAGATCGGAATGTTTGTAACCAATTCTGGAAGTGCGCTGCGCATGAATATCTGAACATCTTTCAAACTGGCATTTTTCTCGTCTTCCAGTTCTTTTTGTCTAGTTTCGTGATTTTTTAATGCTAATTGGATATTATTACGTAGTTCTGCTTCTTCAATGGGTTTGATTAAATAGGCATTAGCATTGGTGCCAATCATCCGGTTAAATGTTTCAACATCATCCAGTGCAGTTAAATAAATAAGGGGAACATCCATGAAGCTTTTAATAATGGTAGCAGCATCTATACCATCCATATCCCCTTTTAATGTAATATCCATAAGAATTAAATCTGGTTTAATGGAGAATGCTTCCTGTATTGCTTCATTCCCGGTTTTGGCAGTGGATGGAACATAGTATCCTAAAGATTGTAAACATTCCTGGATTTCAATGGCACTGATTCCCTCATCTTCAACTACTAAAATTGTCTTTCCAGCCATTTCATCACCATTAAACCTGATTTGACACATTCAACACTTCAATGTATGGAATATGGTATATTTTAACATATAAACCTATTAGGTATTATTATTTTATTTAATTTTTCATAATCTTTTCATGTTATTTTTCATAATCTCCTTTTTTACTATAAATGATCATTTATCTCTCTTTTTAGAATAATTTGATAATAAAGTAGGATATTATGTGACAATGATTCCTTCAGATCCTGCTAACATTCCAATTAACAGGAAGAAAATCAGAGAGGGGATACCAGTTGTTGGGAAGTTTTACTGATGATTATGCTGATGGGGAGTAGAAGAGATCCTACTAAAATAAACTGTTCTGAACTAATTATACTAAAATCTCAAATTTTATATTATATAATTGTTTAGAATATCGTATTTTTCCTATACAAAAAATTAAAATAATTGATATTTCAATAACTCTGTTTAGCTTACATCTTGGTGAGATAAATTTATATTAAAGTGAGATAGTTTATATTTGAAAATTAGGTCAATAGGTTATTTGGAATCGTTTCCACCGTAATTTTCAAGATACCACTCAATTAGCTCTCCGGCAATGCTCATTTTGGAGGGTACTCTGGGAAGTTCATCTGCACTGAACCACCGGGCATCAGTTATTTCCTTACCATCAACTTCAATTTCACCACTTTCATAATCTGCAGTGAATCCGATCATCAAGGAATTGGGATATGGCCAGGGTTGACTTCCAAAATATTTTATATTATTCACCTTTAAACCCACTTCTTCCATGGTTTCCCTTTCCACGGCTTCGCTTAAGGTTTCACCGGGCTCCACAAACCCGGCGATGAGTCCGTACATATCCCCAGGGGTACGGGTGTGCAGGGCCATGAGTAATTTGCCATCCTTGATTATGGCAGTGATCACTGCAGGTGAAAGACGGGTGAAACTTATAAAACCACACACCGGGCAAATCTTGGCCATCTCATCATCTTTGGTCACAGTGGGTGTTCCGCATTGACCACAAAACTGATGGGTTCGGTCCCAGTTGACAATCTTAGAAGCCCTGCCTGCTAAGAGGTAGATATCTTCATCTACCTGGTCATACAGTGAACGTAAATCCTGAAAAACCATTCCATCCGGGGCAACACTTCCATTTTCAAGTTCCCCTGAGTAACAGGGGTGGTCATTAAAGGTACCGAGGTAATGGATGCTTTCTGGTGAAATCTTAACTTCTTCTAAATTCTTTGAAAAAGGAACCATAATTTGGTTATTGCTGGTAAGTTCCATCAGGATTTCATGGGAATTAAAAAGGAACCAGTAAGCATCTTCTTTACTGTTTTTTTTATTGGGTGTTGATCCTGGTATATACCGTTTGTAAATACTTTCCCTCTGCATGAATTATGGTATTTAGTTTTAGAATAGATAATTATTTCTGTTGGTTTAGGAGGATAATTACCTCTCGCACCTAAATCAGTTAAAGGTAAACTAATAAAATATTAAAAAAAGAAGTAATGGAAGAATAAAAAGAGTTTCTTTTTAAAAAAATTCTTGAATCTTGGCTGTTGGGGATTTTAGTTATATCTTTTTTTCAATTGACCCGTTCATAGATAGTGTTGCGTTCTGCAGGAATGCGACCAATACCTTCGATTGTGGCGTGCATTTCCTCCCGGGATAAATATTCCCCATAGGATGAACCAGCTGCTATGGAGATGAGATCCTCCATCATGGTACCGCCCAGGTCATTGGCACCACAGCAGAGGGCCATCTGTGCCATTCTGGTACCTATTTTAATCCATGATGCCTGGATATTGGGAACATCCCTTCCCAGAATTATCCTGGCAATAGCGTGTAATTTCAGATCATCCAGACCACTGGCACCATTGGACTGCTGTCCCATGATGTTATTTTTTCCCAGGAAGGTCATGGGCACCAGTTCAGTGAAGCCACCGGTTTCACGTTGAATATCCCTTAGTATCATTAAGTGTTCTATACGGTCTTCCCAGGTTTCTATACTACCGTACATAATGGTGGATGTGCTGGGAATCCCTAAATTGTGAGCTTCAGTGATGATATCAGTCCATTCCTGTGTTGATACCTTATTAGGACAGAGCTTAGCCCGGACACTGTCCACCAGTATCTCGGCTGAAGCACCAGTTAAACTATCCAGTCCTGCACTTTTAAATGAAGTCAGCGCCTCTTGCGTGCTCACGTCAGATTCTTTGGCAGCATGGAAAACTTCCACTGGAGACATACTGTGTAGCATGATTTCGTAATTTTCTTTAATTGCATGAAAAAGATCACAGTAATATTCAACAGTCATGTGGGGCATTACCCCGCCGAAAAGACAGATTTCACTGGCATTTACATCAACAGCTTCTTTTATACTGGTTAAAATTTCTTCAGTGGTTAATTCATATCCTATATTATCTCGGAAGGAGCAGAATGTGCAGCCTATGATGCAGTGGTCGGTGATGTCAATGTTACGGTTGGCCACAAAGGTGACTTCATCACCCACAATTTCCTGTCTTAACTGGTCTGCAGTGTCAAATAACTCAAAATGATTGGAGTTTACCAGTTTCAGTGCATCTTCCCTGGTGATCTCTCCAGCTAAAGAACGTTCGTAAATGTCTTCCATCATATTTTTAGGCTCCTGACTTGAAATTACTTAATTGATATTTTTGAATTTTTAATGGTTATGGGATACCTTTTCCATCATACAATATAAAATTAGTAGTTTTTGCCCTCAAAAACAAATCAATTATTTTGAAAAATAAAAAAATAAAAAATGATTTCAGTATAAATTAAAATATTTAAATCAATTATAAATTGATTTAACCTTCAATTTTGTCAATGGATAGATAACCATAACTATCTACCAGTTCTTTAAATTCATCAGTTACAGTTACTGATTCTAAGGCTTTTTCGATGTCGTTGAGTATGTCAACATCTCTGAGTTTAGCTTCAACATCAGAGTAATCTTTTTTAAGGACAATGGTAACTGTGATTTTGTCATCCTCAAATTTACAAACTTTATGGCCATTGATATCTGTTGCAAAGTTTATTTCGCCTATCATTATATCGCCTGTTCCCCTTTTATGAACTATTTTACACTTGAAGTGTATGTCTATAATTTTATAGATATCCTGTAGTACAAGTCCATTATAATTATTTAATATTTTAAATGATATAATTTGTCTGGTTAAATAAAAAAACTTCCAACTAATTCAAAATCGATTTAAGCAGATTACATTTAAGAGGTTTTAATGCCAATATATTAACGGATAAAGCTTAATGGAGGAAAATGTTACAGCTGAAGGTGCCCACTACCTTTTTTAAAACGATTCAGAAGTAACCAATGTGAGGGGGGATAAAATGGGTAAAATTGAATTTTCAATGGAAAACATCAACCAATGCCTTTGTGGTAAGTGTGCTGTACAAGTAGAAAGCCAATGTGTTAAAGATAAACAAAAAATCATGTTACTGATAACCCAGCAAGATCTGGACAGTCCCATGCGCATGGATACTGAACGTGTTCCCGGACTTTACTGCAGCACTGGAAAAGCTATTTGTAAAGATATTGACACTGAAAAGATCTGTAAATGTAATGAATGCCCTATCTGGAAAGAATATGCACTGAAAGAATCATTACCCGGACGATATTTCTGTAGAGATGGTAAGGTCAATAAATGATTATTTCAATACATTTAAGTAAATTCCTTTAATAAGGAGTATAGTCCCTAATGTACAGGTTTCAGCCGGACATTACAGTAGACTGCCAGCCAGGATATTGGTAGGTACCCCTGTGTTTGTTCTGATCTTCAATTCAATCACCAGTATTGGGAGTTATTTCTTATTAAGAATATTAGATTTAACCTTGATAATTCTTCTAGATGCGGAGCAGCAGTAGGTGCATTTATTGGGCCAAAAATACTTAAAAAAATTAATCCCAAAACTTTTGAAAAGATATATGTACCAGTAATTGTGACCATAAGCCTGGTTCTGGGTTTAGCAATGATACTGGCATAAATCAACTATATTTATATAATATGATGAATGAGTTTGAAAGGAAGTTTATGAAGGAGGAATTTCTTTGAATGTAACTGATGAAATATATGCACTTGACTCAACCAGAGGCAACTATTCATATTTAATTAATGGTGAGGAAACAATTTTAGTTGACACCGGACGTCCTGGACAGGGAAATGGTATTTTAAAAGATTTAAAAGTTCTTGGAGTAAAACCAGAGGATATCAAGCACATTCTAATTACACACCACGATGTGGACCATATTGGGAGTCTTTCTTTTCTTCAAAAGGCTACTGGGGCTAAAGTATGGGCATCCAAGGAAGATATTCCCTACATTTACGGAGAAAAAAGTCGTCCAGGAATTAAAAAATTAGTTTCGGTTATTATGCGGACGGAAAAACCTGAAAATATAACTCCATACTCAGAAGATCAAAGAATTGGTGGTATTGAAGTTATACCCACCCCGGGACATACCCCTGGACACGTGAGTTTACTTTATAAAGATATATTACTGGTTGGGGATTTATTTAAAACATCAAAGGGCAAAATAGCCCCCATGAGCTCCTTTATGAACTGGGATGATACGGTCTTAGCCGAATCCATAAATAAAATAAATGATTATGAGTTTAAGTGGGTTTGTCCTGCTCATGGGCAGCCTTTAAAGATAAATGGTAAAATAAAAGTATATTGAAGTTTTCAAGTCAAATTTGAAGTTGAATTATACTAAAAACTCCAAAGGTTAATTAGGAATAATGGATGCACTGGCAGGAATATCTGTTGAGGTAGACATGAAGTACACCAGTGCATCCTATCTTAATATCTGTGGTTCTATTATATAATATTGCCACAGATTTCAAGCATCTAAATTAATGCTGTAATATCTAATGTTAAGGGTACAGAAAAAAATTGATAAAAAATTTTATGGAAAATAAAATATTGTATATGGACAAAAATTTATCGGAGAAAATCGACCCAAAAAACACTAGTCCATCATACTGAAATTAATAATTTAGAAAAGCACTGTAAATGATTAAGTACATATAGCCTCAATGATCTAAATAGAGCGATTTTGATGATTTTTCTTTTACCAGTACACAAAATTAAAGTTATTAATAAAATAGAAAAAGTTTAATAAATTTACTTCGTTAAACCATGATATAACGAAGTTAATGAAAAATACTCATTTTTGCAGTAATCAACTGATTTAGATCCTAAATTTCACGAGATTTTAAAAATTTAAAAATGTCAAAAAATAGGTACATCCAACATGCATTTATGGTTAAAGATATAATTATTATTGACTTAGTTTTAATAAGAAAAAAGGAAAGATGAAATGTCTGTTTTAGATCCGCTTTATTCAATATATGAATGGTACATATCCCGGGATCTCCGATTAGAGGAGATGCCCAAGCACGTAGCCATCACCATGGATGGTAACCGGAGATATGCCAGGTTTCAAAGAAATATGAGTACATTAGATGGCCATAAACATGGAAGAAATACTCTTGAAGAATTTTTAGGATGGTGTGTTGATCTGGGAATAGAGATCGTCACGGTTTATGCATTCTCAAGTAAGAACTTCAACCGACCACCAGAGGAGGTTGAAGGCTTAATGAACCTTTTTAAAGAAAATTTTGAAGGAATAGCTCAAAATCAGAAAATACATGGTAATGAAGTCAGAGTAAAAGCAGTGGGACAGCTTGATTTACTCCCGGATGATGTGAGAAAAGCCATAAGTATCGCTGAGGAATCAACAGCTTCCTACAAAAAGATGCTACTGAATATTGCCATTGGTTATGATGGGCGTTTGGAAATAGTTGATACCATTAAAAAGATTTCAGGAAAAGTTAAAGATGGAAAACTGGATCCTGATAACATCAATGAAGAAATGGTCAATAAAAACCTTTACACTGCCGGACTGGATGATCCCAACCTAATTATCAGAACCAGTGGTGAAGAAAGGTTCAGCGGGTTTTTATTATGGCAGGCATCCTATTCTGAGCTCTATTTCTGTGATAGTTACTGGCCAGCATTCAGAAAAGTAGACTTTTTAAGGGCCTTGAGATCATACCAGCAGAGAGAAAGGCGATTTGGGGTTTAATTATTCTCCCATACTCCTTATTCTCACCTTTTATCAGTATCTACCACTGGATTTGGGAATAACTCAGATTTATTTGTACAATACAATTTTACTTCACAGTAGATTTAACTTTACAGTACAGATTTAAATATAATCTCCTCTACTATTATTTTAAAGCTAATACTATTTTATAAGTATAAATAAGACTGTTAACTTAATAGTTATACAGATTATCATGCAAATCCTGGAAAAATTTTCAATAAAACCGAAAAATCTCCATCTTTATGATATAGCATTCTTACACGAGTCCTATTCATATGAAAACAACCTCAATGAGTGTTATGAAAGATTGGAATTTTTAGGTGATGCAGTTCTGGATCTGGTGGTATCAGAATTTTTATATGAAAGTGATCAGGATTTAGATGAAGGTGAATTAACCCGTTTGCGCGCTAATTATGTGTGCAACAAAGCTCTTTATACTTATTCTATGGATATTGGTCTGAATAAATATGTCAAACTGGGTGCAGGAGCTGAATTATCCCGCAGAGAACTTCATTCAGTTACTGGTGATGTATTCGAAGCATTTATAGGGGCACTGTATCTGGATTTAGGCCTGGGCTATGTTAAAAAATTCCTTTCAAAAACAGTGCTACCCCATATTGAGCATGGAGATATCTTTTTTTATGATTATAAATCAGAATTACAGCAGTTATCCAATAAGGACGGCTTCAGTATAATTTATGATTTACTCAATGAAAAAGGGGAACCTCATAAAAAAACATTCACCATGGCTGCCATGATCGATGGTCAAAATTATGGTGTGGGTGTGGGTGGAAGTAAAAAGGAAGCTCAGCAAAATGCTGCTAAAGAAGCTTTGAAAAAACTTTAATCTTAAATTTTTAATTTTAAATTTATTAAATTATTCTAATTTTACTTTTATTACAGATTTAGCTTGATTACATCATATTAAGCTAAGTTTTTTAACCCGCAGATAACAGAGATGATTGTTTTTATTATTTTTTTGATGCTTGAATTTTTAATTATAACTTATAATCTGATCTGGGGATGATTTTATATAGCATTAAGACATACACTTCAAGTGTAACACATGACACTAAAAGTGATTTAATGGAAGGTGGTTCAAAATTATACTTGACCCTGGTTTGTCACTGGCCATTATAAGTCTTACATCATTAGTGGCAGTTTTTATCCTGTTTAAATTTGTTTACAGGCATAACCCCAACTGTAATGAACATTATGGTGCTGAAATAGTTTTATTTCACAGTGATGAGCGTTATAAAAAGAGAGTTTGGAGATTTAACCTTATTGAAAATCTTAAAAATCAAAAATCCAAAGATAAAAATAACAGTGAGTTAGAACTCAAGGTTATTGTAGGGGAATTCAGTGAAAACACTCAGGAAATTGTTAAACATGCAGCAAACCATGATTTTGGATCTATCATTATCATTGCAGGCCCTAAAGTATTTTGTGAGGATAAAACTGAAATTTACAGTTTACTTAACCGATATAATAATGTTAAGTATTTTATTTTACCCGAAAGACCCACTAAACATTACATGATATTTAACAACACTCACCTGTATGTTGAAAAGCCACACCGGCACACAGAAACTAGGGGTTCGGTTGGAATTAAAAATTGCAACCGGAAATTATTAAAGCGTTATAATGATGCATTTGAGAATATTTTAACCTACGGAAAACAATTAAGCAAAGATGATGTGTTAAATCAGCAGTGTTATAAAGAATAAAGAGGTTAAAAAATGGACATAACTCATTTAATACCAGAATTTCTGGTTTTCAGCCTGGCAGGATCTTCCCTGTCCATTGCAGCCTATTCCGCCTTTCGTGATAAAAATGATGACAAAAAACTGTTACTGGTAGTTGCCAGCTGTTTCACATGTGCATTTTTAGTTCTTTTCACTTTAACCTTTCTCACACTGGATAGCTTAAGCCTATTACAGTACATATTTGCTTTATTTTTTTATTTTTTAATATTCTTGGCTGTACTTGGAATAATAGGTTTCATCATCCGCAGGTTGATAGTTGACCAGAGATCAAAAGATGATGAACTGGACTCTGCCATTGATATCGTTGATTCAAGTAAAGATGGACTGGATAGTTTCATAAATTTACTGGAATCAGGAAAAAAGTGAACATGAAGATGTGAAATGGTAGAAAAAAATATTTTATTAAAATTAAAATTTTTATTTATTAAAACAGCTTCAAACCCGGAAAAATACTATTTATTTAAATCCATTCACCTCACTCAACTTTAAAAAAAATATCAAAAAAATAAAAACTTCAAAACACCCTAATTTCAATGGTTCAGTATATATGTCCGGATCATTTTACTACTATTTTGATGAATTAATTATTTTTTTCAGGATCATAAAAACAGATTAGTTATAATATACACATTAACAAACCAATTACCAGTGTCACAAAAAATATTCCAATGATAATAACTGTTTCCATGTTGTTCATGAATGGATCATCTCAATATTCACATTTAATAAGTTTATTATGTTCCTCCGACATTATAACTTTATCCTATCATAATTTATCACCAGTACCATTTCAGGAAAATAACCATTTATAAAATAATAATAATCCATTGGAAAATTTAGGAATTCTTACCTTAAGGTTTTAAAATATATTATAATCACTAACTTTTTTAAATGAGTATTTTTATAAAACTTCTTAAAAAATAAACGTATTATGCCCCTATTTAGACAATACAGCTTAATTTATTAATTTCCAAGTAAGGTTATGGCTACTGCTAAATATATGGCCAGGGTGGCTATGTCACTGAATATGGTGGCCAGGGGACCGGTGGCCAGTGCAGGATCGTATTTGAATTTTCTTAAAATTAGTGGTGCCAATGTATTTATGGTAACTGATGCGATGATGCTTAAAAAAAGGGCGAAAAAGATTATAATACCAAGAATCAGGTTTTGTCTGGTGATGTAGGCCATGAATGCGGCGAATAATCCTGAGATTGCTGCAAGGACAGTTGCCACCACCACTTCACGGGTTAAATATTTCCTTACGTTGAGTTTTGTGTCCAGGGCCATGCTGCGTATTATAAGTGCTTCAGTCTGTGCTCCGGCAGCATCACTCATATAAACCATCACTGGTATGAAACTGGCCAGGGCAATGAAACTGCTTAAAAGTTCTTCAAACTGTGCAATTAAAGAAGCAGCAAGTGTTCCACCAATAACTCCAATTATTAGCCAGGGGAGACGTGAACGGATCATGTGGAGGGCTGATGAGTGTATGCTGGTGTACTCATCTCCTATTCTGTGGAATATACCTCCAAACTTGAACACATCACTCTGTACCTCATGGTTGAATATCTGTAGTATGGTATCATAAGGAACCACACCCATAAATCCACCCTCTTCATTCACTACGGGTATGGATTTGAGACCATGGGATAGAGCCAGGTAAACGAGTCTCTCCTGATCTGTGTCCACATGTGCAGTGACCAGGTTAACAGCCATGATCTTACTGGCTTTCAGGGTTTTATCCACGGTAACCAGAAGATCTTTAATGGAAATAACCCCAACCAGGGTGTTAATTTTATCAGTAAGGTAAATATAATCCAGGCTGTTAAATTGAGATGATCGGTCAATGAGAAAATCTTCAATATCCTTCAGGGTGTCATCTTCACTGAATACTGGCACATCAGTTACCATATTCCACCCTGCAGTCTTCTCCGGGTAATCTAATGATTTTTCCATTTATGATACATCTCCCTGAACTAAACCTATTGATTGTAATTATATTATTGTGATTTAATTTCTAATTTTATTGTGATTTCTTCTGAGTGATTTTTACTTGGATTGATTATTTTTATTTAAACAGGTCATAATCAGATTAGATTGATTATATTATCTTAAACTGATTATATTATCTTATAAATAGATCTATTATATCCTAAAAGTCTAAATAATACACATATCATTTAACGTTACCTAAAGAAGATTTAATAAGCCTTGAAAAATAATGTGGTTACATGTTCTTTAAATGTTTACTCTTAATTAAATTATACTCTTCTTCAGTAATAGCTCCCATATCCCGGAGTTTCTTTGCTTCTGCGATGCTTTTGAAGTGATTTGATTCACCTACATCTAATGATTCTTCTTTTTTCTTATTATCTTTCCCGGTTATGGATTTAAGAATTGAAGAGTTCTCGACAGGTTCATCAATTGCACTGGATTTTTTACTGGGAATGTGTGGGGTGTTTGCTTCCAGTAATGCATAAAACATTTTGAAATGTTTATCAAGCAGAACAACCTTTTTAGTTCCGTTAGGGATGTCTATAATTAATAGAGGGGATGATACTAAACCTGCAGTTTTTTCCAGGGAAATGTTCTGCATGTCACTGTATTTAATAAACTCTTCTCCCTTATCTCCTCCGAAAAAACCTTTGTATTTAAGCAGTAATCCCTCTTTTTCAAGAATGCAGTCACAACCTGTGGCCTCAGAAGAACCTTTAATTTTCATGATTACATTTTTAAAATGGTTGGCTATTAAAATTATCGGAGATTAAAAAAAATAAGCATTAATTGGGTATATATTCATTTATTTATGAAAAATTTTTTAATAAGTCCTTAACTATCCAGCAGGTCTTTCAAATTTCTTGCAGCATCCTGGTTAAGTGGATCAAGTTCCAGTGATTTGCTGTAAGCTTCTATGGCTTTTTCCTTATTCCCCAATGCATGGAGTGCAATTGCCAGAATAGACCAGGCATCATCCCAGTCTGGTCGGGCTTTAAGTAGTTTCTTTGATACATTTTTACTCTCTGCATATTGCTGGGTTTTGTTAAAGGAAATTGCCTGATAATAAAGGGTTTCTGGATCATCAGCATGAATTAAAAGTACTTTTTCGAAAAATTCAAGTGCTTTTTCAGGTTTTTCCTGTTTTACCAGGATAATTCCCTGATACTTCAGGGCAGAAATATTATTTTCATCCATTTCCAATACCTTCTGGAAACATTTAGCTGCTTCATTGAGATTTCCATTCAGATAAAATGATTCACCCTTCCGGTTTAAGTTCTCCGGGTTTTCAAACTCCTGGTAGCCATCACTCCCCATAGCCGGTGATTTTAATGGTCTTGTGGTGTTATGTACAAGTTCAAATCCTGGATCAGTTGGTAAATCCATTTTTTCACCCTTCATCATCTTCAAAATAGCTTCCAGGACGAAAATCGTGCCATTTTTATGTAATGGCTTGTTATCATTACCACATTTAGGGGAGTAAATGCATGTGGGGCAACCTTTACGGCACTGGCAGCTTTTAACCATGTCCCTGGTGACCTCCACCAGTTTTTCCATAACTTCCACTGCTTTTTCAGCCAGACCAATACCTCCCTCATAGGCATCATAGATAAAAATAGTTGCCTTCCCAGTTTCAGGATGGTAATTGGTGGATAAACCGCCTATATCAAAACGGTCACAGAGTACCAGTAATGGGAACATGGATATCAGGGCATGTTCTGCACCGTGAAGACTGCCGGCATAGGCATCTTTCTTGGTGAAAATATTCTCCAGACTGTCAGCCACCACCCCTGGAATAGTGAACCACAGACCACGGGTGTGATACTTCAATGGAGGTAGATTAAGGTCATGGGTAGATAGGGTTTTACCGTAGATCATGGTTTTGTACTTGTAGAATTCCTGGGTAACCTTTACTTCACCAAAGGAAACTCTGAAATTACCTATTTCCCTGGTGTTAAGCTCCTTTACAATGGAAACATCAACATTTTTTAGGGCCTGGGTATGGTAATCCACATCCATCTTCTTAACATTGATGGTTCTTTTAGCCAGGTTAAAACTATCCACAGTGTAAGTTTCACCCTGGTTAATGAGCACTGCTCCTTCATGGGCTTCACTGTAGGCATGCTGCCGGTCCATGGTTTCCATAAGATGTTTACCATGGAATACTTTGAAGTTATCACTGGATATCTGATCCAGGCTGATGTTCATGGCCGGTTCCTGGCGTCCCACATAAAGTAGACCAGCACCAGTTTCTTTAAGAAGTCCCTCCTGACGTAAATCTTCCAGGGCGTCAAAATCAGCATCGAAATATTTTTCAAAATCATCCACAGTCATGGGTAACTCCTTGGTTGCACATAAGAGGTGGCCGTTGGTGATTTTATTATTATGCAAGTCGATAACTGCGTTTTCATGAGATTTATGGAACAAAAACTCCGGATGTTTCATAAGGTACTGATCCAGGGCGTTTTCAAATGCCACCATTACTATCAGAGACTCATTTTCACCCCTTCCTGCTCTTCCTGCCTGTTGCCAGGTGCTGATCATGGTTCCAGGATATCCACTGATTATAACCCCGTCCAGGCTACCAATGTCCATTCCCAGTTCCAGGGCATTGGTACAGGTTACACCCACCAGGTTACCGTTTTTAAGACCATTTTCTATCTTCCTTCTTTCACTGGCCAGGTAACCTGAACGATAAGCAGTTACACGGTTAACTAGCTGTGGGTTTCGTTCATTTAACTCTCTTTTAGCCCACATGGCTATGAGTTCAGCCATTTTCCGGCTAATGGTGAAACAAAGGGTTTGAAGGTCATTTAGAACCATTAACTGGAACAGGTTGCTGGTTTCCTGGTGAATAGACAGATCACCCCACTTGGCGTAGGGATTGTATAAAATGAAATGCTTCTTCCCACTGGGGGAAGTATCTTCATTAATTTCCTGGAAGGAGGTTCCCACCAGGTTACGGCTGAACTCATCAGGATTAGCCAATGTGGCTGATGATAAAATGAACTGAGGATAACTCCCGTAATGATTACATATCCGTCTTAACCTACGAATGAGGAAGGCCACATTAGATCCGAACACACCACGGTAGTGGTGGGCTTCATCAATAACTACATATTTGAGGTTTTTATAAAAACGTGCCCACTGGTGGTGCCATCCCATTATAAGGTGTAACATGTAGGGATTGGTTAAAATTAAACGTGAGTTCTCCTTGATCCAGGGGCGGATGTTACGGGGAGTGTCACCATCGTAAATGTTCGGATTGATTTTAAGGTTGCAGGATGATTCCAGGTGTTTGAGGACATTGAGCTGGTCATTGGCCAGTGCCTTGGCGGGGTAGATGTAAAGGGCAGTAGCTGCATCATTTTGAGCCATGGTTTCCATGATGGGCAGGTTAAAGGCCAGGGTTTTCCCGGAAGCAGTGGGTGTGGTGATGAGGATATTTTCCCCATTTCTGATGAGTTCTGTTGCCCTAACCTGGTGCTTGTAAAGCCGTATACGGCTGTCCTTGAGGTATTGTTGGATGGACTCCGGGAGGCCCTTCACTTCACCGTACTCTGCCTTTCGGGGATGGAGTGTTTCGATATGTTCCACTTTCCGGCGGAAGATACGGTTACCTTCCAGTGTATCTAGGACGTTTTTAAGCATTTAAATCAGGAATTTTTAATAAATAATCATGTTTTAGTAAATTTTAGTCAAGTCTACTATTTCAAAACAAATATATTATAATTTCGCTCTAAATAAACAAATATTTCATAATTTCCCTCTTAAAAGGGATATTTTGTAATTTCCCAATAAAAAGAAATATTTCACTAATATTCCTTTAAAAACGATTTATCATTATCTTCTTCTAAAATAATCTGGTCTGGTAATCATTTCTAACTTTCTCCAGATTACCATCACCTCTTATATGAGTTATTTGGAAGTTGTTTTTAAGTAAAGATTGGCTGATGAGGTGGTGGCGGTGACAGTGGTATGGATCCTCTTCACTGCACATAACAACAATTCGATTATCCCGAGCAAGCTCCAGGAGTATTTTCAGTCCTTCCTGGTACTTTTCATCCGCTTCCAGAAGGTGGTAAAGGAGTTGGCCATCATGGTAGAACTTGGCATCATCTGGCTTTCCTCCAATCTTATTCCCTAAATAAACGTACTTAACCTGATACTCTTTCAATCCTTCTTCTAAAGGTTTCCTACTGTAGTAAGGTGTGTATTTACTGTATGGCCGGGTTCGAACATCCACCACCATCTTGATATCCTGTTTCTGTATTAATTCCATAAAACGAGAGAACGGATGGTTGCTATGGCCAATGGTGAATATTTTAGTACTCATGTGATATTAACTGTATATCCACTGGTTTATAGTTTATCTCAAAATTTTCAACTGTGGAATTTACTTTAATTTTTCCCACACTTGGTTATCTTAATAAAAATTTAAAATTAGAGTTATTGAAACTATCTAAACTAAATAAAGCTTCAGATGGGTTATGAATTCCATCTGGAATCATAAATTATTGAAATATCTAAATTAAAAAGCTAAATAGAACTGTATTTTATCGTTTTTTTTATAAAATTTCAATGGATTGTTTAGAAGATTTCAGGGAATTAACTTTTTTAAATTGCACTTGGCTTGATTTTCCAAGTTTTAAATAGTCAATTTTGTATTTTTCCTTGGTTATATCTTCAATTCCTGCTCTAAATAGAACTATTACTGGAACACTACATTTATCGATGAGATCCTCCATCATGAAATAATCTTTGTTTTTGGTTATAATTGGGGTATCCATGTTGACCAGTAAGTTATCATCATGAAAACTGTACTCAATATCCTCGATAAAAGGTGATTCATTGGTGAAAACATTACAGATAGTATCCAAAGAATCTGGACCTAATTCCTGATTTGAATTGAGATTATTATTTCTCTTTAACGTTTCCCATAACCTAAAACCCTCCATACGGACCATAGGAGTAATACCATCATCTAATAAATTTAGTTCACTATTTTTCATCCACATAGCCATTGCTTCAGCCATTGCTTTACTGTACCATCCTTTCTCAAACTTATAAGTTTGTGATGCTAATTTCCTGAATTGTAGATCAAGATCAACGTTGACTGACACTGTGACTCTTTTCTGTGGGGTTGCGGGGTTTATCATTTCATTTCCTACAATTTTGTGAAAAAGGTTAACACTATTATTTTAAGATGTATCTAAAGCTATTATCTAAAGTTATCTTTAAGTTATCTAAAATTATAATCAAATCTTATTTCATCACATAAAATATTATGAATTTACATACTACAATTAGTAACTACTTTTTATTAATATTAATGCCATAATAACCATTTCAACAAAGATTTGCACGGTTATCAATTTGTTAATATGGTTCCCTAATGTTAATCAAATTAATTTTAATAATAAAATTAAAATTTAGTTATTACTGTTATTTAAGTATTGTGTAAATGCACATGGGTGTTATTATTTTTTAATGTAAAATCATATTATACTATTCTTTTTCGTTTTAACTGGAATATAAATTAACGTTATTATAATATTGATGTAGTGTAAAAATTAGTAGTTGTGATGGACATTAGGAGAGTGTATTGTTATGGGTTTAAGAGAAGATATTGGTGGTTTTTTAAATGAGCTTTTGGAGCGTGCTCCTGGTGATATTAGTGGTGTGGCAGTTTTAAGGCCTGATGGTTTAATGATTGCTTCATCCCTTCCAGGTAACACTGATGAAAAACGTGTAGCAGCAATGGCTGCGGCAATGGTAGGTACATCACAGAGAACATGTGATGAACTGGAAAGAGGAGATCTTAACCAGGTAGTAATAGATGGTGCATCTGGAAAAGCAATTTTAGCCCATGCCGGAGAAAAAGCAGTACTGGCCGCCCTATCGCCTGCAGAAGTAAACCTGGGATTAGCCCTTCTGGAACTGGAAAGAACAGCCGAAAAAGTAAAAGAAGTAATGAATCAATAAAAAATCTAAAAATGAGGAGTTTCATATGGCAGAAGGAATCAAAGAAGGCGAAACACTAACAGCTTTACTTAAAGAACAGAATGAACCATTAAACACTGTATATCTTGCATCTTTAATGGGATTAACTAAGGGTCTCTGGAAGGTTTCTGGACAGGGTTCCGGTGGAGTTACCCGGGCTTTTGGAGAAGATCTATGGCATTTATGTAAAGTTGGATCAGAAATGCTGGGAGAAGAAAAGGATATCAGCACCACACCAACTGCAATGGAGTTCTATGACCGATATCTCATTGGACGTTTTAACATTGCTGAAAACCTGGAATATGATGTAACTGATGAAAAACTAGAGATGACTGTTACCAACTGTAATATTCATCATTACACAGACTACCTGGCAGAAAATGATGTTCCACGTCACATTGGATGCCCCATGGCCATGATTGCTGCAGCTTTAATGGAAGAAGTTACAGGAGAATCCTTCATAATTGATAATATAGAACATAAGGATGATAATTGTAAACTTGTTCTCAATTCACTTTAGATGATCTTGAGACATGTATAAAAGATAATTTCTGGTGAAAGGAACAAAATATCAAAAGGTATTATGGATTAATGGCGGTATTTCTTTTCATATTAATGCTAATTTTATCAACAATATTAATGTATTAAGAAACCCCTTATAATCCTTCTTTTGAAATTAAAGTTATTAATTTTATTTAATTTGGGTATCTTGAATATAATATCTTAATATTATTTTGAAGCTATTTGAAAAAAATATTGATAATGAAATTTCCAACACATGCAGTAGTTTAACATATATCCAATTTTTGGGGATTTTCCAAATTTTATAGTTATTACTGGTTATCCTTTCAAAATATTTCTGGTTAAACCAAGACCTTTATGTTCTTAATCTGATGCTTTCAGCGTTAAATCAACTTCTGAGTCTGTCTTATTATTTAACTTTTGTGTAAATGCACAATGCTGTGGTTATGCTTATAACACAAAATCACTTTACAATCATTTTTTTAAATGATATCAGAAGATAACAGTATTACTAAGAGGCAATTAATCGATCATATTTCGATCATGCCTCATAAATGAATTCTTTAGAAAATGGAGGTGTGTTTTTATGGGTTTAAGAGAAGATATTGGTGGTTTATTAAATGAGCTTCTGGAACGTGCTCCAGGCGATATTAGTGGTGTGGCAGTTTTAAGGCCTGATGGTTTAATGATTGCTTCATCCCTTCCAGGTAACACTGATGAAAAACGTGTAGCAGCAATGGCTGCGGCAATGGTAGGTACATCACAGAGAACATGTGATGAACTGGAAAGAGGAGATCTTAACCAGGTAGTAATAGATGGTGCATCTGGAAAAGCAATTTTAGCCCATGCCGGAGAAAAAGCAGTACTGGCCGCTTTATCCCCAGCAGAAGTAAATCTGGGTTTAGCCCTTCTGGAACTGGAAAGAACATCCGAGAAAGTAAAAGAAGTAATGAATCAATAAGAATCTAATGAGGAGTTTCATATGGCAGAAGGAATAAAAAAAGGCGACACACTAGCAGCTATGCTTCGAGATCAGGTTGACCCTTTAAACACAGTATATTTAGCATCATTAATGGGATTAACTAAAGGTCTCTGGAAAGTTTCTGGACAGGGTTCCGGTGGAGTTACACGGGCTTTTGGAGAAGATCTGTGGAAGCTGGTTAAAGTTGGATCAGAAATGCTGGGAGAAGAAAAGGATATCAGCACCACACCAACTGCAATGGAGTTCTATGACCGATATCTCATTGGACGTTTCAACGTTGCTGAAAACCTGGAATATAATGTAACCGATGAAAAACTAGAGATGACTGTTACCAACTGCAAAGCTCATCATTACACAGACTACCTGGCAGAAAATGATGTTCCACGTCACATTGGATGCCCCATGGCTCTGGTAGGAGCTGCTTTAATGGAGGAAGTTACTGGAGAATCCTTCATAATTGATAATATAGAGCATAAAGATGGTAACTGTAAAATTGCCCTTAATTCACTTTAAATAATATCTATCTTGAAACATGTCTTAAGAAGAGTTTCGGGTGAATAATGGAACAAATATCAAAGGATAGTCTCAAAATAGTGGTTTTCGGCGCTTTAAATGCCGGTAAAACCACTTTTGTAGAGAGATTAAGTGGACAGGAACTTTTTCTTAAAGGTGAATTTGAAAGCATAACCACCAGTTTTGATTTTGTCCAAATTGAACAACACGGTATCTTAATACATCTTTTTGCCAGTCCAGGTCACAGAAGATTCTCTTTCATGTGGGAAACACTGGCCACAGGAATGGATGGAGCAATATTACTAATAGATTCTACCGTGGGGATAACTCCGGTTGATTATGAACTAGTTAAATTCATAGAAAGTTACAATGTACCATACGTGGTTGCAGCTAATAAAGAAGATATTTCTAAACTTAGCACAGATTTCATCCGTAAACAACTGAAACTTCCTGAAGAAATTACCATATGGAACACTTCAGCATTGAATGATGATAACCTGTCCAGCTTTATGGATAACCTCATCCAAGACATAATCAAGAGTGAAAATAAGTAAAACATATTATTTTAATAAAATAGGTCAACAGGCGGGTATAATGACTGTTCAAAACTATGAAGATGTTTTAATTAGTATTAACAGAATTAGGGGTGTTAAGGATTCCCTTGTGGCTGGTTTAGATGGTATTCCTGTTGGTAAGGTGGACCGAAAAAGTTCAATTTTAAGCGCCAGTACTGTTGCAGCATTGGGAGCAGTGCGAGAGCTCACTAAAAGCGTCAGTTATGGCGACCTAGAGCAGTTGATTGTTGAAACTGACAACGGTAAAATTGTGATAGATGAATTTGGTGTTGGCCATGTTATAATCGTTTTAACTGAAAATAATGCTAATATTGGAATGATAAGAGTAATGTTAAAGAAGGCCATTGGCGATTTTGTTAATAACAAATAAGAAAGTTGATAATTTTAAATAAAAACTAATAAATTTGTTCATTATAGATAACAAATAAGATCAGTAGTTAAATATTTAAATTAAAATGGAATGTCTTATGAAACCTATTTCCGAACAGATCAATGAGGTTCTCCATGAAATGGAGTATAAAAGTGATATTTTGGAGTCATATGTCATCCGGAAAGATGGTTTGATCATGACTTCCAGCAATCCTCATGTGAAAAATCATATAATTGCAGCTATGGCTGCTTCATTAATCAATATTGGAGATAAAACACTAGATGATATTGGTGATGACCACCTGGAAAGACTACTCATAACCGGTGAGAAATTACAAATTGTTATTATGGGTTCTTCACTGGTTGCTCTGGTCTGTGCAGTTGAATCTAATGCCAACCTGGGTATGGTCTTTTTGAAAATGAAAAGAGCTGTAGAGAAGATATTCCATATAATACAGGAAGCATATATGGATTAAGTGTATATTATTCCCCATTAACTTATTTTAATTTGTTAATTAATCTCTCTTTTTATGCCTTGATAAGAGAGTAAGTTAATTGTCTTCCCTATTTTCAGGTGCAATTATCTGTTTTATTTTTAATTATCTCCCCAGACAATTATATTTCTAATAATTATATTCCATAGTACTTATTTCCTTCTTTTAATTTATATGGCTTAAAGTGCTTTATACTCAACTTTAAAATCCTTCCATGGGTTTTTACCACTTTTTGATGGTTGTTTGCCATTGAATGTTATGCGGACTTCATTATTTAGGTCCACCTTTTTCATTAAATCATCCAGGACAGTACAGCCCCATATCTTTATTTCACCTTCAGTGGTTCGGATGGTGTAAAGGTTGCTTTTAAACTTGCCGACATTCTCTTCCAGGTCTATATATTTGCCCTGTAACGATTCACCTGCGGCTTCCGGTTCCCAGAAGGTGGGTTTTTCAATTTCATCTTCATCTCTTTTAACTTCAGTCCATTCACTCATTTTAGATCCCTCTTTTAAAGGTAATTATCGTTTCGTAAACTCTTTATATGGTTCTGTATTATTTCATTCTAATTTTTGTATTTCTTTAAATAATTATACCTTAAGAGGATTTATAGTTACTCCATACCCCTAATCAGTTTGTTAAAAGGTTATAATACTTCTCATTTTAGTAAATATATGTCATATAAAATAATATATTAGTAATAATATAAATAATGTGCTATAAATGCTTAATTTGCTAAATAAAATAAAAAAAGAAAAATGGATTAATTTTTTCGGCGTGTTGTTAACAGTCCACCCAATACAACTATGATTCCAAGGGCCAATGGTGCAATTGGTGCTCCAGTGGTTTGCATTCCCACAGTATTTTCATTAGCTGTTGTCACTGTTGCTGCGTTAACCTGGTTAGTGGGGTTTGTGGCTGCGTATATGCTTAGTGAGTGTGTGTTAGTACTTAGAGTTGGATCGTAGGTTGTTGTACTCAGGAGGGGATTGATGAGGAAGTTGCCTGCCTTAAGAACACGTAAAGTGAGGTTCAGGCTGGGATCACCCTTTGGCACTGTTCCCAGAGTCCAGGTAATTGTTCTGGTGCTGGGATCATAGATCCATGTGTTTCCAACATCATCACTGGCCCCTACAAATTCCAATCCATCAGGTACCACGTAGGTCATAACCACATTTTCTGCGGGGTCTGGTCCGTAGTTTCCAACTTTAAGGGTGTAGGTTACGGTGTCACCGGCAACAGGGTTGGTTTTACTCGGGGTTATATTCAGATAGAGACTGGATGTGGGGTTTATCAGCACATGTTGATACATTGTTAACTGGTCAGTGGTGGCGTTTAGAGTGGCAGTACCTGCTAGTTCATTGGCAATCAGGGTAACAGTTGCAAATCCACCTAAGGTGGTTTTATCCACGTTTTTGCTGCCTATTGTTCCAAGGTCAGTCTGGAAATTCACTGGAGTTCCATCGGGTATATGTCCTAGTAGGGGATCCAGAGGAGTTAGTATGTTCCCATTCCAGAGGTAGTTGAAGCTGGCGGTAATCAGGCTGGACTGAGTGTTGTTGATGGTTGATGGGTTAGCAGTGAGGGTCATTACAATCCAGGGATTGTAATCAGATGTTCCACTGATTAAACTGGAGAATTCAGGGTCATTATTCCCCCACCAGTTTCTGGTGGCATTAACTGAACCATAAGGAATGGCAATTGCACTGCCAGATGTTGCTATATTTCCAACAATACGACAGAATTCAATGATATTGTGATTGGAATCACCACCGTATATATAGAAAGCTCCACCCTGACTTGCTTTGTTTTCAGTGAAAGTGCTACTACTTACTGTTAAATTTACAGGGTTAGAATCATCCCCCTGATGGAAAATAGCCCCACCAAGTGGTGCATAGTTACTGGTAAAGTTACCGCCTGAAACGCTGAGATTACCGTAGTTATAGATGGCTCCACCAACACCGTATTCAGGGTATGTAGCATTGTTACTGCTGAAAATGGTATCTAAAATATTAAGAGTACCACCATTCATAATGGCTCCACCATAAAGGAATGCTGTGTTCTCATTGAATGTACTGTGGGATATGGTTAAAATACCAAGATTGTCGTTGAAAATAGCTCCACCGTATCCACCATACTCACGAGCATCTGCTGTGTTTTGTTGGAAGGTGCTGCCTGTGACATCCATTACACCTTGGTTCCCGATAGCTCCCGCACTGTCAGCAGCTGAATTGGTGAAGGTACAATCTACAATACTAAGATTACCTCTGTTGAGGATGGCCCCAGCAAAATTAGCATCACCACCAGTCAATGTCAGGTTCTGGATAGTAACGGTTACATCTGATTGGATACTGAATATTTGAGCCATGTTAAGTGCATTGATTATGGTACCGCTTTGGCTTTGTCCAATAATGGTCAAATTTTTGCTGATTTGAATACCCGTGTTATCATCACCAGTGTATAAACCATCGGCAATGTTAATCAATCCATTGTTATCCACGGATTCAGTAGCGTTTTTAATAGATAATTTAGGCCCATCACCAGTTGAGCTGTTGAAAGTTGCGCTTTGACCATTCCAGGAATCGTTTCCAGTGGCATTGTTCACATAAAGAATACTTGAATCGGCCCAAACAGTGCTCAATCCTCCAATTAATAAAAATACAGTCAAAAGAGTGAGTGGAAGAATAATTTTGGTTTTCGATTTGTTCAATTGTTTTCGAATCTTTTCACCTCCTTTAAGCTGGATAATTTAAAATTCTGAGCATATTTTAAATAAAATCAATAAATATTTTGTTAATATACTCTAAATATTCTTAGAAATTACTGATATTAAAGTTTTCTAAATAATTATTGATATATGCTGATATTTTTTACTTACTAACTCAATGGAAACTTATATTGTTTTATTTTCGAACATATCTGGAAAAAATAGAAAATAAATAGAAAAATGATAATATCTTTAAAAGAGTATTATAAAAAAATAAAAGATTTATCAAAGAGGGATTTATCTAAAATTAAAGGATATATCTTAAAACTAAGAATTAATATTAAATTAAAAAGATTTATTTAAAATATAATGGGAGGGGGAATTTAACCTTCAATAACCCCATCCCTGATCCTCATAACCCTGGTATCCATGGTGGTGTCCACATCGTGGGTAACCATAACCACAGTGGTGCCTTCATCATTTACCTGGTGCAGGAGGTTGATTATATTTTCTGTGGCTTCGGAGTCCAGGTTTCCTGTTGGTTCATCTGCCAGGATGAATTTAGGATGGTTAACCAAAGCCCGGGCAATGGCAACTCGCTGTCTTTCGCCTCCGGAAAGTTTGGATGGGAGGTAATTCATCCTGGGCCCTAGACCTACAATCTCAATGCATTCTTCTGCTCTTTTAATTCTGGAGGATTTATCCATCTTCTTATCACCGGTGAGGTTCCTCATGGGAAACCCAACATTATCCCGGACACTTAAAGCAGGTAAGAGGTTGAAAGTCTGGAATATGTACCCAATATTTTCTGCCCGCATCAGGGTAAGTTCACCATCATTCATAGAGGATATATTCTTCCCATCAATGAAGAGATCTCCCTGGGTGGGGGTGTCCAGACCTCCAATCATGTTGAGGAGGGTTGATTTGCCTGAACCAGATGGGCCCATTATGGATACAAATTCACCTTCATCAACTGATATATTCAATCCCCTCAGGGCGTGGACTTCAGTACTGTCCAGATTATAGGTCTTCCAAAGTCCTTCTCCCTTAATTAAACCTTTCATATTTAACACCTTCTCACTTAATATTAAATTCAATAACATGCCTTTTTAATGACTCGCTGGAATAATCCATTTAAGCCAGTAACACTACTTTCCTCTTTTTTAAAGCTATTCATATCTTAAAGCATCAATAGGGCTGATACGGGTGGCCAGATAGGCTGGTATGAGTCCACTGAATGTTCCGATGATGAAGACCATCACCAGCACCTGGGTAACTATGGCACTGGGTATGTTGAAGCTGAGGAAGTTCACATCAGTTGCACCCATTAACACTCCCAGTATACTGAAGGTGGGTGACATGAGTATAATTCCAAGAACACCACCGATCAAGCTCAGGATCAGGGATTCATATATTATCAGTGCCAGGATTGACCGTTTCCTGGTTCCAATGGCTCTCATGGTACCTATTTCCTTGGTTTTTTCCTTAACCGACATCATCATAACGATCATGATGATAATCACTGAAACCACGAAGATAAAGAAACTGATCATATTCATGAATATCTTGATCTGACTCAGGTTATCATCCAGTGTTTTCTGGGTGTCATGCTCAGAATAAATACTGTAACTGGGATATGCATCCTGCAGGCTTGTTTCAGCACTGTCAATTGATCCAGAGGGCACGATGATAACTGTGGATATGAGACTGGGCATTTCCATCACTGATTGAGCGTGTGAAAGGGACATGACCATGGAGCTATCAATAGTCAGTGGCCATCCTGTGCCCACCTGTTTCATAATACCGATAACCTGGTACTGGTTTCCCTGAACTGTAATGGTGCTGCCCACTGTGGCATTGTAATTTTTTGCTGCCTCTGATCCCAGGATTACCGCATTGTCACTTTCTCCCACCAGTGAACTTTTACCAGTTACTGTGGTGTTTTCTATGAAAGCCTGCTCCTTGCCTGGTGTGAGGCCCACGATCATGGTGTAACGTGTAGCGTTACCGCTTTGAATAGGTGCAAACAGTGCTTTTGTACTTTTATCCTGGTTAACTTCACCCCGATTTAAGACTTCATTTCCCAGACTTTCCGGGAGTATACTGGCATAAGGTGGGAAACTGGTTCCATTTTTCTCAAAGTATAGTTTACCGTTAACTGTTCCCAGATCTCCTTTAAGACCGGATTCCATTTCATATAAAACCAGATTGACTGTGCCTATGAGTAAAACACATACCATGACTCCTATTATGCACATGGCGGTACGGCCTTTTTTGGCCTTAAAATCTTTAAAAGCAATATCCAACATTATAAATCACCTTTTTAATAAGTTTTAAATCTCCTTTCTTTAAAAGTATTAATATCCTTACTTTAATTTATAAATCCACCTTTTTTTAAAATTATAATCATTTCCAACAATTATAATCATTTTTAAAATCTATTTCTGGGGGTTTTTCGAATAGTAATTAGAACAAATAGTATGACTGGTATAGATATAAAGTTTACTATCTTTTTAATACTATTAATCATGTTAATTTCGGTTGGAATAGGAAAAAACTAATAATATAGTTAATTTATTTTCACGATCGAGGTTATGTTATTTTCAAGATCTAGGTTAATTCATTTCCATTTTTAAAAATAAGGTAATATTCTTGTTATAAAAATTTTAGATGGATATCGGTGGTGATAGGTTCATAATCACGGTATTCCTTCAAATCCGCAGTGTTTAAAGGGGTTGCACTTTCCCAGTAATTGTCCATCTCGGTGATGATTCCTGGTAGAAGAGAAGTTTTCCCGGTGACTGTTAATTCCAATGATTCATGGAGACTGTACCAGTACCAATTGGTGCTTCCCAGGTAGAATATTTCCCCATCAATCATGATAACCTTGGAGTGGAGGTTCTGTAAAGTTCTGGCCCGGAATATAGGGATCTTTTCACGGGCCAAGTTCAGCGCGGATAGGGTCTTTGAATCAATCTGTTCATCACCATCTATACGAACAATGAAGTGAACATCTATTTTTGTATCAGCCAATGAATCAATGATTTTACCTACAAAATAAGCATCAAGCCAGGGCCCAACTATCAATATGCTTTGTTGTGCCATTGCGATACTTCGCTGAAGATGGGGGAGGACCTGTCCCCTGCCCAGGAGTTTCAGCTCAGCAGATAGGGATGTTATTTTTAGGTTCATTGGATAACCCTAAATTAACTCTTTTATTAACTGAAAATTCTTATAATAAACCCTAAAATGAATTCTCATAATAATTGTCAAATATTAACTAATAGTTTTTATTGATTACTAATTATATATTGTAAATTACATTATAAATTATTTATATTGCAAAAAGCATTAGATTTCAATCCGGTATGAGAAAAATAAATTGCGCCGTGTCAAAAAACTGGGTTATGAGATACCTTTATAAGGGATGATCAACTTATTTAATAGTGTACTAATAGTGTATTATGAAGGTGTATTTTTAATTGAAATTTAAGAAAAAAATTACTTCTTATATTAATAAAACGCAACCAAACTTTTTTAATTATCTTAGCAGGTTTTTTTCAACTGTTGAAATGGAAATATCCAATGGAAATAAGGGATTATCCAGAAATTATTCTTTAAATCCCATGTCCAGGTCATGATACCATTTCTGGTTTTGACAAAAAATGGCAGATCCTGCTAGCACTATCTCTGGGAACCATGATGGTCCCCATTAATGCCAGCATAATCAACGTATCCCTACCCACCATATCCGTCTATTTTGGGGTTGGTCTGAGCACTGCACAGTGGGTTTTAACCAGTTACCTCATAACCCTGCTGGGATTTGTACTGTTCTTTTCCAGACTGGGAGACTTCTGGGGACAGGAACGAGTGTATCTGGCGGGTCTTGTGGGTTTCATAATTACTTCACTACTGTGTAGCTTATCACCCTCAGTGGAATTGCTTATTATTTTCAGAGGATTGCAGGGACTAACCGCAGCCATGATGATCAGTGTTTCCATGGCTCTGGTCCGGAAATCATTCCCATCCCATATGCTGGGAAGAGCCTTAGGGATATATGCAGTAGCCATAGCAGCTGGTCTGGCACTGGGTCCTGCAATTGGAGGGATCATGTCCGGATTTTGTGGATGGAGATCCATCTTCCTGGTGAACCTTCCAGTGGGAATCCTGGACTTCATATTCTGTTTCACCATTTTAAAACGCAGCCAGCAGACTGAGGTTAAATGGGATATACCTGGAACCGTATTGCAGTTTGTATGCCTGTTTTTAATAGTTTACACACTGAACTTGGTGGAATCTGCCAGTTACACCACTGCAATTATCACTGGAGTCATGGCTTTGGTCAGTTTTATCCTGTTTATCTACCAGGAGTTCAGGACAGAAAACCCAGTTTTAAACCTGAAACTCTTTAAAAGCAGGAAATTCAGCGCATTCAGCCTTAGCCTCCACTTTAACTACCTCTGTATGTATATGATGTTCTTTGCAGTGCCATTTTACCTGCAAAAAGTCTTACACCTAGATCAGGCCACTACCGGGCTGGTTTTAACTGCCTCACCAGTTATAATGATGACTGTATCCCCCTTAAGTGGGATGCTAGCTGACAGATTCGGTTCAAGGTTCCCGGCCTTTCTGGGGGGAGTGGTGTCCGCAGTGGCTTTACTTTCCATGGTACAGTTAAATGTGGCATCCAGTGCGGGGGATGTTTTCTTCAGATTGGCTCTTTTAGGATTGGGAGCAGCACTCTTCCAGTCACCTACCAACAAGGCATTGATGTCAGAGTTACCCTCCACACAGGCAGGTATGGCTTCAGGTATCCTGGCAACCACCAGGAATCTAGGTATGGTATTTGCAGTGTGTTATGCTGGACTTTTAATACACTTTGCCATTTCACCAGAGCTTATGCAATCCGGTGAACTTTACGGGGCAGCAGCAGCCGATCTTACCGGTGGATTGCACCTGGTAGTTATATTTGCCGCAATCTTGAGTATAGGTATGGCCTTCCTGTCATTTGCCGGGCTTAAAAATAAGAAAGAATCTATAATTGAATATGAGAAAGTGGCAGTGGAAAAGACCATTCAGGTGGAAAAGAAGGTTGTAGGCACTATAAGTAGCATAATAATAGTGATGAACCGGTACCATTAAACATGTGCCGGTCACCCCCCCCCCCCCCCATGAATTTTAAATCACTTTTTTTCATAAGAAAATTGAATCAATAATTACGGACATAAGGATTTTAAAAAAAATTATTACGGAGCTGATTTTTACGTTAAATATTACCGGATATATTCCCATAATATCTACTATTTTAGGAGTGGTTATGGGACTTGCCTCCAGTGAGATAAGTAACTTGCGCAGGGATAGAAGATCTAAGAAGAGGAAAATTAATTCAACTCGTACATTAATTTCCCTTGAAAATGAAAGGAACATAGAATTATTAAAGGATTTCTGGTACAAATTAAACAAACTTGAAGAAGATGAAGTTGAGGGTGATGAATTAAAGATCACCCTGGCCCACCGGTTAATTAAAATGCCAGTGCCTTCATGGAATGACTTGATGTGGAAAAAACAGGCCTCATTTTTACCAATAACTTTTATTGACAAGGAAATAATTGCCATATCTTCATTTAATAATTGTTTAGAACTTCTTAAATCTATTTATTCTAAATTAATAGATTTAGATACTAAAGACAGGGAGTATAACAGTACCTATGCTTCTAGTGGAGTTAAACTATCTAAACTTCCTCGTTCGGACCGCTTTCAGGAGGAAGCACCAGTACTGTGGGATGAATTTGAAAAGATAAGTCTGAACATAATTGAAAAAGGCAATCCACTCACCCTGAATAAAAAGTGAATAGTCCCCTTAGAATATTTTATATATTAGAGCAAACAGTTTATTGTCATAGAAGTATTAAATTGTCTTTTAAGAACATTTAATTAAGGGGGACCTCATATAAAACTGGATGAAATGATTTCAGGCGAGTTTAGGGCTTCAAATTTGATATGCCACCGAATCCCTGAAAGAACATTCAACATTCAAGGAAAGTATTTCCCAGTTTGTGCTCGCTGCACCGGATTTTATATAGGTGCTTTTTCCTATTTCATATATGCTTATTTTTTCTATGTTGAATACACAGTTTTCTTAACAATTTTAGCAATTTTAATGATTGTTCCTGCATTTTTAGATGGTTTCACTCAGGTTATGGGAACACGGATAAGTAATAATAAATTAAGATTATTAACTGGACTTTTAGGGGGTGTTGGACTCGCAATTTTTCTTAAAACTATTAAATGGATGATTTTAGTTAGTTACTAATGATTTTAATCTTAATAATTTTAAATGGGTGAATTAAATGACAAAGATTTGTCCTAAATGTAAAACAGAAAACTTGGATTCTGCGGCATTCTGCCAGAATTGTGGTGAAGAATTGCCTAAATATACCTATAATGTGCCCTCATCTGGAGATAGGGCACCTGAAAGTAAAGCAAAAGGTGGTAACTGGTGGAGTAAACAAACGAATCTTGTTAAAATACTCAGTGTAGTTGGTGTTTGCTGTGTGGGGCTTATTGTGATTATTGGATTACTGGCGATATTATTCCCTGATGCAACCACCTTTAACCTCGACACTGGAAATACACCTGCATTGACCCAGACATTTTCCCAGGCTGGTTTAAGCTTTAATTATCCTGGTGACTGGAAGACATCAAGTGTGAAGTACGTTGACAATTCAGCAAGCGTTGTTCAGAGTTTGGGAACCTTTGCTAGTCCTGATAACCTTGTCCTGGATGTTAGCAAACAGGATATGACTGCAACTGTTGCCGAGGCTAAAGAAGGTACAAAAGCTAATTTAAAAACTATCTCCTCTTCACAGATTTTAAGTGAAACAACAAAAACAGTCAATGGTTTGACAGTGTATGAAATGATCTTAACCTATTCTGATAGCAACAACAATGAAGTTAAATCGTTATACGTGATTACAGGTAAAGATGGGCAGGTTAGTTACTATCTACAATTTATAGATACACCCAGTAACTTCAACAGTGATAAATCAGTGATGGACAGTATTGTAAACACCATAAAAATACAGTAAATGAAAAAAACTCGAATAAAAATAAATTTACGGGGTGATATTCACCCCATATTGACTTTTTTTTTATGGTGAGTTTTAATCTATTTTAACTTCAAAGGTTTCTTTTTTCTCCAGTTTAGGCATGGTCACGGTTAAGACTCCATCGCTGAATTTGGCAGTTACATCATCGATTTTTACCTTGGCCGGTAGTATGTAAGTCCTGGCAGCTGATCCAAACTTTCTTTCTTTCCTGTGGAAGGTTACTCCCTCCTTTTCACCCTTTTCTTCTGTTTCTTTGGAATATTCTGCCTTGATTTCCAGGGTGTCTTCGGTGAGGTCGATTTTTATGTCATCGCGTTTAAAGCCTGGTAGGTCAGTTTTAACGGTGATATCTTCTTCAGTTTCCATGACATCCATGGCGGGTTTAACTGGCCCTCCGGTGTATTCGGCAATGGCATTATCCAGATCCACCTGTTTTTCCTTAATGGTCTGGATCATATCATTAAACATGGTATCTACACCTTTTTTCTCATTATTCATAGAATTCCCCCTGTTATTAGATTTTTTTAAAAGATGCATCTATCGATGCAGCTCCTTACTTTCTTTTTTTATAAATTCTTTTTCACATGAATATATGTTATTAATAATTAAAATTTTCTTGGTGGATCTACTAACCTCGTGATCTACTCAAAAAAGGAGCAGTTTGAGATCATACTGGTCTATAAAGCCTCCTATCCTCAACAGAATCCCGGAAATATTAAAACATTTAACTTTTAAACATTTAACAGTTTTATTTAACAGTTAACCTATTTAACTGACATTTAACCTATTAATTTGCAGTTAACCTATTTAACTGACAGTTAACCGTTAATTTGATACTTAACCCATTTAATTGACACTTAACCCATTTAATTGATATTTAATCATTTTATTCAAGGATTGTTAGTTGAGGTATAACTTAATAAGTATGATTAATAATACTTTTTATCATACAATAATTCCAGTTGTTCTTATAAAAATGTGCCAAATGAAGGTTAGAGGGTGTAAACATTGGATAGAATAATTCCATCGTGGGATGAAATTGAAAAATATAGGGAATCTTTAAGTGAAGGGGAACGTACTTTTATTCGTTTTTTAGATGAAAACTTACCACACTACTGGAAAATTTACTGGCGTCCTTTCTTTAATGGTTCCTACCCCGATATTGTTCTTTTGAACCCTGAAGGTGGGCTTATGATCTACACAGTCATTGATGGGGATCAGGATGTCAGCACACCAGAGCGCAATAAAAAACAGCTTGATTACTACCGCAACAAGTTAATCCAGGAACTGGTGCCGGAAATCAGTGAACAGTTAGATGAAGACCAGAGAAGATTTGTAATATTTAAAACAGGCATATATCTGCATAGTATGGAAAGTTACCCGGCACAGGTTCTGTATGAAGAGTATCCCTACCTTACAGTTGCAGGGTATGATGATCTGGATGAAGATAGTCTTTACCTGGTAGTTCCTGGTTATGACTTTCAAAAAGACAGGTTCATGAATCCAAAATGGGCCGAAAAACTGGAAAAATGGTTAAATCCACCCTACCACCGTGATAGGAGAACTGGTATTGAATTTACCCCACAACAAAAACAGCTTACCATACCTAAACCAGGACACCGCAGACTCCGTGGTGCTGCTGGTAGTGGTAAGACACTGGTACTTGCCCACAGGGCAGCCAAACTGGCTGCGCAAAATAAAAACGTCCTGGTGATAACCTACAATCGTAACCTGTGGTATTTCATTAAAAAAATGATAAATAACAGTCCCTACAACTTCAACTGGTCCAACATCACATTCCGACATTTCCATGGATTCTGCAAGGACCTGTTAAATGAATTTTTCCTGACCGCACCGTCCAGGTTTGATGATATTGTCCTGGTGCTGGAAGAAGCACTTGGGAAAATACTGGAAGACTCAATAATGAGTAAAGCCCTTGAAAAATTCAAATACGATGCTATATTAATTGATGAAGGACAGGATTACAGCTGGCAGTGGTATAACTTCCTTTTGAAGTTTTTAAATAATAGTAATGAGCTTTTCCTGGTTTGTGATGAGAAGCAGAATATATACGGTCGGGAATTATCCTGGATTGATGGTAAGATGGAAAATGTACAGTTCCGTGGCCGTTGGTCCGAGCTTAACACCATTCACCGTTTGCCCAGGGAGATATCCAAGCTGGCCAATAAATTCAGCAAAGAGTTTGGATTAACTTCATCGGTGGAATTTGATCCGGAACAAACTGTACTTTTTAATGATAGTTCATCTTTTTTCCGATGGGAGAATATTCAGGCCAAAGACTGGCTTATCAATGTTCATGAAGCTTATAAAACCTTCAATAAGCAGATGATAAATTCTAAAAAGACATTTAAACCATCTGAGATTGTGATACTCCTTCCCAAAAATATGATGGGAACCGAACTGGTGGAATTTTTCGATAATTATGGTATATCCTGTGACCATGTATTCCTCACCCGGAATGGATCAAAGTGGCGTAATAAAAAAATCTCCTCCATAACTGATGAACGTCTGAAGATAAGTACAATACACCAGTTTAAAGGTTGGGAATCACCTAATGTTATTCTCCTAATACCAGAACACTGGAATGGTGGTCATAAGAATCTGGATGCAGTGGTTTACACTGCCATGACCCGAACACTAAAGAATTTGATTGTTTTAAACTGTAACGACCGGTACCGGAGATTTGGGGATGACCTAGAAATTAGTTATTGATTGTTATAAAATGATCTAATATAACCTATTTAAATCAAATCATGAGAATCTAAACTAAAAAATTGTTTAAAAACATCAATTGACTTGTTTTAAATGGAAATAGCTTAAAATCGCTTAAATTACATTAACTCTTATCCTGACTTATTATGGTTAAAATCGCTGATTTAAAGTTCTTTATATAAATAACGCCCCATTTATTCCTTTTTAGAATGTGTAAGGGAGAATATTTCACAGACAGAAAAGATTTTAATGTGCTTATTCAGGGGAAATGGACAATAAAATAAGCTTATTTACTTAAAATAGTAACGCAACCAGCTTATCCTTACTCAGTTCTAGCGATAACCCTAAAATGAGTCTTAAATTTAAAAAAAGACTCTCTACGTTCCCTTTTTTGGCGAAAAATTCCATACCTTTATAAGGCAAGTTGTTTCCATGTTATGTAAGTCAAGTTGAGTCCTTAAAAAAAATCTAATTTTCGGGGCGTGGAGGCGATATAATTAATAGACATTCTAGCTATGCTATTCTATGCATGTTAAGCATGGTTATCGCAGTAGTCCCTATTGTGGGAGCTGTAGATGGCCAAAATACAAATTTAAATAAAGGTAATTCTTCTAATGGTTTTCAGATAGGAGTTACTGGTGCTGATGTAAAAGCAGCAGAAAATGTGCTTCAAAACAATAAACCCTTCGGGGAGAACACTACCAAAGTTCTGGGAACTAATAATTCTACTAACCAATCACAGATAATGAAACTTGGCGCCTCTGGTGACAAGGTTAAACAGATCCAGCAATGGTTAACTGATTATGGATATTACTCCGGAAATATTGATGGTGACTTCGGTGCTAATACTGACAAAGCTGTCAGGGATTTCCAGACAGAATCAGGATTAATAGTTGATGGAGTTGTAGGTAACGACACTACCAAAGCTATGGAAACCTGGGATAAACATGTAGCTCAGGTTCAGGCTGCAGCTGGTGAAGATACCAGTACTGCCGGTACAACAAGCTCAAAAACTTCAACAGCTTCTAAGAAGACCTATGCAACTACCGTTCGAAGTTACAGTAGCAGTGGTTACAGTGGTGACTGTTGGGATGTAAGTAATGCAATGTACAGTCAGTTAACTTCATCCGGTCAAAGAGCTAGGATTGTTCAGTACGCAAACAGCTATGTTAACAACCACAGATCTGTTGAGGTCTGGAATGGTAACAACTGGGTTGACGCTGACTACTCTGGCCAGGCATGGGTCGGACAACCAACTGCACATGACGATTCTGCAACAGTAATAGCAGGTAGTTAAGCCCATAATCAAAAATTAAACTATAATCAACAGTTTCACGCAAAATACTGTTGAATCTTAATTATTTTTTTTTTATTTTCAAGTAAGAACCTTAAAAGATTTTTATTATCCCAAAAAAAATTATCTAAAAGATTAGAAATCTAGAAGATTAGAATTATCAAATATTTTTAATTGAATCAGCCATATCAATTATTGTTGACTCATAGTTATCATCATCAACATCTCGTTCTACAGTCACAGCTGACGTTACAAAGTTCATGCCTTTTTTCTCCAATGCTTTTCTAACCTTCTTTAATGTTTTATCTGCACCTTTACCTCCCATCTCCACCAAGATGAGAAGGTTTTCCGGTGGTGTTGGTCAAGATGGAAATATATTTCATCATATAGGGAGTGGGATGATCTGCCCCTTATTTGGAGGTTTAGGGCAATAAATTTTTGTTTTTAAAATGTCTTTTTTTAAAAAATTCGGGAAAGAATTGGGTGTAAATGGGCGTAAATCTGGAATAAATACTTTAAATATCGTATTATATGTTAAATAATCAAAATTTCATTTATTCATTCTAATAAGCCTGCAAAAAACATGATAAACACGAGTAAGGGGGATTGAAAATGAAAAGAACATTTCACATTTTTATTATAATCATACCACTCCTGTTATTAATTGCATTTCCCATACTCTCAGCCAACAATGATACATTACAAACCAATGGATCACAAAACAGTACCAATGAATCATCATCGGCAGGTAAAGTGGCTTTTATTATTCCACATCCAGATGACGAGACAATTGGTGCCGGTGGAACTGTTGGAAAACTCATGGCTAATGGAACCAAAATCCATTTTGAACTCATGGCATCCGGTGATGGGCAGGGTGCCACATTGTTAAATTTTACCAATTACTACAAAATTGATATTCCTGCAAATTCATCAGCAAACTACACTAAAAAATTGATCAGAGAAGATTCCTTTAAAAGAGTAATGGCCATTTATGGTTGTGATGATTACAATATGCAGGGATACGATGATGGTACATTAACTGCTGCCGAGGTATTCACCACCATGGAAGATCTCTACCTGAACCAGGGATGCACTGTTTTCTACACTGTTACTGGAGATGGTAACAGCGACCACATGGCCTGTTATCAGGGTATGCTAATGATGGAAATGAAATACCCCAACCTGGAGTACAGGGAATTTCCAATATATTACTATCACACATCCAGACCAGCATCACTGGCCCTAACCAATAACACCACCGATGAAGATGTGACTCAATACACTTCCAAAAAGATGAGCGCATTTCAGGTGTACTACAACATTAACACCATTCACCGAATTTTCTATCCCTACAGTGATGGTTTATACAACAGCAGCCCAGAGAGGATTTATTACATAAATTAATCACGTAAAAATTTGTTAGTAAACAAAAAATGGATGATTAAAAGTAACAGAACAGTACTAAAAGTGGTTTAGATGACTATATTGGGATTAATCTATATACAATGGGAAATTAAAAATCGATAACTTTAATAAAACTGCAAGGGTGATGAGAATGTACAAACGAGAAAAATCATTTTTAATTGCATTTTTACTGCTACTCACTGTAGTTTTAATTAATTCTACATTCAATATCATTTTCTGATACCTTCTTTCTCCCATGCACTTCATCAAAATATCCTGTTACTATAGGATCATCACTGTAAATAAATTTCCTACCATGCGGACTAAGGATAAATTTTGAATAATAGGAATACTCCCGGGATTCAAGAAGGCCTTCTTTTTTTAAGGTTCTTATGAATCTTTTCAATCTTTTCTTGGAGAAATTAACTAAAATTCGGTAACTGGTGAGATTGGATAGATTATTATCCCTTACAAAACGAGATTTGGAGCCTCGAAGTACCCTTATTAAATTGTTTTCTGACACAGGGAAGGGAAGTTCATCTATACAGTAAAGAATGATCCGGGCGGTAACAGATTCATAGGAAACTATTAATCTGCCAATAGTTTCAACTTTAGATGGAACTTTTGAGTTATTATCTTTATCTGGATGTTCATCCATTGATTCATAATACTCAAAGGTATTCCCACAGTCACAAGTGCCTAGCTTTATAGGTTTGTCAGGGGAATGTATCTCATAATAGATATTACAACGCTTACAGACAATAAATGGAAATTGAATCACCTCTTTTTTTTAGTGGAGTGGAATATTATTAATAATATTATAATTAATATTATTATTAGTTGTGGGTGAAGAAAATGGAAATTGAGGATATTATGAAAATAGATGAGGGGACCAAGGTAGAATTCAAGGAAGAAATGAATGATTCAGCTTATAAAACACTGGCTGCATTTGTGAACACTAAAGGAGGTAAGCTCTTCCTGGGAATATCAGATGATAAAAAAATACGAGGAGTTAACTGCTCAGAACCGTTTTTCAGGAATTTAACCGATAAAATTGTTAATAGTATAGGTACGCATCCTCTGATAAATTGTTTGGATCTTGATGGAAGGAAAATCTTAGTCATAGATGTTAAAAAGGGGAATCTGACCTCTTATCGGGGTAAATATTATCAAAGAGTGGGAAGTACCACCCGTCTGATGCGTGATAATGACTTGAAGAATTTATTTTTAATGAAAACTAATTGGGATTCAATGACTGGTGGTTATGACCTGGATAATATTGATGTGAAAACCGTTAAGAGATTCTTTTCCATGGCCGAGAAAAGTGGTAGGCTAAAATCAGCCGAATGTACTGATGATATTCAGCTTACACTGGAGAAACTTAATCTAATCATTGATGGTAAATTAACCAATGCAGGATACATTTTATTTAGTAATTATCCTCAGAATCACTTCACCAACGCAATGGTTAGGTTAGGGAGATTCAAGGATGATATAACTATCATAGGAGATCGTTTAATTGAAGGCAATCTTTTTAATCAGGTGGCTGAGGCTGAAGAGGCCATAAAAAATTTCATCAATGTTCGGTATGAGATAACTGGTGAAGAATTGATGCGTAAGGATGTATGGGATTATCCCTTACCCGCGATTCGAGAAATTTTACTAAACGCTATTGTGCATCGTAATTATCATCTACATAACATGCAAACCCAGATTCGCGTCTATGATGATCATATATGGTTTCATAATGCTGGGGGACTTCCAGAAGGAATGTGTATGGATCTTTTGAAAAATTCGCATCGTTCTGTGGCTCGAAATCCCCTTATTTCCAAGATATTCTACTTATCCGGTTTAATTGAAGAATATGGGACAGGGATTAAACGTATTATGGATTCCATGAAAGAAGCAAATCTGGTTGAACCAGTTTTTAAAGAGGAGATGGGAGGATTCTCTGTTTATATTCTGAAAAATGTATATGATAAGAGTTATTTCCAGGAACAAGGTCTTAATGAAAGGCAAATTAGGATAATGATGTATGTGATGGATAAAGGCAGTATTAGAATTGAAGATTGCTTTAAAGTATCTCCTGCTGTTGGTGAAAGGACACATCAGAGGGATTTGAACATTCTAATTGAAAGACAATTATTGGTTAAAAGAGGGGGATCAAAAAATATCCTTTATGAAAGATCAATATGAACAGTATTATTCCCGACATTTTCCCGACATTTTCCCGACATTTTGTCGGGAAACTTTAACTAATTATACTGGTCCACTTCACCGGACAAATAAACTATGATTTTCCTTTAGAATCCAAGTTCATGGGAATTTTCTTTAAAAGTTTTTATATAGTGTATCATTAACAAAATTAAATAATTGGGGTATTGTAAATGAAAAAAATATTTCTAGTATCAAATTTAGTTTTAGTGGGGATAGTCAGTATTTCTGGTTGCATCCATTCAGAGAATGTTACAGAAGACATCAATACCACATCTGGAAATAATACGTCCATAGATAATATGGGTAGTAGTTCTTCTAACTCATCATCAAGTTTCAGTGGTTCTGGATCTTCATCTGTAAAATTTACCACTTTAACAGATTATGGTTCTTCTTCTTATACAAATTGATTGTGATTTGTTAGATGTGTAAATTGTCAACTAAAATGAGATTTTCTACTACAGGAGTGTTTTTTAATGGACGAGAATGAAAATCCTCAATCAACCAAAGAAACCTTAAATGAAATCATGAAAAAACTGCAAAAATATCCAGATTCAAAACTCACTGCTGAGCATGAGAGTCTGGTTTCTAAGGATTCCATATCTGAGGCTGAATTTACTCTGATTATGGAAAAAATCAACGATCATTTCCTAAATAATTTACAAATTGCCGAGGAAGATATTAAAACTTCCCTTGATAATATATGTTCCCTCGTGGGCATAGATAACTTCAATGAGGATGTGGTTCTTGACTTTGTAAATGAGAATCGACAGATATTGGGTGGTGAACCCTTAAAAACTCTTGATTCAGACACCATTAAAAATGGTATCAGAGCCACTGATTTTAATGTTAGAGAAGGAATAGATCTGGATTTACTGGAACGTAACTTGGAAAACCTTCCAGATGCTGATTTTCTGGATGAAATTTCTTTGATGCAGTCTGAGTTTCGAAAATTAGACTCTGAGGACAGTGACCCTGAAAGGATGAAGAACTGTCTTCTGAGATACTCTATCCAGGTTAAAAGTAAACTATCCAGTGTGGATGAAGTGATTGAAGTAAGTAAGCTACTCAAATTAGACAGTGAACTGTACTTTCTTATGGTTTGGAGTGAGAATCTTTTAAGAATGGATAGGGCAATTGATTCTGGTAATTACCATGGTGAACCTTTACCCCAGGCCAGGGATCTGGGTGAGATAGGGAAGAAGGTATTCATAGAAGCTGAAGAACGCTGCAAGAGTCCGTCTCCGGAAGAGAGTGCATGGGTTAAATTGAACTGGATGGAAGTGGATTTGAAGTTTTATGAAAAAAGTCTTAAAAAAATGTGACTTTACTTTGATAATTCTTTAAATGATTTAATGGTTAAATCTGCATCATCCAGAATTCTTTTAAGTATTTTAGGATGTAATATTTTACCGGAGTGATAGGGAACAGTTATGCGGACTCCCTTTTTATTTTTGTATATTTTATGGCTGCCACTTTGACGGACCATAACAAAGCCAGTACTTTCTAAAACTTTAATTACTTTACTGGCTGTAACTCGAGGGAGTTTATCAGTCATACCTCAACTTCCAGGGAAGTTAAACTGATTGAATCAATTTCAGGGATGGTTTCTTTACTTTCCAACATATCTTCCAAATGAAGATGAATAGCATCTTTAATATTTGCCATAACCTCTTCGTATGTCTCTCCCTGAGAGTAACATCCCTGTAATTGTGGAGAATAAGCATAATACCCATGTTTATCATGCTCAACAATTACTGAAAGTTTGAATTTCCTTTTCATCATGTACATGTTGTAACTCCTTGATTATAAAAATTACTAAAAATAGTATGTAATAATAAATATATTAAAATTACTATTTAAAATTTTCAGGTAAAAACTCTTAAAAAGGGCTTCTTAACCGATTATGTGATGATAAAATATTAAACAATAGCTTCTTCAAAATATTCAGGGATGAAATACATGCATTTACGCCACCTATCATGCAGAACACCGTTAATATCCTGGTCAAGAATGTAAGTATCACAGTAATCATCTTCGTTTCTCATACCACGACCATAAGCCTGGACTAAACTGGCCACGGTCTTGTAGGCATACCAGTAGCCATCCCTCTTCATCCGGGTCATGATCTGTTTATCACCCAGATAAGGGAATGGCATTTTGTAGATAACCTGGAAACGGCACAGATCATCAGGGAAATCAACCCCTTCATCCACACTGGGAGCCACCAGTACCAGTGGATCATCGGATTCAATAAATTTTCTGATGACCACTTCCCTTTTAGGGCCCCTTTTCCAGTTACTTTGGGGGCTGTAGATGATTACCCGTGGATCTTCTAGGTTTTCACTGATGTAGGTGGCGAGCTTATGACTGTGAGTATGTATCAAACCCTTATCTTCAGGATGTTTTTCAAGAATCTTTTTAAGGGTGGAGATGGAGCGGGGTTTGGATTTATCAATAAATTTACTGGACATTCTACCAGTGGTTTTAAGATAAATAGGTCTGTTTTCTATTTTAAATGGGCTTTTCACCTGGATATACAATGCATCTTCAGGGTTGATTCCGTGCCACTTGCAGAAGTGATCCTTACTGAGGATGGTGGCACTCATCAGGAGACAGTAATCAGTATGGCTCAGGAGGTATTTTTGAACAAACCGGCTGACCTCTACAGGTTTGAAGGTAACCATCTTTGCTTTCCGGTTGGCCTCAATCACCCACTCTCGAGGATGATCCTCCAGCTCACTTTCAACCATTGATAACCGGTTAATAGCTCGGTGGACAGATTTACGCTTTTTTAAGGGTACATCCGGAACTTTGAGTATGGATTTATAGGCATCGTTAAATTTGACAATGTGTTCTGACCAGAAATCAACATCCTCAGTTAAATCATCCTCACTTAACTGGGGGATGGCATCCAGCTGGTCAATTTCAATCAACCGATCCATGTATTCATCAAAATCATTTTTCAGGATCTTATTGGATAGTTCCAGGCTTAACTGGTCCATGACCTGGTTTTCCATGTTATGTACCTCGTCAAAGACTGCCAGAACCCGTTCTCCAAAGTGGTCCATGTAATTCATTTCCGGGAAAAATGAGGAGTAATTCATTAACGTGATGGGTGACTGTACTGAATTACCCTTCTGGAGCCAGTAATGGCAGGGGTCGGCACTGTTGAAGTACCATGGTTGACCCCGTAGGTCATAGAAGCAGATTAATTCCCCTTTACTACTTATTCCATGGTCACAGACAAGATCTGCTGTCTGGCAGAGACCATCATCACAGGTGGTGTCCTTGAAAACCATACCCTCAATGCAGTCAAAGTTATTCCTGCCCTTTAAAACCTGGAATTTGAAGTCATTATAGTACTGGTCCTGCAATTGTTTGGTGATGGTCACCAGGTATGATGAGGAGAAGTAATTGGCCAGGGTCACTGCAATTGCAGATTTACCTATTCCAGTACCGGCATCCAGGAGGATGTAATGGTAGCCCTGGTCTAATCCCTGGGCTATTTTCTTCAGGATGGTTTCCTGCTGGGGACGGGGTGTCATCCAGGAGGGGAAGTTCTCTAGTAGGGCAGAGTAGGTGTCCACAGTGTTATCTTTAACAAAAATACCCCTCCGGCCACACTCTGGGCAGATAATCAATCCTTTTTTTAGTATTTCCCCACATTCTTGACATTTCAGCGGCATTTAATTCCTCTGGTGTTAGATTCTATTATTATGGTTAAGGGTTGAAGTTATTAATAATAATTGCATTTTTCAAGGTAATTTTAGGGACTTTTACGGGTGAAAATAATTCTTATTACTTAGTAAATAATTCTTTATCCTGTAGAAAATAATTGTTATTTTTTACAAGGGTAATTTGAAATGAACTATATCAACATCAAAATTTTTAAATCATTGTATTTTTGATCCCGGAAATCTTTTACCAATTTTTGAGCAAGTATAACCCCTAAGGCACTTAAACCATAATTATTTGGTCGGTAAGGAATAATAAACCTTTAGTTCGCAATTTATTAAGAGTTCTATCAATTTTTTTCCCATATTTATTGGGAAGTCTCTTTTTAATGGTTTCTTTACGTATGTTCTTGTGTTGTGATACATTCAAAGAACCTAACAGACGTAAAACTCTTTTTTCATATTCATCTAATTCCTCTATAATCAGGGCAACCTCATCCTCTTCATACATATAAATAAATATAGTATTAATTATTATATAATACTTAATAAATTGTCATTACTTACCATTACCGGTAAAAAATGTAAAATTATAAATGGTTATGATTACATAATAAAATAACATAAAATGATTTGGGGAGGTTAAATTAATGGCTAACGTGTTAAGAGAGGTTTTTGGGAATACCAAAAGGATCAGTATTCTGGAGGAAATGGTTGAAAATTGGGGGGAATTTTTAACTATCGAGGAAATAGCCCGGATATCTGAAACATCTCCTAAAACTGCTTACAGGCATATAAATGAATTGAATAAGATAGGAATACTGGATTTTACGGACGCAAAACCTAAAAAGTACAAACTTAAAGAAGATGATAAAAGAGCCCTTGCCCTGGCTATTTTAGAAAGTGAAGAGTACCTGCGAAAAGCAGAGATTACATTAAATAATGTGAAGAATGAAGAAAAAATTGCTAGAAATTATCGTTCTTTCATTGAGTTTAATAATTCTAACCCTGATGAACTTATAAAGATTGGAAAAAATTCTTCTTTTTCCAGTTAGAGGTTGAATCAAATGAATCAAGAAAAAAATGTAATGGAAAAAAATGACATTCCACTAATTATTCCCTCTGATATTCCACGGATATATGCAACTGGAGTCCTTGGGGGGTTCAATGCCTGTGACTTCCGGTTGTTATTATTCTCTGATGAACCACTGGAAAAGGATGAAATACTACTTCCCCAGGACCTGAATGTAATGCAAGAAGTACAGGCCGAAGTCATATTATCCCCACTGGCAGCCAAGAAAACTGCTAAATGGTTAATGAAATATGTTAAAGAATTTGAAAAAAAAATAGGACCTATACCAGAACCATCCTTACCTGATGAAAAAGACCTTTTTGATTAATTATTATTTACTGGAACTCATCATTCTCCTTTTAACTCATTCGACAACTAAAACGACTACCCATTTGACTACTTTAAGATGTAATAAGTGGACCGGCTTCCACCCTTCTTCTCTACAATGCCCTTATCCATTAAACTCCGTAAATCTTTATAAGCTCCCTGGCGAGAGATATTTAAGAGCTTCTGGACCTCGGAGTTGGTGATGCTGCCGTTTAAGTGCAGGTATTCTAAGATTTTCAACATTTTTTCTGTTAATTTTATTTTCATTGGTGCACCTGAGGGAAATAACATTATCCTGTCCTTAATCTCACGTAAAGAAGTTAAAAATCCTTCCATGAAATATAAGAGCCAACCAGTTAGATCCTGAGTCTTTGGATCAACCGAGTTCAGGGCATGGTAGTATGCCTGTCTGTTGCTGTTGTAGTATTCATCCAGAGTAAAATCAACATCAAATCCCCTCAGATACAGGTAAATCGCAGCAAGTGCCCTTGAAGTTCTTCCATTACCATCTATGAAGGGATGTATTCTTACAAATTCATAATGAATTATACCTGCTGAAATAACTGCATTTAATTCACCAGATGTGTTACTCATCCATTCCAGGAGGTCCTCCATTTGTCCCTGCACCAGATTAGCATTAGGAGGAGTAAAAACAACATCACCTTCACGGTTTACAACATAAACCGGTTCGCTCCTGTACTGGCCTTCAAGATAAGTATATTCCAGTGTGTAATGAGTTATATTCTCATGAAGCTTTAAAACGTTCTTTTCTGTAATTTTCCCGTCTTCAATATAACTATCCATACTTTTAAGCACATTTAGATAGTTTAGAACTTCCTGCATAGCCCTCTTCTGTCCCTGTATTTTGATTCCTTTAGCCAGTTTATCCACCTGATTTAAGGATAAGGGATTACCTTCAATTGCAGTAGAGTGATGTGCAGATTTTAAAAGGGCATCTTTTTTTAATGATGATTCCATTTCCAGTACAACCGGTGCATTGACAATAAAATCCCTTATGGAATTAATTTCAAGCAGTTTATTTACCAATTCGTGGTTATATGTGAAACAGGGGTTGAACATTTTTTTAAATCCTTGGAAATCTTATGTTTAATCTTAACAATCGATCTATATATTCGACTATTTTCATGACTACTATTTGTATGTTATATAATAAATATTTGACTCCTTTATGACTACCTATTAAATTTTTGAGGTTAGTAACGGTAAATGAAAATAAAAGGTATTATAAAGATAATATAAACCCTAAAGAAATGGAATTTCTGGTTAACTAAACGTTTAATATCTTTATTAGCGGTGATCTAAAAATTAGGAGATGAGGATATGACCTATGTAGAGGATATATTAAAAGAACTTGAGAGAAAAAATCCTTATGAACCAGAGTTCATTCAGACTGCAACTGAGATTTTAAGATGTCTAAATGTGTTGTTTGAAAGGCATCCAGAATTTAAGGAAGCAAAGATTTTAGAAAGATTTTTAGAACCGGAAAGAGTGGTTATGTTTAGAGTACCATGGGTTGATGATAATGGTGAAGTACAGGTGAATCGAGGTTTTCGTGTTCAGTTCAACAGTGCACTTGGCCCCTATAAGGGTTGGCTTCGTTTTCATGAGACAGTTAATTTATCGATTCTTAAATTATTAGCATTAGAACAGATTTTAAAAAACAGTCTAACCGGTATGTCAATTGGCGGTGCAAAGGGTGGAAGTGATTTCAATCCAAAAGGCAGATCCGATGCGGAGGTTATGAGATTCTGCCAGAGTTTCATGACTGAACTTAAAAATTATATAGGGCCGGATATTGATGTCCCGGCTGGGGATATTGGTGTGGGTTCAAGAGAAGTAGGGTATATGTTTGGGCAGTATAATAGGATTGCAAACAGGCACAATTGTGTATTAACCGGAAGTGGAATAGAGTATGGTGGATCTCTGGTAAGAAGAGAAGCCACAGGTTATGGCCTTATTTATATATTGGAAGAAGCTTTAAGAGCAAGGGGACAAGTTTTGGAAGGTAAAAAGATAATAGTTTCTGGTTCAGGAAATGTGGCCATATATGCAGCTGAAAAGGCCATACAACTTGGAGCAACAGTTATTGCTATGTCTGACTCAAAAGGTTACATTTATGACGAAAATGGAATATCCATTCCATTTGTAAAACATATCAAAGAAGAAGAAAGAAAATGTATTCATGAATACTTAAATGATTTTCCTAATGCTATCTATAAAGAAGGTAGTTATGGTCTTTGGAGTATAAAATGTGATATAGCTCTTCCCTGTGCTACTCAAAATGAGTTAGATGAAGATTCAGCAAGAAAACTTATAGATAATGGAGTTAAGTATGTTGCAGAAGGAGCAAATAAACCATCAACTCCCGAAGCTACTAAATTATTCTTAAAATCTGGATTAATGTTCTTACCAGGAAAAGCAGCTAATGCCGGAGGAGTTACAACCAGTGTACTGGAAATGGCACAAAGAAGCTCAAATATGCACTGGTCATTTGATGAAGTTGATTTACGATTAAAAAGAAACATGGTTAACATATATAGAAATATTGATAAAAAATCCTTTTAAATTATTTATCTCTCCTATAAATTTACTTACAGTTCTAATATATTGATTTTTGAAAATTTCTTAATTTATTTCTATCTATCTAAATAGAAACACTTAACTATAATTTAATATTAATAATAAATCTTGTTTTGTTTGTTTTATGTTGATTAACTTATTAAAACTGTGAATTGGATTAATTGCAAGTATAAACATTAATGGGGATTATCAAGTGAATGGAAAAATTTACAAAATAAAAGACAACAACGATCTCGTGACAATCCCTGAAGAAAAACATCACAACGAAAACAACTTCCAGGAGTTACTCTTCCTATATCCAGACCTCATCCCTGGCGACCAGATCGATAATGAAAATCCCCGCAGATGGCTACGTGTAGGTCGTGAAATTGACAATATCGACATCTTCCTACTAGATCAAGACGGCATTCCCACTATTGTAGAAGTTAAAAAAAGCAACAATATCGAAATTCACCGTGAAGTAGTGGGCCAAATGTTGGATTATGGTTCAAACTAGTTTTCTCCCAATCTGCAGAAACAATCATCCCCCAAATAGAAGCTAACAGTCCTCAAAGTCTGCAGGACTTTTTAGATAATGAAATGAGTGAAGAAGAATTTTGGGAAAATGTTGCAAACAATCTAAAAGAAGAAAAAATGAGACTCATAGTAGTATCTGATGAAATACCCCGGAATCTGCAAAATATTATTGAGTTTCTAAACAATAAAATCGAATCAACTGAAGTTCTGGCACTGGAAATAAAACAGTTCACAGATAATGCAACTGGAACCAGGACTTTAGTGCCCAGGTTAATGGGCCAGACAAGAATTATAACACCTATTGAACCGGAATTGGTAGAAAAAACCTTTTTCGAAAACTTGGATGATGTTGGGGTAGAGTTCTTCCAGGAATTAATCAACTTTGCCGATGCAAATAATCTAACCCGGAAATGGACCAAGAAAGGATTCTTTTTAACAGTTTCCCTCCAAAACCAGGAAGTAAAGATCTTACAGTGCTATTCCCAGCTATATTCATATGGACAGAGTGTCTTTTCCACTCACTTCAATCTAATTACAGAAGTTAAAGATGGAGATATAATTTTCAAGAAATCTTTAGAGGATATACTGGAATTAGAAGATTTTTACAGGGTAGGTAATGATTTTGGATTCAAAGTAGTGAAGAATTTAGATGAATATCAGTGGAAAGAGTTTAAAAGGATCATACTTGAAATGATAAAATCAATTGAAAAAAATGGGTTAAATGAATAAGAATTAGATATCCTTAAGGATTAGATCATTAAACTATGCATAAACTTCTTTAATGTCTAATCTTGTGCTAAAAATTCAAAGGTTCCAATATGACCTCCACCATACCCAGCATTCATGATATCAACGCTTTACTGGAGTACCTACCCTACTTCCAGGACCAGAATAACCAGTTCCACCAGGTGATTGACAAACCACCCCAGTTTCCCTACTTTGACTATTCAAACACTGTTAATAAGTTCTATCATGACCTATACCAACGGAACATGATAATTGATTTTGATTGGACTCAGTGGACTGGTGAGGGAGAAAAATACATAAAATCAAGGGAATTACTGGCTACTGCAGATATTACCCTAATCCAGAAGTTATTCACCATGATCATAAGGTCGGATAGATTCAACGAGGGTTTACTGGGTGAGATGATTGATAATGGGTTTATCCTGGATCTGCTGGTGAGGTTAGAGAGTATCCGGAAGGAAATTGAAGTCAGATTCCATGGTACTATAATTGGTTTGGCGGTGGGGGATTGCATGGGTGTTGCCCTGGAGTTTACTGATCCTGGTAGCTTCCAGCCAGTAAACGATATGATAGGTGGGGGACCCTTCAATCTGGACCCTGGCATGTGGACTGATGATACCTCCATGGCCCTTTGCCTGGCAGAAAGCCTGATCAAAACCAGGGATTTTGACCCGAAGGACCAGATGGAACGTTACCTTCGCTGGTATCATGAGGGTCACCTGTCAGTTAATGGTGAATGCTTTGACATTGGGAACACCACCCGTCAGGCTCTAATGGCATTTGAAGAAACTGGCCAAGCCTACTCTGGACCGGATCATGAATACTCAGCAGGGAATGGTTCACTGATGCGACTGGCACCAGTACCCCTCTTCTACATGTCAAAACCCCTAATGGCACTGGAAATGTCGGCCCGGTCATCATGCACCACCCATAAACATCCCCTGGCTGTGGATGCCTGCCGCTACATGGGAGGATTAATCCACGGTGCACTTATCGGGAAATCCAAGGAGGAACTCCTCACTCCACGATACTCACCCTTGCCAGGATACTGGGAAGAAAACCCCTTAGTAAGCAAGATCGACCAGGTGGCCTGTGGTTCCTTCAAACAAAAAGAACCACCAGAAATACGGGGCCGTGGTTTTGTGGTTAAATCCCTGGAAGCAGCCCTGTGGGCTTTCTATAAATCAAATACCTTTGAAGAAGGCTGTCTATTGGCTGTGAACCTGGGTGAAGATGCTGATACCACTGGTGCTATTTATGGTCAGCTGGCCGGGGCCTACTACACAAAAAGTGGAATACCCACAAAATGGATAAAAGGCCTTAAAAAACTGGATTTAATTGAATCAATTACCGATAGATTGTATCAAATAACAGGCAGATCATAACATTAATTGTAATCTTTATAAAAATCCATTTCATCAACAAGTGGTTTAATTAACCTTTTTACCTCAGATGATCGGTTTACATTGATATGAACATCCAAACCGTGTTTTGTTGGATAAGGAACTATTAATCCTCCTTTAATTAATGCTTTTACTCGTTTTTTAATGTCTTTACTACTGGTATTGTGGAATACTTTTGCAAATATGAATTACAGGGGTGTGCTTTCCACCATAATATCCTTTTCGATGTAATGAAAATGAATCAATTTGGATAGATCATCATATGTCATTAATTAACATTTAGTAATAACAATATAAGAGTACCCGATATATTTATTTACATCAGTGTATAATTTATTTACAAGGAGATACGTTTTATGTTAACTAAAATTTTTGGTGAATGTTCACAGGTAAAATTAATCGATTTTTTAGTAGCACATCCCTGGTCGGAATTTTCTAAAACAGAGCTTGCTGAAGGTGCTCAAATCACCAGACCTACTGTTTATAAACTATTGGATAAATTATTAGGTGAAAACATAATCATTAAAACAAAGAAAGTAGGTAACATTCAATTATACCAGACCAATAGAAATTCCCCTGTAATTAAACATATTAGTTCCTTACAGGAATTATTGGCAAACATGGAAATTGAAAATCAAACAAAATCATTTAAAGAAGAACCCGTAGAATTATCTGAGAAAAAACTTGATGAAATGTTGGGATTGGACCATCAAAAAGAATCACTCAACAATGATCCTCGTGAAGTTGAACTCCATGGTCAAAAAGTGAAACAATAAAGATTTCAAGCTTTACATCTAGCGATTTTAATAAGATTTTAACCTGTTCATTAAATAACATTCTGGTTAACTAACCATGATAATAAATAATTAGTATTTAAATGATGATTAATCCCGGTTTATCCCCTGATAATTTCAGAAAACTATATCTACGTGAGATTTAAGAAAACAAAACCTGCCTGTCATCATCAGGTTCTATGATCTCTATATCTATCTCCCCTTTTGATTCTTCTTTCATTCGGTTTAAAAAGTTGATAATCTTTTCATATCTTTCAGGGCTCATTCCCTCTTTCCTTATGAAAACTAAAAATATCTTCTTCCTAACTTCTTCTGCCTCTTTAAGCTTGAAAATAGAAAATTCAATATTGTCACGCTGACATTGCCCGGTTATATATTTAAATTCAATGGCAATATCCACGTATTTCCTGCCTTCCTGGTCTAGGTTAGTGTCCACGTTTTTACTGGATAATCGTTCAAACCGATCACTTAAACCTTTAAATTCCAGGTAAAATTCTTCATCCAAAATGGCAAAGTCGTAATGCCCTCTCCGGGAACTTTTAGGAACATTTTCACCCCTAGGGGGAAATGAATGCTTTCCACTGATGTATTCTTTAGAATCTTCCTTATCCACAAAAAATCGTCGTCTAGTTGGATATTCTGGTCGTACCAGGTTCCCTAATTGAGATAACTTACAGAAAAATACATGATGCAGATCATGTACATTAAAAAAACAATCCCTATTCTCTCGAAAATCTTCTTTCAATTTGTCAGTTGCATTTTGAACTATTTCCTCTGAGTTCAAACTCTCACCCCCACATTTTAATAATGATTTGCTGAATTTAAATAATTATCAACTGATTGGATAATAATTCCCAGTACTCCTAGGTATTTTAATTAATCATACAGGACATAATATTATTAAAGGTGTTAAAATGGATCGAATGAAGATTGCCCGGGACTTTCGAGTCTTTCTTGATTTTCCTGAAATCGAAGAAGTTATTCTTTACGGCTCTGTAGCCCGGGGAGATGACCATGAAGGTTCTGATATTGATATTTTAGTCATATCTCGGGATAAATTCAAGACTAAATCTAAATTATATCCAAAAGTGGGCGATTTTCTCATGGATAAGGGAGTTTACATTTCAGTTAAGGTCATAAGTCCTGAAGAGTATCACCAAATGGAAAACACTTACTTCGCATCCCAGATTAAAAATGAAGGTGTAATTCTTGAATGACGTTGATAGTCTCATTTTCAATGCCCATGACAAATTAGAATCTGCTTTTATCCTTTTTGAAAATGAAAAATACGGCTGATACTGTGATTATTTAATGCTATCACATACAGATTCATGGACCCCCTAACTTGAGTGAAGACCTACCTTCACGAATAGGAAGTATTATAAATGTGTATACTAATGTTAAAATTATCATTTATTTCATAAATTGGGCATAAAGGTGATTTTATAATAATATCAAGAATCTTCAATGACTTATGGTATAATATGGGAAAACTGTTAGGAACCATTGGTGAAGATTCAAGTGCAATAAATTTTTATTATAAGGTTATTCTATCAGATCAGGATAATTTCTCTGCTTTTTCTCAAATTGAACAAATTTACGAAAAAAATGCTGAATTTGAAGAAGGATTAATTTTAATAGATGATTATTTGAAAACGTTTCCACAATGTGCATGGGCATGGCAAGTTAAAGGAGATTTTTTAGTACGGGATGGAAAAAAAGAAGAAATAGATGAATGTTACAAGAAAGCTTTGGAATTATTTGAAAAAGATTTGAATAGAAACCCGGATGTGGCAATTAAATGGTTTAATCAAGGTAATAAATTACTTTATTTTGAAAAATATAAGGAGGCAATTCAGTCATATGATAAATCTTTAGAATTAAACCCCAGATATTCAAATGCCTGGAAGAATAAAGGAATAATTTACAATGAAATGGAAAAATTTGATGAAGCCTTAAAATGCTTTGATGAAGCTTTGAAGTTGAGTGCAGATGATGCTGAAACATGGGTTGGCAAAGGAAGAACCCTAAATAATCTTAATGAAAATTATAAAGCTATAGCATGTTTTAATAGAGCTTTACATTTTAAATCTAAATATATAGGAGCTTATTATGCGAAATCTATGGTTTTTTATGATATTAAAGAGTACAATGAAGCTATTGACTGTTGTGACGAAATTTTAGATATCGATCCAGATGAAGACAGGGCATTGTATTTTATAGCAATATTCACGGGGCAGCTGAAAGAATATCAGGATGCTATGGATGCTATTGAAGATGCCATTGATTTAAATCCTGAAAATCCCCATTATCGATCATTAAAATCTGTAACTTTAAAGTATTTGGAAAGATATCCAGAATCTTTAGAGTCTATTAACACAGCATTAAAGATTGATAGTGAAGTATCTCATTTCTGGAGTTCTAAAGGTAATCTTTTAAGAAAAATGAATAAATATCCTGAGGCTTTAAAATGTTATAATAAAGCATTGGAACTAGATCCCGAAAATTCTTTGTATTGGCGTTGGAAAGGGATGTTAATGGGGGAAATGGGTGTTGAAGATTCAAAAAAATGTTTTGAAAAATCATTGAAGTATTCCAATGCCCAAATCGAAAAAGAATCGGAAGATGAATCCATTTTATCTAATAAGGCTTTTGCTCTTATGGAACTAGAAAGATATGATGATGCTCTAGAATGTGTAAACAAAGTCATTGAATTAGATCCAAAGTCTGATTTTTATCTAAGTATCAAAGGTCGCATTTTAAGAAAATTAATGTGTTATGATGATTCTTTGAAATATTTTGAAAAAAGTATAGAGATTGATCCCGATGATGCTGATTGGTGGTATGAAAAGGGGAGATCCCTTTGTGGCCTTAAGAAGTATGATGAATCTTTAAAAATGTTTGATAAATCTTTGAAATTGGATCCAACCCATAAAGAATCTCTTTGTGCAAAAGGAATCCTTTTAGAAAAATTTGGTGAAAAATCTGAATCTGAGAAATATATTCAGATGGTTATTGATATTAATCCCGATTTCCAGCTGGCTCAAGAAGCAATGCAAAAATTGAATATGGTGTGATACTGTGAAAAATTCAGTCAATAAACCATGGGAGAACATTCCTATAACGGATATTCAGCCGTATCCTTCAAATTATACTAAAATTGTAATTACTTCATATATTTTCACTGCAGTATACCTTATTTTCAACATAATCTGTAACATTAATATATCCAATAATGGATTAAATTTATTAATGCTATTAATTATTAGCCAGATTTTAGTCTACGGAGTTTTTGCTTTTACGTTATTGTATTTTTACGCTCAATGCAATAGAAATCTGATGATTTCTGAATTTTTAACAGCTACGAAAATAATCACTGCTTGTTTAATAGGTTCATTCATAATAATAACATTAATTAATAGAGTTTTAACTAATTCAGGAGACATAAACCTGATTCATGAATTGTTAAATATGATTACACTGTTATTTTATCTTTTATTCTTTATAATAGCTTTTGTCTATGGTCCTGTTTCCCTTTTAGGAATGGATCATCCCAAAGCCACAATACATGGCATTCTAACTACAGTTCCAACTGCAGCTATATTTTTAGTTTATGGGGTTTACTCTTTAACTTTACTCTAAAGAAAAAATTATAAATGTCTTAGATAATGACCGCTTTTAAAGGCAGCCATTATCTGATTCTTTTCCCAATATAAAACACGTACCCATAATATTCTTTGTATTTACGATATAACTCTGCCTCATATTGCTGATAGGCTATGAATTCTTCTGCGGATTTATTGCCCTTATACTTTTCCAGAAAAGATTCTTGCATTTGGGGATGCTGAACCTCATAATAATCAGTCCAACAAGCTTCAGGGACAACAAAGGTAGCAATGGGAAGATAACCTACTTTTTCCATTTGAGCAACTTTGCTCGATATTATGTCAATTTCGGGATAGGCTTCCTGCCAAAAGTCCTGAATTTCGGTTGGTCGCTCCTGGGTAAACCAGGTATTTTCTGTAACTGCGATATATCCTCCCTTTTTAAGGAATTTTCGCCACTCGCGTAATCCACGTTCAAATCCAATGTTATAAATCGCACCTTCTGACCAGATTAAGTCCAATTCTTCTTCCTGAAACGGAAGATTTTCCATATTGCCAACGATACCTTTCACCCTATCCTGAAGATTTAAGTTTAGTGCGTTTTGGTTAAATTGTCTGATGAAATCAGCAAATAAATCAACACCTGTAATTTTGCTGGTTGTGTTTTGCGCCAACACCATTGTTTGACCGCCAGTTCCGCAACCAATATCAGCTATTTTGGATTTTTCGGTAAGACCATCTATAAAACTTAAAGCTTTGAGGGTTACTTCAGGACTTCCTGGTCCTTGACGTGGGGTATTTGAAAAATAATCAAAAATAATATTCAAATCAAATTCGTGAATCGTTTGGTTTTCGTTGCTCATAAACTAATCCCCTTTAATTTTATTATTTGTCAATTTTCCTTACCTCAAACCATGCTTGTCTCTAACGTTAACTGGTAGTATCATGAGGTTAATTCTTTAATGGATACATTAAAAATGTTAAGGTAAGAAATCTGCTGCAGAATTTCTTTAAATTTTTGGTAAAAAAATATTCCAAATACTAAATTTGCTAGGATATTAAGTGGGCACGTTAAATATTTATTATTAATCATGTGCTACATAATAATATTTAGTTGTTAAGTAACAGATAGCACGGAACCGGGGAATTGGACAAATATAACATTATAATTGGGGGTTTTTAAAAATGATGATGGTGTCTATGATAAAAAGAAGGTTAAAAGAGGGAAAAACGTACGAAGATTTTCGTCGTGCCTGGTACCATACAACCGGGTTTGGAATTGATTCTAATTCATATATAGAACCTGAACCACCACTGGGTCGTCTTTACACCGTGATAAATGCATTTGATCCCCGGGAGATTATTGTTATTGGTTTTGGCCCGGAACTGTCCCAGGAAGTCCTGGAATCTGTTCTTAATATTGATGTAGAAGAAAGGCTTGACAATCCATTGGATGAGGTTATAGAACCAGTAATTGACCGTTCTTTTGGGGTTTTAGTATCTGAAGATGATTTTTCTCCTAAAGGGGCAATTGAATATCAAAATCCCTCGGTAAGTGGAGTTGAAACCGAACTTAAAGAAAGTGGAGAATTAATAAATTTGGTTAGAAGGGAAATTGAGAGTGCTTCTGCCAGAAGAGATAAGAAACGTCAAGAAATTGAAGGTGAGAAATAAAAAGAACATTAGATAATAAATAATCATTTTAAACATTCTAAAAATTCATAATTTGTTTTCCATAACGATTTTTATAAATGTATGTAAACAATATCATTAAGAAGAAACAATGTTTCAATTAACATAATACTTCCAGTAATTGGAATATTTCCAGTAATCTGGAAAAATAGGATGTGGAAAATGTTTAAATCACCCTCACTCGCCTCCAGTATAAGCATCACGACCCTGTTTCTGGGTTTAGTTTTATTATTCTCTCTTAGCACGGTTTCTGCCGCGGATGGATCCACTTTATACGTGAATGGAGGCACTGGGAGTGATCTGAATAATGGGACTGAATGGATCTATGCCAAACAAACCATTCAAAACGCCCTGGATTCCGCACCGGATAACAGTGTGGTGAACGTGGCCAGCGGTACTTACACTGAAAACATTAAAATAACCAAGAATGTTAACCTCGTTGGTGCTGGAAGCTCAACCACCAATATCGATGGGGATAATAAGGGCAGCTGTATCCAGATCAGCCCCGGGGTAACAGTAGAAATCAGTGGATTTAATATTGTCCGGGGTAATGCCCATTCTGGTGGAGGGATCAATAACCAGGGAACTTTAACCCTGAAAGACTCGGTGGTCATAGGTAACCGTGGCCAGATTGGTGGGGGAATCTGTAACTATGGTTCTGCATCAGTGTTAACCTTAAAAAATACACAGGTCACCTTTAACCATGCCCAGTATGGTAGTGGAATTGCCAATTACAGGGGGACCATGTTCCTGGATGATTCTATTATAGAAGATAATGAGAAAGCACTTTTCCAGGGCACTCAAATCTTCACCACCGGCACCGCATATGCCAATAACACGGTTATTGGGGGTAAAATATACTACAGTGATGGTACAACACGTGATTCTAGTAATTACCCTACTTTAGATGATGTTTTGGGACCGATCAACAATCAACGAGGCGGAGTTGAATCATCAGACAGTGACGATCCAAACCCAACCGTACTCGAGGCCGCATCCACTGAAAAAATATCCAACAACCCCTCTACAAACCAGAAATTAATAGAGATGCAGGAAACCGGGACCCCTGTGAATTATCTAATCCTGGCTTTTTTAATGATTATAAGTATATTCTGTTTAAAAAAAGTTCATAAAGGGGTAAACTGGAATTAAAGATATCTGAGGGTTATACTGGGAAATAGATCACGATATTTCAAGGGATCTGCACCTAATCCCTTATTAGAATTATTACAATGTCATTGGACCATTTATAATATTTTAATAATCATTAGTTATTTTTAAATCCCTTTTTTATTTAATTAAGTCTATATTTTTTTACTTCTCAGATACTCTCCATGACAACTATCAAAACTTGTAATGATCATAGTAAAATACACACATTAGATGAAAACTAAAGGCAGGGAAAAATAGTATTAGTTTTAAACAAGTCATGAAGGTTTGTTTTATCCAAAAATAGATTAAATATTTGTAGGGTTGAGATCTATGGCCGAAGATCAAAAATTAGAAAAAAATAATATAATTCTTTACAAGGGCGATGAAGGAGCGGCAACTATCGAAGTTCTTTTAGAAGATGACACCTTGTGGTCCACTCAGAAAACCATTGCTAGTTTATTTGGTGTTGATAGATCAGTAATTACAAAACATTTAAAAAATATTTTCTTAGAGGGGGAACTCTATGAAAAGTCAGTTAGTGCAAAATTTGCACATACTGCCAGTGACGGGAAAACATATCAAACCAAGTACTATGATCTCGATGCAATAATAGCTGTTGGCTACCGTGTAAACTCCAAAAAAGCAACTAATTTCAGAATATGGGCAACTGAAACATTGAAAGAATACATTACCAAAGGTTTCGTCTTGGATGAGGAACTTCTAAAAAACGGTACTCGCTTCGGTAAGGATTACTTCGATGAATTACTGGAAAAGATCCGTGAAATCAGGGCCAGTGAACGTAGATTCTACCAGAAAATAACCGACATCTATGCACAGTGCAGTTTTGATTATAATAAAGATGCTGAGATTACCAGAACCTTCTATGCAACAGTTCAAAATAAACTTCACTGGGCTATCACCCACCACACTGCAGCAGAAATCATATCAGAACGATCTGACAGCACCAAAAAGAATATGGGCCTCACCAACTGGAAGAATGCACCAGAAGGTAAAATCCTAAAAACAGACACTGGTGTTGCTAAAAACTATTTATCCCAAGAAGAGATTTTGGAATTAAATCGTATCGTTAACATGTACCTGGACTATGCCGAAAACCAGGCCGAAAGACATAAACTTATGTCCATGGAGGACTGGGCATCAAGGTTAGATGCTTTCCTTAAATTCAATGAATACGATATTCTCGAGAATCCTGGAAAAGTTTCCCATGCAGTGGCCAAGGAAATTGCCTGTAAAGAATTTGAAAAGTATCGGAAAATCCAGGATAAAGATTATATCTCTGATTTTGATAAAGAAGTGACTAAGAAGTATTTGGATAAAAAAGGGAATGAAAATACTTAAATTTCTTTTAATGAGGGAATTTCAACTTAACTATCAGTGAAGTTAGATAATCCATATCTGAACAGGATGACTCCACGGCTATAGGGCTGTACTGCTTTAATTTCTGCTAATATAATATTTTTACTAAGTGGAGTTACATTCTGGTATGAATCATAGGTTTGCAGTCCAACTACTATTTTTCCAGGTAGGAGGACGTTATATATTGTGGCCCAGTTTTTTAAACCGGCTATTGTGTTATTGTAGTCACCTATGTATAACATGGGGACTATGTAGTCACAGTAGGGTGCTATCAGGTAGTAGTACTGGTTATCATCCCAGCGGTCTGGTTTGGTGGAAATGGAGAAGGTTACTCCCTGGGTGTCCTGTCGCATTTGTTTAATTAGAGAAAGATTCTTAGGCATGTCATAAGTTTCCATATCCAGCTGGACACCTATTTTCATATCTGCAACCTGGGAGGCATGAGCAAAACCTGGAAATACCCATGCATGAGTTTTTATTCCCACAGCATCAGCCTTTGCTTTGGCATCAGGCAGTATAGTTAAGTAATTATCATTTCTTACCAGAACGTATACATCTGTAATCCCAGCACTTTTTAATTCTGTGAAGTTAATTTGGGATAAGGGTGTGGTACCGGGGTTTATATAGTAACCCACAATAAAACCAGTCCAAACTGGAGGGATTTGGTACAATGGAGTTACCGGGCTGGTGTAGGGTACAGGCAGTCCCCCATTTGTGGCCTTAAGGGTACTGGAATTACCAGCTGCCGCTGCACAACCTAGTGTAAGAGTTAACAGTATTATAAATAATAATATCCATTTGTTTTTAATTTTAATCGCCTTCAGATGTATTTAAATTCGTTTCGGGTAGGGATTATATTCAAGATCCCTATAATTTTTTTTTAAAAAATTAACAAATATTTATCTTTGTAAATTTTTGGGCTTTATTCTATATGAAATAAACCCCAAATCCTTTTAAAAGTACTAATTAGCACCAATATAAATACAAAGTTATTCTCAGTATATACAGTTACAAAAATATATTTTGTATTTTAAGTTAATGCATTATTTCAAGTATCCTCTGTTGGAACCAGTAAAATATTGGGAAATATAAATTAGAATGATAATTTACGATATTAATCTATCCTAAAAGTTATATCAGTTAATACACTTAGTTAAAGGCATGAAGAAATCAATTTTAACTTTCCGTGTATTTTTAATTTTAACTATAATTACCTTAAGCACGATTCCTGCATCTTTTGCATGGAGCTGGGATACTCACTCCCAGATCATAGACACGGTCTACCATGGATTACCCTCTGATGTTCAGAAGAATCTGAACCTGGAGGTCATGGAAAATGCATCCATAGTTCCAGACAAGGTTTTTAATGATAAAACCTACCACAGCTATCCTAAAAGTTACGAAAAGGCCAAAACATGGTTAGACAAAGGGAAAGCTGCCTATGATGCTGGAAATTATCAGGATGCCAGTTATGATTATGGGGTTGCCTCGCACTATATATCTGATACTTTCTCTGCACCACACGGTGTGAGTAAGGAATCATCCTCTGATCACAGTAGCTATGAAAAACAGGGCAGTAAACTCAAACCCACTGCCACCTACAAAAATGGAGACTTAAAAACATTAATGGAGAATGGTTACAACCAGGACGAGGCCAGCTGGAATGAATGGATGCAAACTAAAGACACTAAAATTGTTCAAAATAACCTCAATGATGCGGCTTCTGTTACACTATCGGCCATCTGCAACAGTATAAACGTTAATGCCACCACCAGTTCCACAACCAGTAACTCAAACATACTATCTTCGTTGTATGACTACATAATGGGATTAATTTCTGGGCATAGTAACTAAAAAAAGGTAAGAATATTCATAAAAATACTTCATATTTTTTGTTATATCAATATAACACTAAGAGTGAATATATGATAAAATATCGAAAATATCATCTTCAAGTTTACTTAAAATCCAATTCACCCACTATCATGATTTTTGGTTCACGGAGTATTTCCATAATAAAGGGATCCTTTTTATCAATTTTTTCCTGGAATTCTTCATTGGATAATTTGATGTAATTTATTTCACGAGACAGTTTTTTTTCTAAAGAGTTTAATTCACGGATAAAATTGGCTTCATCAATAGATCCCACTATGCAAAGGTCAATATCACTATTCGGGTCTGCCTTTTGGGATGCAAAAGATCCATAGATAAAAGCTAAATTGATGGGACCCCATTTTTCAATATCCTTTAATAATCTGGCAACACCTTCAGTTTTCATCACCATGCTGTAAAGTTCACTGTAAAGATAAAAATCCTTATTCAACCTGAAATATTTAAGATTCCCTGCTTTTCTACTTATTAAAAGACCCATATCCTCCAGGTTAGACAGTTCTCTCCTGACTGAATTTATGTTTTCATTAATTTTCTTGGTAATTTCCCGGACATACAGCTCATCATCGGGATTTAACATAAAAATGGTGATAATTTTACTCCTGGTGTTTGATGTGAAAAGCTTAGTTAACATGAATAAAAAATGTATTCAATTGTATAAATAATTTATTCAATCAAAGCTCACATCACTCAATAAGTACCATAACATAATATTAATAATTTACTATTTTATAATAATTAATCACCAGCATTTACAATGTGTTAATATTAATGCCTTGGTTAATTTTTGATGATTTTTTTATATTATGGATATAAGTGATTCCTGTTATATTGATCCAACAGATTTTTGATCCAACAGAATTGGGTTGATACTATTTTTAAATATTTTTTAGGCTTTGTAGAAACCCTTATTTTTTTTATTTGAAATTGAGGTTTTTTGTAGATTTTTTTGTAATAAAAAAAATTTGTTAGTTTTAGGTTTTGTTTTTCCTGTTTTCACTTGAAATTATAGCTACATATTTTTAAAACAGGTTGCTAAAGTATTTATAATGAGAAAGGGGAATAATATTATTATGATTAGCGAAATCTATTATTCCCCTGTTTATAGTGGAGTTTCAAAGCAATTAAATCTTTTGGATTTTAATTTTAAAAATTCTAAAATTCAATGTTTAAAAAGTGTTTTAAACAAGAATAGTGAATTAAAAGAAAATAAACTGGTGAAATTCATCGAAAGAACGTATTATTATGTTAAAATAGCGATAAATAAGTATTCTAATGCTTTTTCAAATCATTTATATTCACAACATGCTTTATTCACGATATTGGCAATGAAAATTTACACAAAATCAACATATCGTGAAATAATTGATTTTATTGATGTTTCAGACGTAATTAAGAGATATTTGAGAATAAAAAAGGTTCCACACTTTACAACGATCCAAAAATTTTTTAAAAGACTACCTTCAAAACAAATTAGAGAAATTAACCATTTAATATTATCATTAAACGATATTAAAGCAGATATAATAGCATTAGACGGCTCTGGTTTTACGAATGATTATGCAGACAAGTATTATGCAAAAATACGGCAAAAAGAAAGAAAAAGCTACATAAAAAACCATTTAACAATAGACGTAAAAACACGCCTTATTTTATATTATCAAACATCACGTGGACCAAAATACGACACACAATTTGCAAAACCCGCATTAAGACAAATCAAAAAGTATAAACCAGATTACATAGTAGCAGACAAAGCATATGACACAGAACCAATAAGAAAATGCATAAATGAAGAACTCAAAGCATTTGACCAAATACCACTCAAAAACAGAGCAAAAAAAGGACAATACAGACTAAAAAGCCCAACAATATTCCGAAACAAAATATACGCAAAAAGAAACAATATAGAAAGCATATTTTCAACAATAAAAAGAAAATTCAACGGCACAAACCATAGCAGAAGCACAAAACTATCAAACAAAGAAACCAAACTCAAAAACACAATATA